>NZ_CYZU01000013.1:53689-104627 GCF_001404335.1 Faecalicatena contorta
ACCATGATGCGGGTAGTTGCCCTCAATTAATACATAGCGGTAGAACCTTCCCATCTCCGGAATTGCAAAGATGCCTATAGCCCCAAAGGAGCGGGTTGCTACAGGAAGTACTTCTCCCTGGGCTATGTATGCGCGCAGCTTACAGTCCGCTGTGCTCTGAAGTCTGAAGAATGTAATATCTCCCGGTACGATATCGCCTTCGAGCGTTCCCTGTGTCACTTCTTCCGGCAGCGCTCTTGCCATGATCATCTGGTATTTCATCTCACAGAAGGAAAGCTTGCTGGATGCGGTATTTCCACAGTGGAAGCCCATAAAAGTATCTTTGTGTGTGTAGTTGTATTTGCCCTCAATCTCCTCTTTGTACATATCTGCCGGTACTGTATTGTTGATATCCAGCAGGGTAACGACATCTTCGCTTACTACGGTTCCGATAAATTCACTTAAAGCCCCATAAATGTCGACTTCACAGGATACCGGAATTCCCTGTCCGGTCAAACGGCTGTTTACATAGCATGGAACGAAGCCAAACTGTGTCTGGAACGCCGGCCAGCATTTGCCTGCAATTGCCACATATTTTCTGTAACCTTTGTGCTCCTCCACCCAATCCTTCAGGGTGATCTCATACTGCGCTAACTTTGCAAGGATCTCCGGCTTTTTGTTCCCTGCACCGAGTTCTTCTTCCATCTCTTTTACAATAGCCGGAATTCTCTCGTCCCCTGCATGTTTGTTATATGCTTCAAATAAGTCCAGTTCAGAATTTTCTTCTATCTCAACGCCCAGATTGTAAAGCTGCTTAATCGGTGCGTTGCATGCAAGGAAATTAAGCGGACGCGGTCCAAAGCTGATAATCTTCAAATCATTGAGCGCTGCAACAGCCCTCGCGATTGGCCTGAATTCATAAATCATATCAGCACATTCTTCTGCTGTGCCAACCGGGTATTCCGGGATATATGCTTTAATATTGCGCAGTTTCAGGTTGTAGCTTGCATTAAGCATGCCGCAGTAAGCATCCCCGCGCCCCTGTACAAGATTGTCTCCGCGCTCCTCCGCCGCTGCAATAAACATCTTCGGCCCGTCAAAGTGCTTTGCAAGCAATGTCTCTGCAATCTCCGGCCCGAAGTTCCCAAGATAAACAACAAGTGCATTACATCCGGCATTCTTCACATCTTCCAGCGCCTGTACCATGTGGAGCTCGCTCTCCACGATACAGACCGGGCACTCATAGATTCCCTCTTCCCCGTATTTCTCGTGATAAGCCTTCATCAGCGCCTCGCGCCTGCTTACCGACAAACTCTCCGGGAAACAATCCCTGCTGACAGCTACAACTCCAATTTTCAATTCCGGCATGTTATTCATAATCATGTACCTACCTTTCTTTATAAATAAATTTATTCGTTTCTTTAATAACAGAATATTATAGGATCCCTCCGCATGAACCCGGTTCTTCCGGCCTATATGTACAGTCTGTTTTTAATCCAACGTAATATTGTCGCCCTTCAGTCCGCAAAAAGCACCCTCGATCTTTGCATCCTCATGGGCGATCAGCCACTTATTCTTCGCGGTGATCAGACAATCCTCGCCCTCGGTGCCCGGAGTGAATGTCAGATCCGTATTGGTGCCCTCCGGCAGAATTACAACGCATCTGAATCCTCCCGGCTGTGCGGTACAAGGCGCATAGTGCAGCGTGGTCGCATACATCTCCACCACCGTTCCCGCAGGCACATAAAACGCCTCCACCTTCGAAGTATCATACGTAAAATCCGTTCCCACATCCTGCTGGGAACCGAGCAGCAGAATCATATCGGTCACCGCAATATTAATCTCAGATGAACGGTGGTACTCCAGCCCGTTCAGCTTATGATTATCTCCATTACAGTATCCGATTTCGATCGGGAGTCCCCCAAATGCCCGGTTTTTAAAGGCTTCCGCTTCCGGAAGGGCCTCCATCTCTTCTACAGATGCTACGTAAATTACTTCTTTCGGCAGAGGCGTGTGCTCCATCTCCTTCAGAATTCTGCAGATAGAATAGCCCTGCAGCACTCTTCCGTATTTGCCAAACGAAGAATCCGTTACTTTTTGAATATCCATCATTATCCCTCCTAAAAACAAAAATTTATTCATATTTATCCTTATGAGGTAATTTTATCAGCATATTCTGTACTTTTCGACCAAATATTTATCTAATCAATGGCACTTTTTTGTCTTTTTTCTAAACTCGCTTGGCAGCATTCCGTACTTTTTGCGAAACGCCTTGGCCAAAGCCTTGCTGTTCGGAAATCCATGATCCAGCGCAATCTCACTGATCGTCCGTTCCGTATTTGCCAGTTCCTGGTATGCGTATTCCACCCGAATGCTCTGCAGATAGGTCAGATAATTGATTCCCGCATACTTTTGAAACATCCTGGAGAGATAAGCAGGAGAATAGCCAAAGATCTCCGCCAGCCGTTCCAGCGAAATCTCTTCCGTGTAATGCTCTTTCACATAGGACGTAATGACAGACAGCCTGTTCAGTTTACGGTTTTTCCTTACCATCTCCCGGCTCACTTCCATCTCCCGGTATCTGGTTACCAGTAAGTACAAAAGCTCATAAAACATCCCCTGTACTTTCAGGTCATATCCGCACTTTTTCTCGGTATATGCCCGGTAAATAGAAGAAATCAGGATCATCACCCTCTCATCCTGGGATTTTGAATCATGGGTAAAACGGATGAACTGCTCTCCTGTATAGTATTTCTCAAAAACCTTCAGCGGAATCTGTACAACAACCGTCATATTGGGCTCCGGAGAATCCACGGAATGGATCTCATTGGAATTCACCAGCATGAATTCCCCCGGTCTGAGAGGATACTTTTCCTCATTTATATAAAAAGAGAGCTCTCCTTCAAATACCGCAAATATTTCCACCGAACGATGCCAGTGCTTATCACGGAAATAATTGCCTTCCCTGCCCTCAAAGACAAATACCTTAAAAGGTAAATCTTCATTCGGCACAATCAACTCATGGCTGAATTCCATATTGCCGCCTCCTTTACTGATCCTTTCCGGATTAAACATTCCACGTCTCTCCTATTCCGTTAGCTTCAGGGGTAATTACAATCTTCCGGAGGGAGATGTAACGCTGCCCTGATTATAGTATGTTTCAGGTGATTTTGTAAACACCGGCAGAAAGACTTACCAATATTTATTATTTATAAAACAGTTCATTTCTTCAAACTGCATTTATCAAATTTTCGCAGTAAACTGTCTGCAAATCCCAGGAAGACTCCCACCACCACAAACAGAGTCCCAAGGAATAATAATATAATCCCTGTCACTAATTTACCCAGTATCTCCACTGTCTTTTGCTTTATCATAGACCGGCCTCCTGTCTGATAAAAGAAAACTCTTTGCGCCTAAATACACTTTTATTCTATCACAGTAAATTTGTGAAAGCCTTGCATAAGTCTTTCAATCAAACGGCTTAACCTTACGTTTTTGCAAGATAAGGCTCCCGATTCAAACTCAGGCATACAAACACACTGCCTCACCAGGGATCGTCCCTTTTGCAGAGGGGTCTGACCCCTTTGCTTCACCCCTGCAGCCGCAAGCATACGCCCCTGCCGTCTCTGCATTGTTTGACAGACTCCCCCCCGGAAGATTATAATGTTTATATTACATACGTAAGAGTTAATGGAGGAATAAACATGACGGTACTGCCTCAGATTTCAGAAGCAGAATTTGAAGTAATGAAGGTCGTATGGAAACGTGCACCGGTCAGTACAAATGAAGTGACCGACTATTTAACAGCCCATACCACCTGGAGCCCCAAAACAATACAGACTCTGCTGAAACGCCTGGTGAATAAAGGCGCACTCTCTTTTGAAAAAAAGGGCAGGGTATTTATCTATAGCCCGCTTGTGATGGAAGAAGAGTATATCAACCAAAAAAGCACTTCTTTTTTAGAGCGCTACTTTCATGGGGATATTACCGCCATGGTATCTTCTTATCTGGAACATGATAACTTAACCGAATCCGATATCGAAGCCCTGCGCAGCCTGCTCGCAGAACAATCCAAAGAGGGAGGAAAGTAATGTGACCGGTTTTGGCATCCGATTTTTTATCTGTAACTTTTTTATCGCTCTCTTTATATGTATCATGTTCGCCGCGAAGCGGCTTCTCAAAAATCATATTTCAGCCCGCATGCAGTACAACCTCTGGTTTCTTCTGCAGGCAATATTTGCCGTACCCTTTCTGCCGCCGGTTCCCATTGGGTTCAGCCAGATCCTTTCCCTGTTGGGATCCGGCTCCCCCTCTAAACTTTCCGGGGGCCGCATTGATGCTGCCGATGCAGGAAATGCAGTGTCCACCGCAGCAGGTTGGATGAATGATTTCGCCATGTCTGTTTCCCACAATAGGGGGGCTGTTATTGCCGGAGCTCTCTCTGCCGTCTGGTTTGCCGGAATGCTGGCAATGGCTCTATATTTTCTTCGCTCCCGATTACGCCTCTGTCGGTTGGAACGTTCTGCACTTTTGCTCCAAAATAAAAACATCCTCGCACTTTATCACAACTGTGTAAACGAAATGCATTTGAAAAAGGCGCTCCCAGTCTACAGTACTTCATACCTGAGTTCCCCGATTACTACAGGTCTGATCCACCCCCGCATATATCTTCCCCTTCATCTGGTCTCAGAATTTCACAGCGGCACGATAAGCGGGAAAGAACTGCGTTTTATGCTTCTGCATGAGTTACAGCATCACCGGCACAGAGATGCCCTGGCAAATCATATTATAAATCTTTCAAAGTTCGTATACTGGTTTAACCCCCTGGTCTGGTATGCGATGAAAAAAATGCAGTGTGACCGGGAGATCGCTTGCGATGCCGCTGTTCTGCAGATGCTCGCTAAAGAAGAGTATACAGAATATGGAATCACCCTGATCAACCTTGCCTCAAGACTTACTTGTGCTCCCCCCTCCTATTCCGCCCCCATGGCAGGAAACAAAAAACAAATTACAAGAAGAATTCTGCACATCGCTGATTACCGCCCTCAGTCCAGATCCGCTAAAATCAAAGGGGTTTTGCTATGCCTGCTTCCGTCCGTCGTTTTGCTGGGCCTCTCTCCCATTTTATCTATCAACGCCGGCGTACAGGAGTATGATTCCTTCCAGAATACCGGAGAAACCACAGAATATATAGATCTCGAATCCTATTTTCAGGGATATGATGGCAGTTTTGTATTGTTTGACACCGAAACAAATATCTGGCAGATTTACAATCAGGAAATGGCTTCGCGCAGAGTCTCTCCCAACTCCACGTATAAAATATTCGATGCGCTCCTTGGGCTGGAAACCGGGATCATCACGCCCGGGCATACACATATGGGCTGGGATGGAACCAAATGGCCTTTTGACGCATGGAATACAGACCAGAACCTGAATTCTGCTATGCGAAACTCCGTTAACTGGTATTTTCAATCGATCGACCGACAGGCCGGTCAGTCTGCGGTGAAAGACTATTTTCGAAGAATCGGATATGGCAATCAGGATGTGAGCGGAGGGACGGACTCTTACTGGATGGAATCATCACTCAAAATCTCCCCCGTTGAGCAAGTATCTCTTTTGAAAAAATTCTACTACAATGAATTTGGATTTCATTCAGAAAATATAGATGCGGTGAAAAATGCGATGTATCTTGCATCCAAAGGCAACGCCTCACTTTATGGAAAAACCGGGACCGGAGCAGTGGACGGTCAGGAAATAAACGGATGGTTTACAGGATTTGTCAGCCAGGACGGCCATGTGTCTTTCTTCGCCGTTCAGATTCAAAATGAAAAAAATGCATCCGGCAGTAAGGCGGCCGAAATCGCTTTGGATGTGCTGGACAAGATGGGGAAGTATTGAGAAAAAGAGCCGTTCGTCTTGTTCGTTAACTGCCTCGGCTGGCTTTGCTGTTTCCCCAGTTATGCAAGTGCGGCTTATACCCAAGAAGGCGTACATAACCTTTACATCGGTTTTAGATTTCTATTGAGCCTATCCACCATCCAGGCGATTCTCTTTTCCCGTCCGGCATCTGTCTTTGCGTCAAAATATGCCCGCGTGTAGGTTTTCTTGACTGATAAGGGCATTGCTTGAAAATTTGCATAAGCGGGCTCGTAGACTTTTAGCAAATCAGATAAAAAGGCGATCTGTTCCTCTGTCCCCGTCGGGGATTTGGGAGCATCCCATTGTCCGTTCTCTTTCGCTTCCTCTATTTTCTTCCTGCCCCAATCGGTCATAAGTCCTTGTTCTTCAAGGCTTTTAACCAACGCCTTGTTCTTATCCGACCATTTACTGTTCTTCCTGCGTAAAGAAAAATATTTCTTGTATGTTTTGTCATCAATGCTTTGCATCTGTCCGTCAATCCAGCCAAAGCAAAGGGCTTCTTCAAGCGCTTCGCTTGCCTTTATTGTTTTCGGCCCTCCCGCTTTTCCAAACAGAAGCCAAACGCCGGCATTTGACAGGTAATGGTCAGAAAGCCATTGCCTGAATTCTTTTCTGTCTGCAAATTCCATTATGTCACTCATTATGTGCTCCTCCTTTCGTACGCCTTCTATGGCCTCCTTGTCAGTTTACTGTTTCTTTCATTCTACCACAAATCCGAGAGCCTGAAAATCTTGTATTTATCAGCGTGATTTCCAACCTTTTGGATATGCGGAACAGGCCGGGCCGGAGAACAGCCCAAGTCTGTGAGGCTGGGTTACTATGCGCGGCCCCTGGGCCGTAAATAGTAACGAGGCTGGGAATATTAATTTGTCTGACATAAAATGGAAGTAGTTTTCTTGCTTTGAATTGTTTATAATAAGAACGGTATGTAATACTTGTGGGAGGACAAATGATGTTGAAATTTATGGTATTGATCGCCGCTTTGATATGCTCGGTTGTTTATATGACGCTTTTTTGGATTTCCAGTCCGAAGGCGAATAGAATTGCTCAGAAAATTCAAAAGCCTTTTGTGATTACCAGTGCACTGCTTCTTGTGCTGTATATTTTGCTCTAATGGCTTTCGCAACAGAGCCTTTTGTTCCCGCACTGGATATGCAGGGACGGAAGGCTTTTTTTGTACGCTGGCAGGAGGCGTGGGGGTTAGTTTCCTGCAGCGAGGAGCTTCTGCAATAACATGTAGAGTTCCTCTTCAGTCTTTACGCAGTGGTCAGGGCTCACACTTCCGGTCTGCTGATTGTGGCTTCTGCGCCTGATCCAGATGGTATGAAGACCGGCGTTTTGAGCGCCTTCTATATCGTTAACGTAGGAGTCCCCTACAAACCACACATTTTCCCGGGCAATACCCATTCGTTCACAGGCTTTACAGAAAATGCGCTTGTCCGGTTTGTCCATTCCCATTTCTTCCGATATGAAGATGTTCTGATCTGGAATCCATTGCCTGATACCAAGCTGCTCTATTTTGGGCCTCTGGTGGTCGGCTGTGCCATTTGTTATGATTCCCATCGGAATTCTTTCCTTACAAAAAGACAGAATTCCCTTCATCTTTTCGGATATACTGACTTTCATCTGATACCCGGCATACCGTCGCTGGAACTCCCGGGCCTGCCCTGCCGGGATCTCTATATGAAGCTCCTGAAAGGCCTTCTGTATTCTGTAAATGCATAATTCATCCATGGTAATCCCGCCGCACTGCAGACGTTCAAAGGCTTTATCGCTGTATTTTCTGCTTATAAAAAATAAATGCTCCACGGAAATCGCGTATGTCCCTGCAAACATATCCTCATATGCCAGAGCAAAGGGTTCCAGGTGATCGTACAGCGTGTCATCCATATCAAACAAAAGCGCATCCATATTCTTTTTCCTCCATAATCAATTTGATATAAATCACATTATAACCTGTAAAAGCTGTTTCGTCTATGTAGTAATCTGTGTTAAGGATCAACTGGACCGGGATGTGTATTCTTTCATTAGTATGAAATATATACAGGAATTTCTGAGCAGATAAAAGGACTGACTCCCTTTATATCTAAGCGGAATTCAGCCCTATAAAATTATGATAAATTACTTTGTGTAACCAGGCCGGCGTCTCTGCCTGAAACACTGCGGCACCTCGAATCATCCGGATTATCCCTGACAGGAACTGCTCTCCTTATCATAGACAATCTCCCCATCCACGATTGTATATAAAGTCTGCGTAAATACCTCCATAGGATTTCCGTCAAACACCGCAATATCCGCATCCTTTCCTGGCTCAAGACTGCCTACGCGGTCATCCGTCCGGCAGATCTGCGCCGGATTTATGGTCAGCGCTTTCAGCCCTTCTTCCATAGGCAGCCCGTATTTTACAGAGTACCCCGCACAAATAGGGAGATATTGGATCAAAGCGACCGGGTGATCCGTTGTCACCGCAATCTTCACTCCCGCGTCAGCGAGAACCCCGGCCGTCTTAAAACTCATATACTCTACCTCTACCTTGGATCGGGAAGTCAGATCCGTCCCTACAATCACCGGATATCCCGACGCTGCGATCTCTTCCGCGATCAGATGCCCGTCGGTACAATGATCTATGGTGATATCCACATCAAACTCCTTTGCAATCCGTATGGCGGTAAAGATGTCGTCCACCCTGTGTGCGTGAGCCTTCAGGGGGATTTCCTTCTTCAGCACGGGAATCCACGGCTCCATATCAAAATCCTGTTCCTCCAGATTGCCGCTCTCCCGTTTTTCCAGATACTTTCTGGCATCAAACAGCGCTTTCCTCAGCATATAGGCTGTTCCCATCCTTGTAGAAGGACATGTATTCTGTTCCCCATAGGTTGTCTTTGGGTTTTCCCCGAATGCTACCTTCATAGCCGCCGGGCTTTTGACAATCATTTCATCCACACAGCGCCCATGTGTCTTCATAAATACAAACTGACCGCCCACGACATTTGCGCTGCCGGGCCCGGCCATTACTGAGGTGATTCCCGCCTGGATCGCATCGTGGAATGCCGGATCCATGGGATTCACCGCATCCAGCCCACGGATTGCCGGGAGGACAGGATTCGTCATCTCATTGCAGTCATCCCCGATGGTCCCGCTCTTCTCTTCCGTCAGGCCTATGTGTGCGTGTGCCTCGATCAGACCGGGAAGCACCCATGCACCATGTACATCCAGTACCGCTTCGTCATATTCATCCTCTGCAGTACCCCCGCCCTCTTTATCCGAAATTGTCCGTCGGGTCCCGCCGGATAAAGAAGACAAACTTCTCTTACCGGAAGAAGTTTCATCCTTCTTCAGGCCTCCCAGATCCGGCAGCCCTATTTCGACCGCATGCTCCATGGGTCCGACTGCATCAATGATTTTCCCCTTGATTCTTACATATCCATTTTCATATACCTTCCCTGCCATGGTATAGATTTTTCCGTTAATGATCCACATAAAAAAGCCCCCTTCCAAAAATACGATTTCAGATACGTTTCGCTTTAAAAACATATTCCTATAAAGTATTTACGAAGAGAGCTTATTTATTCTGAATCTGTAACTATATGGCCGATCCGGTATACGCAGGTATCAGACACTTGTTACCGAAATATTAATACACTGATGTACTAGTACATCGTATAATAATTAACTGCCACATAAGCCGACCTAAATTTCCGATAGCACTGCTCCACAAGCCTCAGCGTAGCCCACACTACGCCTGCGTTTGCAGAGCAGCACTCTTGAAAATTTATCTCAGCTTATGAGGCAGTTACTTATTTTACGATGTACTAGGGAATTTCCAGGTCTGCTGCAAATTGTTTCACGGTCTGCTGTACTTCTATAATCTCTTTTTCTGTGATTCCGTCTGTGTGAAAACCACCGCTGCACACCGTTACTGCATTCTTTTTCCGGCATACCTCTTCCGCCACATAGCGGCAGATAATGTCGTCTTTATGCCCCGTCACATTCAGTGTGGAGGATGTAACGCTGATGCTCCCATCTCCGCTCAGAGAGGGTCTGGGTATGGAGAGAACCGTACATCCGATATGCGGCTTGTCACCGCCCTGCATGATGATAAAATAATCCTCTCCCAGCCGTTTCACTTGAATTTTTAACGTTGCAAATGACAGTATAATTATCCATTCCATCTTACATACTCCTATGTATCTATTTTATTTCCTACGGTACAGTCCAGGCCGGTCTTAACTGTTATGTTCCCTTACCATATCTGCGTTTTTAAATAGTCCGTAATTTAAGAAACAAGCGGCATTATATACGTCACCCACAGATAGGACAACGGCATTACAATAATCATCGCGGGTATCATATCTGCTGTTGGGAACTTCTTTATGTTTACCATGCGGAAACCGGTTGCCAGCATCAGAAATCCGCCGCAAGCCTTGAAGTCATTAATCATCGCCGGTGTAGTAAGCGGGAAGATGATGGTTGCTCCGAAAAACAGTAAAGCGAAGATTATAAACTGCGGCACTGCGATCAGGGATACCACTGCACCCAGATTGCATGCAAAAATAGCTGCTGTAAATAAGTCCAGGATTGATTTGGAGATCAGAATGGAGTGGTCTCCGCTCATTCCCGCCACGATAGATCCATAGATACCTGTACCACTTGCACAAAACAGTACAATAATTGTAATGAGGGTACTCATGAATTCTTCTTCCGGCAATGAGCTGTTGGAACCTTTTACAAACTTACTGATCATCTTCTGCATACCGGCTGCACCTTTATTGATGCCGGCGCCAAGATGGATGACAAGTCCAAGCCCTGTTCCGATTACAATCGCAAAGATTACAGCGGGCATATTTTCCATTAATCCGATGGTGCTGATTCCCATTCCCATGGAACACACTCCGAATACCATCGTAATCTGTGCTTTGAATTCTGCTGACAGTTTCTTGCTCAGTACCGTTCCTAATACTCCGCCGATTACGACGGACAATGCATTTATAATTACTCCTATTGGCATGTCACTTACTCCTCTTCCTCTCAAATTTGCAGGACTGCACCGATTTTATTACAGCCTGTTGTATTTCTGTAAAATTTAATGTTATAATGTTATAGTCCATTCCATCTTCGAAATTTCCTGGCATCTATTCCAAATGGCTCTACCAGTTTTGCTGCAGTGTGATAGATCATCTCGTCAATATTTTCCGGCCTGTGATAGAAGGTCATCATTGGCGGGATAATCCGGACTCCCTGCATCATAGAAAGTTCGTAAAGATTTCTCAGATGGATCGGGCTTAAGGGGGTCTCTCTTGCCGCCAGCACCAGAGGCCTCTGCTCCTTTATTGTTACGTCTGCTGCCCGAAGAATCAGATTATCTGCATACCCGCCGTGAATTCCGGCTATTGTCTTCATACTGCAGGGTACAATGAGCATCCCCTCTGTACGGAAGGACCCACTCGCAGGAGCGGCTCCGATCTCGGTCATGTTCAGTACATGATCCGCGCTTTGGCATATGTCTTCCACCGTATAGGAAGTCTCCTGCTTCAGCGTTATTTTTGCCGAATCACTCATGATCAGGTAAGATTCGTAATCTTCGGCTTCCCGAATTAATTCCAGGCAAGTATGCAGTATAGGAAGTCCGCTTGCCCCTGTGGCTCCTATTATAATCCTCTTCTTTTCCATAGCTTATATCCTCAGTCTTTCACCCAATGTGTTGGATCAACGTCCATAAACTGTGCTCTCTTAAATCTTTCTTTCTGGTCAAACGGCACGGTGCAGTCAAAGATTGTCTTGCAGGCGATTCCGCGGTTTTTAATACTCGGTGAGCATGCAGGATCATTTGATGGATCCAGCGGATGGCATCTTACGCCCGGGATGGTAATAATATCTACATCTCCCTGGAATCTGGTGTTCATGGCCCAGAGCACATCATTGATATCAAAGCAGTCCACATCCTCATCTACAAGGAAGATATGCTTCAATTCACTAAATGCCGTAAATGCAACCAATGCTGCCTGTCTCTGTCTTCCTTCATCACTTGCAACGGTCTTTTTAAACTGCATTACCGCCATATATTTTCCACCGCCTGCAGATGCGCAGTACACGTTCTGGAGTTTGCCAGGCATTGCTTTTTCTACCATTCCGTAGATACTTGCTTCTGTTGGAATGCCGGCCATAGATACGTGCTCTTCGCTTGGTCCGATACAGGTCTGCATGATTGGTTTCTCTCTATGAGTCACTGCTGTTACCTTGATTGTCCAGCACTGATCACATGCCGGTCCTGTATATCCCGGGAACTCAGGCATTGCATAGCCTGTATGGCTGTTCTGGTCTTCCTTTACACGTACATTCGGAAGGATCTCGCCTTCAATTACATATTCTGCGTTAGCGATTGCTTTCTCATTTACAGTCAGGCACTGGCACAGTTCTACAGGTTCTCCTCTCAGTGCACCGGCTACTGCGAGTTCGTCATATCCCATTGGTGTTGTAGGAGCCTCGAAGCAGGAACCAATTTCAATGGCCGGATCTACACCTATACTGATGGAGATCGGAAGTTTCTGTCCCAGTTCTTCTGCACGCTCTGCCATAGCGCCGATGTGACGTGCACCAGGTGTAAAGAAAATAGAGAGTTCATCTTTTCCCTGAATGCAGAGGCGGTGAATGGTAACATCACTCAGTCCAGTCTCCGGATGAGTTGCATAGCACATACCAAGTGTGATGTAAGGACCCGCATCTACAGGTGTGTTTGTTGGAGCCGGAACCAGTTTAAAAAGATCAAAATCAGGATCTTCTGCTTTATGTACTACCTGCTGGCATAACGGTGCATCTTTTACAAGAACCGGAGGAATCGGATTGTCTACGCTTTTGTATAGCATCTTGCCAACCTCTTCCGGTTTGCATCCGAACAGTGCTGCCACCCTCTTGCGGCTTGCCATAACCCCGATCGCTACCCGTGCATCCGGATGGCCTTTAATGTTATTAAAGATCATCGCAGGACCTTCTTTTGTCGGACGCATTACCGTACCGCCTGCTCCTACATGACGGTATACTCCTGACAATTCTGCCATCGGCTCAACAGGTACATCCGTCTCAATCAACTGTCCGGGCATTTCCCTCAACAATTCCAACGCGCTTCTGAGATCCACTACTTTTTTCTCCATTTCATTCTCTCCTTTGCTTTTATATTGCTTTTAGATTGATTTCATTTTAATGCTATTTATCTGGTGAATCAATTCAACTTGTGTTATAATTCATTCCAGAATGGAATGAATCAAAGGAGAGATCATATGACATTTGAACAATTGGATTATTTTATTGAGATTGTAAAACACAAAACTTTCTTTGACGCGGCAGAATCCTTACATATCTCTCAATCTTCACTTTCCAAACAGATTATAAAGCTTGAAAAAGAATTGGACGTGCAGCTTTTTGACAGAAGTAAAAGAACAGCACATCTGACGGATGCGGGTCAGTTTTTCTATAAAAATTCATTGCCGCTCGCCACTCAGTACCACCAGCTGATGAAACAGCTGAGAACCTATCAGCAATCCAAGCAGCTCAAACTTCACATCGGGATACTGCCGATTCTGAACCAGTATCAGTTTATCCCCCGATTCCGGGAATTTTCCAAGCTCCATCCGGATATTATGATTCATCTTGACGAGCTGGAGGAAAATGAACTTCTGGAAGGTCTTGCAATGGGGAAATACGATGTGATTATCGCAAGAGAAGGCCTTGCCGATACCAAACTGCACCGTACCTGGGAAGTCGCACAGGACGAACTGGTCGTTGTAGTGCCTTCCGGCCACCCGCTTGCCGATAAGCAGGAAATTACCATTCAGGAATGCAGCCAGGAGTCCTTTATTCTGATGAATCCCTACACTACCGTTCACCAGCTCTGTCTCAGGCTGTTCCATAAAAACAAAATCAATCCTCAAATACTGCGCACCGGAAGGGTTGAATCCATTATCAGCTCAATCTCGATCGGAGACGGTATCAGCCTGCTGCCAAAGAAAAACTTTCAGACCTTCCACAGTGAAAATATAGCCGTAATTCCTTTGGTTCCAAAAGTGAACCTTCCCGTCTGCTGCATAAAAAATAAAGCCGAAGAGATTACTCCGGCTTTAAAAGAGTTTATTTTTTATTTGCGGCTATTGCATTAACTTGCGAAACCCATGCCGCCTGCCTCTTACGCACAAAGCGCCTTCAGCACAAAGCTGAAAGCGCTCTTTCTTTTACCCTGGAGTTTCGTGTCGTCAAAACTACTGAAACATTTCGTCACCGCTTTTATATCCGAAAGCCGGATGGCAGTCAAATTTTACTGCTCCTACCGCGATATCCGGGCCAACCGCTTTTTTAACTCTGGCAACACCTTCGTAACCAAACCCTGCGCATAATTCAATTGCTTTACAGCCCTTGGCCGCCATTTCTTTGGCCGCGATTTCTGCTTCCTCATAGTTTTCAACGCCGACCACATTCAAGTTGAGCTCCGCACATGGGATAACTACCTTTTTCATCTCTTCGTTCACGCCCTCTGCTACATAGATAAATGCACATTCAAACATCGGAAGTCTCCTTTCTTAAGTTATATACTGAAGTACGCACAAGGGCACACCGTAACGCATACCCTGTTGGCAGGTTTTCAGCAAAGCTGAAAAATAAAGGATCAAAACACTTCAGCATATGGTTGATTTGTTTCACTGATTTATAAAACTATCATAGTCTTTTACCTGCCGGATGTCAATCAACCTTACAATCCATTTTATCTATGATGTTACTGTTCACGGCCTATAGGCCGTGTATAGTAACTCTATGATTTCCACAACAACTGCCCGTTTTCAAAGAGCACTTCTACCCGCCCCCCGTCCTTTAGCCAGGCTAAATACGACCGTACTGTGCTTCCAACCAGCACATACTGCTCAAAGTTCATAGTAAGTCCATAGCCCAAAAACAGCTTTTGCAACACCTGTTCAAATAAGCATGGCACTTTACAGATCTCTGTAATCCTGTCTGCGATTTCATTTACCTTATCTATGTTCAGCTGGGCCAGCGGCGCAATCTGCTCCACTGCATCTGCGTGCGCAGGGACGAACATCGACGCCTCCATCCTTTTTACCTTTTCCAGGGTATCGAGATAAGCCGCAACATCATAGATAAACCCGATCTGATATTTCTCCAGCGTCTCCCTGCTGGACAGACAGTCTGCAAGATAAACCACGTCATCGGATGTCCTGAATCCCACCATATCAAAGAAATGTCCCGGCAGCGGAATTATGCTCAGTCCTTCCGGCAGGTTTTCTCTCCGCAGATACTCTGCATGACTGGGCTTTGCCATCAAAAACTTGTGCCTTAAGTCCTTTGGCGGATAACCACCATAAAGAAATGCGGGTTCAAGGACAGGGGAATTTGTAAAATCACGTTCGATTCCCGGAGCATAGATCATGCATCCAGTCTGTCCCTGCAGGTACTGATTGCCGCCAATGTGATCTGCATTGGAATGGGTATTATAGACGGCAGTCAGGCGCCAGCCGTTCTTGTCCAGAATCTGCCGGACTTTTCGGCCAGCATCCTTATCGCTTCCACTGTCAATCAGGCAGACCTCCGCCTCATTTAACTTATAAAGCCCAATCTTTGCGGGGCTTTGGATATAATAACTGTTTTTGCCTGCTTGGTTTAATTCGTACATGGCAGTACCTCCACTGTATCGTCAGGATTGTTTGGTTTTAAGCTGCATTGGCATAATCTTAAGATCTCAGGCTTTCCAGCTGATCGGAATGCATCCCGTCCGGTAGGTCTTTCTTTGCCGGAAAACAAAAAAGCCTCGGAAATCTTGAATTTCCGGGCTTTTTCCAGAGGCACAGACCGGATTTGAACCGGTGATCAGGGTGTTGCAGACCCACGCCTTACCGCTTGGCTACTGCGCCTTAGTATGACTCCTACGGGAATCGAACCCGTGTTACCGCCGTGAAAGGGCGATGTCTTAACCGCTTGACCAAGGAGCCATTATCTATTCTATAAGTGCCACCGCTTTTACAGTGACCGTTGTCTATATTATCATAACTCGCCTCAAAAATCAAGCCTTTTGAACAATTTTTCTTTATAAACTATAACAGTTCAGATGGGTCTGCGCATTTGCTGCGCAGACCTGAAAAACACCTTCACCGCCAGTAGAAATTCTACTTCATCCAGTACCCCACAATTAAGTCCACCATCCGGTCATAGCTTTCTACTCCGTCTTCCTGACCGTTTGCCTTGAGATATGTATCGTTCACTTTATTTGACACTTCCGCCACTGCCCCGTCATACTTTGCCCAGAACCGGCTGTTAGCCTGGAGGTCGGCCTCTACACTCTTATCGAGCGCCGTCCTTACCGCCTGCCATGCTTCTGCATCAGCACGTCGCAGTGCATTCATACTATAGATCCAGCCCATAAGGTATCCGCTATACTGAAAGTCCCCTCGTTCGGCATCTTTACACGCAAGAAATGCGATAAAGTTGGCTTCTTCCTCCTGCATAAATCCACGCAGGTGTGACAGTTCATGGCAGGCCGTAAACGGTATATTGTAAGCAGTCATGTCTTTGTTATAATTCGCCTCTACCGTAAATGGAACATAAACACCGGTCAGCCCCTGATAGGAAAGAATCTCTGATACGAGAAGCCCTTTCGGTCTTGGGTAATATCCCTCAAGCGCGGGATACTGGCTGCCCAGCGCTTTCATGGCTTTCACCGCATCTTTTTCCTCCGCACTCTCCAGCAGCATCACCCCGTTCTCGTCCCGTTCCACCTGTCCGGCCCTTGCATTTACTTCCTCAGTCAGCCACAGGCAGGTCTGTTTGAGGTCTTCCACCGTATATGCAGCCGTCTCAATGCCCGATTTTTCAGAGAATGAACCCCGCCTGTAATTAATGCCGCAGTTTGCAACGTATAGAAGCATAAGAACAGAGACCGTCAAAAACAGGCCGGAAGCCCACCGCAGCATGACAGCGCCCCCGCTTCCGCTTCTGGCTGCTTCCACAACCGCATGGATCAGGGAACCCACTGTCAAAAGCACCAGAACGTACAAGCACAATTCAGCCAGTGAACAGGAGAATAATCCGGAAACCCGCCCCACCACAGACACAATCACCGGATAGATGTGGGTAGAATACCATTCAGCCATCCCCGGGGACTGCCCTGAGAGTACAGTAAGAACCGCGCTCACTGCCAGCATAGAACAGCCTGTAAGCATCCGTTTTTCAGTTGTACCGAACTTCCGTTTTCTCCGCGCTCTTCCCATTCCTGCTGCTCCTCTGCAATTATGCTTTATGTACGATTGCCAGAAAAAATATATGATATATAAATCATACTGTATTCGGAAGCAAAAGACAAGATTAGACTTATGAAAGGAGGAGCCGAAATAAAGAGGTAGGTGCAGTCATCCTCCCGCAGTTACTGTACACATCCTAAAGGTATGAGCAGCAGTGGCCCCCTCTCGCAGTCTTTAAATTCATCTTGTTGTTATCTAATAAATTAAGTATAATAAAAGTAGATAGAAAGGACGAACCTAAAATAAGAGAAAGGAGCTGTAGACTATGTCAAAGAATGTAATGATCACGATAGGCAGGGAATTTGGAAGTGGCGGGCGCGAAATAGGTGCGCGGCTTGCGGAGCGGTTGAATTTACCATTATATGATAAAAATCTTGTTGAACTTGCAGCAGAAAAAATAGGCATCAGCGAAGAGAGGGCTAATTCCGTGGATGAAACTGCATTGAACGGATTTTTAACAACATACGCATACCCGCCGGGAACTATGATGGACTATGTTGGACGAGTAGATTACCAACAGCCTTTGACTGACAAAATGTTCTATGTACAGTGTAATTTGATTCGCGAACTGGCACAAAAGGGACCGGCTGTATTTATTGGAAGATGTGCGGATTATGTGCTGCGGGAACAGGCGGAATGCCTGAATGTTTTCATCTGTGCCGACAAGGCATACAGGGTAAAGAGAACCATGGAACTCTACGGACTGACTGAACGGAAGGCCGCCGATAAGATGAAAAAGATTGACAGAGAACGCCGTTATTACTATGAGACATATACCGGAAATGAATGGGATGCTGTCAGTTCTCATGATATGATCCTGAACATAAGCAATCTAGGGATGGACCGGGCAGTCAGGTATCTGGAACTGATTTATAAGGGAATGACCGGTGAATAAATTACCACAGGCACAGTTATTACAACAGCGCTACTGTCAAAAATGTAACATCCGGCCATATTCACATACTGCCGGGTCAATAAAAGTTAATTGAAAGGAATCACCAATCATGTCAGAAGAAAAAACATTTTGCCACATACCGGGAGAGTCCCAGTTAAAAGAAATCGGTATCTACCAATATGGTTTCATATCAACCACCGACATCCTGTTTCAGGAAGAAGTCCGCAGAATCTGCCAGTCAAACGGCTGCGGCCAATACGGAAAATCCTGGGCCTGTCCCCCTGCCGTAGGCACCGTCAGCGAATGCAAAGCACGGTGTCTGGCATTTGAAAACGGCATGGTATTCACCGGAAAATACGACCTGGAAGATTCCTTCGATGTGGAAGGAATGCAGGAAGGCCACAAAGAATTCGAACAAGTATCCGCAAGACTGCGCGGACTCCTTGGCAGCAGCTTCCCCTACCTTCTGCTCTCCAACGAAGGTTGTATCCACTGCGAGACCTGCACATACCCCGACGCCCCCTGCCGCATGCCCGGAACCCTCACCCCCGCTGTAGAAGGCTTCGGAATCAACGTCCAGCACCTCTCCAGGACAGCCAAAGTCCGCTACATAAACGGCCCCAACACAGTAACCTACTTCGGCCTCCTGCTATTTTAGACCCCCTGTTCCAGCCCAAAACACACCCCATTTCCATCACCATCCGCTGCCTCCGTCAGCTCTCGCCGCATAAAGTTCTTCCGCCTGGATGCACCAAGCCTGTATGGAATGTGCCTCCTGCCGTAGCCCGGGAAGTTTCCCGGACTGCGGCAGAAGGCACACTCCATACAGGCGCCCCTCCTAAAGATCATCCACAAGCGCGCTGCTCTTAGCATAAGCCGTGCTCCGAGCCTCGAAGAAGTCAGTCTTTATCATATTAGCATTCGAAAACTGACTGACCCAGGCCATGCTTTGCGGTTCTTTCTCATGCCCTTCGTAAATAGGATCCAGCTCCAGACCTCTACACCGCAGGTTCCCCAGATACTGGATATAATCCGTGATCATATCCCGGTTCAGCCCCTGTATATCATCCCCGATCACATAATGCCCCCAGCGGATCTCCTGCTCGCAGCCCTCCTGGATCATACTACGGTAAATTTTTGTTCTCTCCGGAGTAAACAGCCATGGCTCCTCTTTTTTCAGTTCCATCAAAATACTACGGAACAGCCACAGATGGGTGTTCTCATCCCGGTTAATATATCGGATCTCCTGCACAGATCCTGGCATCCTCCTGTTCCTGCCAAGATTATAAAAGAACATAAACCCGCTGTAGAAATACACCCCTTCCAGAATATAATTGGCAATTAGGGTACATGCCAGCATTTCCGGGCTTTTTTCCTCCTGAAATGCATTATAAAGTTTTCCGATGAATTCATTTCTTTCCAGCAGATGCCGGTCTTCCTTCCACTGATAGAGTACGGCATTGCGTTCCTGCGGTTCACAGATCGTGTCCAGCATATAACTATAGCTCTGGCTGTGCACCGCCTCCTGAAATGTCTGGATAGACAGACACAGGTTCACCTCATTTGCAGTAATGTATTCTCCGATATTCGGCAGATTCGCAGTCTGGATACTGTCCAGGAATATCAGGAAGGACAGGATCTTATCATAAGCCCTGCGCTCTGCAGCAGGAAGCATTTTATAATCCTTGATGTCAACGCTCAGATTGATTTCCTCCGGCACCCAGAAATTATTCATAGCCTGGCGGTACCAGTCGCTGACCCAATTATACTTCATATGATTAAAATCATTCAGATTGGTAGTATTTCCCCCAATCATTTTTCGTTTTGTAACTTCGATATCTCCCTCCGGATTAAAGAGTGGTTTCTTAACTAGTTCTGACATGTCAGCCTCCTGATTTCAACATTGTTCTTAAGAAGAGCAAACCTCACATTCCTCAACTTCAAGGCTTCTGGAGCGAATATAGTAAATCGTCTTCACCCCTTCTTCCCATGCCTGCAGATACAGATTCAAAACTCCGCGGAAGGTGTACTCATTCGTAATATAAAGGTTCATACTCTGTGCCTGGTCAATATGCCTCTGCCGGATGCCGCAGGCCCGCACAGACCAGGACTGGTCTATTAAATGTGCATTTTTATAATACCAGAATGTCTCCATCGAAAGTTCTGGTGCAACTCTCGGCATCAGCCCGTTTTTCTTCTCCTCCAGAAAATAACGGTTCATCACAGGATCCAGACCTGCCGTCGTCCCGGCTATAATGCTGGTACTGCTGGTCGGTGCCGCTGCCAGAAGATAGCCGTTTCTCAGTCCCTGTGCCGCCACCCTGTCTGCAAGCTTCTTCCACCTTTCATCTATCAGATTTCTCTGCCGGAAATACGCCCCTGTCTGCCACTCACTTCCCTCAAAATAGGCGTAGCTGCCTTTTTCCTTTGCAATATTACTGCTGGCCTCTAATGCAGCATAGTGAATATCCGCAAAAACCTTTTCTGCAAAATCCAGATGTTCCTGGCTTTCCCAGCGAATCCCATGCTTTGCAAGCATATGCTGGTATCCGCTGACGCCGAGACCGATCGGACGATATCTGAGATTATTAATCCGGGCATAGGGCACTGGAAAGAAATTCAGGTCAATCACGTTATCCAAAGCACGTACAGCGCTCTCGGTAATGTAAGACAATTCCTCATAGTTCTCCACCTGTATATGCCCCAATGACAGGCTGGCAAGATTGCACACTACAAACTCGCCTGGTTTTGTCACCGTCACGACAACGGTCTCACCGTCTACTTCCTCGGTCCGCTGCTCTTCCAGCTCTATCGCGCTCATATTCTGGGCGATCTCCGTACATAGGTTGCTGCAGTAAATCATACCTTTATGCCGGTTTGGGTTGGCTCTGTTCACCGTATCCCGGTTGAAAGCAAAGGGCGTCCCGGTCTCCACTGCACTGCGGATAATCAGCCGAAGCACATCTTTTATCGGTATGACCCGCTTGCGGATCCGTTCATCCCGCACACAGTCCAGGTACTTTTCCTCCCATTCCTCCCCAAAAGCATCTTCCAGGGCATATCCTTTAATAGTCAGTATCTCATGGGGGCACATAAGATACCAGTCACTGTCTATATGATCCCGTACCTGCTTCCAGAAATAATCCGGATAGCAGACTGCTGGAAATACATCGTGAGCCTTCATCCGTTCATCGCCGTTATTTGTCCTCAGATTTAAAAATTCCGGCAGGTCTCTGTGCCACACATCCAGATAAACCGCCACGGCCCCTTGCCGGACCCCAAGCTGGTCCACCGCCACAGCCGTATCATTAGCGAGCCGTATCCAGCGGATCACACCGCCTGCAGCGCCCTCAAATCCGCGGATAGAGCTTCCGCTTGCCCGGACTTTGCCAAAATACATGCCCATCCCTCCGCCGTATTTACTAACCTTAGCAAAGTTATCAATACTGCGGTAAATTCCATCCAGACTGTCCGGCACTGTGTCAATAAAACAGGAGGACAACTGGTGGTACGGCTTTCTCGCATTAGAAAGCGTCGGCGTTGCCATCGTCACTTTAAGCGTACTGAGCATATCATAGAAACGCCTGACCCAGATGCTTCTGTCTTTCTTCTCTTTCATCGCCAGATGCATTGCAATTCCCATGAACATTTCCTGGGGTGCCTCCAGCGGTTCCCCCGTCCTGCTGCAGATGGTATATCTCCCAAGCAGCAGCTCCAGACTGGAAAATGTAAACAGATCATTCCTTTTCTTACAAAGCCATGTCTCAAACTCCCCGATCTCTTCCTGGGAATAATTTTCTAATATATATTTTCCATAAAGCCCCTGTTCCGTAAGCCAGCATATTTTTTCATAAAAGCTGTGAATATGAAATGCCTGCATCTGCCTGTCCAGCTGAAGATCAAAACTGAGCATTCTGATCCTGGCAGCAATCATCTCCCACTTTGGCGCCTCCTGTGTCGTCAGCTCCGCACATGCTTTTACGAGTACAGCCAGCTTTTCCAGATCCGTCAGCCCATGGCTTAAAAGCGCCTGAAATCTGGCATTCAGCTGCTCCAGCTCGTATTCCTCCTGAATAAATTCCTTCTGAATGCCGGCCAATACGCCTGTAACTCCGGGAATACTTTCTAGTTCTGCCGCAATCCGCTGGCGGGATATCCTTCGTCTCGCCCTCCCCTCCCGGTACAGGATATAGCTCTTCAGTTCCCTGTAATAATTCTCCTCCATCAGAGTCCGTTCAACAAAATCCTGAATTTCCTCCACCGATATGGGCCGTTCTCCTGCATTTACATCGACCGGAAACTTCGACTCAATTCTATTCAGAAGCCTGTTGCTTTCTGATTCTTCAATAGAACTGCCCACACTGGAAAAGGCACGCCCTATCGCATTTTTAATTTTCTCCGGGTCATACACAGCCAGAGCTGCATCTCTCTTATAAATCTTCATAGAATTTCCAAGCCTTTCACACCAAATATTTTCACACACTTATACAATCTATTGTGCCATGTAAAACATATTACCACAACATATCGTTGTTAGCAATATACAGATTCTTACATTGTGAGACGAATAGTAACAGTTCAGGCAGGCCTGAACTGTTACGGCGAATGTTGCAATCCACGTTTGGTTATTTCACAGAGTACGACTACATCTTGGAATTAGTTTTCTTGCTGAAGGAGAATTCTATTCGGAATACTTAAGATTTGGTAGCGATTTTTCTTGTAAAAGAAAACTTTATAAGAATCGGTATATAATTGGTATGTATGATCAGATGTTGCCAGAGAGATACCCTATATGCCCTCTAAGATATCATTTTGCAGTAATCCAAAGCTTGTTCAGGGGTTATTAAGAACCTCTTTACCAGCTTAATTCTTATCTTTTCGTCGCTAAAGCCTTCTTCTCGATAATCTGCGATAAACGCTTTAATTCCTTGATGTATCCCCTGTTCTACTCCTTGTTGTATCCCTTGTTCTACTCCTTTTTTTACACCATCCTGATATAAGTCATCCAATGCCTTACACATATCTATCCCTCCTGTTTTTTCTTCCATCTCTTTTAAACTGCCCTCTGAACCAAGCAATACCCTCAGTGCATTGTAAGAATCCTCTTCTATATTTTTAAAATACTTCAGATTCTTTTCCACAAAATTAAGCAACTCTTCCTTGCTTTTTCTATATTTTAGCATTCCGAAAACGATCTGTAAATCAGTTTGAAAACACATTAGCCCGTCCAGCTTTCTTGGATCAATCAGATTAATTTTGTAATTAGGCACATATCTTTTCAGTAACTGATATTCTTCTCTGTCTATCCCAAGCAGTCCATGTAATTCCCTGTTTGCATCCCATTCTTTTTCACCATAATAAAAGATTACCGTTATGACAGGTGTCAATAAATCTGTTCGATTCAGCCCCGAAAGAAATTCCGCAGGGCTTTCAAAGGTCCTGTCTTTTCTCCTCATTTTCCTTATTTCATTCACTTGGTCCGCATAACTCAAGGCATCATACAACATTGTGCGCACAGGCATTGCATAGTGGATTTCCTCCTGGTTTTCACATGCCAACACGACAATCCTAGTTTGATTCTCCGTTGTCATTATGATGTCCCGGTATCTTTGGACTGCAATCTCTTTACCGTCTGATTTTCGAATCATTATTCTCTGCTCTTTGTCTTCAGCCCGCAGACTATCCCCCGAAAAAATCTGCTTTCCATGAAACAGCGAGCCGTTTATCAAATCGGCAAATCGCTCTTTATTAGAAAGCCAGCGTTTCATATATACATCACTTTTTCCCATATTTTATCTCCTGGTCTGATTTTTCTGTATAAAAATAACATTATATTCTCGTAATTTCTATTCAGCCCATAAGCACCACCTGTTTCTGCCTGTATACGCCTTTATTCTTTTTTCAAACATTGAATATTAGGACGAATTTGTCCAAAAGAATGAAATTCTTCATTATGATTAGATATAAAGAATGTTTGAAATGCACCCGGTCATTATTCCTCCGAATGCATTTAATTTAACACGGTATGAGTGTTAATTCAAGAAAATTTTTATTAAATTTTTTATGCTATCTTCAACAAACCCAAAATACTCCCAGTCTGGAAGACAGATCAATTAAAATACTAATCTGTCTGCCCGGCTGGGAGCAGGTTTTTATCTCTCTCACCCGCAGAAAAAATGATAAGATCCCCTTAGGCATCCTTTATTTCACCAAATACACATCCGCCTGATTCACGCCCATACTAAGAGCCCTGTCATGGTCATTGACATAAATATCAATATGGTTCCCTTTCACCGCGCCTCCGCAGTCCTCCGCAGTGAATACATGTCCCCCAATAATAACCTGAGTTCCATAAGGAATCACGCTCGGATCTACCGCAATCGTCTGTCCTTCCACAACCGGAGTTCCCGTTGCTGTAATACCGGTCTCCACGTCACAGCATATCTCACAGGAACAATAATAAGTCAGCTGGTAATCTCCCAGATACTCTCCATACATATCGTCTGTGGCATTCACTTCGCCAATACTGCTGGCAAAACCGCCGCCCACACTGTCATCCAGGACTTTAACCGCCCACACTGCCTCGGATGTATCCACATTCCCCTGGACGATTCCATAATCTGATCCCATGGCCTCAACAGTTTTTCCGTCTCCCGCATAGATCACGACATGATGAATATAACCGTTCTTTGCATAGAATATCAGATCTCCTGGCTGTGCATCCTCCACGGCAATCTTGGTTCCATACTGTGCCTGATCCTCCGCCACTCTCGGCAGGCTGTATCCGTATTCCTTATAAATACTCTGTACGAACCCGGAGCAGTCTGCACCTTCTGTCAGGCTGGTTCCGCCCCAGACATAAGGATTGCCGATAAACTGTGAGGCAAACTCTAAAACAGACTGTCTGACACTGCTGCCGGGAACCCCTGATTTTACTGAAGTCAATGTGTAATAACAGGCCTTGTTCTTTTCCGGTTCAATAATCTCGCTGGCAGTCGGGAAGTTCTCTTCTCCCTTCTCCTCCACAGTCCTATTCACTTCATTCCCTGTCTTAAGATACTTTTTATTTACAAATCCTCTCACATCGCCGGATTCAATATAAACCCACTCTTCATTCTCATCTGCAAGCACATAGCACAGGCTGTCTGCCTTCAGCGTCCCTACAATCCGGGTATTCGTATCTTTGCCTTCTCTAACGTTGAGCAGTCCGATGGTTGTCAGTGCATACTTCTTGTCAATAACGGTCCTGTTCACCGTTGAATGTGTATGTAAAAACGCATTGTTCTCACTCTGGGAAATCAGCTCCTTCGCAACAGAAACCACGCTTTCTATTCCGGTATACTTTGTCTTTGTTCTCTCGGCCTTTTTCTTCGCCCTGTCCTGATACTTTGTTAAAAGCTTCTGTGCATCCTCTCCGCGCAGAACCTCATCCGCTTTCACAAAACCGCGAACCGTGCCTGATTCCACATACAGCCAGCCGTCTTCCTCTTCCTGAAGTACATACAGAAGTCCGTTTGTGTTCAAAGAGCCAACGGCTCTTGCATCCTCTGTCATCTCTTCACGCACGGATAACTTAGCTTTTGCAAAGGCATACCTTCTTGCCACCGTCCAGAACCTGAAGTCCTTCTTTATCTCGGGAAGTTTAATAATCTGCTGGCCGGCAATTAACGCTTGATTTGTAGAATGCTCCTGCGCAGCAGGTGACTCCTTGGCATCTTCGGGCTGCTTGCCTTCACTCCCTTCTTGGCCGCCAGTTTCTCCGGAATCGGATGGTTTCTGTGTATCTCCATTCTCCTGGTCTGATCCATTCTGACTGCCCCCGGTATTTCCATTGTCGGATGTGCTGCCATTCTCTTCTTTATCCCCGTTGTCTTTTCCGTCTTCGCCATCATTACCCGGCTTGTCCGGTGTATTCTCACCCGGTTTATCGGTCGTATTATCCCCTGGTTTCTCCGGTGTGCTGTCACCTGGCTTGTCCGGCGTATTATCCCCCGGCTGATCAGAAACGTCACCGCCTGGATTCTCCCCGGGCTTTTCTTCCACCCGCTCTCCCGTAACCGGATCTACCTTCTGCCCTGTCTTGCTGTCGTATAAAAACTTCGTCTCCTCATCCTGGTAAACGGAGCCATCCTCCAGCATTTTGAGAACTTCTTCCGAGATATCTACCATGGTTTCACTTCCGTCAACTGCCGCTGCCTGGCGGATCTCTTCGGGCTGTTCTGTGTCGTTTGGCTGTTCTGTGTCGTTTGGCTGTTCTGTGTCTTCCGAACGCGCGCCGTCCTGTCCCGCTCCTGCTTCCTGCTGTAACGGATCGTTCAGGCCTGTGTCGGCTGCCATAACGGATGCCGGCTGTACAGCCATCATTCCTGCCGACAAGACAACTGCCAGCATTCTTTTGTACTCTTTTGCTTTCATTCTAATTATTCCTCCCGCAAATTCACTGCAATTCTCTATAGGTCTCATACCTCTGCGTAATCATCATTCTCCCGGCTATGGCAGCCCCCCTAAAACTTCCAACGCCGTCCGCCTGTTAAGGCAGAAACTCGCAAAAAAGAGCTTTGCTCTGTATCTTCCTTGTATCTATCTCCTATGAGATCATTATTCTTATATTGTACTCCCTGGCGGGAATGAATGCAATCATATTTTCCCCTCATTACTGTGCAATTTTTTTATTTCTTCTCGGCATTACTGCTTATTCAATTTTGGAATCATCATACGATAAATTGGAATACCCTATTTCCTCTAAATTCCATAAACTATATTGACAGTTCGTACCTGCCCCACTATAATAAATTTAATTGAATAACAAACTATCTTCAGGGCAGGGTGCAATTCCCTACCGGTGGTACAGCCCACGAGCCGCAAGGTATGATTCGGTGCAACTCCGAAGCCGACAGTAAAGTCTGGATAAAAGAAGATGAAAAGTAAACATGCTTTTTATATACTCTGAGATGATTCTATCATTTCAGAGTTTTTTGTTTAGATCGCATAAATTACCTTTTTAAATGTCTTGGATAGATTTTATTCAAGGCATTTATTTTTTTCGGAGGTGATGATATGGATAATTTAAAACACATGCAATCCGCATTGGCGCTTGCAAAAAAGGGCTGTGGGTTCGTGAATCCGAATCCAATGGTCGGGGCTGTTATTGTAAAGAACGGCAAGGTGATCGGGCAGGGCTGGCATGAATACTTCGGGGGGCCGCATGCTGAAAGAAATGCCCTTCGTAACTGTACGGATTCTCCGGAAGGGGCCGTCCTGTACGTAACCCTGGAGCCCTGCTGCCACTACGGGAAAACTCCCCCCTGCACCGAGGCCATAATCCGCAGTGGAATAGCAAAAGTGGTGATCGGCACGCTGGATCCCAATCCGGTCATGGCAGGAAAAAGTGTTGAGATCTTACAAAACAATCAGATCCAGGTTGAGGTTGGCGTTCTGGAAGAAGACTGCAGAAAACTGATAAAGGTATTCCGCAAATTCATAACAACAAAAAATCCCTTTGTCCTAATGAAATACGCTATGACAATGGATGGAAAAATCGCCACTTACACCAAACGCTCAAAATGGATAACCGGCAAGGAGGCCAGACAGCGGGTGCATCAGACAAGGCATGCTTTTTCAGCAATTATGGTGGGCGTGAATACGGTCATATATGATAATCCATCGTTAACCTGCCGTCTGGAAAATGGCAGGAGTCCGGCCCGGATCATTTGTGACACACACCTGCGGACTCCCCTGGAATCAAATGTTGTCCAGACAGCCGGTTCCGTCACAACCTTTCTGGCTACCAGCAGCAAAGATGAAGGGAAACGGAGACAATACCTGGAAAAAAACTGCGCACTGATAGACGTGAAGGAAATAGACGGCCATATAGACCTTACAGACCTTATGGCTGACCTGGGCAGCCGAAATATTGACAGTGTTCTCTTAGAGGGCGGCAGTACTTTAAACTGGAGCGCCTTAGACCAAAAGATCGTGGATGAGACAGAGATTTATATCGCCCCCAAACTTTTCGGCGGTGCAGCCAGCACTCCTGTGGGTGGAAACGGCGTTGCTTTTCCGAACGAAGCTTTTCAGCTAAAAACGTCTTCTGTTTCTCAGATCGGGGATGATTTTCTTATCGAAAGTGAGGTGATATATCCATGTTCACTGGAATCATAGAGGAAGTTGGGAATATTTCCGGTATACATAAAAAGGGGAATTCTGTCCGATTGATTATCTATGCAAAAACAATCCTGGAAGATATCAAAACCGGAGACAGTATCGCTGTGAACGGCATCTGCCTGACTGCCGCTGCTCATGAGGCATCCTCGTTTACCGCAGATGTCATGCACGAAACGCTAAGCAGGACGGCCCTCTCCGGCCTGAAGCAGGGAAGTCCCGTTAATCTGGAAAGAGCAATGCCGGCAGGCGGGCGGTTTGGCGGACATATCGTTACAGGCCATATTGACGGCACAGGGACTATTTCTAAAATTCAAAAGGATACGATTGCTGTATGGTACACAATTCAGACAACCGATAAAATCGCGCGGTACATTATTGAAAAAGGTTCTATTGCGATAGACGGGATCAGTCTTACGGTTGCAGCGGTATCCGGAAACAGTTTTCGTGTCTCTGTGATCCCCCATACTCTGGCACATACAGCACTAATCACAAAAAGGAACGGCGATACCGTCAATCTTGAGAATAACTGTATCGGTAAATATGTGGAGAAGCTTCTGGGCAAAGAAGATACATCTATGATAACAAAAGAGTTTCTACTTAAAAATGGATATTAGGAGGGCATTCAAAATGAAGCTGGATTCAATAAAAAAAGCGGTCGAAACATTACAGGCAGGAAAATTAATTCTCGTCATGGACGATGAAGACAGAGAAAATGAGGGCGATCTTATATGTGCAGCCGAGTACGCAACAACAGAAAATGTTAACTTTATGGCGAGCTTTGCAAAGGGATTAATTTGCATGCCAATGAGCAGAGAAATTGCAGAGCGGCTTATGCTGCCCCCTATGGTTGAGAAAAATTCAGATAACCACGATACTGCTTTCACAGTATCCATTGACCACAAAGATACCACCACCGGCATTTCCGCCGGGGAAAGAGGTTTTACTGCCCGCATGTGTGTATCAGAGCATGCCTCTGCAGCAGATTTCCGCCGTCCCGGCCATATGTTTCCTCTAATAGCAAAAGAGGGCGGAATTTTAGCGAGAAACGGACACACAGAGGCAACTGTTGACCTTATGCGTCTGGCTGGTTTGAAAGAATGCGGGCTTTGCTGCGAAATCATGAGAGACAACGGGGAGATGATGAGAACTTCTGAGTTGAAAAAGTTCGCGGAAAAATACAGTCTGCCATACATTACAATTAAAGAATTACAGGAGTATAGAAAAACAAAAGAAGTTTTGGTAGAATGTGTCTCCGTTACAAGTATGCCCACAAAATATGGGGATTTCACCGCTTACTGTTATGTCAACAAGTTAACCAGGGAACACCATATGGCCCTGGTAATGGGCGATATATCAAGCGGAAATGACATATTATGCCGTGTTCATTCAGAGTGCCTGACTGGTGATGTATTTGGCTCGCTGCGCTGCGACTGCGGGCAGCAATTGGATCAGGCAATGAGAATGATTGCGGAAAAAGGAACCGGCGTGCTACTGTATATGCGGCAGGAAGGACGGGGAATCGGCCTAGTTAATAAAATGAAGGCATATCAATTACAGGAGAATGGATTAGATACCATAGATGCCAACCTTGCATTAGGATTCCAGGGAGATCTTAGAGAATATTATACCGGGGCACAGATTCTGCGCGATTTAGGTATTAAATCCCTAAATCTGCTGACAAACAATCCGGATAAAGTATATCAGCTTGAGGATTACGGAATATCCATTACGAAGCAGCTTCCGATAGAAATCGAGGCAACCGAATATGACCGGTTCTATTTAAAGACAAAGCAAACACGTATGGGACACACATTAAACATCGAGGAGGGAAAATCATATGGGCATAAATAACATAAAAACATATGAAGGAAAGTTAGTTTCTGAAAATATTAAAGTAGGCATTGTAGCGGCAAGATTCAACGAGTTTATTACATCCAGGCTGCTGGCCGGAGCAATCGATGGATTAAGACGCGAAAATGTAAAAGAAAACGATATAGAAATTGCATGGGTGCCTGGCGCTTTTGAGATTCCCCTGATCGCCTCAAAAATGGCCAAAAGTAAACGGTATGACGCCATAATTTGTTTAGGGGCAGTCATCCGGGGAAGCACCAGCCATTATGATTATGTATGCAGCGAGGTTTCAAAGGGCATCGCACATGCAAGCCTGGCCAGCGATATTCCCGTCATGTTTGGTGTTCTTACAACTGATACAATCGAACAGGCGATAGAACGTGCAGGTACAAAGGCTGGCAATAAGGGATTCGAATGTGCGCAGGGAGCAATCGAAATGGTGAATTTGATCCGCTCTATGGATTAGAATTGTGCAAAAATGTCCGTACAGCAAAAGTTTATAGCTGTACGGACATTTAACCGCAAAATTTATCGTATATCTTTCCTTTTTATTATTTTGAAATAATCTCTCAGCTACGCCTCATCCTCACTGTTCTTCATATATTTTATCATCTGATCGGCCACATTTTCCAGATATGCCCTGTCCATGATCCGATATCCTGAGTCTAGTTTTTCTATACATCCACTCTCTTCAAAACGGTATAGAATATTATATATTCCTCTTCTGCTAATCCCCAGATTTTCACAGATATTATAGATACTTTTATACTTAAAAATATCGCCGCTGGAATGCTTCAATATATAATGTGCCAGGATTTCATTCTCGCCGAAAAGGCTTCTCGCGAGAATATTTTTATACATCACATAGACACGCTTACTTGTTTTCTGGTAAAACATCACTAAAAACTCATCATTCTGCATCAACTCATCCATAAGAGACTTTTTCAATACCAGCACTTTTGCATTTGTCTCCGCCACACCGGAGCATTGAAAATCCGCATTATGAATACTGCTGATGGGTCCCACAAAGTTGTCCGCATCCAATATATCAACAATCAGCTTTTTGCCATTATATGAGATGTTTTCTACTTTAATAAGCCCGTCAAAAATATAGAACAAATTGCCAGTTTTTCGTTCAGCCCTGAATAAATATTCCCCCTTCTTTAACTCTAATATTGGAATTACCGGTAAATAATCTTTAATATGTTCATAGATCATAGTATTCTTGATCATGCTGTGATTATCCAAGTTTTTAATCCCCTCTTCTAAAGCATGTACTCTATGACGTGTTTCCCCTGATCCTCCAATGCTTCCCTGTCCTTAATATATATGTAATTATCATCTTTCTCTAAAGTTCCGTCTTTTATCAGATCATTCAATGTGTTATACAGGCTCCTCCTGCTAAAGCCTAAAAACTCGCACAGCGCGTTCATATTTGGACAGACCATTCTGTCTTTTTTAGAATTTGAAAGAATGTAGCTTGCTAATATCTCTTTCTGGCTGTACATGCTGTTCATAAGCATACGTTTGTACATATGATAAACCCTTTGGCTCATCTTATAATAGAATGCCTTGGCAAATCGGACGTCATTTAACAACTTTTCAAATATCTCATCGTTAAATTCCAGTAACATCGTATCTTTTACAGCCCATGACTCACAATTCAAATATTCTTCATATACGTCGCTCAAATCGCCGGCAAACCAATCCTCACCGATTTCATCCACCCAGATTTTCCTGCTGCCTACATTGTTCCAGACTCTTATTTGACCGTTTAATATGTAATATTTGTTCGGTGTCCCATCCCGGGATGAACGTCGTTTCGTAATATACTCACCTTTTTTTACCTTAATAACCGGAATCTGCTCCATGTAACCTTCAATAGAATCATAAATGGCGATTTGTTCCAACTTCATAAGCTCACTCTCCTTTCACTGTAGTTTTACATTATTTCACATAAACAGAGGTAGTAAACTTTTCACACTTTTTATCAATTTGTACATTTTTTGCTAATTAACTGTTAATTTTTCATTAATTTTCACAATTTTTTCTCAATAGTTAATGCTTTTTCCACTTCATCTATAGAACCATATCCCTGCAGGACTGCCATATTCTTCCTGACAACATTTGTCAGATTCAGCCCCTTCTGCACACATTCTTCCAGAAATGCTGCGTATAATATAATAGTATTCTCACCATAGGTAGATAATTCACCTTTGAGATAAGTTTCTATAGAAGTTGTATACCCATTTTCTTCTGAAGTGTATGTAGGCCGCCCCTGTCCCGCATATGCAGGATATCTGCGCTTAAAATCTTCCGCCCATTGGAGCTGTATATCCGCAATGTGATCGATCAGGCGCCGCTTTTTCTCCGAAATCTTTGGAAGCACGCTTTTTAGCTCTTCAAACCGCTCCGGCATAGTGTCCTTCATCATAAACGCATATTTTTCAAACAGCAGATTACGCCCATTCGCTTTTGCCTTCATCAAATCCATATAATAGCTGTCTGTAATCTCTTTTGGCCAGGCCATAAACTGGCTTTTCCGCATAATATAAAACTCCTGCCAATTATCCTGGCAGTCCGCACGGCCTCCCTCATTTTTCACAAGCTGAAACTGACGCCATTCCTCTTTGATAATATCGTCTATGCTTACCATAATATCATCCTCTCTTATGATGCCATTACAGGAAGGGAACGTATCGTATCGTCCTTAATACGATGCCTTGCTGCATAGGCATGTTCTTCCAGGTAATCGGATGAGCTGTTGCTGATTCCCTGATTCTTCATTTCCTCGATAACAAGAGCGCAGATGTCTTCTATCATAACGATCACTTTGTCGTTCCTGTTCAGCTCAATCTGGTAGGTATTCCATTCGTTTGTATACCAGCTGCCTCTGTTCGGCCCCACATCCACAAGCTTTTTCAGGATTGTCCTGACTTCAGTCAGCTTATCCATTCCTTTCATCCCCTTCCACATCCATTTATAGTAAGGGGTATATTTTTTGTTCAACAGATACACCATGGATATGGCTGCACGAATAAATTCAGACAAGGCAAGAACTGCCGCTACGGTGTCGTGCCTTCTCATCATCCTGCTGTAATTGCACTGGCCTGAGTGCGCCATGGTAATCGCGCGGGCCGCTATCTTCTTCAGACGGATATCTTCCGGATAATATCCCAGCAGCTGTTCGCGTATACCCGTAAATTCTCCCAGATTATCCTCAAACACCTTACCGTTGGTTGCCACTGCCAGATAATGTTCCGGTATGATCAGCCAGTCCGGCAGTTTTTCTGGAACTCCTCTTGCCCCAAGGAATTTCCGGTAGAATTTATCAATCTCTAAAACGCCTCTGCGCCCTTCCGCCTCGGTCCGGTGAGTCTTGGCGGAGATCCCGCCGTACTCCTTGGGAAGCGCGTCGTATATTTCGCTCATCTCCTCTCCAATTACTTCATAATCCTTCTTGGTCAGCCAAATACAGAAGCTAGGTCCGTAATCATGATCCATGGAAATCATATCGTCATATCCAAAGCACTCGGAACCTTCGCCCACCAGGCCCACGGCGATCTTATCCATATAAGCAGGAAATAATTCCTCTAATACAGGCCTTCCGATCGTTTCATAATATTCCTGGGAGAGCTCCAGCCCCTTCTTCTCAAGCTGCAGACCATTACTTTGTACCATTTTCCAATTTCCTCCTGATCGCATTGTAGTTTTCTACAAGACGTTTATAATCGGAATTTTCCCCATAATGCTTCTTTGTCTCTTTCATAGCTTTTTCATACATTGCAAGAGAGCCTTCCAGATCTTTGCTTAAATACGCCGTATATGCCTTCATGGCAAGCACGCCGCAGTAGTGCGGACTATTATCGCATTCCTTTTCAAAAAGCTCTACAGCCTGATCCAGATAGGACTGCACACGCTCAAAATCCGGCTGTTCCACCCTGAGAAATGCACCTGCCAAATTCCCATATACTGTTGCCCGTTCGTCTGCTGAATTCGGTACCTGTTCCAGTACTTTTACGGCTTGTTCACCATACTTCACAGCGTCCTGAAGTCTGCCTGCCTCCAATGATGCTACTGACATATTATTATAAAGACCGCCAAGACGATAGTCAACTTCTAAATTTTCCCGCTTATATACTTTTTCTACCTGAAGATAAAGTTCCATGGCCTTGTCTACCTGCCCGGACGCACGGTAGATATTTGCTATATTCAGATAAGTCGTCATTCCTGCCAGTGTCTCATCTAGTTTATGCTGCATAACAATCTCTAATGCCTCATAAGCATATTCCCATGCCTGATCCAGATGGCTGATACTTCTGTAATATCCCATCAGCTCGTTTAGTATGGTAAGCTGTGATGCCCAATCGCTCTCCGAATGGGCCGTCTTCAGGGAGTTTTCCAGATAATCACAGGCCTCTTTAGATTTTCCTTTTGCAAAAAGTTCGTCTGATTTTTCAAGTATCTTTTTTATCTCCATATTTCCCCTTCTTTCTAAAAAAGCGATGAAATCCGGATTCCTCCCAATCTCACCGCCTCTGTTATCCATAAGCTAAAACTGAAACCAAATTATAAAATATTACTGTAAATTATCCATCTGGCTTCTAACGTTCTTATACTCTGCCAGTTCCTGGTCATTCACTTTAATATGAGTATATAACCATTCAACGACTTTCTTATTAACCTGCTCCTCAAACTCCTTTGTAGGGCCTTCTGCTGCGAGTTTTACTGCAAGATTCTTTACATCTTCAACAAGCGCAGCATGCATTTCTTTGTGAGCATCGGTTTTTGGAAACTGTACTTCATCCATCAGTTTTTCTTCTTCACTGAAATGGTAGGTCGTATAATCTGCCAGAAATCCCAGGGTCTCCTGAACTTTCTCAGTACTTTCTCCATTTTCAATGCTTTCAAATAAATCGTTGGCACGTTTGAATAATTCTTTATGATGTGCGTCAATCATCTCATTGCCGGTCAAAAGACTCGGTGTAAATAATGCTTTCATTCACATATCCTCCTGTTTTTTTATTCAATACTGTAATACAATTTTACGTTTTAAGCCTTTGCTTCAGCTCTTTCTTCACCTGCATGAAGCCAGCCTTCAATAGACTTTGCAAAACGTTTGGACAGGAATTTTACTACCTGGCCTACAAAGATTGCCGCAATGATCGTACCCTCTCTTACTACAACTCCATCCCCAACGAAAGACTGCAGTCCTCCAAGGAATATTAACTGAAGAATTAGTGCGATAACGATCATACTTGTATCTACAATTGTCTTACAATCTCCAAATGTCTTTCCTGAAACCTGTGCAATTGCGCCTGCCAGTCCTTCTGCAGGCATCGGAACCCAGTTTGGACGCAGATAGAGAAATACGCCGATACCAATAATAATTACGCTGATAATCATATAGATAAACTGCATAATATAATTCTGAGGTCTTGGGAAATTAAGCATAAGGTGTCCCAGCGCCTTTGGATCTGTACCGGTTAAGTCGATCATCCAACTGAATACGAACGTCAGCAGTATTCCCAGGGCATTTCTAACTTTGAAATTCTTCCGGAGAATCAAAAGCTGCGCCAATACCAAAAAGATGTAAATAATAAATGTTGTTACGCCCAGAGTAAAGCCCCAGATCTGTTCTGTTGCTCTTGGAATAGAACTTACCGGAGAGATACCCAGATTGGACATCTTGGATATATTGATACCAATTGTAATAATAAATAATCCGCCTATATAACATATACTTTGTTTTATGATATTTCCTGGTTTAGAATTAGACATTCCTGCCCCTCCATTTTCCTTATGTGAATTCGTGTCCTTTAGAAAGGTGTGTCGTCACCAATATAACATGCAATTCCATTGTCCAGATATAAACTCTGCAGTTCTTTCATTCTTTCATCTGTCATATCCCCGTGGTCTACGTATTCATACTGTTTTCCAAGCTGTTCCCATTTCGAGGTTCCCATACGATGGAATTTCAGAAGGTTGATTTCAAAAAGATCCAGCCTCTTCATAAACTCGATCAATTTCATTGCATTTTCATCACTATCATTATAATCATGGATCGTCGGCTGACGAAGTACCAGACGTCCATTCCATGGGGATTTTACCAAAGCCTCTATGTTAGAAAGAATCAATTCATTTCCGACGCCCGTCCCCCACTTATGAGCCTCTGCATCCATATTCTTCACATCAATAAAAGCGAAGTTAATATTTGTTAATATCTTTAAAAAGTTTTCTTCCGTTGCAAAGCCGCTCGTCTCAATTGCCGTATGTATCTGTGACTTCTTACATTCCATCAGCACATCATACAGAAAATCGTGATGCATAAGCGGATCGCCACCTGAAAACGTAACACCGCCCTCGGAACCCCAGTTACTAAAATCCCGTTTTAATATTTTCATCAGACCGTCTACTGTGTACTCTTTTACACACTGTTTCAAGGCATTGTTCGGACATATGCTTATGCACTCAAAGCTCTCGCAGTCTTCACAAATGGACCATGTTATGCTAGGTTTCCCATTCTCATCGAATTTGATAGAGTCCTTGGGGCATGTATTTCTACATGCCCTGCAACCCTTATCATACTTACATACTTTCTCTGCAAACATTATATGTTTTTTTCTTTTCCAGCTTTCCGGATTGGCACACCATCTGCACTCAAGCGGACAGCCTATGAAAAATACATTCGTCCTGCAGCCCGGTCCATCATGCACGGAATAGCTTTGAATATCGAAAATTAATCCATTCTTTTCCATATATGGCTTCCTTAATTAATTATTTTTTATTTTTTGTAGTTTTCGCAGCTAAATGCTCCACATGTTGAATAAGCCCAGTTTTCTTTGCAGAATCCTTTGCATGTTCCGATTCCGTATTTATCAGGATTTTCAAAATTCTGGCAGTTTCCGCAAGCCGGAGCTGCTTCAAACTTCGGGCAGGCATCGCTTCCCTCGCCATCGATCGGAACGATCACTTTTGAAAGTGCACACATACCTTTTTCGCAGTCAAGATTTATATAATTTACACAGTTGTTATGTTTCATGATTCTACCTCCATCTCTCTCTTTTTTTATGCTTCGTCGTATTCTGTTCTAAAGATAACCTCATCCTGAATTGCCTTACCGATTTCACACCAGTACTGTGTAAATCCAGCAACACGAACCATCAGGTCACGGTAAGATTCTGGTTTCTTCTGAGCAGCTCTCAGAGTATCGGAACCTACGATGTTGAACTGTACGTGGAATCCACCCTTACGCATGTAAGCACGGATAACATCCAGAAGCTTTCTTGTTCCAGTTAATCCCTTAACAGCCGTCGGATGAATCTTTAAGTTCATCTGTGAGTTCTGGCACATAGAATGATCATATACTGTAGCAGATTCAAATACTGCATACATACCATTCTTATCCGTTCCTGGTGCTGCAGATGCAGATGCGTCTGAATAAGTTGTTCCCGCAAGTCTTCCGTCTGCTGTTGCCAGTGTAATGAATCCCTGAGGACCATGTGTGGATACAGAAATCTGGCACATATACAACGGTTTGCCGTAGTAAGATCTGATAGTAGGTATGTATTCTTTCATACGCATTTCGTAATCTACTAAGAGCTCATCTACATATCTTTCTGCATTGCCATACTTCGGCGCATTTATACATGCTGCGAAAATCTTTTCATATTTCTCAGCCTGATCTGTACTCTCTCTGAAGTCAGGTGAGAATACGCCTGTCTCATAAGCTGTCTTGAAGCCGAAGTTGTTAATCATTGCGTCTGTCATTTCTTCCAGTGTGAATGCTTTGTCATCAAATACATTCTTCTTAATAGAAGCAAGCGCATTGATAAATGTAATAGTTCCGCAAGACTCAAAGTTAATTGTTGCGTTGTATTTTGCTCCACAGTTTCCAATATGCTGTCCGTTTGTGAAGAAGCCGCCCTTAAGCAGAGAAGCTACTGCCGGCATATTGTATTTTCTCCAGATATCCATCTGCAGGTTGTTAATCTTGTTAACGATCTGATTGCTAAGATCCAAATATTTATACCACAGATCTACCATCTTCTCGTAGGAATCAATCTTTTCGTTGTGAGGTGGGAATACCTCTTTGCCTGTTCTTGCATCAACACCGTTTGTCAGCACGAGCTCGAGAATCTTAGGAAGTGCTGTAAAGTGGATACCTGTTCCACATGTCGGAGAAGCTCCGCCAGGAACCATCGTAACTTTACCATTGTAGTTCAACGGTGAGAATGTTCCAGGAGATGACTCAAGACATCCGCCAAGGCACCATGCCCTTGCTTCAACAACGCCCATTCCCTCTGGTCCATACTGTCTCATCATGAAGTTCATACCTGTCTGGTTGTTCATCCATGCCGGATATCCCATACCAAGTTTTGTACAGCGAGCACACTTCATCAGGAAGTCTTCAGGAGTTTTCTCATCATACAGTACACTCAGTGTAGGCTGTGGAGTCTGAGCTCTCATACCCGCTTCAACGATCAGGTACTCTAACGGAGTAACTGCTGTAAGGCCATCGTATCCCAGGCCGCCCATTGACAGGTTGTTGAATGTATTTCCGGAAAGAACACCACCGGATACACCAGCTGATGCGAAACATTCGATACATGTAATCTTAATTCTGTATAACTCAAGAAGTTCGATGATATCTTCATCTGTTGCAACTCCATCCTGGATATCTTTCTCATAGAATGGCTGCAGAACCTGTCCGAGACGTCCGATAGACTGTCCTGACTGAGGATCTTCGTTTACAACGCCATAGTGTAAGCAAAGAGTCATCTGAAGAGCTTCACGGAATGTAGCTGGAGCCTTATGAGCGATATTTCCCATAACCTCTGCGATTTCTTCGTAATTCTTCTTGAATTCCGGATCCGGCTCACGTGCTGCAAGATCTTTTGCTTTGTCAGCATAGTTCTGGCACCACTGGCTTAAACCTTTACATACTTCTTTCATTGCTGCGTAATAGTATCCACGGCTCATGCCAAGAACACCGTCATCGCCTGCTTCACCCATGAACTCTGCGATCTTCTCATCACACAGTTCCATGATTCCATCGAAACCATACTGTAATGGCAGGTAGTAGTTCATAACTTCACGTCCCTGAGGAATTGCGAAGGAATCGAACATAACAACTACTGAATCCATAACTTTCTCGAACTGATCATATCCAGGAAGCATCTTTCCATATTTTGTGCTGATATCTTCTACTGAAATTCCATCCCAGTATTTTGATACTTTTACAAGTACAGGAATATCTTCTTTTCTCATACCAAACTTCTTAGCAAGAGAAACGATCTCACCGTAACTTTCTGTTACGTTACCGCCGCCGGCGCCAACCTGAGAAACAGCATCTGCTGAACTCTCTGCTGGAGCATCAACTTCGTTCATAAGAGCTTCAGCCTGAGCATTGAAGAAACTTGCTGTAACCCATGGGAATGGGAATGCGCCACGAACGTTTTTACATTTGTTCATTACGAGTTTTTCCCAAGGAAGGATAGTCGGTGTTGTATGAGCATATCCGCCTGCAACCGCTTTAGCTCTTCTAACCTCAATAAGGTCACCATCGTTCTCCCACCAGATTCTGTTGTACCAGTATGGAGTTTCCATATCTGCTGATACCTTTAATGTGTAATAAACTTCCATTAATTTTTTAAAACGTTCACTTGGTTCCGGAATATCGGCTTCTGTAGCATCATCAACTGCCGCCGTATCAATACCCCGCTGTTTTAAGATTTCCTGTACTTTACTTTCGTTTGAATTCATGTTTTTTCCTCCTTTTCAATCTTGAATTCGTTGTTATAGCCATCTTAACTCTCTTTTAGGGTTAATCGTTAGTGCACATTGCACACCTTTGAAAAATTCTAATTTTCTTTTTGCATTTCTCTCAACCCCGCTGATTTAGCGCGTTGCAAGGGTGAAGCAGTGAATTTCGAAGGCATTTTACGATATTGGACATTTCAGCACTTTAACCTATAAAACGAAGGAAATCTACCTGGGATCCCAGCAAAGTTTACAAGTCCTGTATCATGAAGAAAAAGGGAAGGAATGCCACAATACATGTGGGATTCCTTCCCCTTTTAACCTGAGCGCAGAAACCGGGATCTCATTCCCTTTGGTATGCTTACGTTCTCACTTTTTTAATATACCTATTTTTCTTCTGCCATTTCTGCCTTTTCACTGGAATCAGCAGCTAATACTGCAGGTATTTCTTCCGCTTTCTGGTTTCTTACCGTTTTACCGGCTTTTTCACTCTCAATGTTAGGATTCACATTCAGATTTACTTTTCCTTCCTCCATACAGATGTATACATCATCTCCCGGAAGGATATCGCCTGAAAGCATTCTTTCTGCCACTACATCTTCTACTTCTGACTGGACAGCTCTCTTCAGAGGTCTTGCGCCGTACTGCAGATTTACATACTTCTCTACCAGGTACTGTTTCACATCCTCGCCAACATGAACTGTAATCCCCATGCCATCACACCGAGCCGTCAGATCCTGGATCAGCAGACTGACAATTTCGTTCATATCCTCATCGTTCAGCTTTCTGAAGACGATGATATCATCTATACGGTTCAGGAATTCAGGACGGAATACATGCTTGATCTCGGACAGAATCTCGTTCTTAATCTCTTCATTGCTTCCCTGGTCACTCTCATTTCCAGTCTTAAAGCCAAGTTTGCGGTGTATATCGTGGTTCTGGACGCCGGCATTAGAGGTCATAATTAAAACCGTATTCTTAAAACTTACCCTTCTGCCCTTCGCATCCGTCATATGACCATCTTCCAAAACCTGAAGCAGCATATTAAATACGTCCGGATGGGCCTTCTCAATCTCATCAAATAAGACGACAGAGTAAGGATTTCTACGTACCTTCTCGCTCAGCTGGCCGCCGTCTTCAAATCCTACATATCCCGGAGGGGAACCAATCATCTTGGCTACGGAATGCGGTTCCATATACTCGGACATATCAAGGCGGATAAATGCATCCGGCTTATCAAACATAAACTCTGCCAGTACCTTGCTCAGTTCTGTCTTGCCAACTCCTGTCGGTCCTAGGAACAGGAAAGAACCTATCGGCCTGTTCGGGTTCTGTATACCAGCGCGCCCTCTGCGCATTGCTTTAGCAATAGCCTTAACGGCCTGCTGCTGTCCAACGATCCTCTCTCCGATCATCTCTTCCAGCTTCAGCAGGCGGGTGCCTTCATCGGCATTTACCTGCATAATCGGGATTCCGGTCCACTGTGAAACGGTACGAGCAATCTCATTGGCACCAATCTCAGTCACTGCCTCTTCTGCCGGACTATCTTCCCCCGCTTCCAGTTCCGTACCGTCGGATCTGTCCAGGCATACAGCTGCGGCAGTTTCATCGATTAAATCCAGCGCCTTATCCGGAAGATAACGGTCATTGATATAGCGTTTGGATAATTCTACAGCGGCTTCTAATGCCTCAGGCAGGAACTTCACCGAATGGTGCTTCTCATACCTGTCGATTACGCCATTCAGAATTGCCAGGCTTTCCACCTCGGACGGCTCTTCCACCTGAATCGGCTGGAAGCGCCGTTCAAGCGCAGCATCCTTCTCAATATACCTGCGGTATTCCTCTGTGGTCGTCGCACCAATGACCTGTATCTCTCCCCGTGCCAGACACGGCTTCAGAATATTCGCAGCGTCAATTCCGCCCTCTGTTCCCCCGGCTCCTACAATCGTATGAATCTCATCTATGAACAAGATTACATTTCCTGATTCGGTAATTTCCTGAATAATATGCTTTAAGCGTTCCTCAAAGTCTCCCCTGTATTTGCTTCCTGCAACAACGCTTGCCAGGTCAACTGCAACAACTCTTTTATGCTTCATAATCCCCGGAACTCTTCCCTCAGCGATAGCAAGAGCAAAGCCCTCTACAATTGCTGTCTTCCCAACTCCAGGTGCCCCAATCAGACAGGGGTTGTTCTTTCCCCAGCGGCAGAGCGACTGAAGAAGCCTGCGGCTCTCGTTCTCCCTGCCAATCAATGGGCTTAACTTCCCTTCCCTCGCCATCTCTGTCAGATCACGTCCAAACTGATCCAGAAGCTCCGTACGCTTGTGGATGGAGTTTGTCTTGGACTCATCCAATTTTGCCAGGCCGATTTTCTTCCGCTTCATCTCTGCGATCATATCTACATATATGGCTGAAGTATTCACCTGTGCGGCTTTAAAAAACCGCGTAACGGAAATAGTCTCGTCCTGTAATATTGCCAGTAAAATATGCTCTGCCCCGGTCAGCTCTGCCTGGAACCACGCGGCCTGCTTATGGCTTTTGTCCAGGATCTTGGTGCATTCCGGAGAATAACTCCAGGCCGTCTGCAGAATCGTAAGCCCGGTTGACGGTACCCACTCTTCAATCATCGCTGTTACCAGTTGTTCATCTAATCCGTTCCGCTTTAATACTGTCTGTGTAATACCGCTTTTTACCTTGGTCAGCCCCAACAGAATGTGTTCTGTTCCTACAGTGACCTGCCCCATGTTCTTTGCTGCTTCTGCCGCAATTGCAAGGACTTCTCTGGCGGTATTATCATAATAGGGACGCATATCTATCACCTCACTTTACTTTTTTCAAACAGTCGCAGCCTCCACAGCATATTCTGATACAAAGTCCATTGCTTTTCTTGTTAAAATGTCCTTTTTCAAACGCCGTTCCTCTGCACCCTGCATGATTTCCCTAATCTTCTTCTCATCCAAAGGATATCTCATAGTTAACTTCTTAATCTCGGTGTCTACATCCTGTTGTGTCACAGTAATGTTCTCTTTTTCCGCGATCGCCTCCAGGATCATTTTCCCTTTCAGCTGACTCTTAGCTATCCCCTGCATCTTCTTTACCAAGGCTTTCTCATCTGTTTTGGAAGCCTCATAATACTGTTCGATAGACAGGCCCTGCTGGGTTAAACGAAGCGCATACTCCTCGGTCATTCTTTTCGCTCTTTCATTCACACTGCTTTCAGATACCTTTGCCTTCGAGCTTTCAACCAATATTTTCATGAGGTAATCTTCTTTTTCTCTTCCCTTCAGCTGCGCAGGAAACTCTATTCCCTTATACTGACCAAGAACTACATCTTTCATATGCACCTACTCCTTCTCTTCCTCAATTGACCTGATACTGTCAACCGCTGGTTCATAAATACTTAAATTCGTCATCTTGCACCGCTCCATCATCTGTACGGCTTCTTTATATTTAGCCAGGCATTCTTCCCACTTTTCAAGCTTTTCTAAAAGCCTTGCCTTCTCATAAATGATAACTGCAATTGCATGATTCCGCTCCTGGATCCAATTCCTTGTAACCGCCGCAATCCCGTCTTCATCCACATCACCGCCGCCGCACATAACACATCCCGGATCCGGCATAGCTGACTGTTTCACTTCCTGTTCCTTATGATCTAAATATACCTGTAAATCTTCGTAGTTGTCAAGTTCATAATAGCTGGCAATGTCCTGATAAAACTTCTTCTGATCTAATAACATGGCACTTTCCGCTCCTTTCTATACTTATTTTCAGTATAGCCACAATATTTAAAATTACTTAGTGAATATTGCACACTTGGCGGGTGGGGGGCGCCTGCCAGGGAGGGAGACGGGGGCGGAGGGAGGCGTACAGCCTGTTTGAGATTGACCAGTCCGCGCACTAAACAGCAGTAAGAGGAAACACGCAAAATCAGCCGGCTCCATACGCATTCACCGCCTGCTCTGATGAGCAGACGGCTCTGGCGTATTCAAAAGTTGATTCGGTATCAACTTTTGGCCGGCTGATTTTGCGTGTTTCCTCTAACTGCTGTTAAGCTTGCTCTATGCACTTCAAACAGGCTGTACGCCTCCCTCCGCCCCCGTCTCCCTCCCTGGCAGGCTTGGCGCATCCGGACGGCAGGTATGGTGCAATCCCTACGGGATGCATAATCGGGGACAGCGGATGGTGTATGACCGTGCAGTACTTTATCCGGGATTTAGAGCGGGGCTTTGAATTGTCCGTTGTGTGGTTTGTTCGAACCTTACAGTTGAGGGGTTTCTTCCATATATGATGTATGTATAGATAATAAATATTATGTCATAATTAAATAGCTAAGAATAGGATAAAACCATAGATAATCCCCAATACACATCTTACTTGTATACCCTTTATTATAGTAAATACACATCCGCCACTCCCGCCCAGATCCCTTAAAAATGTAGCCGTCTTACCGCGTTGATGCGCCAGACCTGGAAAACGGACATGGGGGTGTACGGATGCGTCTTTTGGCTGTTAGTCAGAGTTAAGAAAAAAGGAAGAAAAAATGGGGCAAAAACGGTGATCCCGAATCACCGTTTTTCCTGGCCCCAGCTCGCAAAGCCATCAAGGCTTTGGGCGATGTGGCCACGGTCGCCGCATTTTTTCTTCCTTTTTCCTTTACTCTGGCTTACAGCCAAAACCCGTATCCGCACACCCCTATGTCCGTTTTCCAGGTCGTCCCTCACCCGCCATAAAACTCCCTACATCTATAACTCAATCTCAATATCAAACTTTTCTTTTAGCACTTCTTTTAAGCGTCCGCCAACCGGCTCGATTACTACGTTATCTTCTGACACTTCTTTATACTCATCATTGACAAGCGTGCGGTACCCGTCCTCGGTACGTATGTTTATAACTCTTAGTGTACAGAAACGCGCATCTTTACATGTCGACTGAAAATAGTTCAAGAAGGCAAAATCAGAACTAAAGCATGCGACATCGGAAAACAGTATTTCTATTCTCTCCGCTGCATCTTCCCTTCCTACTTGCTGGCTGATACGGGTTTTCCGATGCACTTCATACCACCCCTTTATACTGGGCAGAACTCGGAATGACTCTTTTTTATAAGTCTGCCACTCGTCGGTGTCAATCTTTAATGCACCTGCAGGCATTGGACCTCCGAGGCCGCCGTCGCAGAAATATTCTGCTCCATCAAGAGTTACGATTATCGCTCTGTGATCCGCCCAAGTCGTAAAGTCATCCGATCCCAGTAAAACCCTTACAAAACATAATCTTGCATCGTACCCGAGACTAATGAGCAGACGATATAATAACCCATTCAGTTCCAGGCAGTATCCGCCTCTTTTTCCCCGAATAATTTTCTGAAATACGTAGTCAGGATCAAGGCACACTTCCTTATGTAAATCAAAACTGTCTAAATTTTCAAATGGAAGTGAACATTGTTGGCGATAGATTATCTCATCCAGCGCCTCTTTGGTAGGTTTTTCTACCGGAGACATTCCTATACGGTTCAGATATTCTTTAATTTCTTCCGGAGTAAACTTCTTAACAACTTCTTTTACTTCTCTCATCTTCTGCTACCATTCCTTTCTCTGACAGAGTATGTTTGATAATTCATGTGCCCGGGTGAGCAGGGCGGTCAGATAGACGCTATGAATTATCAAGGACGCTCTAATCTTGTTTCATTGTTTCCCTTTATAATAAATGGCCTTCACCCATTTATTCCTGCCGGCTGCCTTGCTGCATCAGGTATACTATTATAAAAAAGTACTCCTGCCACCATCAGCTTCTCATCAATTTACACTTGCTTTTAATGTAAATAAAATATCAATAATTGCCTAGTGAATATTGCACACAAACAGCGGAAGCAGCATCGCTTGTGTGACTGTAAGGAATACGTATCGAGATATGGAATGGCCTTTTAACAAAGGATGTAGATACCCTCCTGACGAAACAAACCGGGAAAACAGACACTCTCCAGCCTGTTCTCCCGGTTTGCTCTCCTATAACACCATAACTTTTCACACTGCCCTACAGCAGCAGATACACCAGGATCAGGATCATCCCAATCCCCGCCAGCTGCAGCCCATATGAAAGGCTGTAACGGATCATATCCCGGCTTTCCTTCCTCTCCAGCGCACGGATCCCCAGCTTCCTACGGTATGACACATTCTCCTCCTGCTTCTTTAAGTACGCCGCGCCTTGGTCCAGCAGCTTCCCAATGGCCGTGTCCACTTTCGGCAGCGACCCCGTACGGTAAGGAATCTTCCGATCCCTATACAGCGTCTTCCTAAGCGCCACCACCAGGCCGTCTACCAGCGAATCCCCGATCCGGCACACAAAGATCCCGATAAACGGCAGCACCCCCTGGATCAGCGGACGGTACACCAGGTTCTCCAGGTCCAGCCATTTCGGCCACGCATCCACATAGGTGCTGGCGCCCCCTTCCTTCTTGCGCAGGAACACCCTCCGGATCACCAGCAGATACACCAGGGCCCCGATGGCGATTGAGATCAGCCCCCCTTTTAAACACTCCATGCTGAAGAAGTGGGGGATATGTGCCTCCCCTTCCATCCGCATAAAGCCCTGGGCCGCACCTGCCAGCGCTTCCATCGTTTTCACCGGCGTCATCCCCAGCACCGGCAGGACTGCCGCGCTCACGCCAATCGCCGCCATGCTCTGCTTATTGATGTAGTGCTTTCCCATGCCGTCAAATTCCGCCTGCCTTGCCGGATCCGCATTCTTCTCCCAGAACACCGACACATACAGCTTCAGCATATACGCCACCGTCAGCCCCCCGCTGATCAGGAACATCCATTCCACAAACACAAACACCGGGGCCTTGGAATACTCGATGATACTCTCATGGAGCAGGGTCTTGCTGATATACCCGTTCCAGAACGGGATGCCCCCGATCCCTAAGGCCCCCATCAGAAAGGCCAGGTTTAAGAACGGTTTCTTTCGCCCAAACCCACGGATCTCATTCAGGTTCAGCTGGTGCGTGTTCATAAACACTACGCCCGCCGCCATGAATAACACCAGCTTGATCAGGGAGTGGTTCATCATGTGCAGGAAGGTCCCGTGCACTGCCAGCCCGTTTTCCTCCCCCAGCAGGCACTGCATCCCCGTCCCCACCAGGATAAACCCGATCTGGGACATGGACGAGCACGCCAGGGTGCGCTTTAAATCCACGGAAAAGACTGCCAGCACCGCGCCCCCAAACATGGTCACCACGCCCAGGGCCAGGATCAGGCTGCCCCACTTTTCGTCCCCGTAGAACATGTAGCAGCTGACCACCAGGATCCCGTATACCCCCGCCTTAGTCAGGATACCGGACAGCAGGGCGGAAGCCGGCGCCGGCGCTACCGGATGGGCCTTGGGCAGCCAGATATGGAGCGGGAAGGCGCCCGCCTTCGCCCCGAACCCGAACAGCAGGCAGCCCCCGGCTATATAAAGCAGCCTTTTATCCGGATAACTTTGGCAGGCCTCATAGAGCGCCCCGATCTCCAGCGTGCCCACGGACGTGTAGAGCAGAAACAGCCCCATCAGCAGCACCATGCCCCCGATCACCGCCACTGCCAGGTAAGTCTGGGCGGCCCTTAAGGATTCCTTCCTCTCATCCTGTGCAACCCACACGTAGGACGTAAAGGACATGATCTCAAAAAACAGAAACGTGGTATATAAATCCGCGGACAGGAAAACTCCCACGGTAGCCCCCAGGGTCACCAGCTGGAACAAGTAATACCGGTTCCGGTTCCGGTAATGCCTGAAATACTCCCGCGAAAATACAATGGTCATCATCCACATGAACCCGGCCACCACCGCGTAGATCCCCCGGAAGCCGTCCATACTGAAATGCAGGCCCATCCCGCAGATCCCCTCCAGGATGCCCTCGCTCCCCTGCAGGCGCAATGCCCCATAGAGCAGCAGCAGGAATTCCGTAATGACGATGAAATCCGCAAAGTAATTCCGTCCCTCCTTGGATTTCCTCCCGATCAGATAGGTCAGCAGCGCCCCGGCCATGGGATAAAACACCGGGACTGCCAGTTGGATTCCATTCATGCGTGCCACCTCCTAAAATACCTCATTCTCAACCTCCTGTAATCCACCGGTTACTGCTTCCTCAAATTCACCGGTTACCGTCTTCAAAAACACACCGGCCTTTTCACAAAAGCCTTCCGGTTATCCACTCTAATACACGCCCGTCACAACCTTCGCCAGGAAATCCGTAAGCGGCGTGCTGTACAGCCCGAACCCGATGATCGCAAGGGAAAACAGCAGCAGGGGCAGGACCATCTGCCAGCTGGGGTCCTTCACCCCCGCCAGGGCCTTCTCATCAAACCCTTTCTCCGGGAAGAAGCCCCTTACCACGATGGTCATCATATAGATGGCCGTCAAAAGCGCCGACACCAGCAGGCACCCCACCCCGATCCAGGCCAGGTGGTTCCCGCTTTCTAAGGCCCCCTTTGCCAGGTACCATTTACTGATGAACCCGCACCCCCCGGGCACCCCCATCATCCCGATGGCCGACACCGTAAAGGCCCCGTACACCCAGGGCATTTTCCGCCCAAAGCCGTCCATCTCATAGATATAGTGCTTGTGGGTCTGGTGCATGATGGATCCGGCGCAGAAAAAAGCGCTGATCTTCATGACCGCATGGAACACCATATGGCACAGCGCGCCTAAAAGGCCCGCCGGCGTCATGATCGTGGCCCCAAAGATGATGTAGGACAGGTTGCTCACCGTAGAGAAGGCCAGCCGCCGCTTCATGTGCGTCTCCTTCACGCCCATGCTGCAGCCGAACACCACCGTGAACATGGCCAGGGCCATTACCACGTTCTGTGCCCAGGTCCCCCGCAGAAGCTCCGTGCCAAAACAGTAATAGGTCAGCCGGATCACGGCAAATGCCCCCGCCTTTACCACCGCCACCGCATGCAGCAGCGCGGTCACCGGCGTAGGCGCCACGCCCGCATCCGGAAGCCAGGAATAAAAAGGGAACATGGCCGCCTTGATGCTGAAGCCTAAAAACGCCACCACATAGAGCAGCAGCACCAGGTCCATCCCAAGGCCTGCCGTATGCCCCTGGAGGATCCCCCCCAGGGTAAACCCGCCGGGGCCCCCGCAGCGGACCAAAAAGACCAGCCCCATGAAGCCCAGGGCCGCCCCGCCGATGGAGAAATAAATATATTTCCTGGTCGCAAGGACCGCTTCCCGGGTAAAGGTATGGAGCACCAGCGGGATGGTCACCAGGGTCAGCATCTCGTAGAAGAAATACATGCTCACGATGTTGGCTGAAAAAGCAATGCCCAGGGTCACCCCATAGGTCATGGTATAAAACATGAAGAACGGCTGCTCCCGCTCTTCCGTAGACATATACTCAAAGGAATACAAGGTGGCAATGGGCCACAGGACCGAGACCAGACCCGCAAACACCATGCTCATCCCGTCGATTTTCAAAGCAAAGGACACCTTCTCTGAAAACTGCAGCAGCACCAGTTCCCCCGGCCGGTTAAACAAAAGCAGGAGGACAAGGGCCGAAGTCAGCAGGACCACGGCTTCGATATAGACTTCCATGTGCGCGCGTTTCCGAAACGGAATGAGCGGAATAAAGACCGCTGTCACGATCGGAAAAACCACGGCTATGATTAAAAACGTTTCGTTCATGTCCCCACCTCCTTATACGACCGCTGCCGCTATGTTTCCAAGAAATGTAATCAGGCTGCCCGGAAACACGCCCATGAGCAGCGCCCCTGCGGCCAGGATGAAAAGGGGCAGCACCATCTTAAGCGAAGGCTCCCGTTTCTTCCCTTCCTGGTAGTTATAATCTTTGCCGGGCAGAAACCCGTCAATGGTAACCGGAAGCAGGTACCCCGCCGTGAGCAGCGCGCTCACCAAAAGCACCACCGGCCCCAGCCAGGAGAAGGTCCTGACCCCGCTCTCCAAAAGCCCTTCCGCCAGATACCATTTACTGATGAATCCGCTGGCCGGAGGGATCCCGATTAGGGCCAGGGACACAAAGGTATAGCACCACAGCGTCACAGGCATCTCTTTCCCGATCCCCCGGAGCTGGTCCACCCTGGTATATCCGGTCTGGTAAATGACCGCCCCTGCGCTTAAGAAAAGGGCCGTCTTAATAAATGCATGGAATAACACATGCAGGAGGGACCCGGTCAGGGCCACGGGATTTAAGATGGCCATGCCCAGCATAATATAAGAAGCCTGGCTCACGGACGAGTAGGCCAGCCGCTTCTTAAACACCGGCTCTTTAAAGGCCAGCATGGAGCCCAGGAAGATGGTAAAGAGCGCCAGCACCAGCCAGGTATACTGCACCCAGCTCCCCCGCAGAAACTCCGCCCCCGCAATGTAATACACCGAGCGCAGCACCTCCAGGACCCCGCCCTTTACAATGATGGCCGAGAGCACGGCCGAAGCCGGGGCCGGAGCCACCGGATGGGCCGTGGGCAGCCACGCCTGCATGGGGAACATACCGGCCTTCACCCCGAATCCCAGGATCATGAAGAACAGCCCCAGGTGCAGGATGGTCCCGTTCTGGGCCAGCACCGCCGGGTCCATCACGCCCCCGGGCAGAAAATCCATGCTGGTCCCAAAGTGGTAAAACACAAAGACCCCGAACAGCGCCATGTAGGCCCCGCACATGGAGTAAAAGAGATACTTCAGCCCCGCCATCACCGCCTCGTGGCTTTGGGTATGCAGAACCAGGGGCATGGACACCAGGGTCATCATTTCAAAAAACAGATAGATCGTCACCAGGTTCCCCGCAAGGCTTAAGCCCTGCAGCGCACACAATGTCAGCAGGTAAAAGCCCCAGAACCGCCGCTTATGGTGTTCATGGTGCAGGTATTCCACCGAAAAGATGCCCCCCAGCAGCCAGATGAATGCAATAAATCCCAGGAAAAAAGCGCCCAGGCCATCCAGCCGGAAGGTGATGTCCAGGCCCTCTGTCAGGGTCAGCAGCGTAAGCCCGGCCCCGCTCCCCCGGCCATAGGAAACCAGCAGCAGGGCCACAGACACTACGGTCAGGGCCAGGGCTGCCACCGCCGCCCAGGACATCTTTTTC
>NZ_CYZU01000013.1:104877-110067 GCF_001404335.1 Faecalicatena contorta
TCTTTCATCCCCGCCGCTTTCTCCGCTGTCAGCGGGGTATACAGGATCAGGACCACTCTCATAAAATAAATCGCATTGAGCACCGTGCTCACCGCCAGCGCCGCCAGCACCACCACCGCATAGGCCGGCCTTTCCAGGGATGCCTCCGCAAACATCAGCTTGCTGACAAACCCGCCGAACCCCGGGATGCCCACCATGGACAGCGAGCCGGCCACAAAGCCCACACCCGCTGCTTTATTGCGGAACCCGGCTCCCCGAAGCCCCTGGATATCCGCGTTCCCCGCAGACACCTTGATCAGGCCGAAGGCCGCCACAAACACCAGGGATTTTGCCGCCGCATGGGCGAAGATGTGGTAAAGCCCCGCCTCGGTCCCCGCCGCTGAGCCCAGGCCGATGCCCATGAAAATATAACCAATCTGTGCCACGGAGGAATAGGCAACCATCCTCCGCAGGTTCTTCTGCCGCACCGCATCCAGGGATCCCAGCACCATGCCGATGATCCCGAATACAAACAGCACATTGATGATCCCGCTTCCCGCAAACACTTCCGCCCCCGTCACCCGGTAGATGATCTTCACCAGCAGGAAGATATATCCTTTGGATACGATACTGGAAAGCATGGCCGATGAGGACGCCGTGGCATTCCCATAGGCATTGGGCAGCCACGCATGGAAGGGCCACAGGGCGCTCTTAATGGCAAGCCCCACGCTCACCAGGCCGATGGTCACGATCAGCGGCACCCGGTACTCCCCGGTCTGCCACAGCAGCAGGATGCTCTCCTTGATGTTGCTCAGGAGCAGGTGCCCGGTCATATCGTAGAAGAAGCTGATGCCAAGCAGCAAAAGCCCCGAGCCCATGAGGCTCATGATCATGTAGCGCACCCCCGCCGCAATGGTCAGGTCATTGAATTTCCCCAGGATCAGCCCGCAGGCCGCAATGGTATTGATCTCCACAAACACATAGGCGGTAAAGAAGTCATTGGTGTATACCAGCGCCAGGTTGGACGCCAGCATCAGGTCCGCCATGATATAGTAAAAATTCGCCTTATCCGCTTCCAGGTCCCTGCGCGCCTCTTCCATGCCGCCCCACAAAGCCAGCAGCATAATCACGCAGAACAACAGCGCCATGGCAGCCTCCAGCATGCCCGCACGCAGTTCGTTCCCCCAGGGCGCCGGGAAGCGGCCCATCACATACACATAGCTCTCCCCCGTCCCCATCAAAAACGCCAGCAGGAAGGCGGACATCACCCCCACTGCCCCCGTCATGCACAGGCTGAGCCGCCGGGCCGCTTTCCCTTTCAGCGCGGACGTAATGATTGCGGCAAACATGGCGGCTAAAATCGAAAAACAGGGCACATTCTGTACAAAACTCATTCTTCCTTCTCCCTTATCTTGAGCGATATCTTATCCAGGTCCAACGTGTGGTATCTCTGATACAGGCAGATGGTCAGCGCCAGCAGCAGCGCCGTCACCGACACCGACACCACGATCCCCGTCAGCACAAGCCCGCTGGGCACCGGGTTGATGTAGGCGTCCACACTTTGCACCCCGTCCACGATGATGGGCGCTTTGAGCCCCTTGATGTACCCCTTTACCGCAAGGAAAAGGTACACCGCCGTGTCCATAATGTTCAGGCCGATGATCTTTTTGATCAGGTTCTTATGCAGGAACAGGTCCGTAAACCCGATCCCAAACAAAATGACGGCCACCACCTCTATGAAATTTGCCGTTAAATGGCTTCCCATCTTACAGCCCCCCTCTCCGGAACAATGCATAAAATGCATAGATTGTACATGCCACCTCTGTCCCCACACAGATATTGATGGGCAGGATGATCCCCCCGCTTAAAATAGCTCCCGGCTTTCCCAGCGGGAAAAGGTGTTCCAGCCCGTTTGCCCCCGTGTAGAAAAAGTGCAGGGCGATCAGGCCGTAGAGCAGCAGGGCTGTCACCTTCACGATGACATAGATCTTTTCATTGAAGAACCTCTGGGTTCTGGGAAACCCGAAAGACGCCGCGTAAAGGATCATCCCCGCGCCGATCACCGCGCCCCCCGAGAACCCGCCCCCCGGTGACAGGTGCCCGTTTAAGATGATATAGATCCCAAATAAAAAAATCACCGGGCATACCACCTTTGCCACCTTCTTCAGCACCGTGTCCTCCAGAGGCTCCAGGCCGTAGTCATCCAGCTTCAGTTTCCTGCGCTTCTCCTCATTCTCCACCATCAAAAGGATCATGACGCAGCAGGTCGCGATAAACAGCACCGTGGTCTCCCCAAAGGTATCAAAGGCACGGTACGTCAGGATCATCCCCGTCACCAGGTTCACGGAACCCGTCTCCTCCAGCCCCTGGGTAATATAACGCGCAGGCACTTCATTATTGGTTGGGTTGGACTCTGCCCCCACGGAGGGGAGGAAGGACACCGCATACACCAGGATCCCTATCAGCAGCAGGCACACCACCACGCTCACCGTGCGGTACACATGCCCATACCCTTTCAGCCTTTTATTCCGGGGATAGTCCCGGCTCTTTTTTCTGATCGCTTCATAGTCGGAGGGACCATACGGCTCCTCTGGCTCCTGCACCGGGGCCGGGGGCTTCATCTCCAGGGATCCCACAAAGGGGTCCTTTTCCCCGTCCAGCCACCGCTTGAACCGGCCGGCCAGGCTTTCGCTGTACTCCTCCTGCGGACGTTTTCTGCTCATTCTTCCTTCTCCTTTTCGTCATCCTTCTCAGCCGAGATCCCTTTGATCTTCTTCAAAGTTACAAAAAATAAAAGGGACGTCACTCCCGCGCCTACCGCCGCCTCCGTAATCGCCAGGTCCGGCGACTCCATGATCATCCAAAGGATCGACATGATCAGGCTGTAGGCCATAAAAATCAGGATGGAATTCAACAGGTTCTTATGGAAGCTGACCGCTGCCGCGCACAGCACCAGAAACACCAATAAGATCCAGGTAATGACTGTCATGCTTCCCCCTCCTTTATCTCTTCTACCTGTTCTGGCGGGCAGCACGTTTTCTTATCTCCCGCCGTTTCTGACAGGCAGCCCTCTTCCACAGCTTCCCCTGCTTCTGACGGGCAGCACTCCTCCAACTCTTCCGCTGCTTCCACCGGACAGCAGTCCTCCATCTTTTCCCGGGACAGCACTTCCAGCTTCACCACCATATGGGCCGCAACCGGGGAGGTCATCCAGAGGAATACGATCAGAAACAGGATCTTAACACTCGGGAAGGTGAACCCATTGAAAACCACCGCACCCAGCAGCATCAGCCCGCAGCCCAGGGTATCCCCGATGGCCGCTGCGTGCATCCGGTTCAGCACATATTTGAACCGGAAAACACCGATAAACTGTATGATATAAAAGACAAGCCCCGCTGCCATGCATACGGCGCCTGCCAGAAAGCGGATCCATTCAAGAACCATCATCCAGCGCTCCCTCCTCCCTCTTTTTTCGTTTCTCATTGCGTGCACGGCAGGCCCCGATATAGATCTGCGACAGGATCACCACCCCCAGGAAACTGATCAGGCCGTAAATCAGGCTGATGTCCAGCAGGTAGGATTCCTCCAGCAGCAGGCCCAGCAGCGCGATGGCCGCAGTCACGATCCCGCCCAGCATGTTCACCGCCAGCAGGCGGTCTGCCACCGACGGCCCCAGCACCAGGCGCAGCAGGCACAGGAGGAACATCACGCAGAGCACTGCCAGCACCACGATTAAAAACTTCTCACTCAATGCCCCCAATACGGGGATGTCATGAAACATCACCTTTTCCTCCTCCCTCTGCCGCAGCCTCCAGCTCCACAAGCTTTTCCACAAAGCCCGATTCGTGGATCCCCACCGCGTATTCCCGGTCCAGGCTGTGCACGATGTAGTTCCCCTCCTCCAGGTCTGCGGTGATCGTCCCCGGGGTCAGGGTGATGGAATTGGCCAGCACCGTCTGCCCCGTCTGGGTCCGGATCCCGGTTTTAAAACGGACAAGCACCGGCTCCGGCTCCCGGTCAAACTCCAGGACCAGCTTCGACACCGCCAGGGCCGCCTTGATCACTTCCACCACCAGGAACACCACATACTTTAAGATCTTCCCGGTGCACCTTACAATCACCAGCTCCCGCTTCGGGGAGTACTCCATAAATTTATATAAGAACAAATATAAGGCGCCGCAGATCACCGCGCCAAATATTGCAATTTCCAATGTAATCCTGCCGTTTAATATAATCCACAGTACAAACAAAACAATGAACATCCCATCACCTCATCGGTTTCCTACGAATTTTCCGCAGCCGTTCAGGCAGACCTGTCTAAATGGTTGCGGTTCCCCTGCTTTTTGCTTCTAAAATGGCGCGCAGGATACATACTGTATAATATCTGCGCGCCTCTTTTTTATTTCACAGGCATGAACTCTGCTTTTATTCCCCCGCCTTCCAGCCGGCATATCTGGTATAGACTGCCATGGTCTTTCCCACGTGGATATGGCCCCCCGGGATCTGCACGATGCGGGGCTCTTTCCCCTCTGCCTCCCGGATCTTTACCTCGCCCTTTTCCAGGCGCTTCAGGGCCGGGCTGTGCCCTGCCATGTAGCCCTCCTGCCCCGAGGCTTGCTCTACCACGACCATCTCCACTTCCCCGGAATAGAATAACTGCTGCGGGGTTACAATCTTTAATAAAAAACTTTTTGCTGCCATCCGCCCTAAGCCTCCTTCTGCACACGGTCCGCTTCCGGGCCTCCCTTATGCGGTCTGCCCCTGGGCGTACTTCTCCGTTACGTCGTCAATCCCTCCTGCAAACAGGAACATGGATTCCGGAATCTCATCGTGCCTGCCTTCCAGGATCTCTTTAAAGCCCCGGATGGTTTCTTTCAGCGGCACGTACTTCCCGGCCATCCCCGTAAACTGCTCCGCCACATAGAACGGCTGGGACAGGAACCGCTGCAGCTTCCTTGCGCGGGCTACCGTCAGCTTATCTTCCTCCGACAGCTCCTCCATCCCCAGGATCGCGATGATGTCCTGCAGGTCCTTATATTTCTGCAGCACCTCCTGCACTCCACGGGCGGTCTGGTAATGCTCCTCCCCCAGGATTAGCGGGTCCATGATCCGGGACGTGGACTCCAGCGGGTCTACCGCCGGGTAAATCCCCAGCTCCGTGATCGCACGGCTGAGCACCGTGGTCGCATCCAGATGCGCAAAGGTCGTCGC
>NZ_CYZU01000014.1 GCF_001404335.1 Faecalicatena contorta
GTTACTATTCACAGTCGATTTAGCGTTCATTCTTTAGGAAGCTCGTAACAGAGCTTCTTTTTCTTTGCCATAATGCACAAACATAGTGGTCATATTTGTATATATTTATAGCCACTATCCCTTGACAATTAGTAGTGGTTATAATATAATATATATAGCCATTATTCGTTGAAAGGAGATTCACCATGTCTACTATCGTTCGTCATTATGATAAGAAAACCGGCAAGACCCGAGTTTATGAGTCTACCCCTCACTATGATCCCGTCACAAAGCAATCAAGACCTAAGAGAAAATATCTTGGTACACTTGATCCAGAAACCGGGGAATTAATTCCCTCTTCCGGGCGTCGCGGAAGAACTTCATCTTCAGATAATAAAACCACTAATACTGCTACTGACAGTTCATCTTCAAGGATCAAATCTCTTGAAAAGAGTTTGGCAGATAAAAATGACGAGATATCTGCTCTCCAATCCGAGATAAAAGCTTTGAGAGCCACTATTCGATCCTTCGAGAAAATATGCAGTTCTATATCTGCTATTCTTACAAAGGTGCCTGACAATCTATGATAAAGTTTACCGGTGATCTGCGTTGCGACTTTGCAAAGGCAACCGCAGAAATAGCAAAACTAAAAGATCGTATTCTCGGCTACCAGGAGGAGATTGCCAGTCTCCGCAGGTCTGTTAAGAGTCTCCAAAAATCAAAGGATTCCGATAAAAAACGATATCAAGAATCCTTGTCCGAGAAGGACGCTGTTATCAAGGAACTTCAAAACAGGCTTGCCCATGCGGAGGCTCTTCTTAATCATGATGGCAGCAATACCGGTACTCCGACATCACAAACACCGATAAATAAAAACAAACTCATACCAAACTCCCGACGTAGTTCGGGCAAGCCTAAAGGCGGACAGGTTGGACACGAAAAATCATCTCTGAAAGAGCCGGATGAATCCGAGGTGACCGAAACGATCGAACATCCATTGCAGGATGATGAGTGTTGCCCAAAGTGTGGTCTCTCTGACTGCACGCCTACCGGCGAATCCGAGGTCAAATACGAATACGATATACGCATCAAAGTAGTAAAGATAAGGCATGAATTCTTTTACTACGAATGTAATAATTGCGGAACCGTATTTCGCTCTCAAATACCACCGACGCTCAAGGAAAAGGCTCAGTATGGCAGTGAATTACAGGCACTCGCTTTATCCCTCACTAATACTGTCAATGCGTCCATGAATAAGGTCTCTATGTTTCTCGATGGTATCACAGGCGGAGAATTAACCCCATGTGAGGGATATGTTGCGAAGCTGCAGGTGCGTGCCGCAAAGGGACTGCTTCAATTTCGAGAGGATCTTAAGCTTTTGCTCATCACGCGCAAGATAATCTACTGGGATGATACGGTAATCATGATCCTCACAGAAAGAGCCTGCTTTCGTTTTTATGGCGATGAAACCATTGCTTATTACACCGCTCATGCCCATAAGGATATGGAGAGCCTTGATGATGACAACGTTTTAAATCTCCTGACTTCTGCCACAAAAACAATGCACGACCACAATACCGTAAACTACAACAAGAAATACAGCTTCGAAAACATCGAATGTAACCAGCATCTTCAAAGAGACTGCCAAAAAAACTCTGATAATACCTGTCATAAATGGTCTGACGATTTAAAGGAGCTTATCAGCTCAACCATCAAGGAACGCAATGACGCGATTGCCCGGAACGAGTCTTCTTTTGATGAGTCCTACATCTCACAATTTTACAAGAAAGTGGATGAATATCTTGCAAACGGCTGGTCTGAAAATGAGGCTGATCCCAACAATTATGGTGCGGCATGGGAAAGAACCCTTTTGAACAGAATTGCCACTTATCGCAGACCATACTTTCTATGGGTAGAGGACTTCAGCTTGCCTACCACAAACAACCTCAGCGAACGTGGACTTCGTGGTGTGAAATCCCATATGAAAATATCTGGCCAATTTGAATCTGAAGCCGCAGCGGACAATCATGCACTCATCAGAACATACATAGAAACCTGCCGCCGAAATCACATCAATGAGATCGACGCTCTAAAACGTTTGTGTACCGGAAATCCCTATACAGTTGAAGAAGTTTTTTCCTCATCACCTCCTCTTTGAAAGTCGATTCAAATATGAAAAATCAAGCGGAAATGACACCCGCTCTATTTGTCATGCCCTAATCGACTGTGAATAGTAACGGAAAAAATGCCTTCAAAGGAAAAAACTCTTGCTAAAACTCTAGTGGCGGGTATATTATTAAAGAAAACAGGCACTGAAAATAGTAATGAGAAGAGGAAGGAAAGCATGTCGAGCAGAGAGAGACTGATGGTCATCAGGCAATGTATTCAGAATATGAAGAAAGTATCTGTTGCGGAGCTGAGCAGTCAGTGCTCCGTGACGGAAGAGACAATCCGCCGGGATCTGGATAAGCTGGAAGCCGAGGGCGTTGTAACCAGGATCCATGGCGGAGCAATCTGGAATGCGGATGTACAGAAGGAAGGCATTCATTTTTATAAGAGAATGTCTAAAAATCTGAAAGAAAAACAGAATATCGCCCGCAAGACGGCAGAGCTGCTTGAGGGGAAGCATACCATTATAGCGGACTCCAGCACAACCGTTATGGAGGCGCTGAAGCTGATGCAGGATAATCCGGATGTCACAATTGTGACCAACTCCACGGAAGTATTCCGTGAATTTCAGCAGTCCGCGGTAAATGTCATATCCGTGGGAGGCGAATTTAATAAAAAATCGCTGTCGCTCCAGGGACAGCTCGCGAAGAGCAACATGTCCAAATACCATGTCAGCGTGGCCCTGATCAGCTGCAAAAGCGTGGATATTGAGAAGGGTGTCCAGGACTCCAATGAAAGCGAGGCGGAGATTAAGAAGATTATGCTTGAGCAGGCGGATGAGGTGGCCCTCCTTGCAGATCATACCAAGTTTGACCAGACGGCATTCGTATGCCTGATTGATCTGAAGAGTGTAAACTATATTATCACAGACAGACAGCCCAGCGATATCTGGATACATTACTGCAGGGAGAACGGGATAGAGCTTATATATTAAACAACACTACACCTATAAACTAAAACTGAACACCTGAGTTTTCGGCTATACTGTGAAACAAACTCCATTAGAAAAGCTGCCATTTTGGGCGGCTTTCTTTGTTTTGGGCTAGATAAACAGTATAAATATTTGAAACACAGAATATATTGCTTTGAAAACAAAAATGTGCATAAAAACAAGATAAAAAAGTTGTGAAAAACAACTAAAAATATTTGAAACACAGAAATAATGTTGACATTAATCACCATAAAATGTAAAATAAAAGTAGATCAAAGACAGGGGCGTGTAACCTTAGAAGTATGAGTAAGGCCCTGAAAACCGGCATTTCTTTCTTCTTGGCAACGGGGGATATAGGTTGGGTAGGAAAGCCGGAGACGTTCTTGGAAAACCAAAAATAGAGAAGCGATGCAAAGCAAAAGCAAAGAAGAAAGAGGTTGGTGGATTTTATGGGTAAGAGAAGGAAAAAAATGTCGATCATCAGGCGGATGATGTTTGCAGTACTGTTCGGATTCTGCGCCGGTTTTTTGTGTCTGCTGCTGAGAGAATTTCTGCTTGGAAATGGAAACAGTGATGTCTGGAATACGATTCATGCCATTTTCTTTCAGGATATCACGGCGACAGAAGGAATCGAAGGAATCGGGCTGTTCTATATTATCGGGCAGGTATTTATGCGGGGACTTCAGATGTCGATCGTTCCGCTGGTCATCACCTCTCTGAGTCTGGCGCTCTGCAGTCTGGCAGATCCGGAGCGCCTTGGCAAGATTGCCGGAAAGACATTTATTACATATATCTGTTTCTATGCGGCGGCGGCAGCCCTCGCAGGGGCAGCGGCCTATTTCGTGAAAAGTATGGGCTGGTTTGATGTAAAGCTTCCGGGAGAGATGGTGACAGAGGCAGTCACCATGGAAGGATATAATCCCCTGGTCACAATTGTAAATGCCGTGCCGTCAAATATCTTTTCCGTATTTTCATCTAACAGTTCCATCCTGTCTGTAGTAGTTGTTGCCATTATCATGGGCCTGTGCATGACGGCAATGGGGAAAAAGGCAGAGCCATTGAAAAAGGTTCTTGAGAACTTAAACGAGATTGTACAGAGGTTTCTGGACTTCTTGATTGATGAGGCCGGCCCCATAGCGATTTTCTGCATGATTACAAGAACCCTTGCAGTATATGGGATTGAATATATCGGTCCCACGCTGGTGTGGATCGTGACGACAATCGTAGTCAGTCTGGCACTGGTAGTTACGATTTATCCGATTGGAATCATGCTGACAACACGGATGAATCCGATTCCGTTCATGAAGAAAACATTTAAGGTTGGCTTGTTTGCAGCGGCTACGAATTCATCAGCAGCTACCTTACCGCTGAATACGAGAACCTGTGTGGATGAGCTTGGATGTACGGAAGAGATCAGCAGTTTTGTCCTGCCGACAGGTATGACAGTGAATATGAACGGTACCACCGCAATGCACATGATCGCCGTTACATTTATCGCGTCTGCGGCAGGCATCGATATCAAACCTTCCACCCTGGTCGTAGCGGCCTTCCTTTCGATCTGTACGGCAATGGGAACACCAGCAATTCCAGTGGCCGGCACTACCATGGTATATGTAGTTATGACCGGGCTGGGCCTGAACAGTGACTTATGCATGATTGGATATTCCCTTGTACTTGCAATGAATTACCTTCCGGGTATGGCGGTAATCACGCTGAATGTCATCGGAGATGCAGCAACGAATCTGATTATTAACGTAAAAGAAGGCGTGCTCAATAAAGAAAAATATTATAAGAAAATGGAAAAGGAATAAAACCTGCGGATTCTATACGGCGGAGAACCGCAGTCTTAATGAAAAATATGTGGTCAAAGATGGCTGCAATGTGTTCAAAATGAAGTGATTTTGAACACATTGCAGCCTTTTTTCAACACGATATAGGGGCAGGATTTTCTGAATCATATTAGATATTAAGGCGGCAGAAATAGCAGATGAAAAAATGGCTGAAAAAATGAAATATCTTTTGCTGCATTTAGCTGGAAATAGTATGAGAAATCCTTTATACTATAAGTATTTCGGTTCTATAGAAATTAGAAGGATAAAGAGAGAAGGTTACCTTATGTTAACAGGTATGAAGAAATTATTCGCCCCGGTAGATATGACGGAGGGGAGCCCGTGGAAACGGATTGTTGCATTTACGATTCCTATGCTGATGGGAAATATTGCACAGCAGCTGTACAATACGGTGGACAGCATTATCGTGGGAAGATTTGTGGGGGATAATGCCCTTGCAGCAGTCGGGAGCGCGGGGCCGATTCTCAATCTGCTGCTGGTCCTGTTTGTGGGAATTTCGGTCGGAGTGGGAATCATGGTGTCCCAGTATTTTGGGGCCAGGCAGAGATTGGAGTTATCCAAAACGATTGGCTGTTGTATTACCCTGACCGTGATAACAACGATCCTGGTTATGGTGGTCACACCGATCGTCACGATGCCGCTTTTGAGGCTTTTGAATACGCCGGATACGATTATCGGATGGTGCAATTCGTACCTTATGATTCTGTTTATGGGGATTATCGGGTGTGCATTTTATAATATTCTGGGCGGGATTCTCAGAGGTTTGGGGGATTCCATTTCGGCCCTTGTTTATCTGCTTGTAGCTACCGTACTGAATATTGTTTTGGATTACATATTTGTTGCGTATTTTAACATGGGAGTTGCCGGAGTTGCCCTGGCTACTGTGATTGCGCAGATGGTATCGGCGCTGTTGTCTCTGCGGAAGCTGCTCAGAATGAAAGAGGTATTTGATATGAAGAAAGAATACCTTGTGCCGGAGAAGAAGTATATGTGGGGCCTGATACGTTTGGGGCTGCCTTCCGGGTTAACCCAGGCGATTTTTTCGCTGTCCATGATTATTGTACAATCTCTGACAAACAGCTTTGGTGAAATGTTTATCGCTGCCAATGTGATAGTGATGCGTGTGGATGGGTTTGCAGTCATGCCGGCGTTTTCTTTTGGAACTGCGATGACCACTTATTCCGGCCAGAATGTGGGCGCGCGCCGGATGGACCGGGTTGTGCAGGGGGCTAAGCAGGGGACTGCCATAGCAGTCGGAACGTCTACGGCGATCACCATCCTGATCCTGCTGTTCGGCAGATATCTGATGTCCATATTTACCTCCACACCGGAACTGGTGGAATTAAGCTTTTCCATGATGAAGATACTGGCTGTGGGCTATATCGCCATGGAGGTGACCCAGTGTCTGTCGGGTGTAATGAGAGGGGCAGGCGATACCGTGACGCCGATGTGGATTTCTATGGTGACCACAGTTGTAATCCGCGTTCCGCTGGCCTATGGTATCGCGTGGCTGACCAGATCCGATTCCATGCCTAACGGAAACAGTGCATGTATTTTTATCTCCCTGCTGATCTCATGGATACTGGGAGCGTGTATTACAGTTCTCTGCTACCGCGCCGGACGGTGGAAGAAAAAAGCAATAGCAGAATAGAAAGGAACGATAACAGGAGCCGTGCATAGTAACCTGCGCGCCCCCTGTTCTGAACATATGGAGATGATGAAAAGTTATAAAAAAACAATTTATGCCTGCTATACAGGGTACATTACCCAGGCAATCGTTAATAATCTGGGGCCGCTGCTGTTTTTGACCTTTCAAAACCAGTTCGATATATCTGTGGAAAGAATCGGTTTCCTGATTACACTGAACTTCGGCGTACAGCTTGTGGTTGACCTGCTGGCCGCAAAATATGTGGACCGTATTGGCTACAGAATCAGTATTGTGGCCGCTCACATCATGGCATCCGCAGGGCTTGTGGGAATGGGCCTGTTCCCGTTCGTGATGCCGGATCCCTATCTGGGCCTGCTGGCAGCTATTGTGCTGAACGGGATCGGCGGCGGACTGATCGAAGTCCTGATCAGTCCGATTGTGGAGGCTGCACCTTCGGGGGAGAAGGAAAAGGCGATGAGCCTACTTCATTCTTTTTACTGCTTCGGGCAGGTGGGCGTGGTGATACTGTCCACGCTGGGCTTTAAAGTATTCGGGATGGAACACTGGAATTACCTGCCGGTTATCTGGGCCGTGGTTCCGTTTGTCAATATTTTTGTTTTTACAAAAGTTCCGATCCGTACCCTGGTTGAGGAAGATGAGAGGCTGCCGGTAAGAAAGCTTTTTTCCATGAAAATGTTCTGGATTTTTGTTCTGATGATGCTCTGCGCCGGTGCATCCGAGCAGGCCATGTCCCAATGGGCTTCCTACTTTGCGGAAAGCAGCCTGCAGGTATCGAAAACGATGGGAGACCTGATGGGACCCTGCGCGTTTGCGGCATTGATGGGGGCATCCCGGGTATTCTACGGAAAATGCGGGGACAAAATCCCTCTGGAGAAGTTTATACTGGGCAGCAGTATTTTGTGTATCATAAGCTACCTGTTCGCGGTCTTTATGCCGGTTCCGGTTCTGAGCCTGCTGGGCTGTGCGATGTGCGGGCTCTCAGTGGGAATTATGTGGCCGGGTACGTTTAGTATTGCGGCAAGAGAATGTACCCGGGGAGGAACGGCAATGTTTGCGTTTTTTGCACTGGCTGGAGATGCCGGATGCATGGCGGGGCCGGGACTAACGGGCGTAGTGGCGGAACAATTCCCGAGATGGGGGCTGAAGGCGGGCCTGCTTTTTGCCATTGTATTTCCTGTTGGGATGGCGGGGATACTATTGGGGAGGCGGGCCGGGAAAGTACAGAGGATGCCGGACAGAAACCTGTGACAGGAACCTGACGGGAAGCAGTCTTCCGATTTCGCGGGCTGCTGTTTTGTGAAGAAATACTTGGGCGGGGGTGAAAATTGCTTACAGCAATGAATTTTCACCCCCGCCCTTTATCTGAGCACTCTCAGAAACTCTATGTGTGAACGCAATGCATGCGAAACAGGAAGACGGTTTCTTGATAACCTGTGCCTTGTTATTATATTAATTCACATAACTAATTAATTGTGATGCATAATTGTTAAAAAACTGTGAAATATTGAACCATATATTGACATTTCTATATAATACTACTAATATAATCGTTAAACGTCTAACTAATTTTCGGATTTGGGATAGGGATTCCGGGAAAGGAGATTTATATGAATTGTGATGCCAACCATGTTCCCACAGTTGGGATTATGAGCCAGATCATGCATATGAGCATGAATCGGGCCAGGCTGTTATTTGATGAGTATGATTTAAAGATTGGGCAGGCGGGGATTCTCTTTATGCTGGAACATTTTGGAGAGATGTCCCAGCGGGAACTTGCCTCGAAGATGAATGTGACTCCGCCGTCTATTACTGCGGCAATCGGGAAGATGGAACGTCTGGGATACATCAGGCGTAAGCCGGATGATAAAGACCAGAGGATTATGCGTCTGAGTACCACTGATAAGGGGAAGGCGTGCCTGGAGCATACCAAAAAAGTGGCGAAGCAGATGGATGAACTCATGTTCAAAGGCATGAGCCAGGAGGAGAAGCTGCTGTTTAGAAGACTTCTGCTTCAGATGCAGGAGAATTTAAAAGAGGAAAAAGAACTCTCCGGTTTAAAATGACAGACATGATAGTATATGCAGAAAGGGAGATATTATGAAGAAACTATTTAAGTATATGGGGATGTACTGGAAAGCCGTTATAGCGATTCTGGCAGTCCTCATCATACAGGCGTACTGCGACCTGTCGCTGCCCGGATATACTTCGGACATTGTGAATGTCGGGATTCAGCAGGGCGGTATTGACGAATCGATACCGAGAGCAGTTACGGCGGATGATATGGAGAAGCTTCTGCTTTTTGTAAGCAGCAAAGATGCGGATACAGTGAAAGAAGCTTATCAGTTGAAGGAGAAGGACACAGGGTATGACTATGACGGTTCTGTGTATGTCCTGAAGAGTAAGGCCGCAGAGGATGAAGCGCAGGTGGAAAAACTGTCCTCAATTCTTGGCAGTCCGATGATGCTGGTGTCCGGCTTTGAATCCGGAAGCGATATGACTGACCAGATGGAAGTCTCCATGAAAGACAAAATGAAGGCTATGATTGAGGAGCAGGCGCAGAAGCAGGCAAAGGAACAGATTGACGCTCAGCTGAAAAAGATAGATGAAGCCGATGTATTTGAACTGTTTGGTATGATTCCTGAGGAGCAGCGTTCTGAGGTGACGAAGCAGATAGAGGACAAATTTTCCGACATGCCGTCGACTATGATAGACCAGGCTGCCAAAGTGTACATTAAGGATGCATACACACGGCTGAACGTGGACACAGATCAACTGCAGAACAGTTACCTGTTGTCTACGGGGGCGAAGATGGTAGGACTTGCATTTTTGGGGATGGCAGCCAGCATTCTGGTAGGATTTATGGCTTCCCGCGTGGGTGCAACTGCAGGACGTGATCTCCGAGGAAAAGTATTCCGGAAGGTTGTCGGCTTTTCGAACAATGAATTCGACCACTTCTCAACTGCGTCTCTGATCACGCGGAGCACAAACGATATCCAGCAGATCCAGATGCTGCTGGTTATGCTGCTGCGGCTGGTATTATATGCACCGATTATGGCCGTGGGAGGCATTTACAAAGTATTCCATACCAATGTATCCATGTCATGGATCATTGCACTGGCAGTGATCCTGATCGGCCTGGTAGTTCTGGTTCTATTTACCGTGGCTATGCCGAAGTTTAAGATTCTGCAGACCCTGGTAGATAAGCTGAACCTGGTTACAAGGGAGATTCTGACAGGGTTATCCGTTATCCGTGCATTTTCGACGGAAAAGCACGAGGAAGCGCGTTTTGACAAGGCAAACAGGGATCTGACGAGAACGACCCTTTTTGTAAACCGTGCCATGACATTCATGATGCCGGTTATGATGCTGATTATGAACGGCATTTCCGTTCTGATTATCTGGAGCGGCGCCCACGGCGTTGACAGCGGACAGATGCAGGTCGGGGATATGATGGCCTTTATTCAATATACAATGCAGATCATTGCCAGCTTCCTGATGCTATGCATGATTTCCATTATGCTGCCAAGGGCGGCCGTTTCTGCGGACCGTGTAGATGAAGTGCTTACAAGCAAAACCATAATACATGATCCGAAGGAAGCAGTAAAGCTGCCGGAAAAAATGCAGGGCGTTCTGAAGTTCGACCATGTATCGTTCCGATATCCGGGGGCAAGCGAAGACGTGCTCCACGATATTGATTTCACAGCGAAGCCGGGTGAGACAACTGCGATCATCGGAAGCACGGGAAGCGGCAAGTCCACGCTGGTGAATCTGATTCCAAGGTTTTATGATGTGACGGAAGGCAGTATTACCCTGGACGGCATAGATATCCGCGATATAACCCAGCATGACCTGCGGGATAAGCTGGGATATGTGCCGCAGAAAGGGGTGCTGTTCTCCGGCGACATTGCTTCTAATATTATGTATGGGAACCCGGAGGGCAGCGATGAGGAGATGGAAGAGGCAGCAGCAGTCGCACAGGCTGCCGGATTCATTGAAGAAAAATCCCAAAAATATGAGAGCCCGATTTCCCAGGGAGGAACGAATGTATCGGGCGGACAGAAACAACGCCTCTCCATAGCCAGAGCGATCGCAAAACATCCGGATCTCTATATTTTCGACGACAGTTTTTCTGCGCTGGATTATAAGACAGATGTTACGCTTAGAAGAGCGCTGAAGGAAAATACGGCAGACAGCACGGTACTGATTGTTGCGCAGCGTATCAGTACGATCCTGCATGCGGAACAGATTATTGTTCTGGACGATGGTATGGTGGCAGGGAAGGGTACACACCGGGAGCTGCTGAAGAATTGTGAAGTATATCAGCAGATTGCGGCATCCCAGCTGTCGGAGGAAGAACTGAAGGCGGGGATGGAGACAGCAGAGTCAGACACGAAAGGAAGGGAGGAAAACAGCCATGAGTAGAGAAGGCGGCAGAAGGCCTATGGGCAGACGGGGCCCTATGAAGGGTATGGTTCCGGGTGAGAAGCCAAAGAATCTCAAAGCAACCGTAAAAAAACTGCTCAAATATATGAGCAAATATAAAATACAGCTGTTTTTCGTAATCGTATTTGCGATCGGCGGTACGATTTTTAACATCATTGGCCCGAAGGTCCTTGGTAAGGCAACTACGGAGATATTCAACGGCCTGGTCAGCAAAGTGTCCGGCGGAGACGGCATGGATTTTGGGAAAATCGGTCAGATCCTGATCTTTACGCTGAGCCTGTATCTGGTGAGCGCCTTGTGTTCGTTTGTTCAGGGCTTTCTGATGACCGGCATTTCCCAGAAAATGACATACCGTCTGAGGAGAGAGATATCAGAAAAAATCAACAGAATGCCGATGAATTATTTTGATACAAAGACATATGGTGAAGTGCTGTCCAGAGTGACCAATGATATAGATACGCTGGGACAGAGCCTGAATCAGAGTATGACCCAGATGATTACTTCAGTTACGACAATCATCGGTGTGCTGGTCATGATGCTCTCGATCAGTCCTCTGATGACAGTAGTGGCGCTTTTAATACTTCCGCTTTCCATCGGTTTCATTTCCGTGATCATGAAACGTTCCCAGAAGTACTTCCGCGGACAGCAGAAATACCTCGGTGAAGTCAACGGACAGGTGGAGGAAGTATATGGCGGCCATAACATCGTAAAGGTATTTAATAAAGAAAAAGATGTAATAGAAGAATTCGAAGAAACCAACAATAAACTATACGACTCTGCATGGAAGTCCCAGTTCATATCCGGTATGATGATGCCGATCATGCAGTTTGTCGGGAACCTGGGGTATGTGGTAGTTGTTATTCTGGGAGGTTATCTGGCGGCAAAGCGTACAATCGAGGTTGGAGATATCCAGTCCTTTACGCAGTATGTAAGAAACTTTACGCAGCCGATCCAGCAGGTAGCGCAGGTAGCCAATCTGCTGCAGTCCACAGCAGCGGCATCCGAGCGTGTGTTTGAATTCCTGGAGGAAGAGGAAGAAGACCAGACTGTGCAGAATCCGGTATCCGTGGAAGGTCTGCAGGGCAATGTCGAGTTCGACCATGTACGGTTTGGCTACAATGAGAACAAAATTATTATCAATGATTTCTCTGCCAGGGTAAAAGAAGGCCAGAAGATAGCGATCGTAGGGCCCACCGGAGCGGGTAAGACCACGATGATCAAACTATTAATGCGTTTTTATGATGTCAGCAGCGGAGCCATTTTGATTGATGGACATAATATCAAAGACTTCAACCGGAGCGAACTGCGCCAGATGTTCGGCATGGTGCTTCAGGACACGTGGCTGTTCCACGGAAGCATCCGGGATAACATCCGTTACGGAAAACTGGATGCAACAGACGAAGAAGTGATCGAAGCGGCAAAGGCAGCGAGAGTGCACCGTTTTGTCCAGACACTTCCGGGCGGTTATGATATGGAACTGAATGAGGAAGCCAGCAACGTATCCCAGGGCCAGAAACAGCTCCTAACCATCGCAAGAGCCATCCTGGCAGATCCAAAGATCCTGATCCTGGACGAAGCAACCAGCTCTGTAGACACAAGAACAGAGATCCAGATTCAGAAGGCCATGGACACCCTGATGAAGGGCAGAACCAGCTTTATCATAGCCCACAGGCTGTCAACAATCAGGGATGCCGATATCATCCTTGTTATGAAAGATGGAGACATCGTAGAACAGGGGAACCACGAAGAACTGATCCGCAAAGGCGGGTTCTATGCAGAACTCTACAATTCCCAATTCGAGAGGGCGGCGGGGTAGAGGTTTATTGCTGGTGGGGGCGCCTGCCTGGACCAGGGAGATGGCTGCCTCCGCGGCAAACCGGGATGGTTTTCGGAAGCAGGCCGCTTACGGAGAAGTTCTAGCACAAAATGAGCCGTCCACGAGGGCACGTACAACATTCAGCCAGAAAGCCTGATGCTTTCTGGCCTCAGGTTGTACTGAAAAGTGATTTGGAAAATCACTTTTCATCCCTCGTGGACGGCTCATTTTGCGCAAGAACTTCTAGACCGTGCGCTCGATGCTTCCGAAAACCATCCCGGTTTGCCGCGGAGGCAGCCATCTCCCTGGCCCAGGCAGGCTGGGCGCATCCGGCAGGAAGAAAAAACTCTTTTGGGGAGCCTGGACGGGGGAGGCGGATGGGAATTGGCGGATAGGGAAGTTATATGACCCGATTGGGTTAAAAAGCAAGATTATTACAAGTGGTGAAAAACTTCAAACTATCACTTACTGGGGCATACAATGTTCCGTCAATTCAACTCAATCCGCCGCCCCCGTCGAAGTCCCGGGCATCAGAAAGGTTTTTTCCTTACGGAGGATGAACCCAGCTGTGCGGAATTGGAATATGCCTCTCCTGGATGCGTCTTTCAGGATATTAGTGCCGCTTCATCAAAATCGGAGCCGCCATGTGAACTGTTTTCAGGCCCACAAGGCCTGAAAACAAGCAGACCCGAAGTGGGAATTCATCAGAATTCCCGCAAGTGTCCGCGGTGTTCATCATGGCGGCTCCGATTTTGATTAGCGGCACTTATATCCTGATTCCGCATCCAGGAGAGGCATATTCCAATTCCGCACAGCGTCCCCCCTCCGAAAAAAATTCCAACTTTCTGATAGACTTCCCCCTTGTTTGTACGTAATAATAGGTGTAACGATATTTTGTAAGCTTACAATTTTGAGAAGGACGCAGATTATGAAAATTAATGAGGAAAATTATATCAGGGAGCTAAAGCAGCATAATGAGTCGGCTCTCGCCTATATTATTGAGCGGTATGGGGGGCTTGTGAAGTCGGTTGTGAGAAAGCATCTTTATGCTTTGCCGCAGTATCAGGAGGAATGTATGAATGATATTTTCTTCCAGGTGTGGAATAACATCCAGTATTTTGACTGTATGAAGAATTCTTTTAAGAACTGGATCGCGGGAGTTTCACGATACCGTGCCATCGACTGCCTGCGGAAGCACCGCAGGGAGCTGGAGGTGGAAAATATTGAGGATGTGGCCGCGGCAAAGGAGGAAGAGGCTTATCAGAGGCTGATTGACCAGGAGATATCAAAGGAGCTGGAACAGATGCTTTCATGCCTGAACCCACGGGATCAGGAGCTTTTTCGGAGGCTTTATATTGAAGAACAGGATATCAGCCAGGTGAGCAGGGAGATGGGCATGCAGGAGTCGGCTGTTTATAATCATGTATCCCGTGGAAAACGTAAAATCAGAAACTTGTATCCAAGAGAGCAGAAGGAGAGATGAATATGAAGAGTAATATATATATGATGTTGAATGACATAGATTCTGAGGCCGATGCGTACCAGGAGGAAGCGTGGTCGGAGGTGGAAGCAAAAAGGACGAAGAAAAAGGTTCTTGGCAGGGTTCGAAGAAAAGGCAGGAAAAAATATGTTATGGCAGGCGTATGTGCGGCAGCAGCTTTTGCCCTTTTGACAGTCATGCCTCTTCGGGGAGCCGTGGCAGATGCGGTGGAACAATTGTCCTACCGGATCGGCGCTTTTCTCGGGATTGATAAGAATCTGGCGCCGTATGAACAGATTGTCAATCAGTCTGTGACGGAAGACGGGATAACGATTACACTGAATTCTGTGGTGTTGGATGTGGATGAGCTCGTTGTTTCGACGACAGAGGTCTATGAAGATGCTATCACAGAAGGCGGGCCGGGGCTGATGGGAAATGTTTACATCAATGGCGTGCGGGCATCGGGCGCAGCAGGCGGAGGCTCTTACACTACCGATGAACATACGCGGGAAGTGGTGATGAAATATTATCTGAATCAGGTGGATTTGGCGGAATTGAGCCGGGAGGTCAACGTGGCCATACGGTTCAGCGATTATGAGGAAAACAGGGGCGGCTGGGAATTTAAATTTACTGCCAGCGGGGAACAGCTTTCTGCTGATACGCAGACCATTGACCTCACATACCGGTACCAGCTGCCGGATGGATGTAATATCACATTTACGAAGTATACGAGCAACGCCATGGGACAGAAAATATTTTATACCAATGACGGAAATAAAAATGACTATGATATGAAACTTGAGGGCACGGATAATCTGGGCAATCCGGTAAGTTTCTATGTAAGCTCATCCAATAAAGAGGGCGGAAGGTTCGTCATTGATAACTCGGCCGGGAATTTAAGCGATGAGGCGGAGACGCTGACATTGACGCCCTATGCGGTTAAGTATCCGGAAACAAGCGGGAGACTTAGTCATGATTTTGAGCAAGTTGGAGAGGCTTTCACGATTGAGGTTCGATGAAGGGGGCGCTCCGTGAAATGCGCTGCGGTAAGCCCTTCACATACACACATGGCGGTTTGAAGGGCGGACGCTTTAAGCAGCAGTAGGACGGAAAAGAGCAGAATTGCATGACACCACGGACATTCAGCGTGTAAGCCGATGCTTACACGCCTCAGGTCCGCTTGAACCCTGATTCGGAATCAGGGTTCAGTCATGCAATTCTGCTCTTTTCCGTCTTACTGCTGCTAAACGCGCTGGGAGCTCTTCAAACCGCCATGTGTGTATGTGAAGGGCTTACCGCAGCGCATTTCACGTCGCTTTGGTGCATCCGGGCGGGAGTAATGAGGGGAGGCGGATAGTGGTGGATTGGTTTGACAAGAACGGCCGGGAGAGATAAGGGAGAGGTTCTTTACTTGCTATTGATGGGGTTAATAATTATAATGAGTATATTGACGGGGGAACTTTTGGGGAAAAGGGGGTTTTTGGAGACTTTAAGGAGTGGCTAATTTACTATAGAGCCTGGTTCATTTATAATAGGGATTATGATAAGGAGGAGAGTAAGAAAATGAGAGATCCGGTAAAAACGATTGGGAATTTGATTGATAAGCAGGGGGTGTCTTTTATCAGTTCTGTGGATGAGAAAGGGTTTCCTAATACGAAGGCTATGCTGCCGCCTAGGAAAAGGGAGGGGATTCGGGTGTTTTATTTTACTACGAATACTTCTTCTATGAGGGTAATGCAGTATCGGAAGAATCCACAGGCCTGTATTTATTTTTGTGACAGAAGATTTTTCCGGGGCGTGATGTTGACTGGTACTATGGAGGTACTGGAAGATCGTGTTTATAAGGAGATGATCTGGCAGGATGGGGATACGATGTATTATCCGGAGGGGGTGACCGACCCGGATTATTGTGTTTTGCGTTTTACAGCAAGACAGGGGCGGTTTTATAGCAATTTTAGTTCCGAAACGTTCGATATTGAATAAACTATTATTTTTGTGATATCATTTTTTATAAATGATATCTGGAAGGGGCGTGTAATTGTATTGAATCATTATCAGGTAATTGATGAAAAAAGTTGGGAGAGGGCTATGCACTGTATGGTTTTTAGGAATAGTGTTGAGCCTGCTTTTTGTGTAACCTTTGAGGCAGATGTTACGAATTTTCTGAAAAAGGTAAAACAGCATAAATACTCTTTTACCCTTGCTATTGTGTATGCTGTGTGTAAGTGCGCGAATGAGATAGAAGCGTTCAGATACCGTTTTTTGGATGGTCAGGTTGTTTTGTTTGACAAGATTGATACCGCATTTACATATTTAAATACGGAGAGTGAATTATTCAAGGTAGTTAATGTGCCCATGCAGGAGAATATGCAGGATTATGTGGAACTCGCCGCCAAGACAGCCAGAGAGCAGAGAGAGTATTTTACCGGACCTTTGGGGAATGATGTGTTTCAATGTTCTCCAATGCCGTGGATCACATATACTCACATCTCCCATACAAATTCAGGTAGAAAAGATAACGCCACACCTTTATTCGACTGGGGCAGATATTACGAAAAGGATGAACGGATCGTTATGCCTTTATCTGTGCAGGCACATCATTCATTCGTAGACGGTATACATATTGGGAAATTTGCAGATGGGCTGCAAAAATATCTGAATGAGTTTTAGCAATAGTGAGAAGCTTAAATGAATCTTGAAATTTGGAGGACTGAAAATGGCAGAATCATTAACGTTTCGTTATGCAGAACGAGAGGATACGGAACTTATTTTAAAGTTTATCAGGGATCTTGCAAAATACGAAAAAATGGAAAATGAATTAATTGCAACGGTAGAATTGTTGGAAGAATCACTGTTTGAAAAGCAAAAGGCGGAAGTTATCTTTGCCATGGCGGATAACCGGGAAGTTGGTTTTGCCTTATTTTTTCATAACTTTTCTACTTTTCTGGGACGGGCGGGACTATATCTTGAAGATATATTTGTTCTTCCGGAATATCGGGGGCGCGGTTATGGGAAAGGCATCTTGAAAAAGCTGGCTCAGACCGCAGTCGAAAGAAGCTGCGGCAGGCTTGAGTGGTCTTGTCTTGACTGGAATAAGCCCAGTATTGACTTTTATTTATCTTTGGGAGCCGAGCCGATGGAAGAGTGGACGGTTTACCGTCTTGCAGGTAATACGTTAAAAGAGCTGGCGTGTAAAACGACAGATTAGATTAGAGTACCAGGAGGTGCGGTATTGAGGATTTTACTGGCGGAAGATGAGCCGGATCTGAACCGGCTGATTCTAGATAAGCTGCGGGGAGAGCATTACAGCGTAGATTCCTGCATGGACGGGCAGGCGGCATTGGATTACCTCGAGGCCGCGGACTATGATGCTGTGATTCTGGATATTATGATGCCGGGCGTGGATGGGCTGACTGTCTTAAAACGGCTCAGGGCACAGGGCGGGAATATACCGGTTCTGCTGCTGACGGCACGGGACAGTATCGAAGACCGGGTGGCGGGACTGGATGCCGGAGCCAATGATTATCTGGTCAAGCCTTTTGCATTTGAGGAACTGCTGGCCCGGATCAGGGTGCTGCTGAGATCCCCCCGGGACACAGGCGGGGTATGCTGCAGAATAGCTGATCTGGAAGTACATCTGGATACCCATGAGGTTATGCGCGGTGGAAAGCAGATTGCGCTTTCCGGGAAAGAATTTGCGCTACTCAGGTATATGGTCCAGAATGAGGGGATCGTGCTGTCGCGGGAAAAACTGGAGCAGCATCTCTGGAATTATGATTATCCGGGCGGTTCCAATGTGATTGATGTGTATATCCGCTATTTGAGAAAGAAAATCGATGAGGAATTTGAAATAAAACTTATCCATACGGTGCGCGGAACAGGATATGTCCTGAAAGTGAAGAACTGTGGATAACCGTCTGTCTTGTAATGCAGCGCATGGCGCACGTTTAGCACGGATCTAAGCGGAGCGGAGACCTGAATGCCTGCAACCATTATGTTTTCGTACGGTCTGCGCAGTAAATGCGCAGACCTGTCTGAACTGTTACGGAAACCCTGCTTGAATCTGGAGGTAGCTATGAGAAGATTTTCCCTGAAGATGAAGCTGACGCTCTTATACTCTTCATTTCTGATCATTATAATCGGTACGGTTCTGGCGATCCTGTTCTCGCTCAGCAGCAGGGAAGTCCTCCTCTCTGCCCAGGAAACGCTGAAAAGACAGGTGCAGAAAGGGGTTAGATATATCAGTTATAAGGACTGGGAGCTGGAGGTGGATGCAGATTTCTACGATCTGGAACAAAATGTCTATCTGTCACTCTATGACGGCGCGGGCGAATTTCTCTATGGCAGGATTCCTTATGAATTTGAGGAGCAGCCTGCGTTTGAGGTAGAAAGTCTTCAGACCGTGTCCCAGGGCGGACAGGCCTGGTATGTCTATGATTTGCTGCACAACGATGGAATCCACGGAAATATCTATGTGAGAGGCATTACTTCTGTGGACAGGGTGAAATACAGCTTCCGTATCACGCAGAGGTTTGCCGCTGTACTGCTGCCTCTGCTTGCTGTGGCCACAGCGGCGGCGTGTTATTACTTTACACGGCGGACGCTGCTTCCCGTGAAGCAGATGACAGACACCGTACAGCAGATCCAAAAGGACGGAGACCTGTCCAGGCGGATTGTGTTCCCTTTAGAACGCAAAGATAAAAGCCGGGACGAGATCTATACACTGGCTGTTACCTTTGATCAGACACTGGAACGGCTGGAAGAATCCTTTGAGCGCGAAAAGCAGTTTACTTCCGATGTATCCCATGAACTCAGAACTCCGGTCAGCGTGATACTCGCCCAGTGTGAAGAACTACTGCAGAGCAGGGAGATGCCAAAGGAACAGCGCGCCAGGGTACGGGTCGTGCAGAAAAAGGCAGAGGAGATGGCGGGCATGATCTCAAAGCTGCTGCTTTTATCCCGCGGAGAACGGGGGATGCTGGAATTGAACCGGGAATATCTGAACCTGAGCGAGCTGACCCTGATGTGCGTGCAGGAACTGGAGAACGCTGCAAGGGAAAAGAAGATAACAATAGAGACTGAGATAGAGCCGGAGGTGTATGCCTGTGTGGATGAAACCTTATATATACATATGCTGGACAATCTGCTTTCAAATGCAGCCGCATACGGCAGACAAGGCGGCTGTATACGGGTGACCCTTTTCAAAAAGGAAGGGTGTATTATTGGCTCGGTATTGGATGACGGAATCGGTATATCACAAGCGGAACTTCCGCATATCTGGACGAGATTCTACCGTGCCGATCAGTCAAGAACCTCAGACGAACATGTGGGGCTGGGGCTTCCGATGGTGAAATGGATTCTGGAGGCACATGGAGGCGGCGTTGAGGCAGAGAGCAGAAGCGGGGAGGGCAGTACGTTTCAATTTTTCTTTCCTGACGGTATTTTTTAATCTTTCTTTAATCTAAGGCAGGTATACTGAGAATATGAAATGACAGATGCGGGGAGACTAATATGTACCTGCCGAAAGGAGGAAAGAAGATGAAGATAAAGAATGGTTTGAAGGTATATGCTGCCGTACTGTGTATGGTATCTGCGGTTTTGATGCCCGGATGCTCCAAAAAAGGGATTGGGGAAGAGAAAGCTAAGGAAATAGCCTTCGAAGATTCACAGACTGATGAGAAAGAGGCGTCCAGACTTCAGGTTTCCAGAGAAAAAGAGGACGGGAAGTCTGTCTATGATGTTTATTTTATGAATACGGAAAGCAAGATGGAATATGAGTATGAAATTCTGGCCGATGACGGAACGATATTAAAGGCAGAAAGTGAAAGCACATATGCACGCCAGCAGGACGCACAGTACAAGCTGGATATCCAGACCCAGCTCGAGGAAGCAAAGGCGTTAAAAGAAGGCCTTGAGGAGCAGAAGCAGCGGTTAGAGGATCTGCTTGCGCGGGAGGAAAAAGACTTAGACAACGAAGGCCTTCAGGATAATCTGGATGAAGTAAACGAAGAACTGCAGTCTGTTACGTATCACCTACAGGATCTGCAGACTTATATGGAGAATAATAAGGATCAGCTGATCGGTGTCAATCTGAAGGAGGCACAAGAGCTGGCCCTGGAGCGTGTGGAGGGCGCGGGTAAGGATGATATTGTGATTGCGCTGGAGTACGATGACGGCGGGTATAAGTACGAGGGCGACATTATATACGGCGGACATAAATACGATTTTGAGATCCATGCCATGACCGGCGCGTTTTTGGAATGGAGAAAAGAATAATGTAAATGAGAGAAGATGATAAAGTGGGGACTCCTGTCATATAAATAGAGTGATATCCGTTTGCGGGGTTATGACATGGAGACATTATCACAGATCATGAAATCGATCTACGGGTACTTGTGGGGAATGCCGATGCTGGTGGTTCTTCTGGGTACCCACTTGTATTTTACCGTCAGGCTTGGTTTTATCCAGCGCAAGATCCCTCTGGGAATACGGCTTAGCTTCTCCAAAAAAGAAGCCGGTGACGATGGAATCTCGCCCTTTTCTGCGCTGGCGACTGCGCTGGCGGCTACAATTGGTACAGGGAATATCGTGGGCATCTCTGCCGCGATTGCCATAGGAGGGCCTGGTGCGGTGTTTTGGTGCTGGCTGACCGGAGTGTTTGGTATAGCAACCTGCTATGCCGAGTGCTTCCTATCCGCAAAATACAAAATAAGAAGGCCGGACGGTTCATATACCGGCGGACCGATGTACGTGATGGAAAAGGTGCTGCATCAGAAAAGTGCGGCGGTGGTGTTTGCCGTCAGCACAATCCTGGCTTCCCTGGGAATGGGAAGCAGCGTCCAGTCACATTCAATCTGCGCCGCGGTGCAGGTGGAATTTCCGATTTCCCCGTCCATAATCGGAATCATTGCGGCAGTCCTGGTGGGGGCCGTGATGCTCGGCGGTGCAAAACAGATCTCAAAAGTGTGTACATATCTGGTTCCTTTTATGAGTGTTTTTTATTTCGGCGGCTGCCTGTTCCTGATCTGGATAAACCGGGCATATCTGGGGGCGGCACTAGCTGTGATTGTGAAGTCTGCATTTACCTCCAAATCAGTATTCGGAGGGCTTGCCGGCACAGCTGTGATGGTGGGCATGCGGACGGGAATCTCAAAGGGACTGTTTACAAATGAGGCGGGTCTGGGCTCCATCCCCATGACTGCGGCTGCATCCAGAACCAGTTCCCCGGTTAAGCAGGGAATCATTTCCATGACAGGGCCATTCTGGGATACGGTCGTGATGTGTGCAATCACCGGGATCGCGATCGTGAGCAGTATGTTAAGTGAGCCGGGGATCTATATTGGGGCTGCGGATGACCAGCTGTGCTTCCTGGCATTTGAAAAACTGCCGATAGGCGGGAGCACGATGCTGTCCGTCTCGCTGGTGCTTTTTGCCTATGCCTCTATCATTGGGTGGAGCTATTATGGCGAGTGTGCGGTGCAGTATTTGTGGGGAAATAAAAAAATCCTTCCCTTTAGAATCGCCTATATAGCGGCGGTATATCTGGGGGCAGTGATGTCCCTGGATCTTGTGTGGACGGTATCGGATCTATTTAACTCATTTATGGCGATTCCTAACATACTTTGCATCTGGATGCTCCGGAAAGTGGTGATTCGGGAGACTGGGGCGAGCTTTGGGAGTGTAAGAGGCGGGGGACGCTGAATAACCGGGAAGCCTGCCTCATGCCGGAGTGTCTATGCCATTTTAAAAAGCCCCTCCGTTTACGTAAGAGTCCCTAAAGATAAAACTAGTACACCGAAAAATAAATAGCACAATGCTTCGCCCGTCTGATTTCACGAAAGCACAGATGCAAAAGCCTCAGCGTAACCCACTATGCCTGCGTTTTTGCATCTGCACTCTCGAAAAATTATACGTAGCGAACCATCATGCTATTTACTTTGAGTTATACGAGAGAATAGCGGTCCAGCGGTATTCTCTATGTTTTTCCTTAAGGGACTCTAATATGAACGCTAAGACTTTAAAAATGGCATAGATACTCCTTTATTCTGTTTGCCTGAATCTTTCATAATACTCCTTTGCTTTGTCCTCAGTCATTGTGAACCTTTTCTGTAATTTTTTTATAATTTTATCCTTGTCAAATTCTTCCTCAATATAATCCAGTACCAATGCTTTGATTCCCTGCTCTATTCCCTCATTTCTGGCTTCTTCACGCTCATAATATCTTTCTTCCCAAGCCTGCATATATCTCACCCCTGCTTCCTCGCTCGTTTTCACCTTACGTACCCGCTGATGTATACGCTTAATCCGCTCGCTGATTGTATTCATTGCTGTCTCATCATTTGTATGTTCCAGATAGTAAAGAAACTGCATCAGTTCTTCTGACACCTCATGTCTGTTCTTACCGCGTGTATTTAAAAATATCCGTACTGCTCCGTCCTCCAGGCAGCACTCTGGTACCTCCTCACATCTGGATTTGAAAGTATACATATATTTCTCATATCCAAACAAATCAAATGTCATAATCATAATTATGTACGCTGTATTCAGTTGGCTATAATCGGGTACCCCTGGCTCCAAAAGAGAGGCGTCTATTATAGCCTGATAGTACCTGCTCCTTTTTGCCAGATCCCCTTTCTTTTTCTGCTGCATCTCCGTATTATAAATGGCAGCTTCTTCGTCCATAGAAAATACATCTAATCGGATTGTACGCAAAAGCGGTGACACTCTAAGTTCCTTTTCTGTCTCATTTTTATTAAGCAGCGGAACAGTGCGCCCAAAAATAATACTTAATACATCCTGATGAGCGCCTGGGTCTTCCAATACTTCATCAAATAAAAAGCGGTTTGTAAGGTTCAGTTCTTTTAGCGGTTTTATTTTTCGCTTTGTGTCCATATATTTCTCCTCTATTTTAACATATATTTTCATCTGTTAATAGTATTTGGCACGCGAAAAAACAAGCATAGGCATCCCTCCCTGCGATCTTTGATTTCTCCAAACATTGAATTATCGGGCGAAACTGCCCTTAGGATTGAAATTAGATATTTCAAAATAATGAATACAAAGAATGTTTGAAATGCATCCAATTCATTTTATTGGATTTATTAACATTACCATATATATATGCGGACTGTCAATGGACAAAGCCATGGATGATTCGGGTCTTTTAAGGGACGCATGTTCATGCTATAATATAGTGAATCGTTAAAAAATTGGAAGATTTAAAAGCCGTATTATATAAGGAGCAGAAATAGGATGCCGATAAAATGGAAAACAGCGATTATTACACTGAGTGACAAGGGATACGCCGGGGAGCGGGAGGATAAAAGCGGACCGCTGATCCGGGAGATGATTGAGCGCGCCGGATATGAGGTGACGGAGATGGTTTTGCTGCCGGATGAGCAGATGATGATTGAGGAGAAGCTGACAGAACTCTGCGACGAGAGGGAGACAGACTTGATTCTTACCACCGGCGGGACGGGATTTTCACCGAGGGACTGCACGCCGGAGGCAACTCTTGCCGTGGCGGAAAGGAATGCGCCGGGAATTGCCGAGGCGATGCGGTATGCCTCGCTGCAGATTACCCCGCGTGCCATGCTGAGCAGGGGAGCCTCCGTGATGCGGGGGAAGACTCTGATTATTAACCTTCCGGGCAGCCCGAAAGCGGTGAAGGAAAATCTGGAATATATTCTGCCGTCCCTGTCCCATGGACTGGAGATCATGAAGGGAGTCACGGGGGAGTGTGGAAGCGAAGCTAAAAAACCGGGGGCAAAAGCATGACGGATCAGTATGGACGGGAAATAGAATATCTGAGAGTGTCTGTAACAGACAGGTGCAATCTCCGGTGCAGCTACTGTATGCCCGAGGAGGGAGTCGAGCAGGTCGCGCACAATGAGATCCTGACTTACAGCGAGATTGCCAGGATCTGCCGGATCTGTGCGGACAAGGGGGTCTCAAAGATCAAGCTGACAGGCGGAGAGCCGCTGGTGAGAAAGGGCATCAGCGGCCTTTTGTATGAACTTAGGCAAATAGATGGAATAGAGCAGATTACTTTGACAACGAACGGAGTGCTGCTTGCAGGACAGATCGAAGAACTGGCGAAAGCGGGCCTGGATGCTGTTAATATCAGCCTCGATACGCTGGAACGGGAACAGTATGCACAGATTACCAGACGGGACGAGCTTGGGAAAGCGATGGAAGGTCTGGAGGCGGCGCTTAAGTATCCGGGCATCCGGGTGAAAGTCAACTGTGTCGCTCTGCAGGGAGTCAATGAAACCCAGTGGGTTCCCCTGGCGGAACTGGCAAAGAATGAGCCGGTGGATGTGCGGTTTATAGAGATGATGCCCATCGGGCTTGGAAAATCCTGTGCCGGCAGCAGCCAGGAGGAGGTGTGCCGGGTGCTGAAACAAGCGTATGGTGATCCGAGGTTTTTATCCGGAAGCTTTGGAAATGGTCCCGCAGTTTATGCTGCTTTTCCGGGCTTTTCCGGGAAAATAGGTTTCATCAGCGCCATTTCACACCAGTTCTGCGGAAGCTGCAACAGGGTCCGCCTGACTGCGGAAGGTCTTTTAAAGCCTTGCCTGCAGTATTCCAAAGGGGCGGATTTAAGGCGTCTGCTGAGAAGCGGGGCCGATGATGCAAAGCTGGATGAGGTCATCGGGAAGGTCATATTTGAAAAGCCCCGGTGCCATCAGTTCACGCTGAAAAGAGATGAGAGACAGGGGACAGAGAATGAGGGGCCGCTGGAAGGAAAACAAATGTCAAGAATCGGAGGATAAACATGGGAAAAGTAATTGCTGTTTGTACAAGCCCTGCAAAGGGGACACAGAAGACCAATGTCGGGGAGGCAGTATTTATAGAAGATTTTGGGATTGAGGGGGATGCCCACGCCGGGAAATGGCACAGACAGGTGAGCCTTCTTTCTTATGATAAAATAGAGGATTTCCGCAAGCGAGGTGCGGAGGTGGCCGACGGCGCTTTTGGGGAGAATCTGGTTGTTGAAGGGATCGATTTTAAGACATTCCCTGTAGGAACCCGTTTTCAGTGCAATGATGTGATCCTGGAGATGACACAGATCGGAAAGGAATGCCATCACGGCTGCGAGATCTTTCAGAAAATGGGCGACTGCATTATGCCAAGGGAAGGCGTCTTTGCAATCGTGATAAGAGGGGGGACAATCCGGACGGGGGATATCCTGGAAGTGATTTGAAATGAAAAGGAAGAATTTACGAAGCATACACCAGCTGGAATATGAGGACTGATAAGAATGGCACAGAATCGAAATGTAAAGTTAAAGGGATGTCTGTATGCCTTTATGGCAGGTATGCTGTGGGGGATTACAAGTCCCGCGGCACAATACTTATTTGAAAGAAAAAATATCGTTTCCGAATGGCTTGTACCCTTCCGCCTGGTTTTTGCCGGGCTGCTCCTGCTGATCTATGCGGGAGTAAGGGGGCAGGATATTACCAGTGTCTGGAAGGAGAAGACGGATGCGTGCAGGCTGGTTCTATTCGGGGTATTCGGCATGCTGGGCATGCAGTTTACCTTTTTCTCCGCCGTGCAGGAGATGGATGCCGGGACGGCCACAATTTTTCAGTACCTGAACCCGGCCATGCTGATCTTATTTTTCGCTGTTGTTTATAAAATTATGCCGGGGAAGAAGGAGATCGCAGCTGTTCTGGCAGCAATCTCCGGGATTGCCATCGTTGCGACGCACGGAAATCTTTCGTCACTGGCGATTTCCCCAAAAGGGTTTTTACTTGGAATGCTTTTGGCAGTGACGACCTGCTTTTACGGTGTGCTCCCGGCGCCTTTGGTTAAACGGTACAGCGCGGAAGCAGTCAGCGCCTGGGGGATGATTGTGGGAGGCCTGGTACTGATGGCTGTGACGAGGCCGTGGCGGATACCTGTTGTGATCGATGTTCAGGTTGCGGCGGCTTTTGTTACGATTATCACCGTAGGGACAATCTTGCCGTTCTGCTTTTATCTGTCCGCAGTAAAGTACACCGGTTCTGTATATGCCGGGCTTTTTTCCTGTGTGGAGCCGGTCGCGGCCTCAGTTGTAGCGGCGGTATTCCTGGGCACCAGATTTATGAAAATGGATATTCTGGGGTTTGCGCTTGTCCTGTCCACACTGTTTATACTGGCAATCCCTGAGAAATTGCGTTAAAATGTAACAGTCCAGGTCTGCCTGTAATCTTACGGTTAAATTAATAAAATGCCGCTGCCTGCGGGACGGCCTGTAAAGAGCAGAAAAGAGGAGACTGTTCACACACAGCGGCTGCGTACAGCACGGTCTGAACAGCATCGGACCGGATGCTGATTCCTCTGGCGTCTGAAAAATTTCTTGCATGTGTGTCTGAAAAGTTATATAGTGGACAATGGATTGCCGAAAAGCGGCCATAACATGAGGAAGAAATACAGAGGCTTAGAAGATGAAAAATACAGTAAAAAAGAAAACATTGATGAAAGATATGACACAGGGAAGCCCGGTCAAACTGATTCTGGAATTTACCCTGCCTATGATATTTGGATTTTTATTCCAGCAGTTTTATAATATGGCGGATACCGTGATTGTCGGCCGGTTTCTGGGGGTTAAAGCGCTTGCGGCTGTGGGCGCCACGGGTTCTGTGAATTTTTGTGTCATTGGATTCTGTATGGGGATATGCAATGGATTTGCAATACCGGTTGCACAGAAGTTCGGCGCAAAAGATGAGCGGGGGCTTCGCAAATCGGCCGGAAACGGGGCAACTCTGAGCGTGATATTTGCGGCGGTGATGACAGGCATCACAGTGGTACTGTGCCGCCAGATTCTGGAACTTATGAACACCCCGTCCGATATTATCGACGGGGCCTACCAGTATATTGTTGTGATATTTGCGGGCATTCCGGCCATTTTTCTATATAATCTGCTCTCCGGCTACATCCGCTCACTTGGAGATGCGAGGACGCCGGTCCTTTTCCTTACCGTGTCCTCTCTGCTGAATATTCTGCTGGATGTGCTGTTTATTGTAGTGTTTAAGATGGGTGTGGCGGGAGCTGCCTATGCAACGGTAGCATCCCAGGCGGTTTCGGGGATACTGTGTCTTTTCTATATGATGAAGCATTTCCCGATTCTGCGGCTTCAGAAAGAGGACTGGAAACTGAACCGAAGATATGTCGGCCCGCTGTGCAGGATGGGAATTCCTATGGGGCTGCAGTATTCCATCACTGCCATCGGCAGCGTGATTCTGCAGATTGCGGTGAATTCTCTGGGGTCTATGGCGGTGGCTTCGGTGACTGCGGCTTCCAAGATCCAGATGCTTTTGTGCTGTCCCTTTGATGCGATGGGGTCTACCATGGCGACCTACGGCGGTCAGAATGTAGGGGCCAAGCGTCTGGACCGGATCAGCAAAGGTTTGAAAGGCTGTCTTATCATCGGAGCGGTTTATTCTGCAGTGGCACTGGGAATTACTGTTCTGTGGGGAAAGCAGATTGCCTGGCTGTTTATCGATAAAGGGGAAAGCCAGATTCTGGGACAGGTGTACCAGTACCTGCTGGGCTCCGCGGTCTGTTACATGCTGCTTGCCGCGGTAAATATTGTACGTTTTCTGATACAGGGTATGGGATACAGTATGTTTGCCATACTCGCAGGAGTGTGTGAAATGGCGGCGAGAGGATTTACAGGATTTATTCTGGTGCCGGCCTTCGGATATGGAGCAGTGTGCCTTGGCAACGGGCTTGCGTGGCTGGCTGCAGACTTGTTTCTGATTCCGGCATTTTTTCAGGTGATGAAGAGATTAAGAAGATTATTTCAGGAGGAAAAGATGAGATGAAATGGAATAGTTTCCGGTTAAAGACGACAACAGAAGCGGAAGATATTGTCAGCAGCATGCTGATGGACCTGGGAATCCAGGGAGTGGAGATCGTGGATAAGGTTCCGCTGACGCAGGCGGACAAAGAGCAGATGTTTGTAGATATTCTCCCCGAGGGGGAAGCAGATGACGGAGTGGCATACCTGAACTTTTATCTGGAAGTGGAAGCGGATAAAGAAAAGATTCTCGGCGATGTCAGAAGAGAACTGGAGGAGATGTCTTCCTATGTGGATGTGGGAGAATGCATCATAGAGGAGTCCCAGACAGAGGACGTCGACTGGGTGAACAACTGGAAGCAGTATTTCCATCAGTTCTATGTGGATGATATCCTGATCATTCCATCCTGGGAGGATGTTAAGCCGGAAGACAGCGACAAACTTGTGATCCACATCGATCCGGGTACTGCATTTGGCACGGGCATGCATGAGACCACGCAGCTTTGCATCCGTCAGCTGCGCAAATATGTGACTTCTGAGACACAGATTCTGGATGTGGGCTGCGGGAGCGGTATCCTGGGTATGCTGGCGCTGAAGTTCGGGGCAGCCTATTCCGTGGGTACGGATCTGGATCCCTGTGCGATAAATGCCACCAATGAGAATATGGAGGTCAATGGAATCAACCGTGATCAGTACGAAGTGATGATCGGGAATATCATTGATGATAAGGCGGTACAGGAAAAAGCAGGATACGCCCGGTACGATATTGTTGCGGCAAATATTCTGGCGGACGTGTTGGTGGAGCTGACACCGGTGATCGTGAACCACATGAAGGCAGGCGGTATTTATATTACCAGCGGTATTATCGATGATAAGGAACAGACCGTGATCCGCGCAGTGGAGGAAGCCGGACTGGAAGTGCTGGAAGTGACTTACCAGGGTGAATGGGTATCTGTAACTGCAAGAAAGAGTTAGAAAGAGACGGCGTCAGAAAGAGGCAGATTCAGAAGAAAGTGGGGGATGTGAGATGCATCGTTTTTTTACAGAACCGTCCAGGGTTCATGAAACAGTGATAGAGATTGGCGGGCCGGACGTAAACCATATAAAAAATGTGCTCCGCATGAAGCCTGGAGAAGAGGTGGAAATCAGTGACGGAGCAGGGAAAGAATATCTGTGTGAGATAGACCGGTATGAAGAGGAAGCTGTGATTCTCCGGATTTTGTCATCAGCAGGAGAGCCTGCCGAGCTGCCATCTAAGATTTACCTGTTTCAGGGGCTGCCCAAAAGTGATAAAATGGAACTGATTATCCAGAAAGCCGTGGAGCTCGGAGTCTATGAGGTGATCCCGGTGGGAACCAACCGTGCAGTGGTAAAGCTGGATGAGAAGAAGGCGGCCAAAAAAACAGAGCGCTGGAACGCGATCGCCCTGAGCGCCGCAAAGCAATGCGGCCGCAGCATCATTCCGCAGGTGACGCAGGTGAAAAGTTTTGGCGCAGCGCTGGAATATGCGGCGGGGCTGGATATTGTGCTGATCCCATATGAACTGGCAAAAGGAATGGAAGAGACAAAGCGGCTGATTTCGTCTGTTGAGCCGGGGCAGAGCATTGGAATATTTATCGGACCGGAGGGCGGATTCGAGGAAGAAGAGATAGAAAAAGCCGTGAATATGGGAGCACTTCCCATCACGCTGGGCAGAAGGATACTGCGCACGGAGACGGCCGGATTAACGATTTTGTCCATTCTGATGTACCACCTGGAGCCTTCCGTGTAATTTTTACGTTCCAGGCAGAGTATTTTCGGTGATTTCATTGCTGCGGGAAAGGATCTTTCTGAACATTAAGTGTTCGGAAAGCATAGTGTAATAATAAGAAACAGTAAAGGAAGAATATCATGGAAGTATATTTGGATAATTCAGCAACGACCAGATGCTATCCGGAAGTTGGGGATTTGGTTTATAAAGTGATGTGCCAGGATTACGGCAATCCCTCTTCTATGCACAGAAAAGGCGTGGAAGCAGAACGGTACGTGAAAGAGGCGAAAGAGAGACTGGCCAGGATTCTGAAGGTGAACACGAAGGAAATCTTTTTTACTTCAGGAGGAACCGAAAGCGATAATCTTGCGCTGATCGGCGCCGCCCGTGCAAATAAGCGGGCCGGTAACCATCTGATTACAACAGCAATTGAGCATCCTGCTATTCTGAATACAATGCGGTATCTTGAAGAAGAGGAGGGCTTCCGCATCACATACCTGCCGGTAGATGCACATGGAAGGGCAAAAATGGAAGCTTTGAAGGAAGCTCTGTGTGAAGACACGATCCTCGTATCAATGATGTATGTGAATAATGAAGTCGGTTCTGTGCAGCCCGTAGACGAGGCGGTTCAGATCGTAAAGAAATATAACCCGAACATTTTATTCCACTCAGACGCGGTACAGGGATTTGGCAAATATCACATATACCCGAAAAGGCAGGGAATCGACATGCTGACTGCCAGCGGACATAAGATTCATGGGCCGAAGGGAACCGGATTTATTTATATCAATGAAAAGGTGAAGATAAAACCGATCGTGTTCGGAGGGGAACAGCAGAAGAATATCCGTTCCGGGACGGAAAATGTTCCGGGGATTGCCGGGCTTGGTCTGGCGGCGCAGATGATCTACAGTGATTTGGATATGAAGGTGGCCTTGATGCGGGAATTGAAGGCATATTTTCTGGAAGGAATCTCCGGAATCGAGAATATCGCTGTACACGGCCTGACTGATGAGAACAGCGCGCCCCATATAATTAGTGTTGGAATTGCCGGAATCCGCAGCGAAGTGCTTCTGCATGCCCTGGAAGATAAAGGAATCTACGTTTCGTCCGGTTCGGCATGCTCCTCCAATCATCCGTCTGTCAGCGGTGTGCTCAAAGGAATCGGAGCGCCGAAAGAGTATCTGGATGCAACGCTGAGATTCAGTATGTCGGAGTTCACCACAAAAGAAGAAATTGACTATACGCTGGAGACGTTATATAATTGTGTTCCAATGCTTCGGAAATATACAAGACACTAAAATCTTGCGTTTCCTGCCAGGATGCAGGAAACGCAGCACATAAGGAGAGAGAGATGAGATTTCATTCATTCTTGATTAAATACGGAGAAATCGGTATTAAGGGTAAAAACAGATATCTGTTTGAGGACGCTCTGGTCCGCCAGATGCGCTTTGCGTTAAAAGGGGTAGACGGAGAATTCTATGTTCACAAAGCCCAAGGCAGGGTCTATGTGGAATGTGAAGGCGAGTATGACTATGAAGAGACGATAGAGAGCCTGAAGAGAGTATTCGGAATCGTGGGAATCTGCCCGGTCGTGCGTGTGGAAGACCGGGGATTCGAGCAGCTTTCCAAGGATGTTATATCCTATATGCAGGAAATGTATCCCGATGGGACCCAGACATTCAAGGTAGAGGCCCGGAGAAGCCGAAAACAGTATCCCATGACTTCGATGGAAATCAACTGCGAGCTGGGCGGGGTGATACTGGATGCATTCCCGGGAATGAAGGTAGACGTGCACAATCCGGATATCCGGCTGAATGTGGAGGTGCGGGAGGAGATCTATCTTTATTCCGAGATCATACCGGGACCCGGCGGTATGCCTGTGGGTACGAACGGCAGCGCCATGCTTCTGCTGTCCGGCGGAATCGACAGCCCAGTTGCAGGCTATATGATCTCAAAGCGGGGAGTCGGGCTGCACGCCACGTATTTCCATGCTCCGCCGTATACCAGCGAGAGGGCGAAAGAAAAGGTGGTTGATCTGGCCAGACTGGTTTCCAGGTACGCAGGGCCGGTTCAGCTGCACGTTGTTAATTTCACGGATATCCAGCTCTATATCTATGAAAAATGCCCGCATGAGGAGCTTACCATTATTATGCGCAGATATATGATGAAGATTGCGGAGCATTTTGCAAAGGAGAACGGCTGCCTGGGCCTGATCACAGGGGAAAGCATCGGACAGGTTGCGAGCCAGACCATGCAGAGCCTTGCGGCCACAAACGCAGTGTGCACGCTGCCTGTTTACCGCCCATTGATCGGATTTGATAAACGGGAAATCGTGGAAATCGCAGAGAAGATCGATACGTATGAGACTTCGATCCAGCCATTTGAAGACTGCTGCACCATCTTTGTGGCAAAACATCCGGTTACAAAACCGAATCTGGAGCGGATTGAAAAGTCGGAGCTGAATCTGACAGAGAAGATAGATGAGCTTGTGAAGACGGCAATTGATACGACAGAGATACTGACAGTGAAGTAGTGTGCCGGGGGGATGACTCTTCCGGCTGCGGCGTGTGCATCCCCCGGAGAGTTTCATATAATAGGAAAATGCCGGGCATTTTTCTATTATATAAAAAGGGCTGCCTCTTGTGAGACAGCTCATATCATGCAGATGTATGCCAATCCGGCATTCTGTATACCGTGTCCGGGGCGGACACGCTTTTTGTTTTTGTGGTGTTGAGCCACTTACTATTTAATAATGTATGGATCCAGTGCGCTGAGAATGTCGTCTGTTACATTACCCTCAGCATGTACGTTCAGTTCGATCGGTTTTGAAAGATCTAAACTGAAAATACCCATGATTGATTTGGCATCTATGACATACCTTCCGGATACTAAATCAAAGTCATTATCAAATTTTGTAATTTCATTTACAAATGATTTTACTTTGTCGATCGAGTTTAAAGAAATCTGTACTGTTTTCATCGTGAAATCCCTCCTTAATATACATTTACAGGGTTTTACCCTATGTCTATTCTACGAGAAGACAGTTTAAAAGTCAAGAAACAAAGAAGGAAAAAAGTAACAATTTATAACAGCTCAGACAGGTCTGTGCATTTACTGTGCAGACCGCACGTAAACATAGTGGCTGACGGCATCCAGTTCTTCGCCGCGGGCGAATTCTAATAGGCTGGATGCGTAACAGTTCAGGTTTGCCTGAACTGTTACAACAATTTAGACAAGAAAATAGGAGAATTAATTTATGAAGAAAGTTGCACTGCACAATCTGGGGTGTAAAGTGAATGCTTACGAGACTGAGGCGATGCAGGAAATGTTGGAGAATGCAGGGTATCAAATCGTTCCGTTTAAAGAAGGCGCGGATATCTACATTATTAACACCTGCACCGTGACAAATATTGCGGACCGCAAGTCCAGGCAGATGCTCCACCGGGCCAGGAAGATGAATCCGGATGCGGTGGTGGTCGCTGCGGGATGCTATGTGCAGGCGCAGGAGGACAAGCAGGAGATAGATCCCTGTATTGATATTGTGATTGGCAATAATAAGAAACAGGATCTGCTGACTATCCTGGAAGAATATGAAAACAAGCATCATGCAAAAGAAACGGCTGGTCACAACTCCGTATTCGCCAGGGAATTGATAGATATCAATCATACGAAGGAATACGAACCCCTGCGCCTGTCAAAGACGGGGGAGCATACGAGGGCTTATATTAAGGTACAGGACGGCTGCAATCAGTTCTGTTCTTACTGTATTATTCCCTATGCGAGGGGACGTGTGAGAAGCCGGGCAAAAGAAGATGTGATGGAGGAGGTAAAACGCCTTGCAGAAAACGGGTACCAGGAAGTCGTCCTCACAGGAATCCATCTGAGTTCCTATGGGATTGACCTGGAGGAGCCGGAAAACCTGCTGTCCCTGATTCAGGCGGTGCATGAGATCGGGGGGATCAAAAGGATACGCCTGGGTTCTCTGGAGCCGCGCATCATAACGGAAGAGTTTGCGAAGAGGCTTTCGTCACTCGAAAAGCTTTGTCCGCATTTTCATCTGTCTCTGCAGAGTGGGTGCGATGCGACTCTGAAAAGAATGAACAGAAGGTACGACAGCAGGGAATACTATGAAAAATGCCGGCTGCTGAGAAAGTACTTTGATCATCCCGCGCTGACAACCGACATCATCGTCGGATTCCCCGGGGAGACAGAAGAAGAATTCGAGCAGTCCAGGGCATTTGTGGATAAGGTAGACTTTTATGAGACCCATATTTTTAAATACTCAAAAAGGCAGGGCACAAAGGCTGCGGTCATGGAAAATCAGGTGCCGGAACAGGTAAAGTCACAAAGAAGTGAGATTCTGCTTGCCCTGAATGAGAAAAAGAGACTGGCCTACGAGAAAAGTTTTATCGGAAAAGAAGTGGAAGTTCTGCTCGAGGAAGAAATAGAACAAAATGGCAGGAAAAAGCTGGCCGGCCATACAAAAGAGTATATGAAAATTGCACTAGACGCGGATAAAAATCAGCAGAATTGTATCGTAAAAGTTGAAATTGAAAATGATTTACAAATTATACATTGAATTTTAGCAGTGTTTATATTAGAATTGTAAATAGGGTACTAGGCAAGAATGCCGGATTTATGTTACTATGTGCGGCCCCTGGGCCGTGAATAGTAACGGATTTATCAAAAGATTGTTGGAAAATACAGATAGCACTAAAACAACAGGGTACACAAAAATGGAGGAGAAGAAATGAGCGATTTAAGCAACACCCAATTCTTTCAGGTAGAGCCGGGTCCCCAGATTTCCGCAAGGGATATTCTGGAGATCGTATACAAAGCTCTGAAAGAGAAGGGGTATAACCCGGTGAACCAGATTGTCGGTTATATCATGTCCGGCGATCCGACTTACATCACAAGTTATAACGGCGCAAGAAGCCTGGTGATGAAAGTGGAGAGGGATGAACTGGTAGAAGAATTGTTAAAAGCGTATATTACGCACAATTCCTGGGAATAATCATTATGAGGATTATGGGACTTGATTATGGCACGAAGACAGTCGGCGTCGCGATCAGCGATGCTCTGGGACTTACTGCCCAGGGAATTGAAACAATTCAGAGAAAAGAGGAGAACAAGCTGAGGCGGACTCTGGCGCGTATCGAAGAACTGGTTTCTGAATACGAGGTGGAGAAGATCGTGCTTGGTTTTCCAAAACATATGAATAACGACATAGGAGAACGTGCGGAGAAATCTTTAGAGTTCAGGGATATGCTTGCGCGGCGCACCGGGCTGGAAGTCATCATGTGGGATGAGCGCCTGACGACCGTGGAGGCAGAGCGGACTTTGATTGAGAGCAATGTGAGACGTGAGAACCGGAAAAAGTATATTGACAAGATTGCGGCAATATTCATCCTGCAGGGATATCTGGATTCTGTATATTTGCAGAGGCAGACCGGGCAGGGCAAGTAAAGCACGGCCTGCGGGCAGATGCAGTGGCTGCGGAAATAAGGGGACATTTGTATGGAAAAGATTAAATTTACATTTGAGGATACAAGTGAAACAGTAGAATTTTTTGTTCTGGAACAGACAAAAATTAATGGTGCTGTATACATACTGGTCACAGACTCAGAAGAAGATGACGCGGAATGTCTCATATTAAAGGACATGAGTTCTGCAGAGGATGCGGACAGTGTCTATGAGGTTGTTGAAGATGATACTGAGCTTCTGGCGGTTTCCAAGGTTTTTGAGGAACTGCTGGAGGACGTAGATATTGAAATGTAAGATCTGTATCCGCCGTGCGGCATAAGTTTACGGGGCCGGGCTGCGGTAGGCCATAAAAGGCAAAAGATTTTTACAATAGATTTACTTACTGCTAATGAATCGGAGTATGGCAATGGAACAGGAAAAAGTGCAGGAACTGCTTAAAGTAAAACTGAGAGAAAAAGGCTTAAAAGTAACACAGCAGAGATTGCTGGTTTTACAAACGCTGGCTAAGAACAGCGGCAGCCATATGGCGGCTGAAGACATATACGAAGTGATAAAGGAGGGCTATCCTGAGATTGGACTTGCCACCGTTTATCGTACTTTGCAGCTGCTCCTTGAAATGCAGTTGGTGGACCGCATTAATTTAGATGACGGGTGTGTCAGATATGAGATCGGACATATTTTTGAAGGTGATACAAAGCACAGCCATCATCATCTAATATGCAGGACATGTGGAAAGGTACTTCCTTTTGAAGATGACCTCCTGGAGGAACTGGAGCGTCATATTGAGGAGGATACAGGATTCCATGTGCTGGATCACGAACTGAAATTTTACGGACTTTGTAAAGAATGCCTCAGTAAAAGCAAATAATCCGTTGTTAAATGTAACGGAGGGTTGCTGTTTTTTTCATGCGCAGAAGTAGGTGCTGTTCACACACTTCAGGTGCGCACGGCATGTTCTGGACATTAATGAAGTAAGTACATAAAACACATGGAGGTGTAAAATTATTGAAAAAAACAAACAATGGTAAATTAAGGATTATCCCTCTCGGCGGTCTTGAGCAGATAGGGATGAATATTACTGCCTTTGAATACGAGGACAGTATTATTGTAGTGGACTGCGGACTCGCATTCCCGGAAGACGATATGCTCGGTATTGATCTTGTAATACCGGATGTAACATATCTTAAGGATAATATCGACAAGGTTAAGGGATTTGTTATTACCCATGGACATGAGGACCATATCGGCGCCCTGCCCTATGTACTGAAGGAGATCAATCTCCCGATTTATACAACAAAGCTGACCATGGGTATTATTGAAAATAAATTAAAAGAACACAATCTGGTCCGCGGTACAAAGAGGAAAGTGGTACGCCACGGGCAGTCAATCAACCTTGGTAAGTTCAGAATTGAGTTTATCAAGACCAACCACAGCATTCAGGATGCATCCGCGCTGGCTATCTATTCTCCGGCGGGTATCGTAGTGCATACCGGAGACTTCAAGGTGGATTATACGCCGGTATTCGGCGATGCCATCGATCTGCAGCGCTTTGCTGAGATTGGCAAGAAGGGCGTGCTGGCGCTGATGGCGGATAGTACGAACGCAGAGAGGAAAGGGTTTACCCAGTCTGAGCGGACAGTGGGAATCACGTTTGACCATATTTTTGCGGAGCATCAGAACACAAGGATTATTATCGCGACATTTGCATCCAATGTAGACCGTGTACAGCAGGTCATCAATTCTGCATATAAGTACGGCCGCAAGGTGGTAGTGGAAGGCCGCAGTATGGTAAATATTATTTCAACAGCATCGGAATTGGGATACCTGAATATACCGGAGAATACACTCATTGAGATTGACCAGATGAGACATTATCCGCCGGAGAAGATGGTGCTGATTACGACAGGAAGCCAGGGAGAATCCATGGCGGCGCTGTCCAGAATGGCTGCGGACGTACATCGTAAGGTTACTATTCAGCCGAATGATACGATTATATTCAGTTCCAACCCGATACCGGGTAACGAGAAGTCTGTATCACGTGTTATCAATGAATTATCTGCAAAGGGAGCGAACGTAATTTTCCAGGATGCTCATGTTTCCGGACATGCCTGCCAGGAAGAACTTAAGCTGATTTATTCCCTTGTAAAACCTAAGTATGCCCTCCCGGTGCACGGCGAATACCGCCACCTAAAGGCAAATGCGGCGATTGCAAGTTCTCTGGGTATACCGAATGAGAATATCTTTATTATGCAGTCCGGAGATGTCATGGAGTTGAGTGAGGATGAGGCTAAACTCGTGGATAAAGTACACACAGGCGCAATCCTGGTGGACGGGCTTGGAGTCGGAGACGTTGGAAACATCGTACTCAGAGACAGGCAGCATCTGGCGGAGGATGGTATTCTAATCGTTGTACTGACGCTGGAAAAGGGAACAAACCACCTGCTTGCAGGACCGGATATTGTATCCCGCGGTTTCGTCTATGTGCGTGAATCAGAAGGGCTGATGGAAGAAGCACGCCAGGTAGTGACAGACGGCCTGGAGCGCTGCCTTGCCAATAAGCATGCGGACTGGAATAAGATCAAACTGGCTATACGCGACACAATGAATGATTTTATCTGGAAAAAGACAAAGAGACGCCCGATGATTATACCAATTATAATGGATGTGGATGTGTAAGATATGATAGTTGATGAACGTATCGTTACATTCATCAATTCCATGGAGACAGAGAACAGTGAAATACTGGAGGCCATCGAGAAGGAAGCCCTGGATACTTGCGTTCCGATCATAAGAAAAGAAATGCAGAGCTTCCTCAAGGTGCTTATCACCATACAAAAACCTATGCGCATTCTCGAAGTCGGGACTGCCGTAGGTTTCTCTGCGTTATTGATGAGTGAATACGCCCCGGAGGGGTGTGAGATTATAACAATAGAAAAATATGAAAAAAGAATTCCCATTGCCCGTGAAAACTTCAGGAGGGCGGGGAAAGAGCAGCAGATAACCCTGCTGGAGGGGGATGCTTCTGAGGTGCTGAAAGACTTGGACCAATCCTTTGATTTTATCTTTATGGACGCTGCCAAGGGCCAGTACATCCATTTTATGCCCGAGGTCCTGCGGCTTCTGGCGGATGGCGGCACGCTCGTCTCAGACAATGTCATGCAGGACGGAGATATTATCGAGTCCCGCTTTGCAGTAGAGCGCAGGAACCGCACCATTCATGCCAGGATGCGGGAATATCTGTATGAACTGAAGCATAAAGAAGGGGTGGTAACGTCCATACTGCCACTGGGTGACGGCGTGGCAGTCAGCACAAAAAGAGGACAGCTGAAAGAGGAAATGTAATAGAAAGGAATAGGAAATGGGAAGACGTCCAGAACTTTTGATTCCGGCGAGCAGTCTGGAAGTATTAAAAACAGCAGTCATATTCGGAGCAGATGCAGTATATATTGGCGGAGAGGCTTTTGGGCTCCGTGCAAAGGCCAAGAATTTCTCTATGGATGACATGAAGGAAGGCATTGCCTTTGCCCATAAGCATTGTGTTAAAGTATACGTCACAGCCAATATACTGGCGCATAACCGCGATCTGTCCGGTGTAAGAGAGTATTTTAAAGAACTGAAGGAAATAAAACCGGACGGCCTGATCATAGCGGATCCGGGGGTATTTGAAATTGCAAAGGAAGTATGTCCTGAGATTGAACGTCATATCAGTACACAGGCCAATAACACGAACTACGGCACATATAATTTCTGGTACAAACAGGGAGCTAGCCGTGTTGTCTCGGCAAGGGAGCTTTCGCTGGATGAACTGAGAGAACTGCGTGCCAATATACCGGACGATCTTGAAATAGAGACATTTGTCCACGGGGCCATGTGTATCTCCTATTCCGGAAGATGTCTGCTGAGCAACTATTTTACGGGCAGAGACGCGAACCAGGGCTCCTGTACCCACCCCTGCCGCTGGAAGTATGCGGTTGTAGAGGAGACAAGGCCCGGCGAGTATATGCCGGTCTACGAGAACGAGAGAGGCACCTATATCTTCAATTCAAAGGACCTGTGTATGATCGGGCATATCCCCGAACTTCTGGAAGCGGGCATAGACAGTCTGAAGATCGAAGGACGCATGAAGACTGCCCTGTATGTGGCAACCGTTGCGAGGACTTACCGCAAAGCCATTGATGACTGCCAAAAAGATCCAAAGCTGTACAGAAAAAACATGCCCTGGTACCTGGAACAAATCTCTAACTGCACATACCGCCAGTTTACAACGGGGTTCTTCTTCGGAAAGCCGGATGAGACAACCCAGATCTATGACAGTAACACCTATGTCAAAGAATACACATATCTAGGAATTATCGGCCAGGAGCGGGACGGGCTGTACGAAATAGAGCAAAGAAACAAATTTTCCGTAGGTGAAACAATAGAGATCATGAAACCAAACGGAGATAATATAGAAACTACCGTGCTTCAGATCATAAACGAAGATGGAGAAGAACAGGAAAGCGCGCCGCATTCCAAACAAAAATTGCAGATCAAACTGAGCAGAAAAGCAGAAAGGTTTGATCTTCTTCGGCGGAGGGAATAGTGGGAGGACGCGAATTGATACACTGCAGCCGTTTGGTGTCACTCCCAGGGGAGGGGCCTTTACTGCCGATGGATGAACCAGCTGAAAAACCGGGAAGCCTGCCCCAGGCGGGGAGCATCTATGCCATTTTAAAAGTCCTATAGTTTACGTTAGAGGCCCATAAGGAAAAAAACAGAAAATGGTGGGCAGAATTTGCCGTCTCACGGCAAATTCTGAAGCGGCCTAAGGCCCAAAATTATCGAATTTTGGGCTGCATGCCGCTGGCCCGCCATTTTCTGTTTTTTTCCCTTTAGGGCCTCTTACGTAAACGGCGCGGATTTTTAAAATGGCATAGATGCTCCCCGCCTGGGGCAGGCTTCCCGGTTTTTCAGCGTCCCTCTTCCGCAAAAAACTCCCCATTACACCCCCTTAGAAGAATTCCCGCAGCTTTTCCACCGCACTTTTTTCGATACGGGAGACGTAGGAGCGGGAGATTCCCAGCTGCCTGGCAATTTCCCGCTGTGTGTATTCTTCCCCGTTGTAGAGGCCGTACCGCATTTTCAGAACGAGCCTTTCGCGTTGGGAGAGTTCGTTTTCAACTTTGTCATAAAGCTTCTGGATATTTTCTTTGAGGTGGATTTTCTCGGGGACATCTGCTTCGTCGGTTTCGATGATGTCATAGAGCTTGATTTCGTTGCCTTCTCTGTCGGTACCGATAGGTTCATACAGCGAGATTTCCTTGCTTGTTTTCTTTTTGGCCCGCAGATACATCAGAATTTCGTTTTCAACACATTTGGAAGCATAGGCTGCAAGCCGGTTGCCCTTATCGGGATTAAATGTAACGACAGCTTTGATCAGGCCAATGGTTCCTATAGATATGAGATCCTCAGGGTCCTCGTCGAGATACTGGTATTTTTTAATGACATGTGCAACGAGCCGCAGATTTCGTTCGATTAAGACATGTTTTGCCTGAAGGTCGCCCTCTGTATATTTTTGCATGTAATATTTTTCTTCCGATGGAGTGAGGGGATTTGGAAAAGATTTCAAGAACAGCACCTCTAAGCACATTTGATATAGTCTATGTGAAAAACGTCAAAATTGTGCTTTTCCACACAAAATAAATAGGGAGTTGCGGAGGGGACGCCTGTCCGGGAGGGGGCTTCTGCCGCAGGCCGGGAAACTTCCATGCCCCTTTTCGGCTGCGGCCCGTTTGCTTAGTCTCGCTAGATAAAAACCGCATCGGCTGGGGAGGCGCCAGCGGCATTCACCCCGCAATCCTGAAGAATTGCGCGGCTCAGGCCGCTTTGAAATCTGCTTCGGAAGCAGATTTCAGCCTCCCCATCCGATGCGGTTTTTATCAAACGAGACTACGCGCACTCTATGCATCCGAAAAGGGGCATGGAAGTTTCCCGGACTGCGGCAGAAGCCCCCTCCCGGACAGGCTGGTCGCATCCGGACGCTGGATATTTCTTTTGTCGGGGCGGGAAGCTGCGAGGGAGGCGGATTGAATCGCATATGGGCGATTTAATGACTGGGGTATTTGTGTGATTTTTTAGTAAGCCATCTCCAGCCTTCAGATATCCGTCCCTACATCACAAATACGCCTCCTCCGCAGATCCCCCTCCGTGGGAGTATTTTATCTTCCGCCTTGATGCGTCCAGCTGAGAGAGAGGGGAGACTGGTTTCCGGCGGGGCGGTGTATGCCATTTCAAAGTCCATAGAGTGCGTCTTAGAATCCGTTGGGGAAAAAACAGGGAACTTGGAGGGCGGAATTTGTTTTACAAAAACAAATTCCGTTGCCGCCGGCGGCGCGAATGCATCGGCATTCGGGCCAACTGCGGCATGTCCCTCCAAGTTTCCTGTTTTTTCCCCTACGGATTCTTAACGCACGGGCAGGATCTTGAAATGGCATACACCGCCCCGCCGGAAACCAGTCTCCCCTCTCTCTCAGCGCCCCCTCAAAGCAAAAAACTCCCCTCAAAGATCTCCTTCTTGACAGGAGTGAGACAGTAAGTTATGATGGATTCACCAGTTCCGGGGATTTCTTCCCTGGTTGTCAATTCGGGCCGTTTCGGCCATGTTTCATTTATTTACTTATTTATTTTTGATCAATGCTTGAAAGGAGTGTGTGAATGAGTTTCAGCACAGTTTTATCAGCGTCTGTTCAGGGGCTGAAGGTGGAGTTTGTACATGTGGAGGCGGATGTCAGCAATGGGCTTCCTGCTTTTCATATGGTTGGGTATCTTTCTTCGGAGGTGAAGGAGGCAGCAGAAAGAGTGCGGACGGCAATCCGCAATTCGGGCCTGGATTTTCCGGCTAAGAAGACGGTGATTAATCTGTCACCGGCAACGATGAGAAAGAGAGGGGCGGCGTTTGATCTGCCCATTGCGGTGGCAATTCTTGTATCCCTGGGGCTGATTCCTGAGGACAATGTGAAGAATGCCCTGGTTATAGGGGAACTGAGTCTGGACGGATGTTTACAGAAAGTTCCGGGAATTCTTCCTGTGATTATGGAGGCAAGGGCGGCAGGGATTCCCGTGTGTGTAGTACCGAAAGCAAATGCACCTGAGGGTGCGCTTGTAGAAGGAGTCGCGGTGCTGGGGGTCCGAAATCTTCATGAAGTTATTTCTTTTTTGTCTGGAGAAGTGCGGTTGGAGCCAGAGCCGTATCCAAAACATAAGAAAGAGGAACCCGTACAAAAGTTTCCGGATTACAGTGAGATACAGGGACAGGAAAATGTAAAGAGGGCCGCAGAAGTAGCCGTAGCGGGCGGCCATAACCTTTTGCTGGTTGGGCCGCCGGGAAGCGGAAAAACAATGGTGGCCAGACGAATTCCGGGGATTCTTCCGCCTATGACGCTGGAGGAAAGCATGGAAATTACGAAGATATACAGCATAATGGGGCTGGTAGATAAGGAAGCACCGCTGATACGGCAGAGACCATTCCGCAGTGTCCATCATACGGCTACGAAGGCGGCGCTGATTGGAGGCGGCCTGGTTCCTGCTCCCGGTGAGATCAGCCTGGCTCATGGCGGCGTACTGTTTTTAGATGAACTTCCGGAGTTCCAGAAGGCGGTGCTGGAAGTGCTGCGGCAGCCTCTGGAGGAACATCAGATACGCATAACGAGGGCCCACGGCAATTATGTGTTCCCGGCTAATTTTATTTTGATTGCGGCCATGAATCCATGCCCCTGCGGTTGCTATCCGGATTTTGAACGGTGCACCTGTACTCCCGGTCAGATCCAGCACTATTTGGGTAAGATCAGTCAGCCTTTTATTGATCGTCTCGACATTTGTGTGGAGGCTCCCAAAGTGGAGTACGAGGCACTTTTGCGAAAAAGAAAAGGAGAAAGTTCCGAGGAGATACGAAGACGCGTATGTGATGCCCGTGAAATTCAAAACCGGCGGTATGCAGGAACAGGTATTGTTTCAAATGCGATGCTTGGGGTAAAAGAGCTGGCGGTATACTGCAGGCTTGGAAAAGCGGAAAACAGGCTGATGGAGCAGGCATTTACTTCCCTCAGGCTCACGGCCAGAACCTACCATAAAATCCTGAAGGTGGCCAGAACGATTGCAGATTTGGACGGGCAGGAAAGAATTGCTGTGAAACATATAAAAGAAGCCATAGGTTACCGTACGATGGACAAAAAATACTGGGGGAGATGAGAAAATGAAATATGAATATTGGCTTGCTGCTATTACACCTTTGAGTGACCGTAAAAAATATCTGCTAAGAAAACATCTTGGTTCCGGTGAATGTATATTTTATATAGAAGAAACAAAACTAAAAGAATTAGAGTTCTTAAATGAAAGGGACATCCATACAATTAGGCAGGCGCAAAAGGAGCGAAATCCGGAGGAAACAGCAGCAAAGCTGGAGGAGAAATCCATCCGCTTTGTTCCCTGTTTTTCCCGGGAATTTCCAGGAAGGCTGCGGACAATTCCGGATCCGCCCTATGCGCTTTACGTAAAAGGCAGACTGCCGAAAGAGGAGAAAAGGGCGGTTGCAATTGTGGGCGCCAGGCGCTGTACACCCTATGGAGAAAAGTATGCCCTGGAATTCGGGGAGCGGCTTGCCGCGTGCGGCGTTTCGGTTATCAGCGGGCTGGCAAGGGGCATAGACGGAACCGCCCAGCGGGGCGCTCTGATGGGAAAGGGCCACACCTATGCGGTATTAGGCTGTGGGGTGGATATCTGTTATCCACGGGAACATATCGGGCTGTATGTGGATATCTTGGAAGAGGAAGGAGGAATTCTGTCCGAATTTCCGCCTGGAACCCCTCCCGCACCCCAGAATTTTCCCCGGCGGAACCGGATTATCAGCGGTTTGTCGGATTTGGTTCTTGTGATCGAGGCACGAGAGAAGAGCGGATCATTGATTACCGCGGATATGGCCCTGGAGCAGGGAAGGGATGTGTATGCGCTGCCGGGGCCTGTTAACAGCAGCCTGAGCCAGGGATGTAATGAGCTGATCCGGCAGGGCGCAGGTATTCTGTTGTCCACGGAAATGCTTCTGGAGGAGCTGAATATGAACTGCACCGAAGAGAACAAAAAAACAGCCAAAATTGAAAAAGTGCTTGAAAGTGGGGAAAATATGGTGTATAGTCGTCTTGGTTTGTATCCCAAGAATCTCAGCCAGCTCACAGAGGAAACTAAGCTGCCGGCAAATGAGGTACTTGAGCGGCTTGTGTCGTTAGAACTGAAAGGATACATCAAAGAGATTTCAAAAAATCATTATATTAAGATAAAATGATAAATAGAGGCGTGAAAGCCTATTGGAGGAAGTTTATGGCACATTATCTGGTTATTGTGGAGTCACCTGCCAAGGTGAAAACAATCAAAAAGTTCCTGGGGAGCAACTATTCAGTTGCTGCATCGAACGGTCATGTCCGAGATCTGCCCAAGAGCCAGCTGGGCATTGACATAGAGAACGACTATGAGCCCAAATATATAACGATTAGGGGAAAGGGAGATATCCTGGCGAATCTGCGCAAGGAAGCAAAGAAAGCCGACAAAGTCTATCTTGCAACTGACCCCGACCGTGAGGGAGAGGCGATATCCTGGCATCTGGCAACGGCCCTGAAATTAGATGATAAGAAAATGCGCCGTATTACATTCAACGAGATTACTAAAAATGCTGTAAAGGCATCTTTAAAGGCCCCCAGGGATATTGATATGAGTCTGGTTGACGCCCAGCAGGCACGCCGTATCCTGGACAGAATGGTGGGCTACCGTATAAGCCCAGTGCTGTGGGCAAAAGTAAAGAGGGGACTCAGTGCGGGCCGCGTGCAGTCGGTTGCGCTTCGTCTGATTGCAGACAGGGAGGCCGAGATCGATGCGTTCATACCGGAAGAATACTGGTCTCTGGACGCTGTTTTAAAGGTAAAAGGCGAAAAGCGTCCGCTGGTGGCTAAGTTTTACGGTACAGAGAAACAGAAGATGACGATTGGTTCAGAGGAAGAACTGAATCAGATAATCAAAGCGGTAGACAACGAAGAGTTTAAAATCACTGATATTAAAAAAGGAGAACGCATCCGCAAGGCCCCGCTTCCTTTTACCACCAGTACACTGCAGCAGGAAGCCGCTAAGGTACTGAATTTTGGAACACAGAAAACGATGCGCATTGCACAGCAGCTGTACGAAGGAATTGATATCAAGGGGAACGGGACAGTCGGTGTGATTACTTATCTGCGTACGGATTCCACCAGAATCTCCGAGGAGGCGGATGAAGCGGCAAGAGAATATATTGCATCAGCCTATGGAAAAGAGTATGTCGCTGCAGGTGCACAGGCAAAAAAGACAGAGAAGAAGATTCAGGATGCGCATGAGGCCATCAGGCCTACCGATATTACCAGGACTCCGGCCTCTTTGAAAGATTCTCTTTCCAGGGATCAGCTGCGCCTGTACCAGCTGATCTGGAAACGGTTTGCAGCAAGCAGGATGCAGCCTGCAAAGTATGAAACGATTTCTGTAAAAATAGGAGCGGGTGATTACCGGTTTACAGTAGCAACTTCCAAAGTAGTATTCGATGGTTTCCGCAGCGTTTACACAGAGGCTGACGAAGAGAAAGAGGAGAGCAATGTTCTGGTAAACGGCCTGGGTATGGACACCCGGCTGAATAAGGAGAGCTTTGATTCAAAGCAGCATTTTACGCAGCCGCCGGCGCATTATACGGAGGCGACTCTGGTTAAGATGCTGGAAGAACTGGGCATTGGCCGTCCAAGTACTTATGCTCCTACGATCTCCACGATCCTGGGACGCCGCTATGTCACAAAGGAAGCAAAGAACCTTTATATCACAGAGATCGGCGAGGTCGTGAATAATATCATGAAGCAGTCTTTCCCAAGCATTGTGGACGAGAACTTCACTGCTAATATGGAAGGCCTGCTGGATATGGTGGAAGAAGGCAAGGTGCCTTGGAAAGAGGTCATCCGTAACTTCTATCCGGATCTGGAAGAAGCAGTGCAGATCGCCGAGAAAGAGCTGGAAAGCGTTAAGATCGAAGACGAAGTGACAGACGTGATCTGTGAAGAGTGCGGCCGCAACATGGTGGTAAAATATGGTCCTCACGGAAAGTTCCTGGCTTGTCCGGGATTCCCGGACTGCAAGAATACAAAACCATATCTGGAGAAGATTGGCGTTCCATGCCCGGTCTGCGGTAAAGAAGTAGTAATCCGCAAGACAAAGAAGGGCAGAAAGTATTATGGCTGTGAAAATAATCCGGAATGCGAGTTTATGTCCTGGCAGAAGCCATCCAAGGAAAAGTGCCCTGAATGCGGCAATTATATGGTAGAAAAAGGCAGTAAACTCGTATGTGCAGATGAAAAATGTGGATATGTCCGAAATCTGAAAAAAAATTAGATAAATGACGTTGATATTTCGTGAGTTGTATGATAACATAACTATATCGAACGAATTGGAACGAGTTGTATACACAATTAAATCTGGAGGAAATCAATGAGCGTACAGTTATTGGATAAGACAAGAAAAATTAATAAGCTGCTTCATAACAACAATTCCAGCAAGGTGGTTTTTAACGATATTTGTGCCGTCCTTACGGAGATTCTGGATTCCAATGTCCTTGTTGTCAGCAAAAAGGGCAAGATATTGGGAGTGAGCAAATGTGGACAGGTGGAAGGCATTAGGGAACTCGTTGGCGAGTCAGTCGGTGCGCATATCGATGAGATGCTGAACGAACGTCTGCTGAATATCTTATCTACCAAAGAGAACGTAAATCTGGAAACACTTGGTTTTTCGCCGGAAGCGGTGAGAGGGTACCAGGCTATTATTACACCGATTGACATAGCAGGAGAGCGTCTGGGAACTTTGTTTATTTACAAACAGAATTCCGTATATGAGATTGATGACATTATCTTGAGTGAGTACGGAACAGCGGTCGTAGGGCTGGAGATGCTTCGCTCCGTCAATGAAGAGAGCGCGGAGGAGACGAGAAAAGAACACATCGTTCAGTCTGCGATCAGTACCCTTTCTTTTTCAGAGCTGGAGGCAATTATTCATATTTTTGAGGAACTGGATGGTACGGAGGGCATACTTGTAGCAAGTAAGATTGCAGACCGTGTGGGCATTACCAGATCCGTAATTGTCAATGCACTTAGAAAGTTTGAAAGTGCAGGTGTGATAGAGTCCAGGTCATCCGGCATGAAAGGGACATATATTAAGGTTCTGAATGATTATGTGTTTACGGAACTGGAAAAAATAAAAAAAGAGCGTCTGTAGATATTCAGACGTATTTATCTATTATTGAGCATAGTAAATTGGAGAGGGTATCAGGCAGCTGATACCCTCTCTTATGATAACAATCAATCATGATCCGGAAGTTAAGGGCAGAAAGTCAGATCGTTTAGGAGGCGGAGAAATATGTATGAAGGTAACCCGGTAGACTTACAGATGGAAAAAGTAATTTCGGCAGATGTAATTTTTGACGATGCGACGCATCATTGCAAGGTTTTTAAGTATGATTTGGAGGAAGATTACATATACTTGCAATTAAAAGAAGATGATTTGACGGCAATTTCCCTGGATGCCAAATATCAGTGCTATATTTCCACTAAGAAAGAACTGCTTTACTGTACTGGAGCAGTGAAAGAACGCTTTCAGTGTGAGAATGGCAATATGCTTGTCTTTAAGATAGAGAATGGATTCTATATTGTGGATAGCGTAAAACGGCCGATTAAACGAAAGTAAGCAAAAGATTTAACAGAAGTCAGTTTTATAAACTAAGAATCCCGCAGGGCATACCGTAACACATGCCGTTACTGTGCACGCCCGTAGGGGGTGAACAGTAACGCAAGCTGCAAAATAATGTATAAATTTTAGAAACTCTGTTGACAAATTGGAAACAGAGTGCTATTTTATATTCATGAGGTTAGCACTCAAAAGAAATGAGTGCTAATAACTAGCAAAATCAATTAAGGAGGAATTACTATGAAATTAGTACCATTAGGTGACAAGATTGTATTAAAACAATTTGAAGCGGAAGAAACAACAAAGTCAGGTATCGTCCTGCCGGGTCAGGCAAAAGAAAAGCCGCAGGAGGCATTGGTAATTGCAGTTGGACCTGGTGGAAATATAGACGGTAAAGAAGTGACAATGCAGGTAAAAGTCGGCGATAAAGTTATCTACTCCAAATATGCAGGAACGGAAGTAGAGTTAGAAAAAGAAGAGTATATCATTGTAAAACAGAGCGACATTTTGGCAATTGTTGAGTAGGGGGTCCGTTAAAATTAATTTAATTGCTTGACTAATTTCTATAAAATAATATGTTTTAACAGATGAACTTGAAGAAAGAATTTAATTAGAATAAGAGGAGTGACAGACATGGCAAAGGAAATCAAATACGGAACAGAAGCCAGAGCAGCGCTGGAAAAGGGTGTTAACAAGCTGGCCGACACAGTAAGGGTAACATTGGGACCAAAAGGAAGAAACGTTGTACTTGACAAATCATTCGGAGCACCGCTTATTACAAACGATGGTGTAACGATTGCAAAAGAAATCGAACTGGAAGACGGATTTGAAAACATGGGAGCACAGCTGATAAAAGAAGTGGCGTCCAAGACAAACGATGTAGCCGGAGATGGTACAACAACAGCTACAGTACTTGCACAGTCCATGGTACACGAAGGAATGAAGAATCTGGAAGCAGGTGCGAATCCGATCATTCTCCGTAAAGGAATGAAGAAAGCTACAGACGTAGCAGTAGATGCCATTGCAAAAATGAGCAGCAAAGTGAAAGATAAAGAGCAGATTGCCAGGGTTGCAGCCGTATCATCAGGGGATGATGCAGTTGGACAGATGGTAGCAGACGCTATGGATAAGGTTTCCAATGACGGAGTTATCACGATCGAGGAGTCCAAGACAATGCTTACCGAACTGGATTTAGTAGAAGGTATGCAGTTTGACCGTGGATACATTTCCGCATATATGGCAACAGATATGGAAAAAATGGAAGCAAATCTGGAAGATCCGTACATCCTGATCACAGACAGGAAGATCTCCAGCATTCAGGATCTTCTTCCGCTCTTAGAGCAGGTTGTACAGTCAGGCGCAAGACTTCTGATTATTGCGGAAGATATTGAGGGAGAGGCTCTTACAACATTGATTGTCAATAAACTGCGCGGAACATTTAACGTAGTAGCAGTAAAAGCACCGGGCTATGGTGACAGAAGAAAAGAAATGCTGCAGGATATTGCGATTCTGACAGGCGGACAAGTGATTTCAGAAGAACTGGGAATGGATCTGAAGGAAGCTTCCCTGGATCAGCTGGGACGTGCAAAATCCGTTAAAGTTCAGAAAGAGAACACTGTTATTGTTGATGGTTGCGGAGACAAGAAGGCAATCGAAGACAGAATTGCCCAGATCAAGAAGGGAATCGAAGAGACTACATCTGATTTTGACAAAGAAAAATTACAGGAAAGACTCGCAAAACTGGCTGGCGGCGTAGCAGTTATCCGCGTAGGCGCTGCAACAGAGACTGAGATGAAGGAAGCAAAACTCCGTATGGAAGATGCTCTGAACGCAACAAGAGCTGCAGTAGAAGAAGGAATCATCGCAGGCGGCGGTTCTGCATACATTCACGCAGCGAAAGAAGTTGAAAAACTTGCCGAGGAACTGGAAGGCGACGAGAAAACAGGCGCTAAAGTAGTTCTGAAGGCTCTGGAGTCACCACTGTACCACATTGCATCAAATGCTGGTCTTGAAGGAGCAGTTATCATTAATAAAGTAAGAGAGTCCGAACCAGGAGTTGGATTTGACGCATACAAAGAAGAGTATGTAGACATGGTAAAAGAAGGAATCCTGGATCCTGCAAAAGTTACCAGAAGCGCATTACAGAATGCAACAAGCGTAGCATCCACACTGCTGACGACAGAATCAGTAGTGGCTGCAATCAAAGAAGATACACCAGCAATGCCGGCAGGAGCAGGCGGCGGAATGGGTATGATGTAATTGGGTGAAAGGGGATCTTTGGTGAAGTAGGGTCCGCCTGCCGAGAGCGGTCAGTGGAATGGACGGAGGCGTACATCTGTTGGGGCTATGCGGCAACCCGTTTACGGGGAAACACTAACGTAAAAAGAACGGCCCACTGAGGGCACGTACAACATGCAACGGGAAAGCTTGATGCTTTCCCGTTTAAGTTGTACTGGGAATTGATTTGGTAAATCAATTCCCATCCCTCAGTGGGCCGCTCTTTTTACGTAAGTGTTTCCAGCCGTGCTCTCTAAGCCGCATAGCCCCAACAGATGTACGCCTCCGTCCATTCCACTGACCGCTCTCGGCAGGCTGCGCGCATCAAGACGGAAGATGCCCATTTTACCGGGAGGATTACGCAGGGCGGCGGATTGAGCTGATTGAGGGGAGCGTAGCTTGTACAAGGTCGCAATTCTCAAATCCTCCTGATCAACCTCCTTATCTAGATTAAAGCGCCCCACATCGTATCAATCCGCAGCACCCGCCGGAAAAAATCATCAGATTTTTTCTGAGTGTCTGCGGAGTCTGCCATTTTATCTGAAATTTATTTAGCCGCTTACCCGCCCTCCGCCTGCATCGCCCGCTTCCCCTGTCCGCCTCCTCCCCTGCGGCCCCTTCAGCCAAAAAAGTCCCCCCAAATATTCCAACTTATAAGTGGTGGTTTTTAATGGGGGTTAGTATTTATTATGTGTTTTTCCGGCGGAAACCTGGGAATCCCTTGACAAGTTTGTTTAATTTTTGTACTATATCAGTTAAAACATCAGCTTACATATTAGAGAAAGAGAGGAAATAAAATCATGGGTAAAATTATTGGAGAAGGTATTACATTTGATGATGTGCTCTTAGTTCCGGCATTTTCCGAAGTAATTCCGAACCAGGTTGATTTATCAACGAACTTGACGAAGAAGATTCGACTGAATATTCCGATGATGAGCGCAGGAATGGATACGGTTACTGAACACCGTATGGCTATTGCGATGGCTCGTCAGGGCGGAATTGGTATTATTCATAAAAACATGTCTATTGAACAGCAGGCGGATGAGGTTGATAAGGTTAAGAGGTCTGAGAATGGGGTAATTACGGATCCTTTTTATTTATCACCTGAACATACACTGGAAGATGCCAATAATCTGATGGCAAAGTACCGCATCTCAGGAGTTCCTATTACGGAAGGAAAAAAACTCGTCGGAATTATTACAAACCGTGATTTAAAATTTGAAGAAGATTTCTCTAAGAAGATTAAGGAGTCCATGACTTCCGAAGGGCTGATTACAGCGAAGGAAGGTATCACATTGGACGAAGCGAAGAAGATTCTTGCGAAGGCAAGGAAGGAAAAGCTGCCGATCGTAGATGATGAAGGAAACCTGAAAGGTTTGATTACAATTAAGGATATTGAAAAACAGATTAAGTATCCTTTGTCTGCAAAGGACGGTCAGGGACGGCTGCTCTGTGGTGCGGCGATCGGTATTACAGCAAACTTTCTGGAGCGTGTGGATGCACTGGTGAAGTCTAAAGTAGATGTGGTGGTTATGGACTCTGCACACGGTCATTCTGCGAATGTTCTGCGCACGGTACGCATGGTAAAAGAAAAGTATCCGGAACTTCAGATTATTGCAGGGAATGTTGCAACAGGGGATGCAACAAGGGCTCTGATTGAGGCAGGAGTCGATGCCGTCAAAGTTGGAATCGGGCCTGGTTCTATCTGTACAACGCGTGTCGTTGCAGGAATCGGTGTTCCGCAGATTACTGCAGTTATGGATTGTTATGCAGTGGCAAAAGAATATGATATACCGATTATTGCGGATGGCGGTATTAAGTATTCCGGAGATATGACTAAGGCAATCGCTGCCGGTGCAAATGTTTGTATGATGGGCAGCATATTTGCCGGATGTGATGAAAGCCCGGGAACATTCGAGTTATTCCAGGGAAGAAAATATAAGGTATACCGCGGTATGGGCTCGATTGCCGCTATGGAGAACGGAAGCAAGGACAGATACTTCCAGGCGGATGCTAAGAAACTTGTTCCGGAAGGCGTTGAAGGACGGGTTGCATACAAGGGAACCGTGGAAGACACCGTATTCCAGCTGATGGGCGGTCTGCGCTCCGGTATGGGTTATTGCGGAACTCCTACAATTGATGAGTTGAAGCAGAACGGGCAATTTGTGAAAATTTCCGCGGCATCTCTGAAAGAGAGTCATCCGCACGATATTCATATTACAAAAGAGGCGCCGAACTACAGCGTGGACGAATAAAATACAGTTATACAGGAGCAGCCGAAGGACGGTTGCCCCTTGAATCATATAGAACCGGACAATTCCGGAGATACCCGAAATATTCAGCAATGAAGCAGGGATCCCGGAGCTGTCCGGTTTTTTATTTACTATAGCCGGTTCATGGGGTAAAAGCTCACTACGCCTGCAGGAGCTCTCTGTTACAGGGTACTCTTGCTAAGACAATTTTAATAAAATATTCATTTTTGTTTCGACAAAATATGATAAGATATAAACAGTTTTTGGATTGGGGAACAGGGATGAAAAGACGAAGATATACAAAAAGAAAAATAAACCTGAAGAATATAAGAATCGACAAGAAGTCTCTCTATATATATGGAGGAATCGTGTTTCTGGTAATCCTGACAATTGTCCTGGGAATCTATTCCTGCGTTGCTGATGGGAGAAGGAATCGTGCTAATACGGGCCTGTCTGTGGATGCCTCAGAGCCGAAGATTGATGTACAGCTGCTGGATGTGAATGAGTATTCGAGGCCGGGGACTGAATCTGATCCGATTACCGGCATCGTCATTCATTATACGGCGAATCCGGGCAGCACAGCACAAAACAACAGGGACTATTTTCAAGGGTTGAAGGACAGCCATGAGACGTCGGTGAGCAGCCATTTTGTGGTCGGCCTGGACGGAGAAATTATCCAGTGCGTGCCGACATGGGAGATTGCTTACGCTTCTAACAGTAGAAATCATGATACGGTTTCAATCGAATGCTGCCACCCGGATGAGTCGGGAGAGTTTAATGACGCGACTTATAAGTCTGTGGTTCAGCTGACAGCATGGCTGTGTAAAAAGTTCGGCCTGACGGAGCAGAATGTGATCCGCCACTATGACGTTACGGGTAAAATCTGTCCCAAATATTTTGTGGATCATGAAGATGCATGGGAACTGTTTAAAGGCGATGTGAAAGCCGCTCTGGAGAAATCCGTTAAGGAATAGGAGTAAAACTTCATATTCATGAAAAAAGGACCGGAAAAGCAGAAAATACGAACACAGGCGGTTAGTTTCTGCTTGCTATCATCTGGGAAAGTTGCTATAATATGGTGTATTGTTTTGGAATAAGAGATTAAAGGTGGACGTTGGAAGATGAATGATTTAGAGATGTACCGCGAACAGCTTGCTTTGTGTGATGATAAGATTATAGATGCGCTGGTTGAGCGCAATGCAATTGTAGAAAAGATCATGGCATATAAAGAGGAATACGGCATGCCGATTTTGCAGCCGGCACAGGAAGCCAAGCAGGAACGGAGACTGAAGGATAAGATGGAAGGCTGTAAGTACCAGGACGAGATTTACGACGTGTTCAGAAGAATTGTACGTAACAGCAAGAGGATTCAGGCAAGGAAGCTGTTTTCTTACAATATAGTACTGATCGGATTTATGGGCGCAGGCAAGTCTACAGTGTCTGATTATCTCAGCACAATGTTTGCGATGCGTATTGTGGAGATGGATCAGGTAATTGCGGAACGTGAAGAAATGAGTATTCCGGATATTTTTGCCACATATGGTGAAGAATATTTTAGGGAGCAGGAAACAAAACTGCTGATCGAACTGCAGGATAAAAAGAATACTATTATATCCTGCGGAGGCGGAGCAGCCCTCCGGGCGGAGAATGTTGCCGAGATGAAGAAAAACGGCCGTGTAGTTCTTTTGACTGCGAGTCCGGAGACCGTTTATGAACGGGTGAAAGACAGTGATGACAGACCGGTGCTCAAAGAGAATAATAATGTAGAGTTTATTGCAGATCTGATGGAAAACCGCCGTGAGAAGTACGAGGCGGCTGCCGATATCGTGATACAGACTGATAACAAGACGGTGCTGCAGGTTTGTGAGGAACTGATTACAAAGTTAATGGAGATGGATGTGGAATAATGTTTGACAGATTTTTTCCGGATGACTATAAGATGTCTACATATGTCATCCCATTTGAAAAATTATATGAAGAAGGATTCAGAGGCGTTATATTTGACATAGATAATACACTTGTACCTCATGGCGCCCCTGCAGATGACCGTGCTAAAAAACTGTTTGCCAGGCTGAAGGAAATCGGTTTTTCTTCATGCCTGATTTCAAACAATCAGGAAGCGCGGGTCAAGATGTTCAATGAAGAGATTCAGACGAACTATATTTATAATGCCCATAAGCCATCCACAAAGAATTATAAAAAAGCGATGGAGATTATGGGGACGGACGATTCCAATACTCTTTTTGTAGGAGACCAGTTGTTTACTGATGTGTGGGGGGCTAAGAGAAGCGGCATCCGCAATATACTGGTTAAGCCGATTCATCCGAAGGAGGAGATTCAGATCGTATTGAAACGGTACCTGGAGAAGATTGTACTGCATTTCTATAAAAAGAAGCAAAAGAAGCGGATCTCCGGGTAAAAAAAGGTTGAAAAATGAATGAAACTATTATAAAATTATAAACAGTGTAAAAAGGTAGGCGCATTGGCAGCGCAATTGAAGGAGGATTACAATGATATCAGCAGGAGATTTTAAGAATGGATTAACCGTTGAGATTGAGGGGAACATCTATCAGATTTTGGAATTCCAACATGTAAAACCAGGTAAAGGTGCAGCGTTTGTAAGAACAAAGTTAAAAAATATAATTAACGGCGGTGCTGTTGAAAAGACTTTCAGACCCAATGAAAAGTTTGAACAGGCACGTATTGACCGTAAGGACATGCAGTATCTGTATCAGGACGGAGATTTATTCAACTTTATGGATGTTGAGACATATGATCAGATCGCACTGAATGCTGAAGTGGTGGGTGACGCTTTAAAATTTGTAAAAGAAAATGAAGTCGTAAAAATCTGTTCTCATAATGGAAATGTATTCTCTGTTGAGCCGCCATTGTTTGTAGAGCTTGCAATCACAGAGACAGAGCCGGGATTTAAGGGTGATACTGCACAGGGAGCAACAAAGCCTGCGACCGTAGAGACCGGGGCAGTTGTAATGGTACCTCTGTTTGTAGAGCAGGGAGATGTCTTAAAGATTGATACACGTACAGGGGAATATTTGTCACGTGTTTAATTTGGAAAAGAAACAGAGCAGAGCAGGGGGCGCTTTATGACTGGGCTGCCAGGAAGGGCATGGGCCTGTATTTGGCGCCTGTGCCGCTAGCTGTATCTAAGAAAAACCGATGCCGGATATGAGGGCTATGGGAACTCCGTGTGGGAATCTGATGATTTCCTGAACCGGGTTTCCAGAAAATTTGATTTTAGAATCAAGTTTTCCCCGCATATCCGGCATCCTTTTTTAGATGCAGTAAGCACACAACGGTGTTTTACAACGTTATATACCAGTATAGCACTGGGAATGCATCGGTTAGATGAAGGGCAACAATATTTTGCCTCATTTGGGATTGTGTTTTTGATGAAAATCATATATAATTTACTCACCTAATATGTTTCAAATCATTATTTTATCATGGACATAGGTCGTGTCACTTTTCCTATTTTGTTTTGATGAGCACAGAAAATTTGAAAGGAGAATTATGAATTATCAGGAATTTTTGTGTGCTGTTGAACAGGATTTAAATAAAAAATTAAAGGAGGGGATTCAGGCGAGCGTCTATACTGCCCGAAAGAATAATGGCAGTGAGAAGCAGGGAATTATGATTAAGGCAGATGGTGTGAATGCGGCGCCGGCTATTTATCTGGAAGAACTATTTGAGCGGGTTCTGAAGGGAGAACGGATGGACAGGGTTGTCCAGGAGATTCTGGACTTTTATGAAGAGGTGGACTGCAGTAAAGTGTGGGACTGCAGCCAGTTTCAAAAGTATGAAAATATCAGGGATCGTGTGGTATTCCGTCTGATCCATACGGAAAAAAACAAAAAGCTTTTGGAGTGTATTCCTTTTATGGAAGTACTGGATTTATCGATTGTGTTCTATGTACTTTTAGAACAGGACAGGAATGGGACGGCCAGTATTCAGATCAATCATGAACATCTGAGGATGTGGGGCGTACAGAAAGAAGAGTTGTACCGGGCTGCGGTCAGAAATGTAACAAACCTTCTGCCGGCAGAGTTTTATACTATGCGCCATGCCATAGAGGAGATGTTGGAGGTGGACTCGGATGAGGAGGAGAATCTGCTGGAAATTCAGAACGATGAAAAGAAAGATGTTATGTACGTTTTGACGAATTCACTCCGCAATTATGGAGCTGCATGCCTGCTTTACCCTCATGTACTGGAGATGGTGGGGGAGATGTTAAAGGAAGACTATTATATTCTGCCCAGCAGCATACACGAACTGATTATTGTTCCGGAATCCAAGGCGCTCGACGCGGATGAAATGAGCGAAATGGTTGTTGAAATTAATGAAACCCAGGTAGAACCGGAGGAAGTACTGAGCGATCATGCATATTTTTACCAAAGAGAGGAGAAGAAGTTAATGTCCAGGAAAAAGGGGGATGCGTGGTGCAAAGAGAGGGGATAGATCGTACACGGGACACCCTGGAAACGAGTCATTCCCTGTCTGTCGGGTGCGCCAGCTCCATATAGGGGGAGACGAAAGCCCCCGGAGGAACCTGTCTGTCGGACAGGTTCCTCCGGGAGGATTTGGGCTGCTCCTCCATGGAACGTTTCCCGATCCGCACCGGGGTGAAAGCTCTTCACGAAATCTTGTTTTCCTCTTTACATTTCATAAATTTTGTGCTAGGATAATAAAGCATTCTGTTAAGGGTTCATTCCATTACAGCAGAATTGCACAGTAATTATGCGTCTGTAGCTCAGTGGATAGAGCAATGCCCTCCGGAGGCATGTGCGGCGGTTCGACTCCGCCCAGACGTGTATTTTTTATGCCCTGGAAAAAGTTTCGTATTAAAATAAGTGTTTTAGTACCGGGCTTTATCAGAAGGCTGGTAATACATTTCCAGGCATTTTATTTTATATAGATAAGACGCAGCGTACTCAGTGAAATTACTGAGCGTGGATTAAACAAAAGAGAATCAGAGGAGAGGGTTAGATCATGTCAGGGTATAAGACGGCGTTTAGGAGGGCTTTTCCTTATACGATCCCGGTACTGACGGGATATCTGTTCATAGGGATTGCTTTTGGTGTTATGTATGCGGAAAAAGGATATTCTGCCTGGTGGGCGGTTTTAATGAGCTTGCTTGTTTATGCGGGGTCGGGGCAGTATCTGGCTGTGAATTTTTTTGTGCCGGGTATTTCTTTTCTGCAGGTCATATTTATGACTTTGATGGTGAACATCCGACATGTATTCTATGGCCTGTCCCTGTTGGATAAGTTTAACAAAATGGGCGGCAAGCGCTGGTATATGATCTTTGGACTGACGGATGAGACGTACTCTCTTTTGTGTACAACCAAAATTCCGGAAGATGTTGAGGAAGATAAGTTTCTGTTTGCTATTGCGCTTCTGGATCAGAGCTACTGGGTCATCGGCTCAGCCATCGGAGGAATTTTAAAGAGCGTACTGCCCATCAACGCCGAGGGAATAGAATTTGCCATGACCGCCCTGTTTGTTGTGATATTTGTAGAGCAATGGATGGAAGCAAAAAATAGGATACCTGCAATGATCGGTGTTGTTTCAGCCGTTTTATGCCTTCAGATTTTCGGAAGCGGAAGCTTTGTGTTCCCGACAATGATTCTGAGTATTTTGATCCTCTTTGCTGCAAGAAAACGCCTGGAAGGGGAGGTGGAGACATGCCCGTAAATGTAGGAACTTCATTATGCATTATTTTGGCCGTGGCTGTCACTACATTTGCCACAAGAGCAGTGCCATTTTTAATATTTCCCAAGGGGAAGACGATCCCCAAGACAATTGAGTATCTTGGGAAAGTCCTGACTCCGGCTGTTATCGGGATGCTGGTCGTATACTGTTTGAAGGACACCCCCATAACGACGGTCCCCCATGGTCTTCCGGAAGCATTAGCCGTGCTGGCCGTGATCGTGCTGCATGTCTGGAAGCGCAACAACCTTTTGAGTATTGGAGCAGGTACTGTATTCTATATGTTTCTGGTACAAGCCGTATTTTAAGCGGCCGGCAAATTGGGCCCGCTGAATAATAGAGAAGCAAAAAAGCGTTCCGGTCATCGGACTTTCTGCAAATGCCTATCAGAGGAATATAGATAAAGCAACGCAGAGCGGGAGGAATAGATATTTCCCAAAGCCGGTTGATTCGGAACGCTTTTTTCAGACGCTGGGTGAATTTCTTTAGATGAGATTCACCTTTTTGTTCATAATATAATGTGTTGCGGCGTATTCCAATACTGTTGTAACAAATATCAGGATTCCGCTTAATCGAAACAATTTAAATAAGTAATGCCCTACATTGCCTGCACCAGGCGGGTAGTTGCTGCCGTTTGGAAATATGCCAAGGGCAGCAAGGATTATAAAGGTAAATATTTGAATGATTGTAGATATTATTATGTAGGCAATAACGGAGCACAGCACTCTGTGGCCCGGAAACAACTGCCCAATTGCCACACAGGAATAGATCATGATGACGCTCCCTATACTGCTGGCCAGTATAAATAACAGCATGTACAGACTGTAACGGCCGAGCGGCATCCCAAGTGACTCTGTTACCTCGGAGGCGATTCCTGCGTAGGCTGTTGTAACATTTTTACCGCTGACCAAAATGTAAAGACTCAAGCTGTAGAGCAAAATATCAATGACATACCAGATTGTACCGGATATAATCTTGGCCCAGAGCTGCTGTGCAGGGGTTGCAGGCAGGGTCCATGTCAGATATCCTTCATCTGTAAACAGATTTTTATAAAAACGGATACCAAGCAACAACATCACTCCAAAGGATACTGCCGTAAACAGAAGCAGAAAAATGGATATAAATAAGCCAAGAGAGGTGATCAGGACATTCGCTTCTGCGCTGAAGTCGAGTTTCTCAAGAAAGAAAAACCGTCCGAGTATACTGGCCAACAGCAGCAGTGCGTGGAGTATGATAAATAACTTGGCTCCATATTTTAAGTCGTATTTAATGAGTCTGCCTAACATTTGAATACCTCCCTGAATAAAGCGTCTACGGATTTCCCTTCCTTTGTGCGGATCTCGTCTACAGAAGCATTCAGGGAAAGCTGTCCGTTCTGGATAAAAAGTACTCTGTCGAGTACATTCTCAATATCGGTGATGAGGTGTGTGGACAGAAGAATGGTCGCATTCTCGTTATAATTGGTCAGAATCGTGTGCAGGATATAGTCCCTCGCAGCAGGATCCACACCGCCGATCGGCTCGTCCAGGATATAAAGTTCGGCATCCCGGCTCATGACCAGCACAAGCTGGACTTTTTCCTTCGTGCCTTTAGAGAGGGTACGCAGCCGTGAGTGCGTATCGATCTCCAGATCGTGCAGCATTTTCCTGGCGCGGTCCAGATCAAAATTATCATAAAAATCTAAAAAGTAGGATAATATATCGTCCACCCGCATGTGGTCATTCAGATAGCTTCTTTCCGGCAGATAGGAGACCAGCTTTTTTGTCTCTGCTCCGGGAGCCAGGCTGTTGATCATGACTCGTCCGTCAGTAGGGGTTAGAAGACCGTTAATCAGCTTGATCAAAGTCGTCTTTCCGCTGCCGTTGGGGCCAAGAAGCCCTACAATCTGCCCTCTGTCCAGAGTCAGGTTCAGGTTGGAGAGCGCATAGAAGTTGTTATATTTCTTAGTCAGTCCCTGACATTCCAGAATTGGTTTCATTTACTTTTCCTCCTTGATTGTCTCCTGGATTAATTCCAGAATCTCTTCATCCCCAAAACCGAGCAGCTTCATCTTTTCAAAAAATTGATGAATATGTTCGGATGCTAAATCTTTTTTCATCTTTTTCAGCATTGCATCATCCTCCGTGATAAATCTGCCGCTGGTTCTCTGCGAATATACCAGGCCGCTTCTTTCGAGTTCGGAGAGCGCTTTCTGCATGGTATTGGGGTTCACGGAAGCATCGAGAGCCAGGTCACGTACGGATGGGAGCTTATCTCCGGGATTATATATGCCGGCAATGATGTCCTGCTGGATGCGCTCCATGAGCTGCAGATAGATAGGGCGGTCATTATCTAAATCCCATGGCATCTAAGTCACCTCTTTTTCTGTATGATTAAGTTTTTGGAATACTGTATTATCTGTATAGTACAATCATACAATGAGGCGCCTTAGATGTCAAGTACTAGTACATCGAATAACAATTAACTTGCTGTTATGCTGAGATGTACTAGTCCCCGGTCTTTTCATTCTCCCTGATAATTCTATCCATGAGAGCAGGGGCAAATTTCCCGTTCCTGAGCATTTCGATTTCATATTTATATGGTGCATAGGATTTTTTCTCGTATGTTGGGGAGGGGACATAAGGTGTCTCCAGAATTTTCGGTACATTTTCAAAATCCTTGTGGTGGACAATATAGTTCAGAGCATCAAAGCCGATCTCTCCGAAACCGATATTTGCGTGCCTGTCCTTGGCAGCTCCGGGTATGTTTTTGCTGTCATTAACGTGGAATACTGCAATCTGGTCTTTTCCAAGGATTTGATCAAACTTATCGATCACGTCATCAAAATGGCCGATTATATCATATCCGCTGTCGCTGGTATGACAGGTGTCAAAGCATACCCGCAATTTATCGTTATACTTAACGCCGTCGTATATACGGGCCAGTTCGTCAAAAGTCCGGCCAATTTCTGAGCCTTTTCCAGCCATTGTTTCCAGTGCGATGCAGCAGTCCGTATCCTTTGTCAGAACCTCGTTCAGTCCATGGATAATCTGCTGGGTACCGGTCTCGACGCCGGCGCCGACATGTGCGCCCGGATGGAGAATCAGCAGATGGCTTCTGCAGGCAATCGTACGCTGCAGTTCTTTATCCAGAAATTCCACTGCCAGCTCAAAAGTTTCCGGCTTTACTGCATTCCCCAGGTTGATGATGTAAGGGGCGTGTACAATAATCTCGTCGATTCCGTGTTCCTTCATATATTCCCATGCGGGTTCGATATTCAGCTCGCTGATATCTTTGCGGCGTGTGTTCTGCGGAGCCCCGGTGTAAAACATAAACGTGTCTGCTCCGTATGAAACAGCTTCCCTGGCGGAGCCAAGAAGCATTTCCTTTCCGCTCATTCCTACGTGTGATCCTATAATCATACTTTATTCCTGCCTTTCAAAACAGTATTTCGGGTTTGGGGTTTGGGAAACATACTTAAATGCCCCAAAATACGGGGAGAGTTCCCTCATAACACTTGCCCTCCCTGATTATACGTGATAAAATAGCAAAATGGAAGAAAATTAGAACGGAGTGTGGAATAAAATTGAAGACATTATTGGAACTGATTACCATAGAGATGCAGAAAGCCTTTCGGGAAGCGGGATACGATGAGGCTTTTGCGAAAGTGACTTTGTCCAACAGGCCGGATTTATGCGAATACCAGTGCAACGGTGCGATGGCGGCTGCAAAGACCTATAAAAAGGCGCCATTTGTCATTGCGGAGGATGTTCTGGGGAAGCTCGGAGAGTGTTCCTGCTTTGAGACGGCAGAAGCGGTCAGGCCAGGGTTTATTAATCTGAAGATGAGTCCTGCGTACGTGGCAGCCTATCTGAATAAGATGGCGGCTGCGGAGGGCCTTGGCGTGGAGAAAGCCGCACAGCCGAAGATGATTATGGTAGATTACGGCGGCCCCAATGTGGCAAAGCCGCTTCATGTAGGCCACCTCAGATCTGCAATTATCGGCGAGAGCGTTAAGCGAACTGCGAGGTTTAAAGGACACAAGGTAATCGGAGATATTCATCTGGGAGACTGGGGATATCAGATGGGGCTGATTATTACAGAGCTGGAGAAGAGAAAGCCTGATCTGGCATATTTTGACGAAGCGTATGAGGGAGAATTTCCAAAAGAAGCTCCTTTTACGATCAGCGAGCTGGAGGAGATTTATCCAACTGCCAGCGCATATGCCAAAGAACATGAGGAATACCGTGACAAGGCGCTGCAGGCTACATTTCTTCTGCAGAATGGGCACCGTGGCTATCGGGCCATCTGGAACCATATCATGAATGTATCCGTGGCGGATCTTAAGAAGAATTATGAGAGTCTGAATGTGGAGTTCGACCTTTGGAAGGGCGAGGCGGATGCGCAGAAGTATATTCCCGACATGGTGCAGCGGCTGAAAGACGAAGGTTATGCCCATTACGACCAGGGCGCGCTTGTAGTCGATGTGCAGGAGGAAGCGGATAAAAAAGAAGTGCCTCCGTGTATGATCCTGAAGTCAGACGGCGCGGCCTTATATGATACGACAGACCTGGCAACGCTGGTGGAACGGGAAGCACTTTACCAGCCGGACAAATTAATTTATGTGGTGGACAAGCGTCAGGAACTGCATTTTGTACAGGTATTCCGCTGTGCAAAGAAAACGGGAATTGTGCGCCCGGAAGTGGAAATGAAATTCCTGGGATTCGGTACGATGAATGGGAAGGACGGCAAGCCGTTTAAGACAAGAGAAGGCGGAGTCATGCGCCTGGAGAATCTGATCCGTGAGATCAATGAAACGATGTATGGCAAAATTATGGACAATCGTACCGTGAGTGAGGAGGAAGCGCAGAATACAGCGAAGATTGTGGGACTTGCGGCAATCAAGTACGGTGATCTGTCCAATCAGGCATCCAAGGATTATGTTTTTGATGTAGACAGATTTACCTCCTTTGAAGGGAATACGGGGCCTTATATCCTGTACACGATTGTACGGATTAAGTCCATTTTGAATAAGTATCAGGAAGGAAAGGGAGCCCGGGAGGGCCTGGCGGTAAGGGACGCACAGAGCGAGTTTGAGAAGGCGCTGATGCTGGAGGCGGTCAAGTTCAATGACGTGATTGACGCGGCCTTCGAGGAGAGTGCACCGCACAAGATCTGTGCATACATTTACGACCTGGCCAACGCATTTAATAAATTCTACCATGAGACGAAGATTCTCACAGAAGAGGATGAGGAACGCAAAGCAGGATATATTGCTCTTCTAAAGCTGGTGAAAGAGATTTTGGAGACTTGTATTGATTTGCTCGGCTTTGAAGCGCCGGAAAGGATGTAAATACAGAATATGACAGAAAAGTTATTTTATGAAGACAGTCATAAAAAGGTGTTTACCGCAAATGTAGAAATGTGCCGGCCAAAAGGGGAATATTACGAGGTGGTCCTTGACAGGACTGCCTTTTTTCCAGAGGGCGGCGGACAGTATGCGGATACGGGCTGGCTTGAAGATATCAGGGTGACGGATGTACGGGAAAGAGACGGCATTATCTACCATGTCATGGAGGCGCCTTTAGAGGAAGGTCTCAAGGTGACGGGGAAAATAGACTGGGATATGCGCTTTTTGAAGATGCAGCAGCATACCGGAGAGCATATTGTATCGGGACTTGTGCATGCCGGATTCGGATACAATAATGTGGGATTCCACCTGGGCAGTGAAGACTGCACCATGGATTTTGACGGGGAGATCACAAAAGAGCAGCTGCGGGAGATTGAGTGGCAGGCCAATGAAGCAGCCGTGAAAAACCTGGAGGTGCAGGTGTCCTGGCCATCCAAGGAGGAACTGGCTTCGTTGGAGTACCGAAGTAAGATCGAGATAGAGGGGGCGGTCAGGATTGTGACGATCCCTGGTTATGATGTCTGTGCCTGCTGTGCTCCGCATGTAAAAAGAACAGGCGAGATCGGCCTGATTAAGCTGACAAATGTCCAGCGGTATAAAGGCGGCGTGCGGGTCACGATGCTGTGCGGGTTCCGTGCCCTGGCTGACTATGACGCTAAGGAACAGCACGTGAAGAATATTTCTGCTCTCTTGTCTGCAAAAGAGGATAAAATCAGCCAGGCGGCGGAGCATCTGAAGGAAGAGTGCGGCCGTCTGAAGGCAAGGCTTTTGGAAGAACAGAAAAAGTTGCTGGAGTACAGGGCCGGCGGGATATCCGGGGAGGAAGCCTTCGTATGCCTGTTTGAAGAAGGGCTGGAAGGGGACGGCCCCAGAATCCTGATGAATCTGGTTCTGGCGCGCGGAGCAGAGTGCTGCGCAGTATTTCTGAAGACGGAAGACGGGGCATACCGCTATGTGATCGGCAGTACAAATACGGATATCCGTCCCCTTGCAAAAGGGCTGAACGAAGCGTTCGGCGGACGCGGAGGCGGTAAGCCGGAGATGGTACAGGGATCTCTAAAAGGGAAAGAAGAAGAAGTGAGGGTGTGGATAGAGGAGAAAGCGAGGATAACAAAAGAATGAATAAGAATCCGGAATCAAAGCAGTTCTGGCGGCTGTTTGGTCCACTTCTTTTGTATTGGGTCATCCAGTTCGTTGCAAGATTTATAGTGGAAATGTTCGCAATCATTCCACATCTCGGAGAAATTATAGATTACAGTGCATTTTCCGATAATATGACGCAGGATGAGATTATGAATCTGGCGTGGCAGAATGCAGGCAAGGTCATGGAGATCGTGCAGAAGTATCAGGTTGAGATCCTTGGGTTCGCGGCCCTTTTTACGATTCCGCTGACACTGTCGCTGTTTTTAATGGACAGAAAAAGGGAGAAGCTGCTGAATATTCCGCAGAATAAGAAGGCAAATATCTGGAAATACGGCGAAATCATCGGGCTTGGCGTGGCAGTATGTATCGGGGCGAACTGTCTGACAATCATGAGCAGCCTGGCAATGACAAGCCAACAGTATCAGGAGACTTCGGAAGTGTTCTATTCGGCCAGCGTGCCGGTTCAGATCTTCTGCCTCGGGCTCGTAATACCACTGACCGAGGAACTCATGTTTCGGGGAGTTCTGTTTAAAAGATACAGGGAGCGCGGCAGCTTTATGAAGGCCGCGGTTTGTTCCTCTCTTTTATTCGGGCTGATCCATGGGAATATAGTGCAGTTTTTGTACAGCTTTATTTTGGGACTGCTGCTTTCTTACGTTTATGAGAAATACGGTTCTTTCAAGGCTCCTGCTGTGCTGCATGTGGTGGCGAATATTACCTCATTGATTGTCACCGAGATCGGGGGATTCGACTGGCTTGCCGCAAAAGTTTCCAGAATGGGAATCGCGGCAGTAGTCTGCGCTTTTGCAGGTTCCATTATGTTCGTACTTATTCAGAAAATCGATGAAAAACCGGATGTGACTCCGCCTCCTGCGGAAAATAAGATTACACCGGATATGTTTCGGTAAATAGAACAAATTGAGTTACTATTCACGGGGCCGTGAATAGTAACCAATTTGAACATAAGCCGGTTACAGGACACTGAAGAGGTGTATGTACCCGGCTTTTCAATTGGCACAGAGGAGGAAAATGCCTTAAAATTGTGAGAAGTTGAGGTATAAATATGAAAATAGGAAGAAATATCTGGAAAAATAGGTAGAATAATTTATATTGACAAATTAATAGACAATTCAAAATAAAGTTTTTATTTACAAATAAAAAAAACTGTAGTATAGTAGGAAAAAATAAAAAGTCAACATTACTATTATGGAGAAAGGAAAGGGATTATGGGTGAACTAAATACGGGCCGGCAGGCCGGACTGTACCGATCCGGTTTTGAACATGACAACTGCGGGATCGGGGCGGTTGTGAATATTAAGGGCATTAAAAGCCATGAGACAGTGGTGAATGCCTTGAAAATTGTAGAAAATCTTGAACATAGAGCAGGCAAGGACGCCGAGGGTCAAACAGGAGATGGTGTAGGAATCTTACTTCAGATTTCACACAGATTTTTCTCTAAGGTTTGTAAACCCCTCGGTTTTTCTTTGCCCCAAAATAGGGATTATGGGGTGGGGATGTTCTTTCTTCCCCAGGACGAACTCAAAAGAAATCAGGCGAAGAAGATATTTGAGGTAATCACTGCGAAGGAGGGACTGCAGTTTCTGGGGTGGAGAGAAGTGCCTGTAAAACCTGACATTCTGGGTAAAAAGGCGGTCGACTGTATGCCGTGTATTATGCAGGCATTTATCGGCAGGCCGAAGAAAATAGAACAGGGACTTCCCTTTGACAGACGGCTCTATGTGGTGCGCCGGATCTTTGAACAGAGCAGCGACGATACATATGTGGCTTCACTTTCCAGCAGAACAATTGTCTACAAAGGGATGTTTCTGGTCGGGCAGCTCAGGATGTTTTTTGAAGATCTGCAGGATGAGGATTATGAATCCGCAATCGCAATGGTGCATTCCCGATTCAGCACGAATACGAATCCGAGCTGGGAGCGGGCGCATCCGAACCGCTTTATGGTGCACAACGGCGAAATTAACACAATACGCGGCAACGCGGATAAAATGGGGGCCAGAGAGGAGACAATGGAATCCGGTTATCTGAAAGGTGAACTGCACAAGGTACTGCCTGCAATCAATACTTCCGGTTCCGATTCCGCGATGCTGGACAACGCGCTGGAGTTTATGGTGATGAGCGGCATGGAGCTTCCGCTGGCAGTTATGATTGCCATACCGGAGCCATGGGCAAATAACCGCAGCATGTCCCAGAATAAAAAGGATTTTTACCAGTACTATTCAACCATGATGGAGCCCTGGGACGGGCCGGCCTCCATTCTGTTCTCGGACGGAGACTGTATGGGAGCGGTTCTGGACCGCAATGGCCTGCGCCCTTCCAGATACTATATCACAGAGGATGATAACCTGATTCTTTCATCCGAAGTGGGAGTATTGGAGATTGATCCTGCGAAGATTATCTTAAAGGAGCGCCTGCATCCGGGGAAAATGCTGCTTGTTGACACCATAAAGGGAGAAGTGATTGACGATGAGGCCCTGAAGGAAAAATATGCAAATGAGTACCCATATGGAGAATGGCTGGACAGCAATCTGATTCAGCTGAAAGATCTGAAGATTCCGAATCAGAATGTGCCAAAGTATACAAGGGAAGAATGTACAAAGCTGCAGAAAGCATTCGGCTATGCCTACGAAGATGTAAAAACGTCTATATTGAATATGGCCCGGACAGGAGCCGAAGGGATTGCGGCAATGGGGATTGATACTCCGTTGTCTGTCCTGTCCCATAAAAACCAGCCATTGTTCGGTTACTTTAAACAACTGTTTGCCCAGGTAACCAATCCTCCAATCGATGCGATCCGGGAGGAGGTAGTTACTTCTACGACCATATACATCGGGAAAGACGGGAATCTTCTGGAGAAGCGGGAGGAAAACTGCAAAATGCTCCAGGTAAATAATCCGATCCTGACAAACACGGATATCCTGAAAATCAAAAATATGAAGGTGGATGGCTTCTGTGTGGCTGAAATACCCATTATATATTATAAGAATACAAGCCTGGAAAAAGCCATGGATTATCTTTTTATTGAAGTTGACCGGGCAATCAGGGAGGGGGCAAACATTCTGATCCTGTCGGACCGGGGCGTGGATGAATACCATGTGGCCATCCCGTCGCTTCTGGCCGTATCGGGCCTGCAGCAGCATCTGGTGCGCACAAAGAAGAGGACATCTGTGGCAATGATACTGGAATCTGGGGAGCCGAGGGAGGTACATCATTTTGCAACACTGCTGGGTTACGGCGCCTGTGCGATCAATCCATATCTGGCTCACGAGTCCATTCGCCAGCTGATTGATACGAACATGCTTCACAAGGATTACTATGCCGCTGTGGATGATTATAACGATGCGGTGATTCATGGCATAATCAAGATCGCTTCCAAGATGGGGATATCTACGATCCAATCTTATCAGGGGGCAAAAATATTTGAGGCGTTAGGTCTGAAGGAAACGTTTATCAGCCGGTATTTTACAGATACGGTCAGCCGGATCGGCGGGATCGGTATCGAAGAGATAGCAGGGGATTATACGGCATTTCATTCTGAGGCATTTGATCCGCTCGGACTGGATGTAGATATGACGCTGAACAGTATTGGAAAACATAAATCCAAAAGCGGGGGAGAAGAGCATCTCTATAATCCGCGGACCATCCATATGCTGCAGCAGTCATCGAGGAGCGGTGATTACGGTTTGTTTAAACAGTACACGAAGTTGGTGGACGAGGAAGGAGAAAAGATCAACCTGAGAGGCCAGCTTGATTTCAACTATCCCGCGAAAGGCATTCCCCTGGATCAGGTGGAAAGCGTAGAGTCTATTGTGACGAGGTTCAAGACTGGCGCCATGTCCTACGGATCCATTTCCAAAGAGGCGCACGAGACTCTTGCCGCAGCTATGAATCAGCTGCAGGGTAAGTCAAACAGCGGGGAAGGCGGCGAAGATATTGAACGTCTGGACACGGACCGCTGTTCTGCTATCAAACAGGTGGCTTCCGGAAGATTCGGCGTGACATCGCGTTACCTGGTCAGCGCCCGGGAGATCCAGATCAAGATGGCGCAGGGCGCCAAGCCAGGGGAAGGAGGGCATCTTCCCGGAGAAAAGGTATATCCCTGGATTGCAAAGACGCGTCATTCCACACCAGGAGTCAGCCTGATCTCACCGCCTCCGCACCATGATATTTATTCCATTGAGGATCTGGCGCAGCTGATCTACGACTGTAAAAATGCAAACAAAGAAGCACGGATATCCGTCAAGCTGGTGTCTGAGGCAGGGGTTGGAACCGTAGCTGCAGGCGTTGCAAAAGCAGGGGCGGAAGTGATCCTGATCTCCGGTTATGACGGCGGTACGGGAGCTGCCCCCAGAAGTTCTATTCAGAACGCAGGCCTGCCCTGGGAACTGGGCCTGGCGGAGACACACCAGACACTGATCCAAAACGGGCTGCGGGACCGGGTGCGGATTGAGACCGACGGGAAATTGATGAGCGGCAGGGATGTGGCAATTGCGGCGCTTCTGGGTGCGGAAGAGTACGGATTTGCAACCGCGCCTCTGGTGACCATGGGATGTGTCATGATGCGGGTGTGCAATCTGGATACCTGTCCGGTGGGGGTGGCAACGCAGAATCCGGAGCTCAGAAAACGGTTTTTGGGTAAACCGGAATATGTGGTGAATTTTATGAGATTTATCGCAGAAGAACTGCGGGAATATATGGCGAAGCTGGGAGTACGCACTGTCGATGAGCTTGTGGGCCGGACGGATCTCTTGAAGAGGAAGGAAATTCCGGCGTCAGAACGGGCATCCGTTCTGAACCTGGACAGCATACTTTACAATCCCTATTCAGGAGAGCGGAAGGGGAGAATTTTCAATCCAAAGAAAGTATATGATTTTGGGCTGAAAAAAACGCTGGATGAGAAAATTCTTTTGAAACAACTGCTTCCGGCTCTGGAAAAAGGGCAGAAGAGAAGCATAGAGGTAGATGTCTCTAACACGGACCGTACATTTGGCACCATGTTTGGTTCTGAGATTACAAAGCGTTACCCCGAAGGCCTGCCAGAGGACAGTTTTGTCGTAAAATGCAAAGGCGCCGGCGGGCAGAGTTTCGGTGCGTTTATTCCAAAGGGACTGACTCTGGAACTGACAGGGGACAGCAACGACTATTTTGGAAAAGGGCTGTCGGGAGGAAAGCTGGTTGTGTGCCCGCCTAAAGGAACCAGGTTCAAAGCCAGTGAGAATATTATTATCGGCAATGTAGCACTTTATGGAGCAACGAGCGGAAACGCTTATATTAACGGCGTGGCGGGTGAAAGATTCTGCGTGCGCAATTCTGGAGTACGCGCGGTAGTTGAAGGGGTAGGAGATCACGGATGCGAGTATATGACCGGTGGCCGTGTTGTGATTCTGGGACAGACAGGGAAAAATTTCGCAGCCGGAATGAGCGGTGGTATAGCCTATGTACTGGATATGAAAAACGATCTATACCGTAAAGTAAATAAAGATATGGTAAATATTGAGAGGCTGACGGATAAGTACGATGTCCAGGAACTGAAAAATATGATTCAGGAGCACGTTGCATACACAAACTCCGTGATCGGTAAAGAGATACTGGATCATTTTAAAGAATATCTGCCCAAATTCAAAAAGATCATACCGGAAGATTATGAGCGCATGATGTCGGCAATTCTGCAGATGGAAGAAAAGGGCTTAAGCAGTGAACAGGCAAAGATGGAAGCATTTAACAAAATCAAAAAGGGAAGATAGGAGGCGTTAACAGTGGGGAAACCAACAGGATTTATGGATTATGAAAGACAGGACAAGACGGCAGAGACGCCGAAGGAAAGAATCAGGCATTTCCGTGAGTTCCATGCGCCTCTATCTAAAGAAGAACAGGAGCTGCAGGGGGCCAGGTGTATGGCCTGCGGGGTGCCCTTCTGCCAGTCGGGGCAAATGTTGAACGGGATGGCGAGCGGGTGTCCTCTGCATAATCTGGTGCCGGAGTGGAATGACTTGATTTATAACGGAAATTGGGAGGAGGCCTACGCGCGTCTTATTAAAACAAATAATTTTCCGGAATTTACAGCTCGTGTCTGCCCGGCACTGTGTGAGGAAGCCTGCACATGCGGGCTCCATGAAAAGCCTGTTGCAACGAAAGCAAATGAATACAGTATCATTGAAAATGCTTATGAACAGGGATATGCCCGTGCCTGCCCCCCTAAGGTAAGAACGGGAAAGAAGGTAGCAGTCATTGGTTCAGGGCCCGCGGGCCTGGCTGCTGCCGACCAGCTGAACCGACGTGGGCATTTGGTGACCGTATTTGAGCGGGAGGACCGGATCGGAGGCCTGCTTCGTTATGGAATTCCCAATATGAAGCTGGAAAAGCAGATTATTGACCGGAAGCTTGCAATCATGGAAGAAGAGGGCATTCAGTTTAAAACAGGCTGCAATGTGGGAAAAACAGTGAAAGCAGCAGACATTTTAAAAGAGTACGATAGAGTGATCCTGGCCTGCGGGGCTTCGGAACCGAGGAATATCAAGGTGCCGGGGCGTGATGCGGAGGGAATATACTTTGCGGTAGACTTTTTGAAATCTACAACAAAGGCCCTCTGGGCAAATCAGATGACACTGAAGGATGGCGCGTATATCTCGGCAAAAGGGAAAAAGGTTCTGGTAATCGGAGGCGGAGATACGGGAAATGACTGCGTTGGAACTGCTGTCAGGCACGGGGCAACGTCCGTACTTCAGCTGGAAATGATGCCAAAGGCGCCGGATCAAAGAGCGGATAACAACCCATGGCCGGAATGGCCGAAAGTCTGCAAGACGGATTATGGCCAGGAGGAAGCCGCCGCCGTGTTCGGAGCAGATCCCAGGGTGTATACAACTACGGTGAAAGAGTTCATTAAGGATAAAAAGGGGGCGGTGTGCAAGGCTTCGCTTGTGAAGCTGCAGGCCAAGATGGATGAAAAAACCGGCAGAATGATGATGGCGGAAATACCCGGGAGCGAATACAGCGTGGATGTGGATCTGGTGCTGATCGCGGCGGGATTTATCGGAAGTGAAAGCTATGTGACAAAAGCTTTTGGCGTTGAAGTGGATGAAAGGCACAATGTGAAAACAGCTCCAGACGGGTATGAGACGGCGGCAAAAAATGTATTTGCAACGGGAGATATGCACAGAGGGCAGTCGCTGGTTGTATGGGCTATCCGTGAGGGACGCGAAGTGGCACAGGAGGTGGATTTGAGTTTGATGGGGTATACGAATTTGTCGGTGCAGTAGGAGGGACGCGAAGTCCGAGGGGAAGCTTGCTTCAGCCGGGGCTGTGCATACTGGTTCTCTATCCATAGAGTAAGCATTAGAAGCTGTCAACGAAAAAACAGGGAAAATGGAGGGCAGAATTTGCTTCCGAAGCAAATTCTGTTGCCGCCGGCGGCGGGAATGCATTAGCATTCCCGCCAACTGCGGCAAGCACCCTCCATTTTCCCTGTTTTTTCGTCTACAGCTTCTTCGCGAACGGACAGGATAGAGAACCAGTATGCACAGCCCCGGCTGAAGCAAGCTTCCCCTCGGACTTCGCTAAGCGCTTCCGGGCGGGAATGAGAGGAACATCCCCTGCGGGGATTCATATTGGCGGCAGCGGATGGGATGTCGTATTGAGGGAATGGGTGAGTTGTGTGGAGATTATGTTGCATCTTTTTCTTTTTGTTTAGTTTTTAGACTTTTAGATTTTGATTTTGAGGGGATTTGGTCTTGACATTTGTGGGGGAGGAGAGTAATCTAAATGTAGATCATATCTTGGTAGGTATCTGGAGTTTTTCTTTTTGGTCAGGGAATCTGAGAATCTTTTGTTTTTCCTTTTTTTGAATTTAGGGTTTGGGGCTGTACAAAGGGTCTGATATTTTTTAGCGAGATTAAATAGTATGCTATGTATTATTCGCATGTTTATCTTTATTTAGCGGGGAGATTTGGGCGCTTGAGAGACGGATCATTTTAGTATATTATTTTTTAATTTTACTGGATTTAGTATTGACATAATATATGGAACATGATATTATACATCATATAATTTAGTTCTATAAATTATTGATTTAATCGGTTATTTTCTTTTCGGTGTGTTGGGCACTGATTCGGATAAGTTCTTTTTCGTGATTTTATCCCAGGGTGTAGTTGAATTTTGTTTGTTATGTTTATTCTTTCAGGGCATTTTTTGTTCTGTCGCAGTATTTTTTTCGGGAATTCTCCCGACTTTATTCCTTTTTAGGCTGATAGTGGCTTTGGGCCGTCAGGGACGGTTTTGAGCATAGTACTGTGGTTTTTGTGTGGATTTTAGTGCAGAGACTGCGGAATTTAAATGAAAGTGTGGTGATGTTTTTTGATTGTCTGAATTTGCATGAATAGTCTGCAGTAACATGTTTAACTAAATGAGTGAGAAGTCTCCCGCCTTGGAAGGTGGAGAGAGGAATCACTTAAAACAAGATGAGCGGCAGTGGCGGGCGGTGAGAAATCGGTATCCCCACTGACATGAGGTCAATCTGCGCATCAATCTAAGATGTAGTCGTACTCTGTATAATTACCTTGCGCGGATAGAAATGGAGGATTTTGAATGAAAACATTTATGGAAGAATATGGTGTGATTGTCGTGGCGGCAATTGTGATTATGATTATTGTTGTGGCTGCGACGCCCCTTGGCAACAGTATTAAGCTGGGAATTACCGCTGCAGTGGAAAAGCTGACGACTGCACTTGGCACTACGGCATCTGTCGTAGGGTGATTGAGGGAAAGGAGAGCTGCCTGTGAAGGTTTCCAGGGAGGCTTGGAATTTAAAAGCAGAAAGTTTTGGGCCGCTGCTTCCCTATGTAATAGATCCGGATATCACGGACATTAATTTTAATGGGACGGATGTGTGGGTGGAGCATTTAAAGCGGGGGATTTATAAAGTTCCGGTACAGCTGCCGGCGGAATTTGTGAGCCAGTTCAGCATCAGAGTGTCTAATGTGGTTAGCAGCCAGATTAATAAGTATAATAATGTTCTTGAAGCGGAGACAGATATCCTTCGCATTTCGATTATTCACTCCAGTGCTACGAACACAGGCTATGCAATATCTATCAGAAAGACGCCTGCGGTGATGCGGATGTCTGTCGAGAATATGTTAAAGGAGCAGTACTGTTCGGGAGAGCTTTTGATCTTTCTTATTAACTGCATCCGGGCCCGCATGAACATGGTATTCTGCGGACGTCCGGGGGCAGGTAAAACGGAGCTTTTAAAGTTTCTGACGCAATATATTCCAAAAGAAGAAAAGGTGATGACCATAGAGGACAACCTGGAGATACATTACAAGGAGATTAATCCGGGTTCTAATTGCGTGGAACTAAAGGTGGATGAGGAATTTTTCCCGTACACGAAAGCAATCAAGACTGCCCTGAGGCAGAATCCCCAGTGGGTTCTGCTTTCAGAGGCACGTTCGGTGGAGGTGAAATATCTGCTGGAGTGTTTTTCTACAGGACTTCATGGACTGACGACTCTGCATACGGACGACACGAGAAAGATCCCGGACAGAATCCAGAATATGATGCAGGATGCCTATGCTGCAACAAGGTTGGAGAACGACATCTACAGTTTTCTGAATGTAGGTGTGCTTCTTAGAAAAAAAGTGACAGAAAGACAGAAAGTTGTCAGGTTTATCGACCAGATATGTCTTTTTGACCGTATAGGTGAGCAGAATGTAAAATGCCTGATTGCGGAGGACGGGAAGTTTATATCCAGAGAAATACCGGAAAACGTAATGAAAAAGTTTAAGCTGGAAGATATTACGGCTCCATTTTCTGATATGGGAAGTATGCCGGTTAATATGCGGAGGAGAGGATGAAGAAGAAAGAGAGAGGAGAGGGAATCTGTTACCTGAATCCCGGGTATTTAAAGAGAACGGTGCGCAGATTCGGGTATCAGTTTTCGGCCCGCAGATATGTGGGGTACTTTTTAGGGCTGTATGGATGTGTGGCGGTATTAGCGTTTGCTTTCAGGCTGAAACTGCCCAGTTTTATAATCATTGCCGCGGCATCTGCCTGTTTTGTGCCGGGGATATTTGCCATGACATACCGCAACTTATATGAAGCCCGGCTTTTTGAGGATGTTACCTCCTATATTGAACAGATGCTGTATTCCTTTAAAAGAAGGTCCAAGATACTGACGGCGCTTGAGGATACACTCGTTTTGTTTGAGGAGGGGGAGAGCCGTATGTATGATGCAGTACATAGCGCTATACGCTATATACAAAATGAAAGCGCGGGAGAAAATCTTTACCGGGAAGCATTTGCAATGATTGAAAAAGAATACGGATGCAGAAGGTTGTATAAAGTTCATGATTTTCTGATTGAGGCGGAGGCTGTGGGCGGGGATTTTACTGCCGCTGCAGATATCCTGCTGAATGACAGGAAACTCTGGATGGACAGAGTGTATGAACTGCAGAGAGAAAAGAAAAATGTGAAGGTTAAAATTACGATTGGCATCGGACTCTCCTTTCTGATCTGCGGCATGACCGTACTGATGCTTCCCAAAGAGTTTGGTATTACAGAAAATGTCGTCTCCCAGACCGTGACAACGGTAACGGTGCTGCTGAATATGCTGATCTGGTATATTGCGCAGAGGAAGCTGTCAAAAAGCCTGATCCGTGGAGAAGAGGGCCAGGGGGAGGAGACGGTAAAACGGCAATATGAATATGTTATGCACAGCAACAGAAAAAAGGCAAAGCGTAAGGCGTGGTGCATTGCCATCCTGCTGATTCCGGTGAGTGTCCTTATGGCATTGTACGTTGGCCTGCCGGCGGCGGTGCTGTCTGTGATTATGGCAGCGCTTATGGCGGGTCAGCCTGACCGCAGATACAGAATATCATTGAAACATGTGGCAAGAGAGGTGGAAAAGTCATTTCCAGAATGGCTGATGAGTATGTCACTCCATCTGCAGACCGATAATGTACATGTTTCCTTATCAAAATCGATTCCTCATGCCCCGGCAATACTAAGAGAAGAACTGAATATTCTTCTCGCGGGGATTGAAGAAAAGCCGGATTCAGTACGCCCCTATCTTTCGTTTATGAAGCAGGTGCCGCTTCCCGATGTGACTTCAGCAATGAAGGTTTTGTATTCAATGGCAGAATTCGGCGCCTCGGATATCGGCGGTCAGATAGGCCCTCTGGCTGAAAGAGGAGCTGTAATGACAGATAAAGCGGAGCGGCTCAGGACAGAGGATTATATTGCAGGAATCAGTTTTCTGATCCTGCTGCCAATGATAACAGGTGTATTAAAAATGCTGGCCGATCTTGCGCTGGTTGTAGTTTACATTTTATCAGCGGTGAATCATGCCGGCTGAGAGGAGGGGATTGAGTTATGAAAGAATTTCTGGAAGAGTATGGAGGCATCATTGCAATCTCAGTTATGGGTTACGCAGTGATGTCCGGATTGTGGGATATTTTGAGAATGATCTGTGAGACTGGGGGATAGAAGCCATGCGGTATTCCTTATGGATATGGGAGTGATGAAATATGAAAGAATTTCTGGAAGAGTATGGAGGTATTATTACCGCTTGTATTTTGAGCCTGATACTACTGGGAACAATGGCAGATCTGCTCGGAGCGGATGGACAGATTTCATATCTGTTTGCCGGATTTCTGGAAGGACTTGGGCCGATGCGGGGGTAAGAGTATTTGAAGGAGGTGTCTGCGGGTGAAAGCTGTGATCGGAGAATATGGAAAAGTGATTATTCTGGCGGTTGTTTTGGGAATGCTGGTTCTGTTCCTGTTCGGAAGGGGGAATCATGGCTTTCTTGGAATGATTTCTAAGGCAAGGCCGGAGGCAGCTGTGGGAAACGAGAACTCATTTGCCATGGCACAGACTGTATTTTCGCGCAAAGCCCCGGAGCTCTCTGTCTCGGTAAGAAAGCTGCAAAAAGGCAGGGAATATAATCTGCTGGACAGCGGCCTGTTTGAGATCAGGGCGGTTAATCCGGAAGGGGAGGAGGTGCCTGTTACGATTGTCAAATTGACAGCTCCCGGGCAGCAGGATATTACAGGGGAGACAGATCCCCGCAGGTTTGTCCCTTCTATAAGCGGGGAATATCAGATCACATATCGTGCAGAAGAATCCTTTCAGGGAAGTATCAGGGCAAAAGAAAAGAAATATTCTGTCCTGGTTGACTAAAGAGATCTTGTGTAAGGTATATGGACAGAAATAAAAGGGACGGAAAAGAAGTCCCAAAAGAAAAGAGGACAGAGGATGAAAGGTGCGGTGGAGACAATGATGGGGATGATTATGATCGCATTCATGGCCGTGCTTAGCGCAGCCTATATCATGGCATCCCTGAACACCCAGAGTGCGCAGAATTACCATTCTGCGGTAGTGGCAGAGGTCGAAGCAGGGGACTTTACAGACCCTGTAATACGGAGCTGCAGGCAAAAAGCACTGGAAAACGGATATACGGATTTATTAGTCGAACCGATGACAAGCGTAGACAGCGGGAAATTTGCAAAAGTGACGCTGACTTATGACTATACTCTTCCTGTGCTGAACTTGTTTTTAGAGCATCAAATAGTAGGATATGCAAGATGAAAGAGGGGAAAAGCCAGCGGATGCTTTGTGAAAAAGCACCCCGTAATGTCTGCCGGCTGGGGGTTAATAAAAAAGAAAGGGGAAGGTATGAAGAATGCCGTAATAGGCTTTTTTATGATTGTAATACTGGTAATTTCTTTAGCAGCCATTCAGACTGCAGAGAACAGAACTACCAGAAAAAATGAACTGGACAGCAGTCTTAGCGAAGCCATGGAACAATCAATGAAGATACTGACAGTAAATCCTGTATATCATATTGAGAAGGAGTCCGGTTCGGACGAATTTACTGCAGATTTTATTCAGGGTTTTCTTATGAAAACAACGAGTAATTCTGAGTTTACGGTAGAGATATTAAATGTGGATGTCGAAAAAGGCCTGCTGGATGTCAGAGCCAAGGCCAGATTCAGGCAGATAATCGGATATGGTGAGGTATCCTGCCGCAAGACAGTGATATTGGAAGAGCTCGAAGAAGAGAAAGAAACACCCTGTTATATTTCATTCTTCGCAGAGAAGCCTGCCAAGGAGAAGGATACGGAAAGCAGCTATGTTTTGAAGAAGATCAGCGTACACTTTGGTGACAGGCTTAGTGCGGCAATGCTGCCGGAAAGCGGATTGGAGAAGAAAGGATATATTTTCCGCGGATGGAAAATGACAAAACCGGTAAACGGGATCGGGATCCTGTACGGCAATGAAAATATAAACACATTATGTGTAGGAGATGATATGGAATTTCAGGCTGTTTATGAGCAGGAGGAAGTTTTGTAGATGAAAAAGAAGAGACGCATAACAATACTGGTTACTGCGGCAGTAATTTTGTCTCTCTGTGCCCCCATATCCCTGCGTGCACAGGAAGAGCCGGTAAGAATGGGCACAGAGGAGACGGAAATACCAGATAAAATCGTGGGGGCCGGCGAAGAAAGTCAAACTGTACCAGAAGAATCTGATGAATCAAATGAACAGCAGCCGCTGCAGGATACTGCTTCATGGTTTGAGGAAACATTACAAGGGCTGCTCCTTATGGAAGAACCTTTAAAAGTACTGGAAAAAGCAGACGAAAAGGAGCGGGAATTATTTTTAAACAGAATAACTGTCAGGGAGCATTTAGAATTCACTATCGTATATAAATATCTGCTGCTCACGGCCATTGCGGAGGATACATCTTTTTCCGAGAGTATGCAGTCATCGGATGAAATGACGGAAGCAGCATCCGGGAAGACAGGGCATATTCACTTTCTGCGGGAGCTGTTGATGAAAAATAAAGATACAGATCCGGGACAGGAGGATATAGAGGATATTCAGTGGAGGGAGGAGATAGAACAAGAGGCTTTCCGTATATTTCGTGAAGGCATGGAAGAAAAGGCTGCTGCCAACGGGGAAGAATCTGCAGAATATCATGACTTTCAAGAATACACTGAGTATCTCCAGACACAGACTCATGTAGATATCATCGGATTTGCTGATGTGTTGGAAAAGATGCAGTCAGAAAATGAGCCGGAAGCAACGGAAGCATATGAGGCCGCACTTAACCGGCTGGATGAGATTTACAGTACGAAGCCGGAAATAGCTCCAAAGGTACAGATAATCTGCGGTATCCAGGATTATGATGTAAAGAAAAAGGAGCCGTATCTGACCGTTACGATATCGGATCAGGAGCGTGCTGATGTCATAAAATTGCTGCCCCAAAATTTGGAAGTTTTGCTGGAAGAGGAATCGGACATAAATGAGAAAGAAACTGATCAGGAAGATACTGATAAGAAAGATACTGATAAGATAGAAAAGGACAAGAAAGATACTGGTCAGGAAGAGATTCTTAAGGATGCCGCGTCCGAGGATAAAGATCCGAAGGAAACAGAGCCGTCGGAAAAGACAGTCAATGTTACATGGGAATGCGCAGAAGATATTGAACATACGGAATATGAACAGTATACATATACGGCGGTTCCCCAGGAAGGGTATGAATGGAGTGAAGAACTGCTTAAGGGGGAGGAAGACGGGCTCCAGGCCCTGCCCTATGCCAGGGTCATTATAAAGCCAAAAGAGACTGCAAATGTCATGGCAGCCCGTGCCGCAGCGAGCGTCAGTTATAGGGCGTACTGCCAGAACGATGGATGGAAAAGCTGGAGTGCAGGCAGCGCCACTGCAGGCACGATCGGAGAAAATAAGCGGCTGGAGGCTTTGCAGATAAAAATGTCCGGTGACACGAATCTTGGTGTCAAATATCAGGTTCATGTACAAAACAACGGATGGATGAGCTGGGTAAACGGCAGCGGTACAGCAGGCACTACAGGACAGTCGCTGAGAGTGGAAGCAGTCAGGGTTTTGCTGACCGGGGCCAGCGCAGGCTCCTATGATATTTATTACCGTACATACTGCGAATCATATGGATGGCTGGACTGGGCAAAGAATGGGCAGGCAGCCGGTACAGTGAATCTTGGAAAACGCATGGAAGCCTTTCAGGTGAGAATTACAGCAAAAGGCGGGGCCGTACCCGGAACAACTGCTACTCCATTGAAGACAGATGCTGCTGCAAGGGTCGGCAGCAATTACTACAAAACATTTAATGAGGCATTTGATGCCATGCCGGACGGAGGATCTATGTACGTAATAAAAAACTGTTCGGCAACACATATAACGACCAGAAAATCCTTTTCGATATTCCCGGAGGAAAGAAACGTTAAAGTAACGTTCAATGAAAGTACGCTGATACCTGCCGGCATAATCTCTACAGAAGAGGGCTGGAGGGGAAGTCCTACCTGGAATTTCAGCGGCAATGGCGGGTATACAATAACATTTGATGCGAATGGAAAAGGCTCATCGGGTGTAATAGCAGCATACGGTGCAACGATCAACCTGAAGAACGGCTCCAGATTTACGAACTCTGCAGGCAATGGTGTATGGAACGACATGGGAATTACAAACGTTTATGACGGAGTTTACATTTATAATAATAAAGCGCATGGAATTGCAACCTGCAACACGGTCAATCTATATGGCGGCAGCATTTACGGCAATTCTTATGATGGTATCCGTTCACAGAAGGTGATCAATATGTCCGGCGGTAATCTGTACAATAATGGTGAGTGCGGCGTGCATGTGGGAGACGGCGCGTGTATCTTTACGTTGACCGGAGGAACGATCCATGACAATGTAGATGGCGTGGGTAATATAGACGGCAATGGAACTATTAATATCAAGGGAGGCAGCATCTACAGTAATACCCGCCATGGGATTTCTGCCAAAGGAAAATCTTTGAGTATATCAGGCGCAGCCGTTATCCGAAACAATAAAGGCATCGGGGTGGCAGTCCATGGAGGGGAAGCAGCGGTTCAAAATGGAAAAATATATGAAAACCAAAACGCGGGAATTGCAAATAAGGGCAGCATGAAGTTAAGCGGAGGTGAAATCTTTTCAAATTCGAATGCAGGCAGTGGAGGCGGAATAGCCAACAGCGGAACCTTAAGCATCAGCGGGGGGAATGTTCACGATAACTCGGCCGTAAACGGGGGCGGAATAGCAAACAGCGGTACGCTGGCATTGACAGGAGGCAGCATCACGGGCAATTCGGTTTCCGGAAGTGGAGGCGGGATTTGTCTGTCTGGGGGGACGCTCAGGCTGACCGGGGGTACCATTGCAAAGAACAAGGCGAAAAACGGAAATGGTATATACCATAACGGCGCTGTCTTCCAAATGGGCGGAAACGGTGCAGTAGATGCGGGGAATGATGTATATCTACAGACAAATAAGTATATTACAGTAACATCAGCCCTAAAATCTTCGCCTGCTGCGGTTCTGACACCGTCAGGCTATAGCAATGGCAGAAAGGCGGCGGAAGTTGCATATGGCACTAAAAAGGGCAGTTTGCAGTATGCCAGGTACTCATTAACCCCAAAAGGCGGATACTGTCTTCGTCCGGGAGACATGCAGGCATCCGGTGCAAACACGGAGGCGGCAGATATTGTGCTGAGCACGAAGTATACGATTCAATATCATAAAAATTATGATGGAGAGGTGGCGAATGTCCCGAAAAGCACTCCGAAATACTGGTATGAAAATGCAGGAATAGCAGGAGAGGTTCCATCTGAAGGGAGAATAAAATTTCTGGGCTGGTCCGAGAATGCTGCAGCGGAAAAACCTGCCTATAAGCCAGGAGATGTCTTAAGCGCATCTATTAATCGAAATATCACACTGTATGCTGTCTGGGGAACCAAAATCCAGGTGAGCTATGATGGAAACGGAAGCGATGTCCAAAAGGAAAAGTCAGAAGAAATAACCCTGCAGGAGTGCATGAAGAATGGCGGCTACCTTATACATAAAAATAAAGGATATACGGATTATATCAGAAAGGGATACAAATTTGCAGGCTGGGATGTTTCTGCGGGGGCTCCCGTTCAGGCAGTAAAATATCCTGACCAAAAAGAGAACAGGGTAAAATTTGAAGAACTGATGGATATTGCTGAGGCGCAGGCGAAGACTCCTTTGTCAGGAGAAAAGACTCTTCAGCAGGTGCGCTTATATGCACTCTGGGATAAATTTCCCGAAATCACTGCAGAAGGAATACAGGAATTCTTCGAAGGCACCGAGGTTACCAGGGACATGCTCCTGGCAAACATAAAGGCACAGGATCAAGAGGATGGAGACATAACAAAAGACATCCGCATACTCGGAATCAAATATCAAAAAGGAAGGCTTCGGGATGGACAGAAACAGGAGGCGTATGAAGTACGGTGGAAGGACGGCATGCCAGAGGATAAAAAGCTGGATACTTGGTTTTTAGAGCTGGATGACAAAGATTCACCTGTGGAACACCAGATTATTTACAGTGTGAAAGACAGTGCTGGCAATGAGACAGTAAGAGAATGGCCGGTTAAGGTAAAGTATAATGAATTTCCTGTGATAGAGGCCGAGGATAGGTATTTTACACTGGAAGAGGCAAAGGAAGGCAGAATAACCGAAGAAGTGTTGCTGCGAGGCGCTATAGAATCTGGGGCCCTAACGGTGAAGGATAAGGAAGAGGATGAGCGATATCCCGGCAGAATGGAACAGGCAGTAAAACTGGAAGATTTTCATCCGGAAGAATTTACAAGATTTGAAGATTCGGGTTATATCGTAATTACTTTTTCGGCCAAAGACAGTATGGGACCGGGCGGGGAAGGCAAAGAGACTTTCAGGCAATGTACGGTACATATTGTAAAAGACGGGGAAATAACGTCGCCGGAGCCTTTAAAATACGTGCGGTTTATCAACAGAGAATATTACGAAAAGAATCTGAATGCACAGAATGAAAATACAGGAAAAGAAACAGGGAAACCGGAGTCAGAAACCGCTTCAGGAGAACTGCAAAACGGCGGCCTTTACTTAAATTCCAAGTGGTATAGGATTCCGGAATTCAGAGCATTGCTGTCTGGTGCATGGGATGAAGAAAAACCAGCAAGAGAGGTATGGACTTTTAAAAATACAGATGTAAAAAATATAAAGAGTTATGTGGAAGAGCATGGGATAGGAAACAGCCAGGAGCGGACATCGCTTCTGAGGTTCCATGAAGAATTCAGCCATTTGAGAGTCTTGTAAGCGCTTCTTTACTGGCTGCAGACCAGATGGTAACGGCGAATTGTTACTACCCACACCCCAAGGGCGCGAACAATAATGACGAATTTCTAAAATATTACAAATATGTTAAAATTATATTGCATTTTATTCAGTTATCCTTTATAATTTAGTCTATGTAAGCATAAGACGAATTTTGACGAGTCCTCTGCATATAATATAGTTTCTGTGTTCTGATGAAAAGGGCCGGGGACTGCATATCAATAGGGATTTCTGCAACATACAGGCTGCGGGCGATTTGGCAGCAGCCGGCGGAAATGATACTGCAGTACATATTTGCGGGGACATGATAGATCATAAATAAAATAAGGATGGGTGAATTGATTGTGAATTTTAAAAGAGTACGCAACGTGTTTGCAGCAACCGCTTTGACATGTTCTATGATAACTGTGCCTGTATTAGCGGCACCGAATACATCAAGCCTTCAGGATCAGAAAAATGCAGCGCAGAACGAAGTTAGTTCCCTGCAGTCCCAATTAAATTCATTAATGTCAACGATGAATGAACTGGAAGGGCAGTTAGTAGCAAAAGGCCAGGAGATTTCGAAGGCCGAAGAAGATCTTAAAGCGGCGCAGGAAAAGGAAACGCAGCAGTACGAAGATATGAAACTTCGTATTAAGTATATGTATGAAGAGGGCGACGGTTCAGCGCTTGAGAGGATATTGAGTTCAGGAAGTATCGCCGATCTTCTCAGTGAAGCAGAGTACATAGAAAAGGTTCATACTTATGACCGCAATATGCTGCAGGAATACGCGGATACAGTAGAAGAGATCAAGACTCTGGAGACAACGCTTGAAAACGACATGACAAACCTTCAGGATCTGGAAAAACAATATAAATCACAATCAACCGAACTGTCAACCATGCTCAACAGTAAGCAGGCAGAGGTTAGTAATCTGGATTCCATGATTCAGGAAGCAGCAAGAGCTGCATTGGAAGAACAGAAGAAACAGCAGGAGGCAGCTGCGAAAGAGAAAGAAACTGCTGATAAGAAGAATGAAAATACTGCACAGCCAGGTACAAACGGAGGCCAAAGCAATGATCCTGGTACAGGCGGAACTACAGATCCTGGTACAGGCGGAGAAAATAATAACGAGCAGCCGCCGCAGAATGTACCGGAGCAGAATGTACCAGAAGAGAATAATACACCGGATAACGGCAATATTGGTACCCCGGAACCGAACTACAATCCTTCTACAGGCAATGCAATTGTAGACCGGGCATATAGCTGGGTTAACAATGCGGAATATGCATGGGGAGCCTGTGCACCGGGATCTTTTGACTGTTCAGGCTTTGTCAGCTACTGTCTGACCGGAAGTTATATCCGCCTGGGTACAACCTTTGATTTCCTTACATGGCCTCAGGTAAGCGATCCGCAGCCGGGTGACGTGTGTGTGAATGCCAGTCATTGCGGTATTTATATAGGCGGCGGCCAGATGATTCATGCAGCTGATTACGGCATAGGAGTGATCAGCGGGCCAGTGCAGGGTGGTATGATTTACGTACGCTATTAAAATTGATATTACATAATAGAAATGATACTTCATAAAAGACAGAATGCAATATTAAAAAAAACTAAAGGATCCCCAGTGTAAACGGCATTGAGGATCCTTTTCAATTATTTTCCAGCAATATTATCGTTTTTTTTCGGAATATCCTGTTGAAAAATGCTGATGAATATTGTATAGTAAAAAATATATGTGGGGACATAGATAAAAAAATAAGGATAGGTGTTATTTTATGAAAATGAAAAGAGTACGCAATATGTTTGTTGCAACGGCACTGACATGTTCTATGATTGCCGTACCTGTGTTTGCAGCGCCAAACACATCAGGTCTGGAAGAACAGAAAAAAGCTGCGGAGAATGAGGTGAACAGTCTTCAGTCACAGTTATCAACATTGATGTCTAAGATGACAGATCTTCAGAATCAGTTGATTACGAAAGGTGAGGAGATCACAAAAGCAGAGAAGCAGCTGGAAGAAGCACAAGCAAAGGAAAAGCAGCAGTACGAGGATATGAAGCTTCGTATTAAGTATATGTATGAAGAAGGCGATGGCTCGGCAGTGGAACGGATCTTAAGTTCCGGAAGCATTGCAGAGATGTTAAGCCAGGCAGAATATGTTCAGAAGATACATACCTATGACCGTAACATGCTGGATGAGTATGTGGAAACGGTGAATGAAGTAGAAGAACTGAAAACTACGCTGGAAGAAGATATGAATAAGCTGGAAGATATGCAGACAGAGTATGAGGCGCAGCAGACTGAGCTGAGCAATACGATTGAAAGCAAGAGTGCCGAAGTGGAAAATCTTGACGCACAGATCCAGGAAGCAGCGAGAAGAGCCGCTGAAGAAGAACGCGAGAGACAGCGTTTGGCAGAGGAAGCGGCAAGGAATGAGAGTGCAAATAATGGCGGCGGAACAAACAATGGTGGCGGAATTACACCAAACGTTCCGGAAACGCCTGGTACACCAGAGACTCCTGGCACACCAGATACCCCGAGTACACCACAGACGCCATCTGATCCGGGCAATAACGGAGGCGGCGGTTCAGGAAACACTTCCGCGGCACAGGCAATTGTAAATGCTGCATGGACACAGATTGGTGTTCCGTATGTATGGGGCGGTACAACACCATATGTAGGCCTGGACTGTTCAGGACTCACACAGTGGTGCCACGCACAGGCAGGTATCTCAATCGGCCGTGTGGATACAGACCAGCTCTACGGCGGTCAAAGAGTCAGCGATCCGCAGCCAGGGGACATCGCATGGACTCCCGGACATGTGGCAATATACATAGGTAACGGTCAGATGATCGAAGCACAGCAGCCAGGTACAACGATATGTGTAAGCCCGGTTCGTGTTTCCGTATACGTAAGATATTGGTAATTCAGAATATAAAAAAAGGAGTCCGGATAACGGATTCCTTTTTTCATGTTCTTCTATTTCGAGGGTACAATTTCCAGCCAGTATCCATCCGGATCCTCTATAAAGTATATCCCCAGTTCCGAATTTTCGTGGCATACACAGCCCATCTTTTTATGTTTTGCGAAGGCTGCGTCAAAATCATCTACTCTAAACGCAAGGTGGATTTCATTGTCGCCCAGTTCATAGGGCCTGTTCATGTCGCGCAGCCAGGTAAGTTCTAAAAGATGCGGAGTGGTGGCATCGCCCAGGTATACCAGTGTAAAACTTCCGTCTTTGGCATCTTTTGTGCTGACAGGTTTGAGTCCAAGCGCCTCCTCATAAAAAGCAAGTGATCTCTGTAAATCATAAACATTTAAATTGTTATGTGCAAATGTAAACTTCATAGCTTTTTCCTCCCTATATATGTAAGTTTTACAAAAATGTGCTATAATATACCGTTCCTAAAACAGAAGATATGAACAGTACACCTTATTTAGCATAACACAGAGATGGTACAGAGACAAGTTATAAGAAGTGAGTACAGAAAAATCAAATAAGGCAAATAAGATGAATAAAGCAGAATACATCACACAATATAACAAGATAGTTTGAGAATAAAGACAGACAAGACAGACAAGACAGACAGACAAGATACCACAGAAAAGCCTTGCATTCCAGTATTTTCTATGTTATACTACAACCGTTGCAAAAAAACACGCATGCGGATATCTTTGACGGTGCCTAAGCCTGCACAGTGCAGACCGGTCTCAAAGGAGAGCAAAAACATGCGGAAGTTAAAAACCAAATGGAGGAAGAAACATGAGCGTTATTTCAATGAAACAACTTTTAGAAGCAGGTGTTCACTTTGGACATCAGACAAGAAGATGGAACCCTAAGATGGCTCCTTACATCTACACAGAGAGAAATGGTATCTATATTATCGACTTACAGAAATCTGTAGGCATGGTTGATGATGCATACCAGGCTGTTGCTGATATTGCAGCTGAGGGTGGTACAATTCTGTTTGTAGGAACAAAGAAACAGGCACAGGATGCCATTAAGACAGAAGCAGAGCGCTGCGGAATGTTCTATGTTAATGAAAGATGGCTCGGCGGTATGCTGACAAACTTCAAGACAATCCAGAGCAGAGTTCAGCGTTTAAAAGATATTGAGAGAATGTCCGAAGACGGAACATTCGATGTACTTCCAAAGAAGGAAGTAATTGAACTGAAAAAAGAATGGGCTAAGTTAGAGAAGAACCTGGGCGGTATCAAAGAAATGAAGAGAATCCCTGATGCAATCTTCATCGTAGACCCGAAAAAAGAAAGAATTTGTGTTCAGGAAGCGCATACACTGGGAATTCCGTTGATCGGTATCTGTGATACAAACTGCGATCCAGAAGAACTTGATTTCGTAATTCCGGGTAATGATGATGCGATCAGAGCTGTTAAATTAATTGTTTCCAAGATGGCCGATGCAGTAATTGAGGCTAATCAGGGCGCAACAGGTGCTGAAGAAGAATATTATGAAGAAGCTGCAGAAGAAGCAGTAGCTGAAGAGACTGTAGAAGCAGAGTAATTATAGACTTGGGATGCTTCAGCCTGTGGATACAGGTTGAAGCATTTTTAAAATATGCAATCAAGAATGAATAATGGAGGAATGAATCATGGCAGTTACAGCAGGAATGGTAAAAGAATTAAGAGAAATGACGGGCGCAGGCATGATGGACTGCAAGAAGGCTCTGAGTGAGACAAATGGAGATATGGACGCAGCAGTTGAATACCTGAGAAAGAACGGACAGGCTAAGGCAGAGAAAAAAGCCGGAAGAATTGCAGCAGAAGGTATCGTAAAAACCGTTGTTAAAGATGATAAAGTTGCAGCAATTGTAGAAGTAAATTCTGAGACAGACTTCGTTGCAAAGAATGCAGATTTCCAGGCATTCGTAGAGGCAGTTGTTAATCAGGCAGCAGATACAGATGCAGCAGATATGGATGCATTCATGGCTGAGGCATGGGCTGAAGACACAACAAAGACTGTGAAAGACGCGCTTGTAGAGAAAGTTGCAGTAATCGGTGAGAATCTGAATATCAGAAGATTTGAAAAAATAGTGACAGACGGATGTGTTGTATCCTATATCCATGGCGGCGGCCGTATCGGTGTTCTTGTAGAGGCTGAGGCAGATGTAGTAAATGACGAAATCAGAACATGCCTGAAGAATGTGGCAATGCAGATAGCGGCTATGTATCCGAAGTATGTATCCCGCGCAGAAGTTTCCCAGGAATACATGGATCATGAGAAAGAGATCCTGTTAGCACAGGCTAAGAAGGAAAATCCAGAAAAGCCGGACAATATCATTGAGAAAATGATCATTGGCCGTCTGAACAAAGAATTAAAAGAAGTATGTCTGTTAGACCAGGCGTATGTACAGGACAGTGATCTGACAGTTGCTAAATATGTAGAAAAAGTAGCAAAAGAGAACAATGCGAATGTATCAGTTAAGAGATTTGTACGTTTTGAGACTGGTGAAGGCCTGGAAAAGAAAAATGAAGACTTTGCAGCGGAAGTAGCTGCCCAGATGGGACAGTAATATTAGGTTTGCGTTAATATTTTAGAAACAAGCCCTTATAAATAGCGGTTTTACGCTGTTTGTAAGGGCTTATTTTGTAATAAGTTTCGATGGATAAAGCCAGAAAAACGTAATACAAATCTATAAATCAAAAGGTGCTGATTTTATGATGTTTAGTGTAGATAAATAATGGGATTATGCTCTAGGGAATTGAAATCAATAGAAGAAGTTGCTCATATATTTTCCTTTATTACGCCTTTTGTGATAAAGTAGTATTAGCATCAAAGAATACGGATACTGCGTCAGTCTATATCAAATGAAGATCAGGAGGAAATGATTATGCTGTGTGATAAGGAAAAACGAAAACTAAAGGATTCTTATGATACGCCTTTATTCGGGACGTTAGCGGCGGACTCCCCGATTCCGAAAAACAAGATAGGGGAACAGCCCTTAGAACCAGCCCTTGCATACCGGCTCATAATGGATGAACTGATGAACGAGGGGAATGCAAGGTTAAATCTGGCTACTTTCTGTCAGACCTACATGGAAGATGAGGCGATCAGACTGATGTCAGAGACACTTGAAAAAAATGCCATTGACAAGACGGAATACCCGCAGACAGCCGAGATAGAACAGCGCTGCATACGGATTATATCGGATCTATGGAATGCCGCGGAAACAGACGCTGCAATCGGCACATCCACAGTAGGTTCCTCGGAAGCGTGCATGCTGGCAGGGATGGCAATGAAATTCCGGTGGCGTAAGCGGGCCTCTGTTTTAGGGCTTGATGTAAACAAAAAGCCAAATCTGGTCATTTCATCAGGTTATCAGGTCTGCTGGGAGAAATTCTGTGTTTACTGGGATGTAGAACTTCGTCAGGTGCCGATGGATACAGAATGTATGAGTATGCGTCCAGATGCAGTATTAAACTATGTAGATGAGTATACGATTGGTGTAGTCGGTATCCTCGGCATTACATATACAGGGAAATTTGATGATTTGAAGGCGATTGACCAGATACTTGAAGAATACAATGCTTCAACAGAGCACAAAGTTTATATCCATGTTGACGCCGCTTCCGGAGGTTTGTTCGTTCCATTTGTCAATCCGGAGCTTTGCTGGGATTTCCGTTTAAAAAATGTAGTGTCAATCAACTGTTCCGGTCATAAATATGGTCTTGTCTATCCGGGTATCGGATGGATTTTGTGGAAAGACAAAGAATATCTTCCAGAGGAACTAATATTTGAGGTAGATTATCTCGGAGGTAAGATGCCGACAATTGCAATCAATTTTTCCAGATCGGCCAGCCAGATTATCGGCCAGTATTACAATTTCATCCGGCTTGGCAGGGAGGGATACCGCCGCATTCAGCAAAAAACACAGGACGTGGCTCACTATCTGGCAAAGGAAATTGAGAAAACAGGAAGATTTTTCATATACCATGACGGAAGCGACTTGCCGGTTGTATGCTATACAATAAAAGAAAAAACGGGGCAGGAGTGGACTCTTTATGATCTCTCTGACCGCCTGCTTATGAGGGGATGGCAGATTCCTACTTATCCGCTGCCTGTGAATCTGGAAGATACTGTTATTCAGAGAATCGTCTGCCGTGCCGACTTGAATTATGATATGGCAGAACTGCTCATGCGTGACATAGAAGAGGGAATCCGTGAATTAGACGAAGCGGTCATACTCCCCCATGCGAAAGATAAAAAACCAAAGGTATACGGGTTTACACATTAAGATGCTCAAGCTTTAGAAACCAAAGGTCACAGGTTGCTGTGCCTATGTCCGGATAACGTTATTGTGTGCACCCTCAGAGTGTTACCAACAGCATCCTTTTTTATAATTAAATGATGAACTTAACATTCCCTTTTGCTGCCAGGATATGCTAAAATAGTAATAATATCATGAGACAAGACATGTGGCCTGAACAAATACTGGGACAAAGTTCAGGAAAAACAAATTTACTAATTGGAGGTATATCATGTTAAACAGCACTGATATCAGGAAGGTATGCAATGAGAAGGGAATCAGAATGATTGATTTCAAGATGACGGACCTGGACGGAAGGTGGCGTCATATCACAATCCCTGTAGAAAGGTTCGACGACGACATTTTCGTCTATGGCATTGGGTTTGACGGTTCCAACTACGGATATGCACCGGTGGAGAAGAGCGATATGGTATTCATCCCCGATCCGGCAACCGCGGTTGTCGACCCATTTACGGAGATTCCTACCATGACCATGTGCGGGAATGTATGCGTGATTGGGAAGGAGAATACCCCTTTCGATCAATACCCAAGGAACGTCAGCCTGCGTGCAATGGAATATATGAAGTCAGAGGGAATTGCAGACGAGATGCTGATCGGGCCGGAATTTGAATTTCATTTATTTGACAATGTAAGCTATATGGCAGAGCCCTATAAGACCTCTTTTACGGTAGACACCAGGCAGGCATCCTGGAACAGCGGAAAAGAAGGGCCTGACAATGCAGGATACCAGGTGCCCAAAGGCGGCGGATATCATATTGCAGCGCCGCATGACATCGCTTACAGCTTAAGAAGCAAGATGTGTATGTATATGGAAGACTGGGGAATCGACGTGAAATACCACCACCATGAGGTAGGCGGCTCAGGACAGATGGAGATTGAAGTAGAACTGGGTGATATGGTGGACATGGCGGATAAGACAATGATTATCAAATATATCATTAAAAATGCTGCCGTACAGGAAGGCAAGACCGCTACATTTATGCCCAAACCAATCCATAAAGAAGCCGGAAACGGAATGCATGTGCATATGCTCCTTATGAAAGACGGAGAGCCGATTTTCTATGATGAGAAAGGCTATTCCGGTTTAAGCAAAACCGCGCATTACTTTATCGGCGGGCTTTTGAAGCACATTGGTTCTCTCTGCGCATTTACCAATCCCTCTACAAACTCTTTCAAACGGCTTGTTCCGGGATATGAGGCGCCTGTTACGATTGGGTACGCAACCTCTAACCGCAGTGCTGTGATCCGTATCCCGGCCTATGCGAAGTCACCGAAGGCAAAGCGTTTTGAGCTGAGGAATCCGGATGCTACTGCCAATCCATATTATGCTTACGCAGCGATTTTGATGGCCGGACTGGACGGTATCAAGAACCAGATCGATCCTACTGAACATGGCTGGGGTCCCTATGACTGCAATCTTTACGATCTGCCGGAGGAGGAAAAGGCAAAGATCCAGTCACTTCCAAAGACGCTGGATGAAGCACTGGATGCACTGGAATGCGACCATGAATATCTGACGGCGGGAGGGGTGTTTCCGGAGAGGCTGATTGAGATCTGGCTGAAACGCAGACGGAAAGAAAGCCTGGAGATATCACAGATACCGCACCCCGCGGAATTTGAAAAATATTATGATTTGTAATCAGCTTTTACACTTATAAAAAGGAAGGCGCTCAAACTTGAGCCGCCTTCCTTTTTATTTTGTAATGATAAGGGACAACTCTATAAGAATATGCTAAAATGATGTCATGAATACTGGGGTGCCAGTTTTAAGCTCTGGAGGTAAAATGGATACTATAAGGTGGGTGCATTTGTCAGATATACATTTTTCTGCTGATGAGAACAATGAAATGAAACGAATGAGGGACAGTCTTTTAGAAAAATTATGGGAGATGTCCCAAGAACATGAATTTGATGCGGTATTTATCACCGGTGATCTGACTTACCAGGGAGGATATTATGATTATAATCTGAAGAAATTTATTGAAGCATTAATTTATCTCTTAAAACTCACTCCGGATGAGTTATTTATCATACCGGGGAATCATGACCTGGCCAGGTCTCACTCCAGGGATCTTGCGGTAGCGGAAACAAGAAAAAGCGGATTTGAGTTTGGAAAGGACAATATTAGGCAATTACAGAAGGATTTCAGCAAATATAATATATTTTATAGAAAAATAAAAAATGAGGAGGCTCAATATATATATAAAACAATTACAAAAGATAAGTTTAATGTATTTTTAATAAATACGGCCTTTACGTCCGGAACTGATGAGGACGAAGGTAAGCTTATCCTTGAAAAAGGATCTTTTTATCAGGAAATCAGAAAGTTAAAAGATCAGGAAAAGTGTATTAATATTGCTGCAGGCCATCACCCGGTCAATTGGTTTACAGAGAATGACCAGCAGTTTATTTGGAAGAATTTTAACGACTATAATATTGATTTTTATTTATGCGGGCACATGCACAAGGGGGCCTATAATTTTAATTCAAGCGGGGGAAGGGGAATCCCGTCTTTTCAGTGTGGAAGCGGAAAGGCAGAGCGGGATACTGCGGTTACATTTTCAATAGGAGAGGTTGATATATCGGCAAAGAAAGGCCGGCTGACATCGTACAAATGGCTGGTAAAGGAAGCACGCTGGGCAAGCGGCGGCCTGGAAGGGAGAAGGGCCGCCTCAGGTGTACTGGATCTTATTTTGGAAAGGCTTTGCTCATGATGTAGCCGCATTTCTGAATTTTAGCAGATAGAATAGAAAGCACACCATTTCTGATGTGCTTTCTGTGATGGCTGTGCAATTCTTTTGTTTAGACGACCGGCCTGTCTACAGGGGCAAGCAGTACTTTTCCTGTTCCCTTATACACATTTACCAGTCCCTCCCCGGAAGCAGCAGAACCAAGCAGTGTTTTACCGGAACGTTCCACGGTAAAGTCAAGGCTTCCGCTCCAGGCAATTGCCATATTGCCGTCAAACTTTAGGATATTTTGATCAGTCATTTATGGTATAAATAAAACAAAGACTACGATTATAAACCGCAGTCCTTGTTTTTGTAATTATTTGGATTCCTTCCGACCATTTCGTCTAAAGAGACATGAAATAAATCTGCAATTCGTATCAATTCATAAATATCAGGAATCCGTTTTCCTAGTTCGTAGTTGGAGAGCGTTTGGCGTGTCATATTCAGCGTTTCTGCCAATTGCTCCTGGGTTAGGTAATTCTTTTTCCTCAGCGCCCTGATGTTACTGCCTATTTTATTGGTCATCATCTCTTATTCCTCATCTTTTGTAATCTTAAAGTAGGATAATAATAACATTTTGCATTGAAGTGTAAAATAAAAAGTGCCTTATTGTTACATAATGGTAACAAATCATTTATTTTGCGTAAGTTTTTAATAAATAAATTGTTACGAAACTGTGAACTGAAATGTTTAATTACTACATACGGTTACAGCAGCGTCTGCTCTGTTGTTTTCCGGATTTGGATCCTGTACGGAGCCGGATACGGTAACGGTATTTGTGATAGTACCGTGGGCGCAGCAATCTATCTTGCCGGTTAGAAACAGTGTTACGGTGTCTTTGTCAGCCAGGCTTCCTATCATAAGCTGCCCTGTCCAGGGCTGCCAGGTATGGCCGTTATTCAAAGAATAGCGCGGTTCAAAAATGGCGGTCGGAAGCAGATCGGTAATAATAACATCTTTTGCCATATCCGGGCCCAGATTGGTCACAGTGATACAGTATTCTATAAATCTTCCGGGGCACACGGTCCGGCAGTGCGCCTTTTTGGTAACTGCCAGGTCAGCGGACGGTACATTGCCTACATCGATACTGGAATAGCCGCTGTTGTTGCTGTGGTCCGGATCGGGAGTATCACTGGTTACATAAGCCATATTTACAATGCTTCCGGTTGCTGCCGTCACGGTCCCCTTCAGTAGAATCATCCGTGATTCATGATTTGGTATGGTTCCGATGGCGTAAGGACTGCTCCAGCGGTTCCAGGTATCTCCATTGTCGGTGGAATACTCCAGGTTCTCCAGTCCTTCCGGAGGATCATCCCGGAGCATTACATTTTCTGCATCTATATTCCCCAGGTTTGAGACATGGATCTGATAAGTGACCGTGTCGCCCAAAACTGCGTAAGTGATATCGGAGGTTTTCTCCAGTTTCAGATCGGCTGTTTCCGCGATGGGTGTGTCTACGGTAACCGTATTGTTATCGGGATCGGGATCTGGTGTGGATGATGTCACACCGGCAGTGTTGCTGAGTACACCGGTGTTATCCGCATCAGGAAGCGTGCGCAGCAAAAGCCTGATTACGGTGCCTGTATAAACGGTTCCCAGGGTGTACGAACCGGTCCAGGGCAGCCAGTGTATGCCGGAATCAAGGGAATATTCAGCGTTTACTGCGGGATCAGTTAATAATACATTCAGCGCATCTGCAGGACCGGCGTTTGAAACAAGGATGGAATACGTCAGGTATTGGCCGGGAACGGCAGGATTGGGATGGGCCAGTTTGGTGATTGACAGATCCGCCGTGTCCTCAACGGATGTCTTCTCAGTTGCAGTGTTGTTTGTTGGATCAGGGTCAGGTGTAGATGAGGTGACTGCCGCCGTATTTATGATGGCGCCGGATACAGTTTTATTTAGTGTTCCCCGAATGAGGACCACAATACTGTCTCCGGCTGCCAGGTTCTCAGCCTGGTAAGGTGATTGCCAGGTCTGCCAGGTCTGCCCCTGGTTGACCGAGAACACAGCATTCATAAGCTGTGCAGGAACGGTATCAATCAGTGTGATATTCCGGGCGTTCCCGGGTCCGTGGTTTTCCAGCGTTATGGTATAAGTCAGTGTTTCCCCGGGAATGGCAGGTGACGGTGCGGCTTCTTTAGTGATTGAAAGGTCCGCCGATGGAATCACAGGTATTGTGATAGAAACCGTATTATTGCCTGAATCCGGATCTGAAGTCGTGCTGCTGACCGCTGCGGTGTTCAGGACAGCCGTTCTTCCTTCGGGGACGGCGCCTCTTATCTGCAGGGCGGAAAAATCACTCCCTGGCTGCAGAGTACCGACGGAGAAAGAACCGCTCCATTTGCTCCAAGTTAGTCCGCCATCCGTGGAATACAGAGGATTCTCCAGTTCATTTAATATGGCAGCATCTGTGATAAGCACGTTCTCGGCCGCATCCGGGCCCAGGTTGTTAACAGAGATATCATAAGTGAGGGGTTCCCCCGGCGATACAGGAGAAGGTGAAGCTGTTTTACGAATCGCAAGGTCAGCCGTTGCTCTGACAGGTGTTATGATGATAACGGAGTTATTATCTGGATCAGGGTCTGGGGTATCGCTGTCTATGAAAACTGTATTTAAGAGTTCCCGTACACCCGGATTCTGGATTGTGAGCAGGCCACGAAGGAGCAGCGTGTAGGTCATTCCGACGCTTAGCTGATCGAGCGTAAAGGAGCCGTTCCATTCATTCCAGGTACGGCCATTGTCGGCAGAGTATTCCTGGCCGGTCAGCTGCGCAGAAAGTGTATCCTTCAGAGTAACGTTTGCGGCATCGGAAGGTCCGGCGTTGGATGCGGTCAGTGTGTAGACTACCAGGCCGCCGGGCACTGCCGGCACAGGGCTGGCGGATTTTGTGACGGAAAGATCAGCAGACGGTGTGATCTGCAGTTCCTCCGTATCCCGGTTATCTGACGGGTCGGGGTCTGAGGTGGAGGAGGTAACGACAGCGGTGTTTGTAAGCACTCCTGTGGCGGATGCACTTAATGTGCCGCGGATCGTCAGTACGGCAGAACTGCCCGGCTCCAGGGAAGAGAGCTGCCAGGTTCCGGTCCACGGTTCCCAGCCGGAGGCATCATCTGTGCGGTATTCTGCCTGCCCCAGAAGACTGGAAACCGCATCAATCACAATGATGCCGCTGGCCTGGGAGGGACCTGCATTGCGTATGGCCAGCGTGTAGGTTACAGGTTCTCCTGGAACGGCCGGATTGGGACTTCCGCTTTTAGTGACGGATAGATTCGCTGAAGGAGCAAGCGGCGTCTCCAGCTCAGCCGTGTTATTATCCGGAACAGGATCCGGCGTATCGGAGGACACAGAAGCTTTGTTATATATCGGTGTGACAGCATCAACAGCAATCGTTCCCCGAATCGTAACGAGGGCGCTTTGGGCAGCTTCCAGGCTGCCGATATTCAGCGAACCGTCCCATGTGGAGTAGGAGTCTCCGTTTAGAGAGGCCTCCGGATTTTGAATCTCTGCAGACAGAAGGTCCGTCAGGACAATCTGATCGGCGGTATCCGGTCCTGCGTTGGCAACCTGTATGGTGTAGGTAATCAGCGAGCCCGGGACTGCAGGAACCGGTGATGCAGCTTTCGTGACTGAGATATCAGCCGAAGCCCCGACCGGTGTCAGAAGACTGTACGTATTATTATCCGGATCAGGATCCGGAGTGGAAGAGGAAACAAATGCCTCATTTGTTAGAAGTTTGACAGTGGATGCGCCCAGTATGCCGCGCAGCAGAATGACAGCATCGGCATTGCTGTCCAATGTCCCTATGATATATGGGCTGGACCATGGATTCCAGGCAGTGCCTCCGTCTGTTGAAAATAACGGCTGAGACAGCTCTGCCGGCAGTGTGTCAAACAGCGAGACATCCTGTGCCGTCTCCGGCCCGGCATTGCGGACGGTAACCGTGTAGGTCAGGTACTGTCCCGGTACTGCAGGAACCGGATCTGCAGATTTTACAACAGATAGATCGGCAGAACTCTGTATCGGCGTAAATAGGGTGGAAGAGTTATTATCCGGATCGGGATCCGGAGTTGTAGAGCTGATGATGGCTATATTTTCTATGGTGCCCGTTGCTGCGCTGCTCAGATTCCCTCGTATTAATATGATAGCGCCGGTTCCGGCTTCGAGTGTTCCCAGATTGAACGTTCCCTGCCATGGGGCCCAGTTTTCCCCGTTGTCAACCGAGTATTCAACGGAAGATAACAGCGAAGATATGGGATCTATCAATTGTACATTCCGGGCATCGGAGGGACCGGCATTAGAGACAGACACGGTATAGGAAAGAAGGCTGCCCGGTACTGCGGGACTCGGGGCTGCAGTCTTTACAATGGAAAGATCTGCGGAGGTCTCGACAGGTGTTGTAGCGGCAGACGTATTGTTATCCGGATTCGGATCCGGCGTCTGGGATGATATGGCCACGGTATTGGTAACCAGCCCTGAGGCGGATGCAGCTACTGTTCCCCGGATATAAATAATGACTGGCACTCCGGGATCAATTGTACCGATTGTAAGGGAAGAGACCCAGGGCCTCCAGTTCTGTTCATCTGTGGAGTATTCCAGCCCGGAGAGTCCGGAAGGAATCGTATCTTCCAAGACCACGCTCTCAGCGGCAGATGGGCCTGCATTGCTCGCCACAATGGTATAAATCAGGTATTCTCCGGCTATGGCCGGGGAAGGAGAGGCCGCTTTTATAACCGAAATATCTGCGAAGGCTGTGATCGCTGCCGTCGTTTCAGAGGTGTTATTTGTGAGATCCGGATCCGGTGTGGAGGCAGATACGGAGGCACCATTTACCAGAGTTCCTGATGCAAAAGGGCTAAGTGTTCCTGTGATAACCAACTCCGCTGATTCAGACGGATCCAGGGATGCCAGGAAATAACTGCCATTCCATACGCCTGTATAGATACCATTTAAGGTGAAATCCGGGTCCATGACTGCTGCCGGAAGGAGATCTGTTATATTAATATTCACTGCTCTGCTGGGGCCATTGTTTGTAATGGTGAGTGTATATATGACAGCCTCACCGGCAGCCGCTGAGTCAGGACCTGTTTTTACAATCTGCAGGTCTGCGAAGGCGTCAGCAGGCGTTATGATAGTATCTGTGTTATTATCCGTATTCGGGTCAAAGGTATCGCTGAAGGCTGAGGCCATGTTGAACAGGTCTTCTGTCTGGGAAAGGGAAACATCCGCGAGGATCGTCAGGGTAATAGTGCCGTCAGCGGACAGAGATATCTGATTGTACTGTCCGTTCCAAGGCAGAAAATTGATTCCGTCTACGGAGTACTGCGCATTTTCCAGGCCAGGAGGGAGCATATCTGATATTACGATATTGACTGCATCCGAGGGACCTTTATTCGTAACAAGAATGGTATAGGCCAGTTTTTCACCTGATATTGCGGTATCAGGGTACGCTGTTTTCGTAACGCTGAGATCTGCAGTGCCTTCCAGCGTTATTACTTCCGTATATTCGTTATTGCCCGGATCCGGGTCCGGCGTCTGCGAGGCGACATTCACAGTATTGGAAAGCGTTCCCGGCACTGCATCAGGACTGACGGATGCACGCAGATACAGCGTATAAACGGCACCTGCTTCCAGAATTCCCACCATATGGCCTCCGTTCCACGCAAGCCAGCTGATCTGATCCGTAGAATATTCCGCATTCAATAGATCGGCAGAAAGCACATCGGTTATCTCAACATCCTGTGCCGGGGAAGGGCCGCTGTTTGTTACAGTTATAATATAGGTTAATGTCTGCCCCGCAGCCACTGGGTTTGAGACACCGGTTTTCACCACGGACAGGTCCGCGGACGAAGACTTGGGGACGATAACGGTAACGGTATTGTCATCCGGATCCGGGTCATCGGTATCGCTGGTGACAGAGGCCGTGTTAGTGAGTGCATCAGAGATTCCGGAAAGAACGGTTCCTCGAAGCAGAAATGTGTAAACAAATCCGGCATCCAGTGTTCCTGCGAAAAGCTGGCCATGCCATGGATACCAGGTGGCGCCGTTGTCCAGGGAATACTCAGGATTTTCAAAATCTGTTTCAACAATGTCATACATGATGACATTTTCGGCGGCATCGGGGCCATTGTTAGTTACTGAGATGTTAAATGTGAGGCTTTCTCCTATCACAGCAGGATCTTTGTCAGGCGTTTTTTCAATGACAAGGCTGGCGGCCCGGTTGACTGGAGTAATCACAGTATCCGAGTTGTTGACCGGATCAGAGTCTTCGGAATGAGAGGTGACGGATGCCGTGTTTACGACCGGTCCTATTGTGGAGCCATCGAAGACACCCTGGATCACAACTGTGATGACCTGGCCGGGCGGCATATCGCCGAGCGCAAGGGTTCCCGGCCAGTAATCCAGTGGACCCTGATCCAGACTGTACATGGGATTGGTGATCTCCGGCGGAATCAAATCTTCCAGTATGACATCCAGTGCCGTTTCCGGGCCGTGATTTGTGATGGTGATTGTGTAATGAATGAGATCTCCTGTAACCAGTACGTCTCTGTCGGCAGTTTTTGTGAGCGCCACATCCGTAGTGGTGCCGATTTTGAGAATATAATCCTCCACTTCGCCGTCAGCGGCAGGGCCTACGCTTCGGGTATCCTGCGTTTCCAGCCCCGTATCTGTCAGAAGCTCTGTGGTAAGACGCAGTCTGACAAAGGTATGGTCGGGCCTTATAACAGTACCGGCGGGAATTGCAAAATCCAGGGTATATTGGCCGGTTCCTGAATAGGCCGGAACAATAAGCACGGGCGCCGCCTCGGAGGCTTCAAACAACCCGTTTTTGTTAAAATCAATCCATCCATACAGATAAGCCGTTTCGCTAGTATAATTTGTAGCAGTGACAGATAGAGAGTAATTCAGGGCCGCCACTGCCAGCATGGGCAGAGGGATAGACAGGCCGTCATCCTGAATCCCATGATACAGATCATCGCCGGTAGCGGTGGCATTCTGATAAGCGTCTTCTTCGGATGTCACCTGTGTTCCTAAATACAGGGGGCTTCCGGTGCCGTGGCGCGGGCCGTTGCTTGTAAGCAGGGTATTATAGCTTCCTGTTCCTCCTCCGCCTGCGTCCGGTGCGTCACCATAATCCAGCTCAATGACTGCATAGGGACAGAGGGCGCCGTCATTGAATGCATCCACCGGTGTCATTGAAAAACGTGCGCCCGCTGCGGTATCTCCGCTGATCCGGTAACGGTAAATGGTGCCGTCCCCATTGCTGACCGCATAGAGGTTCCCGCTGCCGTCAATTACTACAGAGCCAAAGGTATCACCGGGATTAGGGCCGGTTGTTTCCAGAGGCGTTACGGTTCCGGTGTACTCATCAATCCGGTATACGGCGCCGTCTCTCTCCACACCATACAACCGCTGGTCTGCAGGGCTGAATGCCCAGTCACCGATGGTAAGAGGGGCGGATAAGGGTGTGCCGTAATTGGAGGTCTGTTCCGTAAAGCCGTTAGCTGGATCTACAAGCTTTAAGAATGTAAGAGAATCTGTGCGCAGGTCGACCGTATAGAAACGGCTGGTTCCAGGAACGTAGAGATAATAGAAACCCGCCATATCCATTGTGCCGGCGGAATAAGGGGCAGCAGGCATGCCGGCGGGGCGGGGATTGAGCAGAACCACTTCGCCATTATTATCCACCCGGACAATGGTGTTGTTTGACTGGTCATATCCGTAGACATGATAATCAATTGTGCTGAAACCTATCGCATTGACGGACCCATTATTAGACAGAGGGCCTTGCAGGAGGGATGCACCGGTGATCAGATCGACGGTGTGACGCATGGTGGGCCTGCCCTCAAAAAGGATCATTTCTCTGCCGCAGGGATAAGGAGCACTCTGCGAGTCATGGCTGAAGTTCAAATTGTCAATATTTTCGTGATTGTTAATCTGACCGGCACTGACCATGACGGTCTGCTTTCTGGGGGTGTTGGAAAATGTGTAACCGGCGGGCTGTCCTGCGTTAGAGGGCGGGCAGTTTCCGGACTGTACTCCAGTTTCATAGACAGTATAAGTTCCCGGGTCTGTGACTGTAAAAGAGTATCGGCCGTCTGAATATGTGACTGTTGATGCACAGAAGGGGCCAGAGGCAGAATCTGAAAAAAGTACGAGGACCACCTGGGAGATACCTGGTGAGCCGGGGACGTACTGACCTTCATGATTCAGGTCGCGAAATACGGTTCCATTAAGGGTAGCGGGCATGATCTATTCCTCCTTGATCAGTTAAGCTTCTGGTTGATTACATAGTTTGTGTACCGGCGCAGTTTGCCTGGTTTTATTGTATTCACAGTAGAAAAATAAGGTGCATGCCGTTTGGGTGGGGAAATAAGGCTGAATGCAGTATAAAAAACCTCCGGACAAAAGCCGGTGAAGCCGGCAGTGGTCCGGAGGTTTGCGGAAAGCAGCAGCCTGCTGCTACCAGGGCGTTCACCCGACAGCACAATCTGCAGGATGATCATTTTCACAGACTTTGCTGTGATATTTTTCGATTTCCTTTCCCCAGTAATCTTCATCCCGGGCACCTGCATATACAGTCCCCAGCTGCTCTTTGTCCCTGCTGTAAAGAACGGTTGACGGAGTCTCTTCATAAAGGCCGGGCATCATTTTTTCAAGTTCTTCGGAATCCAGCAGCTGGATATAATGTGCACCGGTCTCGGAAATGACCGCAAGAGCCTCTTCATCCCTTTTTTGGGTAACTCCCTTTATGATCCCTATGATCTGGACACCCCTGCCGGAATATTGATCTCCAAGCGCTGCGAGAGCCTCCATTTCGCTTTGACAGGAGCCGCAGGAGGGTTCCCAGATATTAAAGACTGTAAGCTCTGCGTTGCTAAGGATACTGTTCATATCTGTTTCTGTTCCGTCCAGTTTCCGGACTTTCATATTCTCAAAGCCGGAAGTATCTGAGTTGGTATTTGCCGCGGTGTTTTCGGCAGCCGGTTCTGTGGTATTCTGGCACGCTGTCAGCAGAAAGGATGCGCTTAACAGAACGGCTAAGACCGTGTTTCTTTTTTTCATGGCTATTTCACCTCATTCTGTAATGAAAAGAAATACAGTTTATACTGTAATCATAACAATTACAGTATAAACTGTCAAGCTTTTGAGTTACTGTTCAGATCTTACTTTTCACGTTCCAGCCAACATCTAAATCGGGATTTAGTCGGCAAGCTTTAGACTTGTCGACGGACGGGGACGCTTCATGACAGGGAGGCCGGGGAGGT
>NZ_CYZU01000015.1:0-40500 GCF_001404335.1 Faecalicatena contorta
CACTCTCTTGATAACTAAACAATAGACAACATACTCTTTACTTCTTTCTTCCTTAGAAAGGAGGTGATCCAGCCGCACCTTCCGATACGGCTACCTTGTTACGACTTCACCCCAGTTATCGATCCCGCCTTCGGCAGCTCCCTCCTTACGGTTGGGTCACTGACTTCGGGCGTTACCAACTCCCATGGTGTGACGGGCGGTGTGTACAAGACCCGGGAACGTATTCACCGCGACATTCTGATTCGCGATTACTAGCGATTCCAGCTTCATGTAGTCGAGTTGCAGACTACAATCCGAACTGAGACGTTATTTTTGGGATTTGCTCCACCTCGCGGCTTCGCCTCCCTTTGTTTACGCCATTGTAGCACGTGTGTAGCCCTGCTCATAAGGGGCATGATGATTTGACGTCATCCCCACCTTCCTCCAGGTTATCCCTGGCAGTCTCTCTAGAGTGCCCGGCCGAACCGCTGGCTACTAAAGATAAGGGTTGCGCTCGTTGCGGGACTTAACCCAACATCTCACGACACGAGCTGACGACAACCATGCACCACCTGTCTCCCCTGTCCCGAAGGAAAGGCACCATTACGCGCCGGTCAGGGGGATGTCAAGAGCAGGTAAGGTTCTTCGCGTTGCTTCGAATTAAACCACATGCTCCACCGCTTGTGCGGGTCCCCGTCAATTCCTTTGAGTTTCATTCTTGCGAACGTACTCCCCAGGTGGCATACTTATTGCGTTTGCTGCGGCACCGAATGGCTTTGCCACCCGACACCTAGTATGCATCGTTTACGGCGTGGACTACCAGGGTATCTAATCCTGTTTGCTCCCCACGCTTTCGAGCCTCAACGTCAGTCATCGTCCAGTAAGCCGCCTTCGCCACTGGTGTTCCTCCTAATATCTACGCATTTCACCGCTACACTAGGAATTCCACTTACCTCTCCGACACTCTAGTTACATAGTTTCCAATGCAGTCCCGGGGTTGAGCCCCGGGTTTTCACATCAGACTTACATAACCGTCTACGCTCCCTTTACACCCAGTAAATCCGGATAACGCTTGCCCCCTACGTATTACCGCGGCTGCTGGCACGTAGTTAGCCGGGGCTTCTTAGTCAGGTACCGTCATTTTCTTCCCTGCTGATAGAAGTTTACATACCGAAATACTTCATCCTTCACGCGGCGTCGCTGCATCAGGGTTTCCCCCATTGTGCAATATTCCCCACTGCTGCCTCCCGTAGGAGTTTGGGCCGTGTCTCAGTCCCAATGTGGCCGGTCACCCTCTCAGGTCGGCTACTGATCGTCGCCTTGGTAAGCCGTTACCTTACCAACTAGCTAATCAGACGCGGGTCCATCTCATACCACCGGAGTTTTTCCCACTGTACCATGCGGTACTGTGGTCTTATGCGGTATTAGCAGTCATTTCTAACTGTTATCCCCCTGTATGAGGCAGGTTACCCACGCGTTACTCACCCGTCCGCCGCTCAGTCGCAAAACTCTTCAATCCGAAGAAATCTAAGTAAAGCGCTTCGCTCGACTTGCATGTGTTAAGCACGCCGCCAGCGTTCATCCTGAGCCAGGATCAAACTCTCGTTAAAAGTGTTTGTATCCAGGTCAGAATTAACTACTAGCTAATTCTATCCCTTTTACTGTTCTTACCACCGAGATTAATCTCAGTGATGGGTGCATCATTATGATGCTGTTCTTAAAAATTTTCTCTATAAGAAATTTTCAAGGGTTTGTTGTCTATTGTTTAATTATCAAGGTTCTTTGTTGTTTTTGCTGTCGTTCTTTGTCGTCAGCAGCAACTTTTACATAATACCATGTTCGTTGCCGTCTGTCAAGAACTTTTTTATTTTCCTCTTCTGTATTGAGTTTCCAATAATTTCCAGTCCCTCATGCGACAGCTTTAATAGCTTACCACATCACGTTGCTATTTGTCAAGCATTTTTCGACATTTTTCAACTTGATCTACCAGTTGATTGAACCCCTGCATAACTCCTGTCTGGCTCAGAAGCTTCCGCTCTGCCAGTCTCGCTTGCAACAGGTATGTCATCCGCGATGGAACTTAATATTATCATTCCAGTTCGTAATTGTCAATAATTTTCTAATTTTTTATTTTATTCGTATAATTTAGACAACTTATTATTGGATTTGACAGCGCTGTTATGCATTTTTTTACTGATGCGGTTTCCAAAGACATTCTGAAAATACTGCTTCTGAGAACACAGCTTGGAAAGAAGATTTTTCTGGGCTGCATGCGTATACCCCAACATTAATATGTCCTTCCCCTTCGAAAAGATGTGCAATTCTCATCTGCTTAAAATGAATCCCATCGTAAGAATTCTCCACCAGATAATCACTCTTACGCCTGCTCAGTCTGTAAAACATACTCTTCTGATCTGCCGGAATATCCGTAGTCGCCCAGTCTGAATATCCATAATTGGTGACTACGCTTCCCAGACGCTGAAAATACTCATTCTCGTATTCTATAGATGCTTTCAGCCAGTTATCGCTATCCTGATATACCATAATGCCGCACTGATCAAACCTGTGGGTACTTTCAAATTCAGTTTTAACTGTAAATGAAAAATAGGGCTCGTTAGTTTTTATCAGCAGCGCAGGTGCATTATCATTGCGGAAACCATAGTAGGTACGCTGCCAAAAATCCGTTTCCGGTTCTGTTATAATAGATAGCTTCCCCTCTTCAAAGTTATACAGGGCGGGTTCATGTATCCAAAATGTATTATTTTTTGTAAACTCCATTACCATTTCTCCTTTTTCTTGGACTGGTATCATTACTCTTCTTACTTCTATACTTAATATAAAACGTTTTACAAAAGATTCATTGCGTCATTAATTGTCTTAACCCCCACTATTTTAATTCCTTTCATATCTTTTACCATATCTCTTGATACAGCTGGCAGTACACAGGTCTCAAACCCCAGTTTTTTTGCTTCCGACACTCTCTGCTCAGGCATATTAACTGCCCGGACCTCACCGCTCAGTCCCACTTCCCCAAATACGATCATTTTCTCATCTATCGGCCGGTTTTTATAGCTGGAGACCAAAGCCATTATAATTCCCAAGTCGATTGCGGGCTCATTCATCTTGATCCCTCCCGCTATATTTACATAGGCATCATAATTGGAAAGCGGCAGCCCGATTCTTTTTTCCAGGACAGCCATCAGCAGATTAACTCTGTTATAATCCGTGCCTGCTGCTGTCCTTCTTGGAAGCCCAAAATTACTCTGGCAGACAAGCGCCTGTATTTCAATCAGAATCGGCCTTGTGCCCTCCATCGAACATGCTACCACAGAACCGGATGCATTTTCCGGTTTACCGCTCAGCATATATTCAGAAGGATTTTCCACTTCTGTGAGCCCTGCCTGTCTCATCTCAAAGACGCCAATCTCATTGGTAGAGCCAAAACGGTTCTTTACCCCCCTCAAGATCCGGTAGGACGCATGCCTGTCACCCTCAAAATACAATACAGTATCCACCATATGCTCCAGAACTCTTGGCCCTGCAACCGTTCCTTCTTTTGTCACATGTCCCACGATGAATATGGAAATTCCCAGGCCTTTTGCAAGCTGCATAAAAACATTCGTTGATTCCCTTACCTGGGATACACTGCCCGGTGCAGAAGATACCTCTTCACTGTACATCGTTTGAATGGAATCGATGATCACCAGTTCCGGGCGCCGGCCCTCGATAATATTCTTAATTGTCTCCAGGTTTGTTTCGCACAATAGCTTGAGATTTTCCTTAAATTCCCCCATACGGTTCGCCCGAAGCTTGATTTGTGCCAGAGATTCTTCACCTGATATATATAGAATGTTCTTTTCTTGTGACAGCCGCTGACATACCTGGAGCAGAAGTGTTGATTTTCCGATTCCGGGATCGCCGCCCACCAGAACCAGGGACCCCGGTACTATACCTCCCCCCAGAACCCGGTCCAATTCCTGTATCCCCGTCAGAATCCTTGTGTGATCGTCCGCACTGACCTCCGAAAGCGATACAACCTCCGCTTCCCTTGCAGTCTTAACCACTGCTGCCTTAGCAGTACTTACCTTCTCCTCAACAAAAGTATTCCATTCCTTGCAGGCCGGGCACTGCCCCAGCCATTTTGATTCCTCATGCCCGCAGTTCTGGCAGAAAAATACGCTTTTTTTTGCCTTAGCCATAATGCTCCTTCCTCGCAGGTACCTCATAGGGGTCTGCTCTTTTGCAAAAGGGTCAGACCCCTATGAGACACCTATGAAAAAGAGACAGGTTTATGTTTCCCTGTCTCCTTTTTTATTGCTTTATGCAGATGATTCCAGTACTAACACTTTGATACACTGACAGTCACGCTGTCTCCTTCGCTTACTTCTGTGCTGACGCTTAACTTGCCGCTTAAGTTTGTCATCATCTTGCCAGCTGTTGTGCCATTGATAAATACTTCATACTCACTGTCTGGTTCCAGCTCTAATGTGAACTGTACGTCTTCAGGTGCGGATACTGTGAATGTCACTTCTGCATCAGTAGCCTTGAAGTTCTCTACTGTGCTTCCCGGTACGGATTCGTATACGAACATTCCGTTCTTCTCCAACTTCGTGATCTCTTTAAATGTCTTCACTTTATAGATATCGCCTTCAAATTCGAAATTGTCCATTTTTGTCTTGGATGCTAATGTATAGTCTCCAAAACTGAGTGTTCCGTCATCTTCTGCGCGTAGTAGTTCTTTTACTGTTGCCATTTTTATTATCCTCCTAGGTATTTCAGATTGATGGTTATCCTGTTTGTATTATATAATACTTCGTTTTTATTTTCTACTCATTTATGGACTTTGGGTAAAATTTAATTTCTTTTTTAGATACTCCTGCCTCCACACGGTCCCCTTCTTTTACTTCACCGTTTAAGATCGCCTCAGCCAGCTTATCCTCCAGTTCTGTCTGCATGGCTCTCCTGAGGGGACGGGCACCATATTTTGCGTCGGTCCCTTTCTCGACAATGAATTTCTTCGCAGATTCCCTGAGCGTAAGTGTTATATTCATCTGTTCTTTCACGCGTTTTGTGAATTCTCTGCACAGCAGAGTTACAATCTGCTTCATATGGGTATTGTTCAGCGCATGGAATACTATAATTTCATCAATCCGATTCAGAAACTCCGGACGGAAGATCGTTTTCACCTCATCCATCACGTTCTGCTTCATCCGCTTATAATCCCCTGCCGGATCTTCTTTGGCGGCAAATCCCAGTTTCTTAGGCTCTACAATTGCTTTTGCACCCGCATTGGATGTCATAATGATTACCGTATTGCAGAAATCTACTTTCCGCCCCTGGGAATCTGTAATATGGCCGTCATCCAGCACCTGGAGAAGTATGTTAAATACATCCGGATGCGCTTTCTCCACTTCATCAAATAGTATAACCGAATAGGGATGCGTACGCACCTGATCACTGAGCTGTCCGCCTTCTTCATGCCCAACATACCCCGGAGGAGACCCTATCATCTTAGATACAGAGTGCTTCTCCATATACTCTGACATATCGACCCGGATCATAGAATCCTCATTTCCGAACATCGCCTCCGCAAGCGCTTTTGAGAGTTCCGTCTTACCTACCCCCGTGGGGCCTAGGAACAGAAAAGAACCAATCGGACGTTTTGGGTCTTTTAATCCAACACGCCCCCTCTTAACGGCTCTGGCCACGGCACTGACTGCTTCCTCCTGGCCCACGACCCTTTTATGAAGAACCTGTTCCAGCTTTTTCAGTCTGTCCGTATCGCTCTCAGCAAGCTTCTGCACCGGCACTTTTGTCCACGCAGATACCACGTCTGCAATATCGTCTTCTTTCACTTCCGGATGGTGGGATGCCGTCTTTTTCTGAAAACGCTTTTTCAGGTTTTCCAGCTTATCCTCAACCGCTTTCTGTTCCGTGTGAACAAGAGATGCCTTCGTAAAGTCGCCGGATTTAATGAGCTCCTCTTTCTGCTTGAGCAGTTCTTTCAGGGAATCTTCCAGACTTTTAAGATTCTCCGGCACTTTATAACCCCGCATACTGACCCTGGAACACGCTTCGTCCAGGACATCAATTGCTTTATCCGGAAGATTTCTGTCTGTAATATATCTTTCCGACAGCTGTACCGCTGCTTCAAGGGCCTCCTCCCGTACAGATACCTTGTGGTGGGCTTCGTATTTGCCGCTCAGTCCATGCAGGATCTCAAGGCATTGTTCTTTGGTCGGCTCCTCTACCGTAATCGGCTGGAACCGGCGCTCCAGAGCCGCATCTTTTTCGATATATTTTCGATACTCCGCAATCGTCGTTGCGCCGATCAGCTGCATCTCTCCGCGGGCAAGGGATGGTTTTAGGATACTGGAAGCGTCAATCGCTCCTTCCGCTCCGCCTGCTCCGATCATTGTATGCAGCTCATCCAGGAAAAGAATAATATTGCCGCTGGCCTTTACATCGCCAATCAGCCCTTTCATACGCTCCTCAAACTCCCCGCGGTACTTGGAGCCCGCAATCAGCCCCGGCAGATCTAGGGTGTAAATCTTTTTGCCTTTCATATTATCCGGTACCACACCCATAGCAATCCTGGAAGCGAGCCCCTCTATAATGGCAGTTTTCCCAACACCGGGTTCCCCTACCAGACAGGGATTGTTCTTTGTCCTTCTGCTCAGTACCTGCATCAGTCGGTAGATCTCCTGCTCCCGGCCTACAACAGGATCCAGCCGGCCCTCTTCCGCCTCGGCAGTCAGATCTGTACAGAACTGCTCCACCACGGCGCTTTTTCCGTGGGTTTCATCCTGCAGTTCCTCCTGATACTCTTTCGGATCCACTCCTGCCGCATTCAATACATCCTGTAAAATCTTCTGCAGACTGATATTGAGCGTAGTCAATATCCTGGTTGCAACACAGTCCACATCGTGGACCATCGCCAAAAGCAGATGCTCCGTACCCACGCTTTTTGTATGAAGGCACCGCGCCTCCCTGTTGCTGTTCTCCAGCAGATACTGCAGCCTCGGGCTCTCCTCCGGATGCTCCACACTCAGCACATCCCCTGCCGGTGTAATCAGCTCATCCATCAGATGGAGGATGCGCTCTTCATCCACGCCGTTCGACGCCAGAATCTGTCCGGCCACCCCTGTAAACTCCTTGCGCAGCCCCAGCAGCAAATGCTCCGTACCAATATACGGATGCTTCAGCTTCTTTGCCATCGATGCTGCATATTTAATGGCGCATTCGGCCTGATTTGTATAATTTATCTGCATATTTTCCTCCTGTCACTATTCAATCAATTTTAAAATTATATCGCCTTTATCCCATCATAAATCGAGACTCCTTCCAGAAGTCTCTTAAAAGGCTCCATCATACACATCAAATATTTCATCCACCAGATTATGCACTTCTTCCCTGGAAATATTCTTACAACAGCCCTTTGCCAGTAAAATTGTAAGCTGCTCCCTCATCTCGTCCAGCGCTTTCATCTTATCCACATCCAGGGCAATAACCGCGCCCCGTCTTCTGTCCAGCTGAATAAACCCTTCCTGCTTCAGAACGCTGTATGCCTTATTTACCGTATGCATATTCACCCCGACCGTGTCAGCAAGCTGACGCACAGACGGAAGCGAATCCCCTTCATGAATCGTAGAAGTAGCAATCCCCATAATAATCTGATTGCGCAGCTGAATATAAATCGCCTCTTCACTGTTAAAATCTATCTCAATCAGCATATCATCACCTGCCTTTAATTGTTATACCTATGTTAGCACAAACACCCCAGTCCCCGCAAGTGAAAATTGTAGGTGTTATTCATATACCGGAGCTATACTGTGCCGCCAAACGTATCAGTACGCTGCCCCCGTTAAGGAGCCTCCCCGGTTAACGGCCTTACCTACCGATTGGATGCACCCAGCGAAAGGAAGGGATGGCCGCAAGCCGTCCGCAGTTTCTCCACAAACTCATTAGAAAGAGAGATTTTTGCCACATAGAATACTTCTCCGGTCATGTAAACCTCCCAGTTATCATCGATCTCTACCTGCAGTTCCCCGCCCGGCATGTGTACGATTACTTTATTTCCGGTCAGGCCCAGTTTGTGGGCCACTCCTGCTGCTGCACACGCTCCTGTGCCTGTTGCCATCGTGTAACCGGCCCCTCTTTCATATGTTTCTATGGCAATATTATTGTTGTCGATCACTTTCATAATCTCTGTATTTATTCTGTCCGGAAAATACCTTGCAACCTCGGAATAATTACCGATCTTGCATACAAGCGGCTGCGAGATCTCACGCATTGGGATAACGCAGTGAGGATTGCCCACGGATACACAGGTTACCGGATACAATGTCCTGCCGAATACCATGTCTTCATTGATGACCTCGCGGCGCTCTCCTGTCACCGGAATCTCATCGCTCCAGAAGGACAGACGCCCCATGGAAATACGCAGCCTGCTGCCGTCTTCGTTCAGATACGTGATTTCCACCAGTCCTCCGTCTGTCACAAGTTTGTAATTCTTCTTCTGCACATAGCCGGCATCCTTCAGGTATTTGGCAAAAATACGCACTCCGTTTCCGCTCTTTTCGGCAACGCTTCCGTCCGGATTCCATATGCGAAGGGACATGTGTTTTTCCCCGATAAACGGACCTTCCAGTATCCCGTCAGAGCCCAGCCCCATATTGCGGTTGCAGAGCATCTCCACATTTGCTTTATTTAATTCTAATTCATTCTTATTCGGATCAAAAACCAGATAATCATTTCCAAGACCATGATAACGTTCCAATGTAATTTTCATAATAACGCACCTCCTGTTTCTATCATTATATCAGGCATTTTTTTCATATAATACTTATTAAATGCTTTTCACATTGCAGATAATGCTCTATACTATATTTGACGGCATTTACGCGGGGCCGGCCGGAGCAGTCAGGCACTTGCAGGGAATGCCAGGAGGCACACGGATTCATGTGTCTTCATCCCTGACAATCATAACGAAAAGGAGACGCTTATGCAGCAATACAATAAAAGAGGTTATCTAAACAGCGATTTCCGTATATTCCATCTAAAGGACAGTATCTCCAAAGAGTTTGAATTTCACTACCACGACTTTCATAAAATTACTATATTTATAAAGGGTAAAGTACAATACATCATAGAAGGCAAATCCTATGAACTTGAACCTTACGACATTGTACTGGTGAACCGCAACGATATCCACCGCGTACAGGTGGACAATTCTCTGCCCTATGAGAGAATCATCGTCTATATTTCTCCCGGTTTTATGGAGGATTATCAGACGCCGGAATATGATCTGAATTACTGCTTTGAGAAAGCAAAAAAGGAACGCTCCAGTGTACTTCGAATCCATTCACTAGAGAAAAGTTCTCTTTTCCGGATTACAAACCGCCTGGAGCGTTCCTTTGAGGATCAGGAGTATGCCAGCTCTCTTTACCGCCAATTGCTGTTTTTGGAATTCATGATACACCTGAACCGCGCCGCCATCAAAAACCGCGTGGAGTTTCTGGATACAGAATTGTATAATTCTAAGATTGTTGATATCATGCATTATATTAACGGACATCTTACGGATCATCTGGACATCGATACTCTTGCAGGCATCTTCTACATCAGTAAATACTATATGATGCGGCTGTTCAAGGCAGAGACCGGTTATACCATCGGCAGCTATATCACCTACCGGCGCCTGCTCTTTGCCCGGGAGCTAATCCTGGACGGCATGCCCATTACAGAGGCCTGTTTTGCCAGCGGATTCCGGGATTATTCCACCTTTTCCAGAGCCTACAAATCGGAATTTTCTGAGGCGCCGCGCAGCCTCCTTCGCCAGTAGCTGAGGCTGAACCACTGCTTCGGTATGGTGACAATAAACACAATGCCAAGCACAATCGCAAAAGCAATCTTCAGCGCTTCAATGCCTCTGACTGCCGCCTCCCGCAGGCTGCCCTGCACAAGGTTATATACCGTATAGTAGACTCCCGCCCCGGGAATCAACGGGAATATACCCGGTACAAGGAATACGGTAATCGGACACTTCATCCACACAGCCAGCATCCTGGACATCAGCACCACCAGCACAGTTCCCAGAAATGTAGAAGTTGCTATAGAAGCGATATTCTCACTTGCCAGATAGCAGAGCCATCCCGCCATCCCCGTCAGCCCGCAGCAGAAGTAAAATCTCCGCGGCACATTGAATAAAACAGAGAATGCGATTGTCCCCAGAAAAGAGCAGAACATATTAACCAGCACAAATCCTGTCATGGTATCATACCTCCCGTGAGCTTATTGAAACATCCCAGCACGAACCCGACTCCGATGGCGATATAGACAAAGACGAGAAGGGCATCCACGATCCTTACGATCCCTGAGATAAAATCGCTGTTTGCAATATCCCGGATCGAATTGACAAATGCCAGCCCCGGAACCAACGGCAGTATGGAGCCTATGATCAGCTTGTCTATCCTCACCGGGAAGGGCCACGGAATCTGAAGAGCAAACAGCGCCATAATCGTAATAAGCCCTCCGCCCACAATATGAATGATAATCTTTGACAGCCTGTGGTTCTCCGCAAAGATCACAAATATATACAGTAGGCACCCAATCACAACTGCCAGCATGCTTTCCCATAGGTTGGCCTGCAGCAGATAGCAAAAACAGCCGCTTCCAATGCCTGCGGCAAATACCCGGAACCGTCCCCTCTTGGGCGGCATCGCCTCGATCCGCCGCAGCCGCTCCTTTGCCTCCTCCAGCCCCACCTTTCCAGCCGCAATCTCTCTTGACAGATCATTCACTTCGGTAACAATCCCTAAATGGAAGCCGGAAATCGGAATATGCTTCACCTTGGCATACACTTCCTCCGCCTCATCCCTGGCAGTCATAAAAATACCGTTGCTCATGACAAAAGATTCCACATCCTTAATGTGAAATCTCCTGCAGACATGTTCAATGGTCTCCTCCACCCGGAAAATCTCCGCCCCGTTCTTCAGCAGTACCCGCCCCATATTCATTGCCAGATCCAGCACATCCCGCATAGCTTCCTGTTCTCTGCCCGTAAAGCCTGCCGGACTGCAGACTGCCTCGCCTCCGCCCGTTCTTTCTCCATCGTCCCTGTCAGAAGCGGGATTCGCTGCGTTTATATTTTTTATCACGATCTGTTCTGCATCTTTTCTCATGCTAACCCTTTCATCCATGTAAAAACCCCCAAAACATCTATGGGATAGTATTTACAAATTGCCGAAACAATTGCAGATATCCCTATTAAATTACTTTTTGATCCTAAGTAATTTATTTTAGCATGCTTTGAGGGTAAAGTCATCTCACTTTATATAGTTATTCATTTAACAAAAGGACAAAAAGTAACAGTTCCGACAGGTCTGCGAGGACCCTACGAAAACTTGATGGTTACAGACATACAGACCTTCGACGCAGACGAATTTAAATGGCCTGAATTGTCAACCAAAATTCTTCTGTTATGCCTTTGCTTTTTTCTTTGACTGGCCTGTCAGAGTCTTGATTCCGTCCACGGCAAGCACTGCTGCCAGTACAATCAGAAGTACGCTGATCACAAGCCGGATATAGCACCAGCCAACTCCGTCCGCACCGGCAAGAATTCCGGCAAAGTTGGACTTAATTGTGAGGCACAGCGAAGTAATGGTTACAATCAGCATAAAAGCCATCGGAACCAGGAACATTTTATTGTTCTTGCCCACCTTGCCAAGCCATGTCGCAACCGCGAGGAGGCCCAGGGCAGCCAGCAGCTGGTTTGCAGCTCCGAACAGCGGCCATACATTTGCATATCCGGTCATACCAAGCGCAATGCCAAGAACAACAGTAATAATCGTTGCCACGTATGGATTAGTCAGAACCTTCTTATAACCGGTCACCGATTTGACCTCTTCGCCCGGTTCCAGCCAGAATTCCTGGAACATATAGCGGGCAAGCCGTGTAGCCGTATCCAGGGAAGTCAGGCAGAATGCGGAGACTGCAAGCACCAGCATAGAGAATATCACACTTTCAGCTCCCTTTAAGAACGGGATCGTGGACGTCATCTTGGAAATACCGGTTGCAAATACATTCGTAGGCACTACCAGTTCCCCTGCGGAGTAAAACTTCCATACATATCCGACAGCACAAAGAGAAATAATTGCCAGCGCGCACTCGATCAGCATACCGCCGTATGCGATCGGGCGGGCATCTTTCTCACTGTTCAGCTGCTTGGCAGTGGTACCGGAACCAACCAGTGAATGAAAACCTGAAATCGCGCCGCAGGCGATGGTGATAAACAATGCAGGGAACATATATCCCAAAGAGGTTCCTGTAGGCATCAGCGTATCCTTAAATCCGGTAAATGCAGGAATATCCAGACTTGCATTTCCTGTTATCCCCGCGCCGATCACACCGATCACCGCAACCGCCATCATAAAATAAAGCAAAAAAGAGCTCAGATAGTCACGCGGCTGTAACAGGATCCAAACCGGTGTTACGGATGCAATTAAAATATAAATTCCCACAATAACCATCCACGTCTTATTATTCAGGTACAGAGGATGCCAGTTCAGTCCGATTACCATACAGAGAATAATGGCAATCACGCCAATGACGGTAGACACGCCCAGTGATGCGTTTTTGCGGTAAACCAGGAATCCGAATATCACAGAAATCACGATAAACAAAATCGATATCATCGCCGTTGATGAATTCGCTGCAGATGCAGCGTAGTCCACCGCTCCGGACTCCGTATAGGTTGCCATAAATGTATTTGCAACAATAGATGCAAATGCGGCAACAACAAGGAGTAGTGTCAGGTAAGAGAAGATAATGAATATCTTCTTAGCCTTTGTCCCCATAGAGTCAGCGATTACTTCACCGATGGACTGCCCTTTGTGGCGGATCGATGCAAATAATGCGCCGAAATCATGGACTGCTCCGAAGAAGATACCTCCGATCAATACCCATAGCAATACCGGCACCCATCCGAATACGGCCGCCTGTATCGGGCCGTTAATCGGGCCTGCCCCTGCAATCGAAGAGAAATGATGTCCCATCAATACAGGCGCCTTGGCCGGACAATAATCCATCCCGTCTTCAAGCTCATGTGCCGGAGTCTTTCTCCCCGGATCCACACCCCACTGTCCTGCAAGCCATTTGCCGTATGTAACATACGCAATGACCAGAATCAGAATACCTGCAAGTAAAATTACTACTGCGTTCATTGTTCACACTCCTTTTTTCGTAATTATAGCTTTATATAAAAAGGTCAGAAGACCTTCTCATATCCTTTGACCAGCTCCCTCGCCGCCCGGCTGCCGGACACCCTGCGGTTCTCCATATCAAAAACGAGCACCCTGGCCTCTGCATATCCCCGCAGGCCAAGCCGGTAATTCTTAAAAAACTTAAAGTCTCTGACGGCCTTTTCCGCCTCCTTTGTCAAACCTCTCTCGCTGATAAACACCGCCGTGATATATGTATACATATGATTCTCGCAGGTACAGGCTTCTCCATTCCTCACCAGTTCAGGCTCAATGAATGAAACAATGTGCCCGCGGAAGCGCTGGATATCCTCTGCTTTCAGTCTGTCTATGCACGAAAAAAACGTATGCTCAAAACAATCTGCCCGCCACAATTCAGCCTTCTTCACAAGGACATACTTTGCGCTGGTCACATTAAAAGCCGCATACGCTTCGTATCTGTCCCCTTCGACATCATATGGACGGGTAATATCAAAAGCCGCCTGATAAGACTGCAGCAGTTTTTCTAAAAGTTCATGCCCTTTCATTGTCTGTTTCTCCTTTAGGCTTTCTTGCTTTGATGCTCTGAAGCGGCAAAAAACCGCATGGTCTAGTTTACACCAGCCCAAACGGTTTTTCAATGATATATTTTATACTTTTTTAATAAATTATATCAAAATTTAATATCTATGCGTGTCCCCTTTCCCGGCTCGCTGTCCACGGCCACCCTGGCTCCGTGCAGAAGCGCCCCATGTTTTACAATAGAAAGGCCCAGCCCGGTGCCGCCGCTCTCTTTGGAGTGGCTTTTGTCCACACGGTAAAAACGCTCAAATATCCGTTCGTGGTGCTCTTTCGGTATTCCGATCCCGGTATCTGCAACGCATACCTTTGGCCCCTGAAGCGTATTGCCGGCCCAGACGGACACCTGACCGTCCGCTGTGTTGTATTTGATCGCATTTTCACAGACATTATAGATCATTTCATCTAAAATCTGGCGGATACCGTGATACACGACAGGCTCTCCCTCCACCACGATGTGCACTTTTTTCGCGTTTGCCTGCGGGGAAAGACGGCTCACGATCTCCCGGCAGAGGGCATAGAGGTCCACATCCTCTTTCTCAAGCTCCACAGACTCCTCATCCAGCTTGGAGAGCCTGATAATATCTTCCACAAGCGTAATCAGGCGCCGTGCCTCTTTGTATATCCTGTCAGAGAATTTAGGAACGTCCTCGGGCCTCACCATTCCATTTTTCATGATCTCCGCATACCCCGATATAGAAGTCAGCGGCGTCTTTAGTTCATGGGAGACATTGGCGGAAAATTCCTTGCGCATATTGGAAACGGCATCCTTCTCCTTATTCTGCCGGTCCATCGCCTCCAAAAGAGGGGTCATCTCCTCGTACACAGCATTGTCCAGCGGATGCTCCAAATCCAGTTCATTGATGGGCTTGATCAGCCGGGCGGTCTGCCATTTTGCCATCAGCCAGGCCATAACCAGCATAACAGCGGCCAGAATACATATCACCGGCAGCATTCTCAGAGCCGTACTCACCAGTCCGTCCATCAGCTTAGATACGCGCAGTACTGTACCGTCATCCAGAAGAAGGGCGTAATAATACATCTCTTTTCCCAGCGTGCCGGATACCCGGATATCCTCACCACTGCCGCTCTTCAGGGCGCTTTCCACCTCCTGCCTGAATCTGTGGTTGTCCAGCGTGGATTCGTCCCGTCTGGAATCATACGCCACGGTTCCGTCTGTATCAATCCGGGTCACCCGGGTCCTCACATCCACTTCATCCATCTGTTCCAGGTAGGCCGGGCCCGAAATATTAATCGCAGTCTTGATATATCTGGCCTCCTGCCGCACCTCTGTCTTCAATAAAGTCAGGTTCTGCCGGTATATCACAACGGTCAGAACCAAATAAGAGATCAGCAGCGTTATAGACAGCACAAACACCATGCTTCTCTGGATTCTAGCTCTCATTCGCTCCTCCTACGCGGTATCCAACGCCCCTCACAGTCTCGATAATCTCGCCTTTCTCTCCCAGTTTCTGCCGCAGCGTCCGTACATGTACATCTACCGTTCTGGTCTCACCGTCAAAATCATAGCCCCAGATATCCTCCAGCAGCTGATCCCTCGTGAGTACAATATTCTGATTCCTCATCAGTCTTTCCAGCAGTTCGAACTCCTTAAGTGTCAGTGTAACGGCTTTTCCGTCCACGGTCACCTCGTGCTTTTTTACATTCACACAGACGCCGCCCACGCTCATATCATCTTTGTCCGGCGCTCTGCCCGTACGCCGCATGACGGCTTTTACCCTGGACACGAGTTCCATCATTCCAAACGGCTTTGTCACATAGTCATCCGCCCCTGAATCCAGGCCGATTACCTTATCGTACTCCGCGCCCTTGGCCGTTACCATAATCACAGGAATGTCCTTCGTCTTAGAAGAACTCTTCAGCTTACGGAGCAGGGAAAGCCCGTCTTCTCCCGGCAGCATAATATCAAGCAAAATAAGCTCTGGCGTATCGAACGCCAAAGCCTCCATAAAAGAGCCGCCTTCCGCGAAGCCCTGTGCCTTGAGCCCTGTTGTCTCCAGTGTGTAAATCACCAGCTCCCGGATGTTGTCGTCATCTTCTACGCAATATATCATGTTGTCACTCCTTTATCAATTTTTCTCCCAGAGCCGTTCCATTTCTGTGGACCCCTGTGATAGAAAATTCGACCCATTCGGCGATATTGGTAGCATGGTCGCCAATACGCTCCAGATACTTTGTCACCATAATCAGGTCAAAGATTCTCTTTCCATTTTCGCCTCTTTCTTTCCGGATATAGTCCACAAGTTCGTCACGGATCGTGTCAAACAAATGGTCTACGGCATCGTCGGCCTCCACAACGTTCTTGGCCAGTTCCAGGTCCTTTGTTACATAGGCCGTTACGCTGTCCCGCACCATCCTGCTCGCTGCTGCCGCCATGATGCCGATTTCCTTGATATCGGCCGCGGTATTATGCCTGGAGGATATCACAATCTCCGCAATATCTGCCGTCTGGTCGCCGATGCGCTCCATATCCGTGATCATCTTCAGCGCCGCCGAGATCCTGCGCAGATCCTTTGCCACAGGCTGCTGCTGTAAAAGAAGCTTCAGGCACAGTCTTTCAATATCCTTCTCCATCTGGTCGATCTCTTCATCGGCCTCCATGATCGCTCTGGCCTGTTCCATATCGCATTCCTCCAGCGCTTTCGTCGCCTTTGCAATGGCCGTCTCGCACAGCTCTCCCATATGAGTGAGCTGCTCATCCAGTAACTGTAGCTGCATGTCAAATCTATTCCGCATTTTTTAACCAAACCTCCCTGTAATATAATCTTCTGTCCGCTTATCCGCGGGTATGGAGAACAATCTCTCCGTATCATTGTATTCTACCACCTCGCCAAGAAGGAAAAATGCCGTATTGTCCGACACGCGCACCGCCTGCTGCATGTTATGCGTTACCATGACTATAGTATAATCTTTTTTCAGTTCCATCGCAAGGTCTTCTATCTTCGATGTGGAAATCGGATCCAGCGCGGATGTGGGTTCATCCATCAGGAGAACCTCCGGCTCCACCGCCAGCGCCCTGGCTATACACAGACGCTGCTGCTGCCCGCCGGACATCCCCAGTGCACTTTTCTTCAGCCGGTCTTTGCATTCTTCCCAGATCGCCGCGCTGCGCAGGGACTTTTCCACAATATCATCCAGCCGGGATTTGGAATGAATTCCGTGGGTCCTCGGCCCAAATGCAATATTGTCGTATATGCTCATCGGAAACGGATTCGGCTTCTGAAACACCATACCCACACGTTTACGCAGCAGGTTCACATCCATTCCCCGGAATATATTTTCACCGTCCAGCAGGATCTCCCCTTCAATACGGCAGCCCTCAACCAGATCGTTCATCCGGTTAATGGACTTTAACAACGTCGATTTACCGCAGCCGCTGGGCCCGATAAATGCTGTGATTTTATTCGCTTCTATCTCCAGGTTTACATCCTTCAGGGCTTTGAAATCTTCGTAATACAAATCCAGATTTTTGATACTTATTTTTCCCATATCTGATTCCTTTCTTTATGCTTTTGTTAAACGCCTGGCTATCACACTGGATAATGCATTGATACCCACGACCAGAAGCAGCAGAACCACTGCTGTGGCGTAAGCCTGATCCATATAAAGCCCCTCGCTTGCCAGGTTATACATATGCACGGCCAGGGTCCTTCCGGACCCCATCACGCTGGATGGTATATTTGCCACGGTTCCTGCCGTATACATCAGCGCCGCTGTTTCTCCGACAATTCTGCCGATTGCAAGGATCACACCTGCAAGGATGCCCGGTATGGCGGACGGAAGCACGATCCGGAACACGGTTCTGAGCTTTCCTGCCCCAAGGCCGAAGCTCCCCTCGCGGAAAGTATCCGGCACTGCTTTCAGGGCCTCTTCCGTCGTGCGCATGATCAGCGGGAGAATCATAATGGCCAGTGTAAATGCACCTGCCAGTAGGGAAAAGCCCCAGTCCAGCGTATTTACAAAGAACAGCATTCCAAACAGTCCGTATACGATTGACGGAATGCCGGATAATGTCTCTGTTGTGAGGCGGATGATTCCCATAAATTTGTTGCCTCTTTTCGCATACTCTACCAGGAAGATTGCAGCGAAAATCCCCAGGGGAACGGCTACAACCAGTGACAGCAGCGTCATGGTCACCGTATTCACCAGCGCCGGCATCAAAGATGCATTGTCCGAAGTGTAGGTAAAGGAAAATAAAGAAGGCTTAATATAGGGAACACCGTGCACCAATATATAAATGATCAGGAAGATAAGTACTGTAAAAGTAACGACGGCACCCAGCAAAACCAGAAGCATCATGATAAAGGAACCCGGATGATGCAGATAGGTTTTCATTTTTTGACGAAATGTTGTTTGATTACTCACGGCCGGACCTCCTATTTAATAATGCTACACTGAAGTTGATAATCAGGATAAATACAAACAGAACCACACCCGTTGCAATCAGTGCTTCTCTGTGTAACTCTGCGGCATACCCCATCTCAATCACGATATTGGCTGTCAGAGTCCTGACACCCTTCAGGAGGCCTGCAGGCATTCTGGCCTGATTACCTGCCACCATGATCACGGCCATTGTCTCTCCGATCGCACGTCCGATTCCCAGGACAATTCCTGCAATTACCCCGGATTTTGCCGCCGGCATGATCACCCGGAATATGCTTCTTTCATGGGTGGCCCCCAGCGCCAGCGCGCCTTCATAATACTGCTGCGGCACGGAACGGATGGCAGACTCTGTCACACCGATAATCGTAGGCAGAATCATCATTCCCAGAAGGATAGAAGCTGTTAAAATACCGCTGCCGTTTCCGCTGCTTTTTGTCAGTCCCATATCACGCCATGTTCTTCCAAGTTCTCTTACCCAGGGAACCAGGACAACCAGCCCGAAAAATCCATATACAACAGAAGGGATACCAGCCAGAAGTTCTGTTGCCGCCTTCAGCGGCCGGTAAATCTTTTTGGGACAGTACATTGCCATAAATACGGAGGTCAGAATCCCTATGGGCACGCCCACAATGATTGCTCCTGCCGTCACATAAATACTGCCGACGATCATGGGAAGGATGCCGTATATATCATTGTTCGGCTTCCACATTTCCCCGGTGATAAATTTTACAAATCCGATCTCTTTCATCGCAGGGACTCCATTTGCAAATAAAAAGACACAAATGAGAGCTACCGCCAGCACCGAAGCACAGGCGGCAATGAAGAATACTCCCTGCATGAATTTCTCATTCCATGCTTTTGATTTCATCGATTCAATTCCCTCTTCCTGGTCAGGTTTCTGAGCTTTATTCAATCACGTCATCCCAGGTGACTGCCTCACCGGTATAGATTGCTTTTACCTGGTCACTGCTCAGCTCATCTACTGTGCTGTTTTTGTTCACAATCACTGCAATTCCGTCTGTTGCAATCACAGTCGCCTGAAGCCCCTCTGACAGTTCCGTATCTTTCAGCTCTCTCGATGCCATTCCGATATCGTAGCTTCCGTCAATCGCAGATGTCATTCCTGTCGTAGAATCCGTTGTCTGAAGTTCGATTTCGGCATTTGCATTGACAGCCTTGTATGCCTCGATCAGCTTTTCCATTACCGGAGAGATGGAAGATGAACCGCCGACTACCGCCTTTCCTGACGGACTTGTACCCTCAAAAGGTTTTACATCATCCACTGCAATATAGTGATTTTCTTCTACAACGGCCTGCCCTTCCTCGCTCATAATGAAGTTAACAAAATCTTTTGCCACTTCGTTGTCCAGGTTTTCCTTGGTTGCAATGTTAAACGGTCTGGATACTTTATATGTACCAGATTTTACATTTTCAGCGGTTGCCTCTGCACCGTCGATTTTTAAGGCCTTCACACTGTCGTCCAGTGATCCGAGTGAAATATATCCGATCGCGTACTCGTCGCCTGCTACTGTCGTCATCATAACGGAAGTGCTGTTTGTAATCTGCGCCTCCTCCGTTGTCATATCAACCTTTTCATCGCCATTTTTTTCTTCGATCCCGAATAGCTCGATAAACGCGCCTCTTGTACCAGAACCATCCTCACGGGATACAATTGTAATATCATAGGAGCTGTCCCAGGAAGCACTCTCCTGCTCCGTCTTTGTATCTGCATTTGCCTCGGCAGTATCTCCCGCCTTGCTGTCGCTGCCGCATCCTGTTGCCGCAACTGCCAGCATACTAACCATAGATAAAACTGCAATAAACTTTTTCATTCTCATTTCACAATTCTCCTTTACATCTTAAATTAATCTTCGGGCGAATACCCGACATTTACTTGAACCATTTTCTTCACAATGCAATCATATAAAATCAATGTAAAATTTGAAATCATCATAATGTTAAATCCTTGTTAAGTGCATGACAGTAAAAAAAATTATTCAGTGAACGAATTGCGCTGACATATAGCGCGTTGTATTATATAATAAAGAAAATTAAAAAACAAAACATTTGAGAAATAACAATTGGAGATACTCAAATAACGGGCAGCGGTCTTTCTCAATTGAACTTTAAGGAGGAAAATATTATGGGATTATTCAGCAGCAGCAATAAAGATCCAGAGGCAGATTTTATTATGTTAGATGGAATACCGTCAGTCAGCATGGGAACAACAGTGACACTGGGTATATCCGGACAAGTTCTGACAGTAAAAGACAGGGGCAGTGATACACTAACATATACGCTGCCAGCATGCAGAATTAAAAATATCTACATCGGTTCGGAAGCCCAGATTATAAATAAAAAAATAAATGTTCACGGTGAAATAGTGGTCAATGGGATAGTAATAGAAGCCCTCCGGGATCTGATTGGTGATGGTGATAAACACCGTTACTTTATGATAATCTTTTACGATTTCAAACAGACAATTCTTTTCGAGATTACAAACGAAGCCAAGACCTTACGGCTATATAACAAATTAACCCCCATGATATCCAATTAAACCATAGAATTGCAAAATCGGACGCCCACATGGGTAGAATCTGCTTCCGAAACAGATTCTACCCAATCCGATAAGCCCCCCTGTACTGCGCCGGAGTCATTTTTTCTTTTTCTCTGAAGCGGCGTATGAAATGGCTTGTATTGCAAAAGCCCAGCATTTCCGAGATTTCGTCGACCGGCAGTCCAGTCTGCATCAGCATCTGTCTGCCTTTCCTCAGCCTTCTGTTCATAACGAATTCCTGGGGTGTCATCCGGTAAATGGCTTTGAACTGTTTGATAAAATAGGGAAGGCTGATCCCACAGACATCCGCCAGTTGGCTGTTTGTAATCCCATCCCTTAGATGGGCGTCTATGTAAGCCTCTACGCGGGAGAAGTTGGCTTTTACATCCTGGGAAATCTCGACCATTGCGTAGCGTCTCTCATTTTTTAATATTTCCAGCAGCAGGCTGTAGATCTCCAGGGAGACATTCTGCCGCTCATCAATCATTAGTTTCTGCTGTAATATTCCCAATGCTGCGGACGCATCTGAAAATATCATTCCTTCGATCACAGGGCCCTGTGTGTCTACGATATGGCGCGTCAGCCTTCTGCTGTCGCCCCCATAGAATTCTACCCATGACATTCCAAGCGGCTCCGCCTCATCACTTCCATAAGAATGTTCTTCCCCAGCAGGAAGTACAATCACTTGGTTTTTACCCAACTCGTAAGTATTGCCCCGGAAAGTCAGCTTTCCCTTTCCAGAAAAAATGCAGAACACCTCGCAGCAGCTCATGGTACTGTCCCGTTCTACAAAGAACAGACTGGGTACCCGGGATTCAATTCCCGTTCTGTTGACACAATAATAAATGCTGTCCTCGATCTCCTTAAATGGCGATATATAATAATAGTCATTAAAATCTATATCGCCGTTACATACAAATATATTTGCAAAAGGGGCATCTTTTATATATTCCATAGCCTCATCTCCTGTCTTTGGCTCATTTTAATTTTTGTACTATCTTATTATAAATAATAATGGAAATCACGTCAATTTCTTACCGAGAAATAATACTCTCATACTATTTCAATATTTTCCAGTGTCTTGTATACAGCCTGGATTTTTTTTAATATTAGTTTAAAGGAGTTCCGTACTCTAACGAAAGGAGATTTAAAAATGACAGGAAAAGAACGTTTTCTTGCTGCCGCAGCAAGGCAGCCTTTAGACAGACCCCCCATATGGATGAGTGCACCGATCGGAGAGGAAATGAATATCCTATGCCGGTATTTCGGCGTATCCAACTGGCACGAGCTGCAGGTCAAAGCAGGCGATGATGTGTATGCTTTTGATATTCCTTATGATTCAGGTTACGCTACCAGCATAGCAGCCGCTTTCGACTGGTACAGAAATGGCTCGAACGTAGATCCGGACCACCGGACCCTGACGGCCGACGGCTGCTTTAAAGCTGCGCAGGAGATATCGGATCTGGATTTTTTCGACTGGCCGGACCCAAGAAAGTATATTGATGCGGAGGAAGTAAGACGCCGCTGTGCAATGGCTCCGGATGGCCGCGCCACCCTAGCACAGGTATGGAGCGCACATTTTCAGGATACATGCGCCGCATTCGGCATGGAGACTGCGCTGATGAATATGGTCAGCAATCCGGAGATTTACATGGCTGTGGACGATAAAATTGTGGATTTCTACTTGAAAGCTAATGAAGTGGTTTTTGAGTCCACAAAGGGAATGCTGGATGCCATTATTATTGCCAATGACTTTGGAAGCCAGCAGGGGCTTATGCTCTCCCGGGAAATGATTCATGATTTTGTTATGCCGGGAGCTAAAAAGATTATTGAGCAGGCCCACAGCTATGGAGTCAAAGTCATCTATCACTCCTGCGGAGCCATATTCGACGCTATGCCGGAACTCATTGAAGCGGGAGCCGATTTTATCCATCCGCTGCAGGCTACAGCCGTTGGAATGGATCCAAGCCGGATTAAAGATACCTATGGGGAAAGCGTCTCTTTCTGCGGTGGAATAGATATACAGGAACTGCTTCCTAACGGCACCCCCGAGGAAGTCAGGGCTAAGGTACGACAACTTCGTGAAATCTTTCCAACCGGACTGGTTCTCTCACCGAGCCAGGGAACGATTCTCGATGATGTTCCGCCGGAAAATATAGCGGCAATGCTGGACGAAGCACTGAAACCTTAAACGCAGATAACAGAAGACCCGGCGTAGTTTTGCCGGGCCTTTTTGATAGAAAGAGTAACAGGTCAGACATGCCTGAACTGTTACTCTAAAGGACTGCCGACTCACCGCATTCAGCGGTTCGTGCAGCAGTCCCTGTAGATTAATTTGCTACTGTAAGTACTTCTTCTGCAATGTTTCTGGAGTGGTCAGAGATACGTTCCAGACACACAAGTGCATCCAGATATACAATTCCCGCATCCGTATTGCACTGGTTCGTGGCCAGACGTTTCATATGCTCGCTGCGCAGGCGGATCTCCAGATCATCAGCCTGGCTCTCTTTCTCTATCACCTTCATAGCCTTCTCTTTGCTGTTTTCCTCAAATGCCTCGATTGCATACACGTAGCTGTCGATACAGACATTGATCATCTCTCTGAGCTCGGCAGTACCGATTTCGGAAAATTCTGCCTTTCTTTCCTGCAGTGTCTCAGCAAATTCCGAAATATTTTCGCAGTAATCACTGATTCTCTCAATATCTGACAGGGTCTGCAGGATACTCGCAATGTGCTGGTGCTCTTTCTCATTAATGGACAGCGCGCTGATCTTGATGACATAATCAGTGATGCCGCTGCACAGCCTGTCCACCACATTTTCTTCCTCTTTAATATCCAGAATCTCCTGATAGTCTTTTGTAAACATAACATTCCTGGACTTTTCCAATGTCCCCTTTACGATGGTTCCCATACGGACAACCTCGCTGACTGCTGACTGCAGTGCAATCCCAGGTGTCTCCAGGATTCTGTCGTCCAAAAGTACACGGCTCTGGTCCACTTCTCTGTCGTCTTCCTTTTCCATCTTCTTGGCCAGTTTAATGATCCAGTCAGAAACCGGGAAGAGAAGGACAGTGGTTCCAACATTGAAAATTGTATGCACCGTACTGATCTCTGTCTGTGTGATGATGCCGCCTCCCGCATTCGGGTAGATGACCTTGAAAAAAACGATCGCAACAACACTGAAGAGTACAGTTCCTATAATATTAAATAAAAGGTGCATAACCGCTGCTGTCTTCGCCGTCTTTTTTGCGCCGATACTGGACATAATGGCAGTGACGCAGGTACCGATGTTCTGTCCCATGATAATGTAAACCGCAGCATTGAACGGAACCAGCCCCGCCGCCGCAAGACTCTGCAAAATACCCACAGAGGCGGAAGAACTCTGTATAATGGCGGTGACCACTGCTCCCGCGATAATCCCAAGAAACGGATTGTGTCCAAGCGTTACAAAGATATTGCGGAATCCTTCTGATTCCTGAAGCGGAGAGACTGCCGATGACATCGTCGTAATACCGACAAACAACAGACCAAATCCTATGATAATACTGGAGACATCTTTTGTCGAACGCCTTGTCCCTGTCAGCATCACGATCACACCAAGCATGATTGCGATCGGCGCCAGATTGCCGGGGCTTAAAAACTTCGCCCACTCCACACTGGATACAAGCCAGCCGGTAACGGTTGTACCGATATTGGCTCCCATAATTACGCCCATTGCCTGGGTCAGGTTCATAATTCCTGCATTCACAAAACCGACAACCATGACCGTTGTGGCTGAAGAGCTCTGAATAACGGCCGTAATAAAAGCACCGAGCAGAACACCAAAAAACTTATTCTTTGTCAGTGCTTCCAATAATGTCTTCATCTTACTGCCGGCGGCATTTTCAAGCCCCTGGGCCATAATCTGCATTCCATATATGAACATGCCAAGGCCCCCGACAAAAGGGATAATAATGCTTACGTAATTCATACGTTTCCTCCTAAAAATATACTGCTATTTGAAATTTTCCCGCATTATTACGATAACATTATCATTTACAAAAAACAACATAATTTTACATATATTTTATATGGATTTTATTTTTTCATCCGCGGCTCGAAAATAAAGGATGCAATATACCCAAAAATCAAGGCTGCCGAGATTCCAACGGCGCTTGCCTTGAAACCGCCCATAAATATTCCCAGAAATCCATTTTTATCTACCGCTTCCTTCACGCCCTGCCAGAGAACATTGCCAAAACCAAGCAGCGGAACGCTTGCCCCTGCACCTGCAAATTTCTGGAATGGCTCGTATATATTAAGGAACCCCAGAACAGCACCGCTGCATACAAGAAGTACCATGATCCTTCCCGGCATAAGTTTTGTACGGTCCAACAGAATCTGCACCACTGCACAGATGATACCGCCTATTAAAAATGCTTTTAAATAATCCATAAGAACCTCCTTTGAGGGCGTAATTTTTAAATTTACAACCCTGCTTCTTTTAAACTAACAATGTTCCAGCACAATGGCATGTGCAATACCGGGCACGCTGGCTCCCTCGTTAAAACTGACGGTGGACATCAGTGCACCTGTAGGAACAAACAGAATTCGCTTCCACTCCCCTTTTTTCACCTTCGGCAGAATATAGGCCGCCAGAGTGACTGCCGCACACCCGCACCCGCTTCCCCCTGCATGGGTATCCTGGGCCTGCTGGTCATAGATTGTCATGCCGCAGTCCATATGTTTTGTCTTAATATCATAGCCTTTTCCCTGCATCAGGTCGAACAGAATATCCTGCCCCACGTACCCCAGGTCTCCGGTAATAATTCTGTCGTAATCTTCCACTTTTCTCCCAAAATCCTGCAGGTTCTGTGCAATGGTGTCCGCCGCGGCCGGCGCCATACATGCTCCCATATTCTGGGAATCTTTTAGCCCATAATCCACAATTTTACCTACGGTTACCCCGCTGATGCGGATATGGCTTTTTTCGGTACCCACCAGAAATGCACCGCTCCCTGTCACAGTCCAATGCGCAGATAATGGCCGTTGGTTCGCATACCCCAAAGGAAAACGGAATTCTTTTTCTGCGCTCCCGAAATGGCTGGATGTGACAGCCAGCATATAGTCCCCATACCCTGCTGCTACGCTCATCGCGCTGAGTGCCAGCGCTTCTCCTGAAGTGGAGCATGCTCCGTACAGTCCGAACATAGGAATCTGCAGCGCCTCAACCCCCATAGAAGTTGCAATCCCCTGACGCAGAAGGTCGCCTCCAAACAGATACCGCACATTTTCCGGCGGTACATGTGCTTTACCCAATGCCAGTACGCACGCCTCTTTCTGCATATTGCTCTCTGCCTCTTCCCAGGTCTTTGCCCCGAAAAGATCATCCTGGTTTGTCATATCAAATAATTTTGCAAGCGGCCCTTCCGCTTCCTTACTTCCGACTACGGAGCCGCTGCTGATAAGATAAGGAGATTCTCCAAAGCCGATGCTCTGGCTGCCTTTTACCTGATTCATCTCTTTCCCTCGTTTCCATTTATAATTTGCTTGGATTTTTATGATTAGTATGCCAGGGTTGTTGCAAATTATTCATGGGGGACGCTTACCGTGAGCCGGGAGATGCTGCGGGAAGTGCCTGTCCTGTTGGAAATACAGCCCGCTGTGCTAAGCAGCAGTAAGAGGAAATCCGCAGAATCAGCCGGAACCAAACACATTCACCGCTTAATCTGATGATTAAGCGCCTCAGGTGTTTTAAAAAGCTGCTTCGGGAGCAGCTTTTTTCCGGCTGATTCTGCGGATTTCCTCTAACTGCTGCTAAGCTTGCTCATATGCATTTCCAACAGGACAGGCACTTCCCGCAGCATCTCCCGGCTCACGGTAAGCTGGTGCATCCGGTCGGAAGGGATGCACTCGGATTTTGGCGGTGCTGACCGGAACTGCGGATGGGATAGGGATGGGGGCTTTTTTAGCTGTGGGTAGTTTTTAAAATAAATTATTGACAAAATTATACTTTTTGTATATATTGTACTTATACAGTAAGTACAGTTGAGTACATGTTTGGCTGCGCAATGTTTCTAAAAAAAATAGTTGTTAATGATTATACGATGTTCTACGGGAAGGAGGGATTACATTTGGATATTATTCTCAGCAGCAGCGGGGGGAAGCCTATCTATGAGCAGATTACATCCCAGATTAAAGGGATGATTATGAGCGGACAGCTCAAGGCCGGGGATGCCCTTCCTTCTATGCGTATGCTTGCTAAGAGCCTGCACATCAGCGTTATCACCGCTCAGCATGCTTACGAAGATCTTCAGAGGGATGGATTTATAGAAACAATTCCCGGGAAAGGAACCTTCGTCTCTGCCCGGAACAAAGATTTTATTAGAGAAGAACAGCTGCGGATTGCGGAAGAAAAGCTCAAAGAAGCTGCCGGGATAGCAAGGTGCAACGGTATCCCGCTGTCACAGCTCATTCATATTCTTGAATTATTTTACAAGGAGGACTGATTTATGGAATATTTTACGGATCATATATTAAGCGTAAGCCATCTAACGAAAACATATAAGGATTTCAAACTGGATGATGTGTCTTTTACGGTTCCCAAGGGGATGATCGTCGGCCTGATCGGGGAGAACGGCGCCGGCAAATCAACTACAATTTCCGCCATCTTGAATATGATCTCCATTGAAAGCGGTGATATACGTGTATTGGATATGGATTTTAGAAAACAGGAGCGTGAGATTAAACAGAAGGTCGGAGCCGTCCTGGATGAACTGCACCAGGTTCCGCACCTTTACTGCCGCGATATTGACGCCATTATGAAGCGTTCTTATACAAACTGGGACAGCAATCTTTTTAAAGAATACCTGGACAGATTCCACCTTCCCGCAGACAAAAAAATAAAGGAATTATCAAAGGGTATGAACGTAAAGCTGAACTTCGCAATTGCTTTATCCCACAATCCCGAGTTTTTGATTCTTGATGAGGCAACATCCGGGCTGGATCCGGTGATGAGAGACGAAATCCTGGATCTTCTTCAGGATTTTGTTCTGGATGAAAATCATTCTGTCCTGATCTCATCCCATATCACGAGTGACCTGGATAAAATAGCTGATTATATCATCTTCATGCATGAAGGCAGGATTCGGTTCATGAAGTCAAAAGAGGAAATTGATAACCAATACGGGGTGTTGAACTGCAGCAGCAGCTTTTTCGAAGCGCTTTCGCCGGATGATTATCAGGCTTATATAAAGGGCGATTACTCCGTACAGGTCCTGGTCCGCAGCAAACAGGAGCTGCTATCCCATTTTTCGGATCTGGTCATCGAACGCGCAACCATTGAAGACATTATGCTTTTCTATATTAAGGGGGTTATCACATGTCAGGATTAGTTTACAGAGATCTGCTTACGTTTTATAGAAAGAATACAAAAGTAACCTATATTATGGAAGCCGTATACTTTTTATTTTTCCTGCTCGTGCTGAGAAATATTTACGGCGCCATTACTTTCCTGGTGATTGCCTCGCCCATCAGCATGTCAGGGTTACCGGCAACGATGAAGGATCTGGATACCAATTACAAGGGAATGATGTCTGCAAGGCTTATGCCTTATACACAGAGGGATATCGTTACAGCGCGGTTTCAGGCCGCATTTTCCTGCCATCTCCTGTATCTGGCCGAGATGCTCCTGTTCTGTATCCTGCATCACGCTATCACAGACAGCATCTCATGGAAGACATACGCTCTTTTATTTTTAGGCGGCTGGCTGAGCGCCGTATTTATCACCAGTGTCAATCTATTATCCAGCTTCATCACTGGTCTGAACGCAGCCTCCATCATTTATCTGCTCACGGTGATTCTCCCGGTCGGACTTTTTCTGATCATCACGCTGACCGATTTGTATGATATTATAATACCGTTTTTAACCGGTAAGCATCCATTTATCTTCTGGATTATTGCTGTTTTGCTTGATATCATAATGGTTGCAGTAAGTTATCTGGTTTCCGTAAAAAGATTTACAAAGCAAAGAGAAAAACTATAAAAAATAGTAAGGCGCGAAAAAACCTAGCCGACTATTTTTTATGCATCACACATAAGTGTCCAAAAAATCGGCCACTAAGTGCTCATAGTTATAAAAAATAAACAGAACCAATTTTGCTGGTATATTCTATCTTATTTTCCAAATACTAATCTCAATCTAGTGTTTAAAGGAGAAACAGATATGGATAAAGTAGAAAAAATGAAGCAGGAAAAGCAGTACCAGGATTATGTAAAACAAAAAACTCCTGTTCACAATGTTTATGTTAATATGGCAAAAGCTTTTGTTACGGGAGGAATCATCTGCACGGTCGGGCAGTTCATCTACAATTACTGTGAACTTCAGAGCTTATCCAAGGACGAATGCGGCAGCTGGACTTCCCTGCTCCTGGTTCTGCTCAGCGTTATACTTACCGGAATCAATATCTATCCTAAAATCGCAAAATGGGGCGGAGCCGGAGCCCTGGTTCCTATCACAGGATTCGCCAACTCTGTTGCATCACCTGCTATTGAATATAAAAAAGAAGGGCAAGTCTTCGGGATTGGGTGTAAGATCTTTACCATCGCGGGGCCGGTGATACTTTATGGGATATTCACGAGCTGGGCTTTGGGGATTATTTATTGGCTGTTTAAGGTTATTTAGAGTGTCGGGCGCCTGCGCGGAGAGGGAATGAAGAAGCGAATTTGGCTTATGATGGTTAAGATTCTTTATATACTTATCCTCCCCAATCTTATCGTAAGTTCAATTCCATCCACCTCCCCCATCAGAGCCTCGCTAAGTGCCGTTCATTTCCGCCCGGATGCACCCAGCTGTGAAAAACCGCGGAGAAGCGGATGCTGCCGGAAACGGGGACAGGGGGGCTGGAAGCGTCTTTACGGCGATTAGCTGGAGTTAAGTAAAAAGGAAGGAAAACTAGGGTGAGATATGTGATCACAAATCACATATCTCCCTGGTTTTCCTTCCTTTTTGCTTTACTCCAGCTTACCGCCGTATACCGTTTCCAGCCCCCCTGTTCCCGTTTCCGGCAGCATCCGCTTCTCCGCGGTTTTTCACAGCGTCCCCACCTCGATCACCGTCACTACCGCTCCTCCCGGAAGTAATTTAGGCCGCAGCTCTTCGGCTGTGCATGCTCTTTGCTCTGGCGCATGCTTGTGACTACCAGAACCACGATTGTTGCCACATATGGCAGCATGTCATAGATCTGTGCCGGGAGTCCCGGGATATTTACGTACATACGCATGATTGTCAGGCCCCCGAATATCAGTGCAACTAATATTCCTTTTGCAGGTCTCCATGTCGCAAAAATTACAAGGGCAACAGCGAGCCAGCCGTAGCCGCTGACACATCCGTGTACCCAGACGCCGGATGTGGTAACCATGCTCATGTACATACCGCCGATTCCACAAATTCCACCGCCCACTACGGTTGCAATATACTTGTATTTTGTAATATTGATTCCCGCCGCATCGGCTGTGGCCGGATCTTCCCCAATTGCTCTGAGGTTCAGGCCCACACGGGATTTGTTAAAGAACCATGCCATAAATATGGACAGGATCACTGCAAAATATACCAGCCAGTTATATTCGAATAACAGCTTGCCTATAATCGGGATATCAGACAGCACCGGTATATGCAGCCTTGAAAAAGCTGCTTTTGTGGTACCGCTTACTGCTACATATCCACCGGCCTTTTGTCCGATGTATTCCCCAAAAAAGTTGCCGAAACCTGTACCGAAGATGGTCAGCGTCAGACCGGTTACGTTCTGGTTCGCACGCAGAGAAATGGTGAGGAACGCGTAGATCAGCGCTCCAAAGGCTCCCGCTATAAATGACACCAAAAGCGCAATCAATGCAGATACCGTCCCGCTGACACTGCCGCCGGATTTTGCCACGGCCTGCTCGTAATAGTAAGAGCCTGCCAGACCGGTAATCGCCCCCATGAACATCATGCCTTCCACACCGAGGTTCATGTTTCCTGATTTTTCAGTCAGGATTTCCCCCAGCGCCCCCAGCAGCAGCGGTGTACCTGCCAGTACTGCCGCAATGAATAAACTGTTTAATGTACTAAGCATGCTGTTCCTCCTTTCCTCTGAATATCAGACGGTATGTAATAAAGAACTCACATCCAAGCATGAAGAAAAGGATGATTCCGATCAACAGATCCGAAGCCGAAGCCGGTATCTTAAAATTCGTCTGAATGGTATTGGATCCCCTCTCAAGCATGGCGATAAATACGGAAACCACAAGCATTCCAAAGGGGTTCATCTTTGCCAGCCATGCCACCGTGATCGCAGTGAATCCGACACCGCCTGCGGTTCCTTCCGTTATCGTGTAATCTGCGCCCGCAAACTGGAGCATTCCTACGAGGCCGCACATTGCACCGGATAAAAACATAGTGCGGATAAAAACTTTGCTGACGTTGATTCCCGCATATCTCGCCGTGTTATTGCTCTGTCCCACAACAGCAATCTCATAGCCCTGCTTCGTCTTATTGAAATAGATGAATGCCAGGACAACCAGAACCAGTGCCAGAATCCAGCCCCAGTGGACGCCCAGTACCTTTTTCAGCCTTGCGCCCTGCACCAGCATGGCAATCTTCGGAAAACTGCTTCCCGGCGCTTTCCACGGGCCATTCATCAGATATTTAATAAATGCAAGTGCGATATAGTTCAGCATCAGGGTAAACAGTGTCTCATTGGTTCCCCATTTTGCCTTACAGACTGCCGGAAGCAGACCGTAAAGGCCGCCAGCTGCCATACCTGCCAGAAGCATCAGAATCACAAGCGGAATCTTTGGGAAGATATGCGCGGTGAACAATCCAAACGCACCCGCTGCAACTGCCCCCACAAGGATCTGCCCCTCTGCCCCGATATTCCAGAACTTCATTTTAAACGCAAAGGAAATACCGATTGCCGTGATCAGAAGCGGAACCGCAAGTTTTACGGTCTCATGGATTACAGTTCTGGAACCCCAGGATCCGATTACCATTGCCTTATATACAGCAAGCGGGTTATGTCCGAGAACCAGGATTAAAAGCCCCCCGGTCACAAGCGACAGAAGAAAAGCGGCCGCACGGATTCCCCAGGCCTTCTGCTGTGAAATAGAACCTCTTTTCACCATACGGATCAGTGGTTCTTTTACCTGTGTCTGCTTACTGCTCATACCCCTGCCTCCTCTTTTGTAGTCTCATCCTTATTTTCACCGGCTGGATGTCCGCCGGCACTTTCCTCGTCACTGCTCTTCGGGCCGTTTTTCTCTTCCCCCACATGGATCATCATCAGGCCGATATCTTCCTTCGTCACTGTGCGCGGATCTACAATACCGCTCACCTTTCCTCCGCAGAGAACCATAATGCGGTCGGAGAGTTCCATCAGCACGTCCAGATCTTCTCCGATAAATATAACAGCCACACCCTTTTTCTTCTGTTCGTTCAGCAGGTCATAGATCCGATAGGAAGAGTTGATGTCCAGCCCCCGCACCGGATATGCCACAATCAATACGGACGGGCTCAGGGCAATCTCTCTGCCCAGCAGTACCTTCTGGACGTTCCCCCCGGAAAGCCTTCCCACAGGCGTCTCTACTCCGGGCGTTACAATCTCCAGCTCCTCAATGAGCTGTTCAGCCACTGCCTTTGGTGTTTTCCGATCTACAAAAAGGCCTTTTTTATCTTTGTAGCTTCGAAGCATTACGTTGTCTGTCATATCCATTCCGGCAACCAGCCCCATACCAAGCCTGTCTTCAGGAACGAAGGCCATAGAGATGCCCTTTTTTACAATCTCGTCGGGCTTGAGCCCCAGAATGCGCTCTTTGATCGGCTCTCCGTTATGTTCTCCCGCGTAGAGCACCGAGCCGCCGATGGCAGGATACAGGCCGGCAATCGCCTCACAGAGTTCTTTTTGGCCGCTGCCAGCAATTCCGGCAACACCCAGTATCTCACCTCCATACGCCGAGAAAGAGACATTGTCCAGCGCCTTGACGCCCTCACCATTCAGGCAGGTCAGGTCAATGACCTGAAGACGCTCAATGCCCCGCTCCTGCTTCGGTCTGTCGATCTCCAGACTGACCGGACGCCCTACCATCATCTCCGTCAGCTCCGCCTGGTTTGTCTTTGCTGTCTCAACAGCACCTATGTATTCCCCCTTGCGAAGTATCGCCACACGGTCGGATATCGCCAGCACCTCATGCAGCTTATGCGTAATAATGATGATGGATTTGCCATCCTTTTTCATGTTACGCAGCACCGCGAAAAGCTTCTCCGTCTCCTGCGGCGTCAGTACTGCCGTAGGCTCATCCAGAATCAGGATATCTGCCCCTCTGTACAAAACCTTCAGAATTTCAACCGTCTGTTTCTCTGAGACGGCCATGTTATAAATCTTCTTGGCAGGATCGATCTCAAACCCATATCTGGATGCAATCTCCGCCACCTTTTTATTTACTTCTTTCCGGTTCAGCACCGCCTTCCCGTCAAGTCCCAGCACGATGTTTTCCGCCGCCGTCAGAACATCTACCAGTTTAAAATGCTGGTGGATCATTCCGATTCCCAGTCCAAACGCATCCCTCGGCGAACGGATTGTCACCTGTGTGCCGTGGATACTGATTTCCCCATGATCCGGGAAATAAATCCCTGAAAGCATATTCATCAGCGTCGTTTTACCGCTCCCATTTTCACCAAGGAGCGCCAGTATCTCTCCGTTCTTCAGCTCCAGGTCAACATCCTTGTTGGCAACGACCTTTCCAAATGTTTTGGTGACGTGATGCATTTTCACAGCATACTCTGTAGTCTCGCCCAAGTCTTCACCCTCCTTTTACTCTTCCTGTCTTTCTTCTCTTCCTTTTCTGTCCCCCGTTCGGGTACACCGCAATACACGTCCCTGCAATGACATGCATTACGGAATGCCCGAAAAGGCCTCTCTCCAAAAACAGAGCCGTCATACAACGGCTCTGTCAATGAACTTATCCCTGGATGAATCGATAATGCTGCTTTTCACACCAATCGGGTGCTCCCGGCAACTCGATTATTCAACCACATTGCATCCTTCGATGATGTAACACCAGGATGGTGCGGAAGCTTCTTCCTGCTCGTGATAGTAATCGCCTTCAGCAACTTCTATTGTTTCGCCATCCGGGCTTGTCCCTTTCAGAGGACCATCGAATACGTGGATCTCGCCTGCCTCAAGTGCCTTAGTCGCCTTGTCGATTGCTTCCTGAGTTCCCTCTGCTGCAATGTCAGTATTCAGTGGTGACAGATAAACTGCGCCATCTTTCAGACCTTTACACCAGTCAACCGGGATCTCCTTGCCGTCAATCATTGCCTGTACTGCATCCGTTACATAGATACCCCAGTCAATACGTGCGGAAATCAGGGAAGCCTTCGGTGCTGCTTCAATCATATCATTGTTATATCCAACCTGGAAAGCGCCGTACTCCTCAGCCGTCGTTGCCGGTGCCGTAGAGTCTGAATGCTGGGAAACCACATCGCAGCCTCTCTCGATCAAAGCTTTTGCAACCTGTGATTCAACCGTTGGGTCGTTCCATGAATTCGTATACATGATATCCATGGTCACATCCGGATTCACACTCTTAGCCCCCAGGTAGAATGCTGTATATCCACTGATAACCTCAGCAAACGGGAACGCAGCTACATAACCCAGCTTATTAGACTCTGTCTTCATACCTGCTGCGATACCTGCCAGGTAACGGGCTTCAAAAATAGATGCAAAATAATTATGCATGTTGCTCAATCCGGAGTCTTTTGCCTGGAATCCTGTAGCGTGGCAGAACTGGATATCCGGGTACTCCGCTGCTACTTCTTTTACGTAGTCTTCAAATCCAAAACTTGTTGCGAAAATAATGTTGCAGCCGGCGTCAACCAATTCTCTCAGCGCGGTATCACATTCAGCACCCTCAGGAACATTGAACTTATTGATAATCTGATCATCGCTTAATCCCAATGCTTCCTGCATCTCCTTGGTTCCCAGATCATGGTTGTATGTATACCCCATATCACTGGCATCAGAAACATGTACAAAGCCGACTTTCAGATCTTCCTTTGCAATGCCTGATGTGCTCTCTGTCTTCTTGTCGTCTGAATCTGAAGTGTCTGCCTCTGCAGCCGGTTTGGCACCGCAGCCTGCAACCAGGCCGATAACCAACGTTGCGCACAGCAGTGCGCTCAAGATTTTCTTTTTCATACCTTCTCCTCCTAAATAAAAACTGGCTACCCTAATTAAGAAACATATTCCTTGATTGGATAGCCTTATACTACTTCTAAATTTTACACCGGCATAAGAAATAAGTCAAGTTTTCTGACTCGTTCTTTGAAAACTTCTTAACAAACTTTTAGGCTTACGGCTGACTCTTCATTTTACCTTCCTGCTACCACCGCTGCAAAAAGAACACAAAAGACCCGATCCCTTTTCCAAGCGCCATGCTGATGATAAACGCAGATATATACCGTACAATTTTCAGCCTGCGTACAAAAATCGGGAATACATTCAATATCTCAGCCAAAGCCATTGACCAGCAGCCCACAAAGATACCGGCCAGAATCCCAAATACCGGGATCAGCCAGTTTCCGTGAGAGATATGGATCTCAAATACGGAAAAAAGATTACCTGCAATACCCCCCAGGGCGACACAGTCTTCATAAAGCAGAATTCTGTCGCCGGTATGTGTCCGGTCTGCAAAATCTGCTACCACTCCCAGCTCTATAATAAAAGAAAACAGCCCGCCTGCGACGACAAGCCCGCCGCTAAGTCCGATGACTGCTAATATGATTTGATTTACCCACATCCAGCTCCTGCTCCCTTCTTGATGCATCCTCGACCAGAGTTGTCTGGATATCATTTTCGTAAAGGCGCATCTGCACCTCCATAGGCGTCGGATCCACTGTAAAGCGCTTCTTTCCGAAGTGATTGAAAAATACAAGGATACCTACCGTAATTCCTACAGAATAGGACACCTCAAGTATTGTGAATCCATCGGAAACGTCGCCTGTCACATACTCGTAAATCTGTGAAAATAATCTTGACGTAGAAACGTCATTATTAAAAGCCATAATCGAAAAAGCAGCGCCGCAGAAAGTAATCAGCACTACAATGACCGTTTTTATTACATGCCATACCATACCGGGCGTCTTCTGCTCTTCATAAGTGATAATTATATCCTGTTCTCCCAGATTTTGTACTTCAAGTCCGGGATATTTCTCATGGATACAGGCAATAATTTTTAAGATAGAGATTACCATACGCTGTTTTTTCTTATCCGGTATCTTCAGGATCTTCAGGGTTTTCAGTTTTGGAATCATCTCCTTATTGCTGCACTCCATAGCAACAATATCACCTAAGGTGACATCTTTTTTCTGTACCTCAACGTTCCTGTCACCCTTGAGATACACTGTATCATGATTAACAGCCATAGTATTCCACCTTCGGTCCCTGAATCAGAGTTCCCTCACTGGCAGAGGGCTGCCCGCTTCCATTAAAATAATAATAAAAAATACCCACAACCACCGCCGCAAGCACAATGCCGAAGAGGCAGATACGAATTTTCCTTCTTCCATTTTCCATAGAGGCCACCTAACCTTTCCAAAAATATAGTAGTGATAGTATTTGAAAAAAATGCGAAAGTATACGTTCGCGTCGTAAAAGGTGAGGCGGCTTCCGGCGGACTGTGTATGCCATTTCCGGAACCGGCCGTTTGCGGAGAATCCGTAAGAGAAAAAACAGGAAATATTGAGGGTGCTTGCCGCAGTTGGCCCGAATGCCGATGCATTCGCGCCGCCGGCGGCAACAGAATTTGTTTTTGTAAAACAAATTCTGCCCTCAATATTTCCTGTTTTTTCTCTAACGGATTCTAACCCGCGCACTTTGAGGCCCCGGAAATGGCATACACAGTCCGCCGGAAGCCGCCTCACCTTTTACGACGCTGGGTGCATCTGGGCCGGCGTCCCCTCCCCATCTAACTCCCCAGCCGCCGCAGATTCTCAATAATCCGCTTCTCCATACGTGAGACCTGTACTTGGGAGATCCCAAGTTTTTTCCCCACCTGGGACTGTGTTTCATCCGCAAAGTACCGCAGATATATAAGCTGTCTTTCTTCTTTATCCAAAGTCTCCAGCAGTTGTGCCAGGAGCATATGGTCCAGAATTTTTTCCTCCTTTCTTTCTTTTTCTTCCAACTTGTCCACAAGACGGATCTCGTTTCCCTCCTTCTGGTGGATCGGTTTATACAGTGACTCTACTTCTCCGCCGGCTTCCATGGCCTGTACTATTTCTTCTTTGTCTACATCCATTGTAACAGCCAGCTCCTCGAGCGTCGGCTCGCGGCCCAGGCTTGCGGTCAGTGCTTCCCTTGCCTGAAAGATCTTGTAAGACAGCTCTTTTAAGGAACGGCTTACCTTTATCATACCGTCATCCCGCAGGAAACGTTTTATTTCTCCGGATATCATTGGGATAATGTATTATAGTGGAAATTTTGAAATTTCCTTTATCCAATAGGGTAATTATCTTGAATAAGATATATGAAATTTTACACGCAAGAAGATATATCCCCTTGCGATGTATTAACTATAGAAATGTAATTTACTGTAGTGTCAAAAGATCATTATACTCAATTTCAACATAATCATTCGATATTTTAATCTTTTTGATATATTCACGTACAGTCTTCTGTCTTTCATTGAAAGACATGAACTCCCAGCTGTCAGCAACACTTTTGAATGCTTTAGCTCTTGCTGTCATATCTTTAGCTCTGGTGTTCTTTAATGTGTACTGTTCTATCTGTGTATTCAGATTTTCCAGTTCTTTATTGATCTCACCAATTGTCTCCAGCAGGACACTATTATTGGTATCGGATGCATATAAATTATACAGGGATTTCAGCTTACCTTCAAGAACTGATTTTCTCTGGTTCATAGCTTCAAATCCTTTTTGATTTTGCTGTTCTGATTTTTCCTCGATTACCTCATACTCCTTTGATAATTTCAGCATATCACTAACAACAACATCTTCAACTTCAGCTGCATCCAATTTTCCGTTCTGGCAATTTGGATTCTTAACCAAGTGCGGTTTACTATGGTCTAATGAGTAACAGTAAATCATCACTCTTCCACCGCTCCATTTTTGATAACGCATCTTTGCCCCACATAATCCACAATATATTAACCCAGTAAGTAAATACTGTGATTTATGAGAAGTTGCTCTCGTTCTTGTTTTTCGTAATTCCTGAACTTCATCAAACAGTTTTTTATCAACTATCGGCTCATGAAGACCATCAACGATTTCTTTATTATATTTGAGCTTTCCAATGTATGTCACTCTGGACAACATATCGGACACTTGCTTGTCTCCTTTTAAATCGAACATCTTTGCCAGTGCATACGTGGAATAGCCTTCCTTATATAATTCAAAAATCTTTCTGACTGTTTCTGCATCTTTATTTGGCACAAGAACGTCATCACCGTTATTATAGTCATAACCAAATGGTGGTTTCGTCCCTCTCCATTTTCCGGTTTTGATTCTCTCTGTAATTCCCATCTGTGTACGTTCACGAATGTTTTCACGTTCATACTGAGCAAATACAGATAAGATACCTACCATTGCTTTTCCATATGGTGTTGTTGTATCAAAGTTCTCATTTAAAGAAATAAATCCAACATCATTTGCTTCAAACACATCTTCAAGAAGATAAATCGTATCTTTCTGGCTTCTGGACAAACGATCAAGTTTAACAACTACAACTGATTCCACTTTGCCCTCTTGAATTTCTTTAATAAGACGTTTCATCTCCGGTCGATTCAAATTGCTTCCTGAATAGCCACCGTCAATATACAAATCATAATTATCAATCTCCTGATAATTACAATACTTTTCAAGCTTCTCCGTCTGAGCACCTACTGAATATCCTTCTTCAAACTGAAAATTTGTAGAAACTCTGATATACAATCCTGTTTTTTTATTATTTGAGGTATTCTTTCCAATTCTTATGTTTCTCACCTCGCTCTTTCCTCCTCTCACGTACACTATACCATCTTTTCAGAGAAATTTCAACTTATTTTATTTATTAAAGTAAGTTATATAAAATTTCTTCTTTCAGCTGCATCGACTTTAATATTATCAACTGCTCCCATCTCTTTATTCATCTGATATAAGATCTGACGAACTACCGGGGAATCCAATTTGAATCTTTCTAAATCTTTATCTTCGATCACATTACCATTTGCATCATATCTTCTTACAATTTTTAATGCCATCGCAATCCCTCCCTTTATAAATCATATTCAATCGTCTCTAAAAAATCACCAGAACCTCTCGTCCTGTATTGTCATTCTTTTGTGTTGTCTACATTTTATGACGTCGTTTTCTGTTGAATTGTCGAAAGCAGGAATATCATTTCTCGCTTTCGTTCATTCCCATTTGAATCCGTACCGCTTTCAGCACCCGATCCAGGCTCCACTTATTTACTCTTCCGCATTTCTCAATAATGCATTTTGTAGAAATGCTCATAACCTGTTCAGCCAATGCCAGGCTTCCTTTTCGAATCCCTGTCATATCGTATTTACTGATAAATACATGTGTTGGTAAATATCGCTTCTTATATATTCTTGATGTCAGCGGAACTACTGTAATGACTGAACTGTATGTATTGGCTTTATTATTGCTCACTACGATCACCGGTCTTACACCACCCTGAACAGATGTTGTAGGAAACATACCGAGATCTGCCCATAAAATATCTCCTCTGCGGATTGTCATTTGTCCTCTCTCCAATCTATTATTTTTATTTGTAAAGCATCCATAGCGCTATATTGGCTCCACAGGAATACGGCAGAGTTTCTTTCCCATAAGGAAAGCTCTGCCGCATAACCTCTATAGCCAATTTGATTATTAAACAGTGCTCGCTCGATTCTATTTATCCTCGATACCCCGAATCGTTACTCCTGCATATGCAGGAAGGGAATAATAACCTGCCCGAATGCATACTCCGGACCACAACCCAAAAACTCTCGTTTCCAGGCTCCAGCAGTTCATAGGTTTACCAGTTACAGACTTCTCAGGATCTGCAAGTGTATCGCATCTCATACATATCATCGCATCACCAGCCTGCCAGCTGGCTTCGGTCAGTGCTTTTTCGCAGCATTACAGACTGAACTAAAAATCTTGGTTTTGTCTTATAATCCTATAGCGGCATCTTCCTCGTGCTCTCTGCATGAAATGTCACGTCAGTTATTATTGGATATTCAGTTATCATGGTTCATTTTAGGAAGTCCTTTAACTTCCTCTAATTACTAAAGTCAAATGACTTTGGCAGATGCAAAAGATTTTGAAAAATTTTTTAAAAAAATTTATTCATATACATTTCACGCATCTTATTAAGAGTGGATTTCAGCTTGTATGACAGCATCTGTCTGGAAATCCCCATAATCTCCGCCATCTGTGTCTGTGTCTTGTTTTCAAAGAAAATGCCATAAATAATCATGCGTTCCTCTGAGTTCAGCTGATTGATCACTTTGTGAATATCCTGCTGTTCCATTTTTGTCAGTACACAGTGCTCCACATCGCAGTTCAGATCTGGAAAATCCTCAATCATGAAGCCTTCTCCATCAATGGACTGACCACTGTAAGGTACTTCTCTCAGCATCTTATCCACAACCTCACCCAGTTCGTTCTTAATCTCAACTTTTTTTGCCTTGCTGCTTCTATAAAAATTATTCATCGCATACGC
>NZ_CYZU01000015.1:40796-92285 GCF_001404335.1 Faecalicatena contorta
TTGTATTCAGTTATCTATGCCTTCTTTCATCAGCATAATCATTGTATCAGGATAAAGTTCACAAAGTATCCGCAATATGTTCCCATAAGTTCATATCATTATTGGAATCGTACATATTTCAGTATAAAAAGTTCACCGTGTTATTCTTCTACTTCTTTTCCATCTATATATAGTTGAAATTTATCAGGATTATTGACTACATCATAGTCCTTTCCATATTCTACAGGTCTGTATTCGGCTGTCATTACCGATTCCCCATCTTCAATATCCTCTTTCCATAAATAGATGTTCATATCAAGACTCGTCGCATATCCCCTGTCTGTGGAGAATTTTGTCGAATAAAAAGAATCATCCTTGTACATCTGCAAAAGCTCTCTTACAAACGCTTCTCTATCCTCAATATTTTTCCGGTTAGCAACCACGGTTAAATTTTCATCCCGATTTACGGAAAATGTTCCAACTACATCCGGTTCGCCTTCCTCATGACCAGATTCAGATTTCCCATAAATACTTCCTGCAGCAATTATCAAGATCACTGCTCCTGAAATCAATGCAATTATCTTTTTCTTCATATTTTTATTTTCCTTTTAGTTTTTTTACTGCGTAATTGATTACTTCTTCCGGTGTGGGTCTGTCTCCTTTAAGTGTAATTTTCTTCCATTCTTCCTGCACAGCCGGATCAGGATTATCAAATCCTGCATCTATGGCTATCTGCATTTCTCTGCGTACTTCTTCTGGTGTTGTGTTGTACTTTTCTGCAATCTTCTCATAAATAGTTTTTTCTCTCATTCATTTTCCTCCGATATATAACTGGATTTACAACTTGTTCTATAGAACCAATTTAGCATATTTCTATTATCATGAAAAGACACTTTACAACTTAAATCTGAATAAATGGTCAAAAAAAGAAGAGCTACTTGCTCTTCCCAGTTTGTCATATCACTCTTCCAATAATGTGTGAATTACTTTGATGATTTTTTTCTGTTCTTTGATTGGAAGTTTTTCAATTTTTTCTGTCAGTTCATTTGTAACACCTGTAACTGAATGTGCCACAACATCAATTAAAAGAGTATCTGCAGAAACATCTAACGCATTTGCAATTGCAACAAAGGTATCCAATTTTGTAACTTTCAAGCCTCTCTCTATTACACTCACATGCGTCGGGCTTAAATTTACTAATGCAGCCAGTTCCTCTTGTGTGAGATTTTTTGCTTCTCGTGCCGATTTGATTCGCTGTCCTACTGCTTTCAAATCCATCGTAACACCTCCTCCGGAACGAATAATCGTTCTGGATTTAGTATACTTGTGGATGTCTTCAATATACAGAATCGCAAAACCAAGTTCTAATTCTATAGAACTATATTTCAAGATTTTCTTTGCATTTTCGTAAAAAAGCGTTATGATTGAATCAGTTAAATCAAAGGAGGTATCAAATCATGAAATCACATAAATACTGGTCCTTAGGCGCACTTTTCTGTATGTTGGGATGCATTTATTCTGGAATCAAAAAATCTATGACTGCACATAAATACTTTGCCTATTCTTCATTGCTTTGTATTGGCATGTCCATTTATTCCGGTCACAAACTGGTTTCTCCAAAGAAGAAAAAAATCACTGAATCAAATAATAGTGAGAATAGTTAAATGAAAATTTGACCTTTATTCATCAAAGACAAAGTTGCTGGAGAATATTTTTTCTCTCCAGCAACTTTCTTTATCTTTAAGCCATTGAAATACAATACTGTCCAATCAGCTTCGTCCAACTATTATATTTATTCTTTTCACACACCTTTCGGCAAATTTCATTTTCCATCAATACACAGAACATCTTATCATAATCAAATGCCCAAACAGCACCATTCACATGGTTTTCCACTGCTTTCTGATCTATGCTCTTTAAGCGTGTGACCATTTTTTCAATTTCTCCATTTCCCAAGTTACCGATATTTTTGCAGATAAACCGAAAGAAATTCAACGTTGCATATTCGTCATGCCAATGGAACTCTTCTGGATTGTTTTTAATTTTACTGGCTCGTTGCTGTTCTTTGATTATCTGATCAGCTACACCTTTCATCGAATCTTCGTATCTCATATTATTCACCTACTCTTCCTCTACGCCCAGTGACGGTTTAAATCTTTTATCCTTTGCCTGCGGTACCACGATCTCATAAAAATAAAATCCTAAATACCCAAGTGCCTGCTTCTTCATTTTATAAAATGAAGTCCTGCCTATTCCTAACTCCTGTTGTACTTCCACATCTGTCTTATTATAATGACTGCAAAAACAGGAATGAAGGATCTCACTGAGCATCACACCATTCGGTGCATAGAACTTAACCAGTGTCATTCCACGATAGATCATATCTGACAAGCCATAAATGATCATCAGGTTATTCATTTCCCGGTGCATCTTTGGCACATTCAGCTGATTGTTATAAATGCTCAGATAACTCAACGCATATGCCATATCTTCATTGATTTTCTCCTGGCACTCCATATCCAGTTCTTCTAACACAATCTGATTTTCCAAAATCAATTTCTGATAGCTTGTCATCAATTCTTTAATATCAGTATAATGTCTTTCAATCGTTACTTCCAAATAATCCTGTGCATGGCTTGCCATCTGGAAGGTAATCTCTTTCATTGATTTAATTGCATAATCTCTGTCTGTCATCAGTTTCAAAATCTCCTTATCATCATCACACTAACTGGCGGTCTTTCAGACCAGTTCGCTTTCCCCATGATTTTGATGGGAAGCAATTACTTACTACAACTTGCAGAAGCGGATATCCAAAAGGCATTGTGGGAGCTGCCTTTGCTGACCGGAATCCATCTTCTTATGTAAAACCTGCAGGAATAAAAAGGGAAAGTGACTATCCCTGCCGGTTAATAATCCAAATAATATCGTCTATACCAAGCTCTCCTTATGCTGTTTTTCTCTCCATAAACCATTTATCCACTTCGTAAAACAAGTGGCTTTCCTGCCCTTGTATCATACAGGTGTACATCATTCCTACACCGCCTGCCTTTCTGCTGGCGCATCGCTCGATTTTCAAAATTCTGTCAATGCTATACTTTCTTCCATCCTCCCATGTAAAAAATATGGGAACCAGCTGTCCGTTTTTCCGAAACTCTGCTACTACATCTACATATACTTTGTTCATGCCGACACCTCACTATAAAATCTCAATTGCTCTTGGCGATGCCGGGATTCTGCGGATATATCCATTTAACTCCAACTGCTTGATTCTGGAAAATGCTGATGATGTTGATTTCACCCCGATCAATTTTCCAAATTCCCGTATTGTCGGTGGATATCCATGTTCATTGGTATATCGTAAAATACACTGATAACTTTCTTCCTGTTTTCTGGTTAATGCTTTTTTCAAATCTATCCCTCCAATTACCCATGGAAATAACTATGTGGATGGATCGTGTGCGTACCAGCGTCTAAGTGGGATAAGACTTTATCCTGATACATTGCCGCTCGCTGTATACTGAAATAACCAAACCTTCGTCTGATCTCATCTACAGTACGATCCAGCTTCTCTAACTTTTCCTTTTTCTCCTGATTTCCAAATAAATCCAACTGCACGGGAATATCATCTAACACAAGATCCGCAGCTCGGATTCCCAGGCTTCTAATGGGATGTTCCCATTTGTAATTATCTTTAAATAGCTGAAATGCTGCAGTTACAATCTCGTTTGTAATATTCGTTGGCTGTCGTAAATGTATCTGTCTGGAAAAACTATACAATCGATTATCTCGAACTGTAATTTCTACTGTTTTGCATTTAAATCCATGTTTCCGCAATCGTGCAGCTACACTTTCTGCCAATGCTATTTGAATGATCCAGACATCCAGATCATTTTCCAGATCTCTCGGTGTTGTAGTGCTATTACCTATCGACTTTACTGGTGCTTCATATCCTTCCTTGCAAACCGGATCTTCATCCCAGCCATTTGCGAAAGCCCATAATACATTTCCTATTTTTCCAAAATGACTCTCTAACAACTTTTCGTCTGATTCCGCAAGTTGCCCGATTGTCCGGATTCCAAGTTTTTGCAATTTCTTATTTGTCTGTCTTCCGACATAAAGCAAATCTGACGCTGGAAGCTGCCATATCCTGTCTTTATAATTTTCTCGATTAAACTCTGTGATTGCATCCGGCTTTTTATAATCTGAACCAAGTTTCGCATAAATCTTATTCCAGGAAATTCCAATACTTACCGTTACACCCAGTTCGTATTTAATCCGATGGCTGATTTCTCTTGCAATCGTCATTCCGCTTCCTTTCAGATTTCTGCTGTCCGATACATCCAGCCAGGCTTCATCAATTCCATATGGCTCAATCTTGTCCGTATACTCCGAATAGATTTCTCTTGCCATCTTTGAAAATCTCAAATACAAATCCATCCGTGGTGGTACAAATATGATTTCCGGACAAATCTGTTTTGCCTGCCATAATGCCATTCCGGTCTTTACACCTTTTTGCTTTGCAATATAATTTGCTGTCAGCACAATCCCATGTCTGGCTTCCGGATCGCCACCGACTGCCAGCGGCATTCCGGCAAATTCCGGATGATGCAGCATTTCTACACTGGCATAGTCGGGTAAGAGAAGAGCATTACTGTCCTTCCCTCCCCTAAGAACCGTACGTGATAGTTTCCCATCATACGGCTCAAGCCTTATAAAGCCTATTGCTGCCACAATAAGCCGGTTGTATATCATTCGTATACAAATTTGAAATTGCTGTAGGATTTATTTTTGCGTTCAGCGAAGTATTCCATCCAAATTTCATCGTAGGGATTCGCTTCCGCTTTAATACATGTAAAACGGGTAATGTTTGTGTCGGTTGCATATACTAATGCGAGATAATTATCCTCCGTCAGCTTTTCAGAGAAAGTCCAGCTACGGTTTCCGATTCTGTGGAAATATTTATCTCTTATCCATGCGGCTGGTTTGTTTTTATGTCTACGTCGGCACCATCTCCATAGCGCCTTGAATGTCTGCCAGTCCACATATCTAAATGCAACCGAAGATACGTTATACTTCTGAAAGTTCACCCATCCTCTGATAATAGGATTCAGGCATTTGATCAGATCGGATTGCTTGCCCGTTCGGAACTTCTTAATTGTTCCACGAATTTTACGCATAATTGATTTAACATTCTGTTTTGATGGTTTGGTAAGTAATTTATCCCCATATTTACGAATATTACAACCCAAAAAGTCAAATCCATCGTGTATGTTCGTAATAACTGTCTTTTCATCCGATAATTCTAATCCTCTTTCATGCATGAACTCTTTTACTAAAGGTAGTACCTCGTTTCTTAATAGTTCCTCTGATACTCCTGTAATAATGAAATCATCTGCATAGCGCACCAGATTTACTTTTGGATTTATCTGTCTACCTTTCGACCAATACCGTTTGAACTTATTCTTCAATAATCTTTCTAATCCGTCCAATACATAATTACACAGCGTCGGTGAAATAGTACCTCCCTGTGGTGTTCCTTGGTCAGTAGCATTGAGTTTTCCCTTTTCCACAAATCCAGCTTTAAGAAATTTGTGCAAAATTTCTTTGTCCATAGGGATATTCTTTTGCATCCATTCATGATTTATGTTATCGAAACATCCTTTTATGTCACCTTCCAACACCCATTCTGGTGCTGTTTTTCGAGCCAAGTCGACAAAACATTGCTCTATAGCGTCTTGAACACATCTGTTGGGTCTGAATCCGTATGAAGTGCCGTCTGCCAGAGTTTCTGTGACTGGTTCCAGTGCCATTTTGTGTAATGTTTGCATTGCCCTATCTTTCATTGTAGGAATACTCAGTGGTCTCTTTTTTCCATTTTTCTTTGGAATGTAGATTCGTCTGAGCGGTTGAGGTTGGTATCCTCTTCTCTGAAGTGTGAATATGGCGTTAAATTTGTCCTCATTACTTATCCAACACACGCCATCTACTCCAGGTGTTCTTTTACCCTTGTTTTCTGTTACTCTTTTTACAGCAATTGCTTTTGCATAAAACGAATGAGTCAGAGTCCATTGTAAGGATTTGATTTTTCCTACTCTGTTCTCCTTTACAGCCTTTGCAATACGCATCTGCAGTTTCTTAACCTCATATTCAGCTGTTCCAAAATCAATATCCTTCCAGCTCTTAATGTGATTTGAAGATGCACACGATTTCTCGTACATTTGCATTTCTCCTTTCAGAAATTCTGCTAATTCTCTTGCAACATAAGACCAGACGGAAGTCTGCCCCCTTTCGGGTGAGTATATTCTCTATCCTTCTCATTACAAGAAGGCATTCGCTTTCTCCGTCCTCCTTACCCGCACATCTATCGGTTTCCCTTACGGGTTACTTTCCGTATCTTTATGGAGATATACGGGCTTACCTTGTTCCACTACATTTATGCTGGTAGATTAGGCTCCACCTTTCTGCCGACGGTTCTATAGTCCGTGTGGTGGCTGTTTCAACCCCCAACCAAACCGCATTCCCATTTTGGGCCAGGCCCAGCAACCTTTGGCCTGTTCGCGCATAACGACATTTACCAGTGATTCAGATATCTTAGCCATTCTATCCCAGTCATCATCTCAAGTCAGTGTTGCTCTTACTTGTTCTTATCCTCACGGAATCAGTTCTACATCTCTGTAAAGATGATTTTTCATATCTCGTTTCCTCATAGCAGTTACCCGCTACTTTGTAGATATTAGACTCAACTGACGGAACAGCAGGTCTTACACCTTACGGTAAGACAATAAATGTAGTGACTTTCAAGTCACACAAAACAGTTCATATCACTATGCAGGATCACACGCTCACTCAAACTTTTCACCTCCCAGCTGTTTCCTTCAACATGATGTCTTATCAATTTTTGTATGTTTAGTATATATCGACATTCCGGAGATAGTCAAGTAACATCTTGGTTGTATTTTCTCCATTTTGGAGATTATTGTTGATTTTATTTCTAACATACGGTATAATGCATATAGAAAATTCAAATAGAAATGAGGCGAACAAATGCGTGATTTCGGGGAAATATTAGCAGAAAATAGAAAAAAGAAAGGATACTCTCAATCAGATCTGGTAGACCTGCTTTCTCAGGAAGGTATTCAGGTCACTACAAAAGCAATCTCCAAATGGGAGACCAATGCACGAGAACCAGCTTTACATGTTTTCCTGACACTTTGCCAGTTACTTGATATCGAAGATATATATGAATCCTTCTTTGGAGAAAACCCATATAACATTATGAGTGGATTGAATGAAGAAGGCAGAAATAAATTGATTGAATTTGCTGATATTTTGAAAGCTTCTAAAAAGTTTTCTCCACTGTCTGCAAAAATTATCCCATTCCATCATCCTGTAGAAATTACCTGGGAACCAGTTTCTGCTGGTACTGGAAATTACCTGGAGGATTCTGTAAAAGAAACCTATGATGTAGGACACCTTGCTCCTGAGCAGACTGACTTTGGTGTACGGATTTCCGGTGACAGTATGGAGCCACTTTATCATACAGACGATGTTGCATGGATTCAGAAAAAAGATTCTCTTGCTAATGGTGAAATTGGAATCTTCTATCTCAACGGCAATACTTACATCAAGGAATTACACGATGAGCCAGATGGTGTTTATCTGATTTCTTTAAATCAAAAATATCGTCCTATCCAGGTTTTGGAATCTGACTCTTTTAAGATTTTTGGAAAAGTAATCGGGAAATGCAAAGGTGCAGAAATTCCGGGATTTCATTAGACTTCAACAGCAGGTTCATGATCCTGCTGATAACAATAAGCAAAGGAAGTGATTGAATGGCAATCAATAATACACTAAAAGATATTCGTGAAGAACGGAATCTCATTCAAGCAGATTTGGCTGAAGCCATAGGTTCCTGCAGCCAGACTATAGGCCGCATCGAACGTGGAGAACGTAATCCTTCTCTTGAGATTGCAATCCGGCTGGCACATTACCTGAAAGTGCCTGTAGAAGATATTTTTCAGGTTGAAGACTGAAACACAGCTGCCAGAAAACCGAGGAGTAAAATCCCCGGTTTTCCTTTTGCTCAAAAATCAGTGTAATCCTTTTACGAAATCCGCTGCGTTTTTCATATCTTCTTCATTCGGATGGTCTTTAGCAATACCTCCAACCAGTTTAAATGGTCCGAATGTGTCATACCCTTTACAACCAAATTTTCCAACCACACTGGCATGTCTTTTATCCAAAATCTGCTCTATGGTTTTATAATTCGCACTCCCGCCATAAGTACAGATCAGAAATATCTTTTTGTCGTCCGGTAGATTCTTCTCTGCAAATTCCAATATCGACTGATGAAACTTTGAAAAATAGATTCCTGATGCAAACCCAATCATATCATAACTGCTCAGGTCTGCATCTGGCTGTTTCACAGCATCAATCAAATCCACCTGACATTCTTCTGCGATCCTCTTTACTAATTTTTCTGTATTTCCATGATGCACAGATGCGTATACTATCGCTGTTCTCATTTTTCTTCCTTTCCGTCTGCTCCGTCAATCAGGTCATAGCTCATATCCAAAAAGTCCAATATCTTCGCTTCACTGACTGAACCATCCAGTAAAATCGTGATCCAGTGCTGTTTATCCATATGGTATCCTGGTAAAAATCCATAAGTCTGAATAATCATGCTGGTCATTTCTGGATTGCACTTTACATCCATAATGTCAACCAGATCATTTCCCTCTAATCCCAGTTTCGATTTTTCAACCGTCATGATCACTGCATACCATTTTCCATTTTTATGTCGAAGTACTGCACTGTCCGATAGTTTACTCCATAAATATTCCGGCATTGTGCCATACTGTTTCTGCACATATTCAAAAATTTCTTCTTTCTTCACAATCTATTCAACTCCTGATTTTTCTGATATCCTGCCCATAATCATACCACATTTTCGTATCCCATACTACCTGCCAAATTCTTTTGCATTTTTCCGGTTCTCCTGACTTTAACTAATAGAGGGGTAAAACAGCAAGGACAGGAAGTGAGGATACACTTCCGGAAAATCCCAATTTAGGGTACCCTGCCCTAAATTGAAAAAACGCTGAAAGCAACGATACTACTGCCCTCTCAGAAAGGAGAACCCACCAATGGCTGAAAGAAAGAGAAACAAAGAAATTCATTTTTATGTCACCGAAGAAGAAAGGAAGCTAATCCGCAGGAAGATGATAGAATCAAAAACCAAAAACATGGGAGCTTATCTGCGAAAAATGGCAATCGACGGTTATATCGTCAACACCGATACCACTCCACTGAAGAAACAGTATGAGGAAATGCACAAGATTGGTGTAAATATAAACCAGATTGCAAAAAAGGTAAATATCACCGGAGATCTATATCCGGAAGAAATGCAAGAATTGAAAGAGATGGTGAAAGAATTATGGCGTATCTTAAGATCTTCCCCGTTAAAGTAACAGACAAGAAAGCTCTGGACTACATCACGAATCCAGATAAAACAGCTGAAAAACTGTTAGTTTCCAGTTTTGGCTGTTCCCCGGAAACTGCAGATCTTGAATTTTCTATGACAAGAGAAATGGCAAAAAAGAATGGAATGGACAAAGGTGATAACCTGGCATTTCATCTGATCCAGTCCTTCAAGCCTGGAGAAGTTGATGCCGAAACCGCTCATCGCTTAGGGCAACAATTTGCAGACGAAGTACTGAAAGGAAAATATGAATACGTGATCAGTACTCATGTTGACAAAAATCATATTCACAATCACATCCTCTTCAACGCTGCAAGCTTTGTTGATCATCACAAGTATGTTTCCAATAAACGGAGCTACCACAAACTTTGTAGAATCAGCAATCGTATCTGTCATGAAAATGGACTTGCCACCAGTATGCCAACCGGAGAAAAAGGTAAAAACTATAAAGAGAACATGGAATATCATCGTGGCACCAGTTGGAAAGCCAAGCTACGTGTTGCGGTTGATAAGGCAATCTGGGTTTCCATCAACTATGAGGAATTTCTGCAAAAGATGCAGTTAGCCGGATATGAAATCCGCCAAGGAAAGCACCTGTCCTTCCGTGCACCAGAGCAGAAAAACTTCACTTATATGAAATCTCTCGGAAGCTATTATTCCGAAGAAAATGTTCGCATCCGCCTGGCAAAAAATCGTAGCAAAGTAAAAGCTCCAAAGCATCTGTCCAGAGAAGCCCGCCTGTATATCAATATCTCCACGTATGTTACAACCGGCAATCGAGAAGGATTTGAACGATGGGCAAAGCTCAATAATTTGAAAGAGGCGGCCCGCACCTTCAACTATCTTTCCGAAAATAACTTGCTGAATTATGACGATTTCAGGCAGCATGTATCTGACATTGAAGCTTCTGTGAAAGTTGCCGACCAAAGAATAGCACAAATCAACAGTGAACTGAGCACGCAGAAAGTCATTCAGAAACACTGTGATTCTTATCGGCTTTGCCGTAAAGTAATTGAAGATTGTAAATCTGCTAAAAATCCAAAAGCATACCGCACCAAACATCAGGCAGAATACCAGCTCCACGATTCACTAAAAAAAGAGCTTCAGGATCTCGGCGTTACCAAAATCCCAAGCCCTAATAAAGTCCAAAAGCTGATTGAAAATCTTGAATCTGAACAGGCTGCTACTGTCCGGGAAAAACAGGAATTGCAGAAAAAGCAGAAAACCTTGGAAATCATTCAGCAAAATTTCTCTGTGCTGCTCGATGCTCCGGAAATCAATTCAGACTTACTTCCGGCAAAACGGGAATCCGTTTCTGTCACAAGAGGTCAATAAGATTGCACTGCAACTCACTCATTTTCTTCCCAAGGTTTCAGACCCATTTCCTCCCAGGTGACACCATACGGTGCACCTCCGGAGGTATAACCGGCAATAAAGAAAAATCTGTCATCTTGCAAGATTTCTTCTTTAGCCAGATTATCTCTTGTTTCTTTTTTCTGTCTTGCTCGCCTCTGCTGCTTCTTTTGTTTCGCAAAAGCTGCTTTTCCCTGATATGCTTTCGTGTACTCCATACAGTAGAACGCAGCCTGCCGGTCTGCGGCAAGCTGCGCTCCCGCAGCGATGTTTCCATCGACCAGTCCTCCCCGCATCAGGTTCAGCACCGCACGGAGCACGACGGGAAAGAGTGTTGCTTTTTCCCCCTTATCGCCTTGTTGTAGCAGGAACAGTCCTCTTCCTTCGTTGAATACCGCACGCCTCCATCTATCGCCCTGTCAAAAGGTGCCGGCAGATCCATCCCAATCTGCCAGCTGTCAAATAATCTGGTATTTGCCATACGTTTCTGTTTCCTCCAATCTTTTATTTCCTACAATCCCTTGTAATTCTTTCGGCCGCTTCTTTGAAAAATCTCTCTTCCAGGTTCCTTACCGTACAATACAAATCGGGTAAAAGGTATTTGGGTTCTCCACTTTTCCACATTCCAATCCATTATATAAATATATTCGATCAAAGGTTGTTCTTGTCTTCCCTCCTTTTGCCAGCCTGAACATAAAAAAAGACACCAAAAAACAATTCTTTGCTTTTTGATGTCTTTTCTGTCTTTTCAGGCTGATGCCCGAATCAATATTACAGAAGTCCGAACAGACTTCTCCTGTACTTTTCGCACAATCTACTTTCAAATCCCGGACCTCTCCAGAATGAAATTTCTTATTCAGGATATTTCCCAAATAAAACTATTTACGCAATTATCATAGCACTGTATTTTGTTTGCGTCAACATTTCAATCACAATATATAGATAATATCTGTTGATTAGATGCAAATTTCTGTGCTAAATAATTCATTCAAGTTATGCTGTATCATTGCTCTGTTTTTCAACCGAAGCTTTCAATTTCTGAAAAGTCTCTTCGCTGATTGCATGTTCTATCCGACAGGCATCCCTTTCTGCGGTTTCCCGATCAACCCCGACAGCTACAAGCTGCTCCGTAAAGAACTGATGCCGTTCATAAATTTTCTCAGCAACCTCCCGCCCGTCTTCGGTCAGATGGAGATATCCATCTTCATCCACGGTCAGAAAACCGCCATTCTTTAACACACCTACTGCATGGCTGATACTCGGTTTACTGAATCCCATGTGTCGGGCAAGGTCAACGGAGCGAACCATGCCTTTTTCCTTTTGCAATACAAGGACTGCTTCCAAATAATCCTCGCCCGACGCATAAATCTTCATTGCCGCCTCCTTTACTGTGCCAGTTTCCAGCCGATAGCTTCCTGCCTTTCGGATACGAAGTCCGCATACAGACCCTTCTGCTGGATCAGTTCTGCATGAGTGCCGCGCTGAACGATATGGGAATCATCCAATACCAATATCTGATCCGCACCCCGGACGGTTTTCAGGCGGTGGGCGATCATAATAATAGTCTTGTCGTGCGTCAATTCCGCAATCGCCCGCTGCAATTCTTCTTCATTTTCCGGGTCAACGCTGCTTGTGGCTTCATCCAGAATGATAATCGGGGCGTCTTTCAATATGGCGCGGGCAATGGAAATACGCTGCTTCTCACCACCGGACAGGGTTCCTCCGCCTTCCCCGATCACCGTATCATACCCGTCGGTCAGGGCGGAAATAAATTCATGGCAGCAAGCCTTTTTCGCCGCCTCTACCACCTGTTCGTGCGTGGCATCCGGGCAGCCGAATTTGATGTTGTTCTCAATCGAATCGGCAAACAGATACACGTTCTGAAATACCATGCCGATATTCTTCATCAGGCTGTCCAGTTTAAAATCCCGGACATCTTTGCCGCCAACCGTAATTCTCCCGGCGTCTACATCCCAAAATCGGGCAATCAGGTTGCACATAGTCGTCTTGCCAGAACCGGACGGGCCGACAATGGCAGTGGTCGTTCCGGCAGGGATCGTAAAGCTGACATGATCCAGAATTTTTCGGTCTGCATAGGAAAAGTCCACATTATCAAATATAATTTCCGAGGATGCCGGAACCACATCTGCGCCCTTTTCATCCATGACCGGCGTATCGTCAATAGAGTTTGCCGTATCCATAGAAGCCGCCAGCATTTGCAGCAGGGAGGCCATGTTTCCGGCGTTTTCCAGATCATTGAACACCATAAAGGAAGCGATCACCAAAATCACGCCATAGGCCAATGACAGGGAACCGTTCAGCCAGAAGTAAATGGAGGCCAGGAGCAGCAAAACACTGAACACCCGGACAACAACCTGTTTCAGGGCATCATAGGGGACACTGGCTTTTGTCAGTTTCAAATTGTCCCGGCAGCTTGCCTTGATTGCGCTGTCAATGGACTGTGTGCTGTCCTTCTCCATACCGAAGGCTTTCACGATCCCCATCCCCTGGATATACTCCAGGACGGATTCCACAAGGCTTTCCTGTGTATGCTGCCGCACTCCGCTTAAGCGCTCAGATTTGCGGAGCGCCAGTTCCGCCGCTGCAAGATAAAGCAGGACGCCGACTGCGGCAATCAGACCGATCCGCCAGTCAAAAACCACCAAAACGATGACAAGCGCCACCGAATTGAAAAATCCGCCCAACACAGATACCAGCACACGCGCCGCCGAATTTTCCACATCCCCTAACGTGGTGGTAACGATAGCGGTAATGTTCCCGATACTGTTCTTGTTAAAATATCCCATCGGGATGTAACGCAGCCGGTCTCCGATGTGGATACGCTTTTCCGCCACCATACAGTAGCCGGTTTCCGTCTGCTCCATCGTGGAGAAATAGGTCGTGATGATCCTTCCAACCAGGGAAACAGCCATGATGCCCAAAGAAATCCAGATAAACCGGCTGTCCCGGTTATCGGATACCAACGCCTCCACCACGATAAAGAGGGCGGCAAACTGTAAAGCCGCAAACAGGCCGGAGAGGAACGCAAACAGCAGGGATTTTTTCAGCAGTCCCTCTTTGCTGCCAGCAAACGCAAAAATTTTTTTCAATGTTCCATACATTTGACAACACCCCCTTACATATGATCCTTTGCGCCGATATGCGCCTGCCACATATCCCGGTAAAGGGGACAGGTTTCCAGTAACTTATCATGCGTTCCCCGGGCATGGATAGTTCCATCCTTGACCACCACAATATTGTCCGCACCGATAATGGTAGACAGGCGATGGGCAATCACGATCAGCGTTTTACCCACTGTCAGGGCAGAGATTGCTTTCTGCACAACTGCCTCATTCTCTGGATCGATATATGCTGTCGCCTCGTCCAAAATGACCACAGGGGCGTCCTTCAGCATGGCGCGGGCAATGGCGATTCTCTGTCGCTCACCGCCGGAAAGATGGGAACCGGCGCTGCCGACAACGGTATCATACCCTTGATCCAACTTGCGGATAAAGGTGTTACAGCCACTTTGTTTTGCTGCCTGCTCCACCTCCGCATCTGTGGCGTCCGGCCTGCCCATGCGGATATTTTCCCGGATGCTGCGGTTAAACAGGTAATTATCCTGCGATACATAGGAAATCTGGGCGACAATTTCAGACAGCGGTATCTCCTTCAGTTCATGGCCGCCCAGGGTAATACTACCGGACGTAACATCCCAATACCCAGCGATCAGCTTCGCCACGGTAGATTTTCCGGAACCGGACGGTCCTACAAGGGCGGTCATGGTTCCCGGCTGAATGGAAAGGCTCACATCATGCAGCACCTCAGTTTCCCCATCATAGGAAAAGGAAACATGGTCGAGTCCGATACTGGTATCTGCCAGATTTACCGGCGTATCTTTATGGTTCAGTTCTTCCGCGTTCAATAGCTGGCTGATTTCCTCCACATTGGTTCCCAGTACAGCCAGGTCATCCGTAAAGGTAAAGACGGACATGATCGGTCCCACAAGCCCCAGGGAGAAAATCACAATGGAGAGGAACGCAGATAATTCCAGGCTGTCGGACAGCCAGAAGGCAAACCCACAGGGCAGCACACAGATCAGCACTGAGGGAAGGATCGCATTGTAGGCACTCATGGTTTTCTGGTTTTCCCGCATCCATTCCACATAGTAATTCGCATTGTAATTCACGGCGTCCGAATATTTCTTGTAGGAACCGGCTGACTGGCTGAACGCCTTGACGACTTCAATCCCGCCGATATATTCCACAATGGCATTCGCCATATCTTTCCCGGCTTTGACCGCGCCCTCCCATTTCTTTGGGTAACTCATCATACCGACAGACATTACGGCAAGACCGACTACCAGCGTAACAAGGGACAACAGCGCCATGCGCCAGTCCATAATGAAAAGATACACGACAATTACCACCGGAACCAGGATGTTTGCGGTCATCTCCGGGATGAGATGTGCAAACGTGGATTCCATCCCTTCCACCCGGTCAACAATCGTTGTTTTATACTGACCGGACGGAGTATCCAGGATCGTCCCCATCGGAACGCGGGCCAGTTTCCCTGTCAGCCTCTCCCGGATATCCCGCAGCGTGTAATAGGCCGCTGTATGGGAAATAGTCGTTGACAGACTGGAAAACAGCACTTTCCCCAGGTATCCGCAAAGTGCGACCATGCAAGCTGTCACATAACGGGAAAAATCCTGCTCCCCGTCCAACATCATTGTGACGATATGCGCCACACAGAAATAAGGCACCATCTGACAGGCAACGCCCAAAACCGCAAGGACGACGCTGCCGATGAATTTCCCGTGATACGGTTTGCCCCAGCCCAATAAAACACTTATTGGCGACGCTTTCTTTTCTTCTTTCATTTCATGGACACCTCCTTCTCCATATCGTTCAGGAAGAATTTCAGCAGACGGTTCCTGCCATCGCTGTCCTCTATGGAATAGCTCTCCTGAACCTGTCCGTTTTCCAAATGAAGGACAAATTCGCAGCACCGCAGGATAAATTCCGGATCATGCGTTACCACAACAGCAGTCCTCCCTGTATCCGTTACCTGATTGACAACCTTTGCAACCTGCCTCATGTGCAGGAGGTCAAGGCCGCTGGTCGGCTCATCAAATAATACAAGGGGCCTCTCCGATGTAATCGCAGAGGCAACCGCAACGCGCTGCTTCTGCCCGCCGGATAAGCTCATTGGATGGCAGTCCTTGTATGGCAATAAATCCATTCCATCCAGAATCTGTTCTGCTTTTTCTTTGTCCTCATCTCTCATGCTCAACAGGATTTCATCCAGGACGCTTTCTGTAAAAAGCTGATGATTTACGTCCTGCATGACCATATAACACAGCCGGAGCCTTTCTTTTTGGGAATACGCCCTTTCCTGATCCTGTACCAAGCCCCGGCACCGCTTTTCCAATCCGCACAGACACCGGGAAAGGGTTGACTTCCCAGCCCCATTATGCCCGATCACCGCAGTTGCCTTGCCAACCGGAAAGACCGCTTCTGGAATATGCAGGATTTCCGGCTCATGTTTATAAGAAAATGAAATATTGGATAGCATCCAAGATGAATCCGATCTGTGCGAAACCGGTCCCGTTATCTCTTTCAACCCGTCCAGTGATAAAGGACGAAGTCCCATTTCATCCCGCTGTTTTGCAGACAGGCCCGTAAATTCCTTCGCCGAATAATCGCCCTGGATTTCCCCGTCTTTCAAGTATAGAACGCGGTCAAATAAACCGGACAGATAATAGAGCCTGTGTTCCGATATAATAATCGTTTTTCCCTGTGCTTTCAGGATGGAAAGGAGCTGCCGGAAATCGGATATGGCGTAGGTATCCAGATTGGATGATGGTTCGTCCAAAACATAAATCCGGGGATCAACCGCCGCAGCCGAGCCGCAGGCGATTTTTTGCTTTTCCCCACCGGATAGGGAGAAAATGCTCCTGTCAAGCAACGGCTCCAGTTTTAACTGCCCTGCCACACGGTTTACCCGTTCCCGTACAATTTCCTCCGGCATCCCGTGATTTTCCGGCCCAAAGGCCAGCTCGCTGGTCGTATCCACATTGAAGAACTGGGAACGGGGATTTTGGAATACAGAGCCTACCTTCAATGAAATATCAAACAGTGATAATTCGCGGGTATCCTTTCCGTCCAACCGGACAGAACCGGTAAAATTCCCTTCATGGTAATGGGGAATCAGGCCATTCAGCAAACGTGTCATCGTAGTTTTTCCACAGCCGGAGGGTCCGCAAAGCAGGACAAAAGAACCATCCTCAATCGTACAGGAAATATTCTGTAATGCCCCTCCAGTCTGCGTATCATTGCCAGGAATCCCACTGGCCGGATAGGAAAACGACACATTCTGACATTCGATCATGATATTCACCCCCTTGCAACCAGCACATAAATCTGTGCGGCAAATGCACCGATACAAATCAGCAGCAGAATCACATCCTGCACATGAAACCCTAACTTGCAGATATTTGTCCGTTTTACAGGACCGCCCAAACCTCTGGTAAGGGCAGCGGCAGAAAGTTCTTCCCCGATCTTTACCGAGCATATCATCATGGGAACCATGCGGTATTCCAGGATCGTGCCTGCTTTGCCACCGCCAAAACGGACGCCGCGCATCCGCATGGCGTCCCCAATCGCGCTCCATTCCTCCGCGACTGTCGGGAAAAACCGAAACATCACGGACATGGGGATTGTGATCTGCTTTGGAAGATGGATCCGTTCCATAGCCGCCACAAATTCGCTCACTGTTGTCGTGGTGACAACAAAATATCCCATTACTATGCCGGGCGTAAACCGCAGCAGTATGCCGACAACGGCAACCGCAATATAATTGAGAACGCCGGTCAGCCGTGACAGTCCAAACATTTTCAGGCACAGGCTACCGCCAAAAATCAGGATGTAGAGGACTGAATCTTTCCATTTTTTTGCCGCCAGCAGAAGCAGCAGCGGAATCGCAGCAAGTACGATTATGTAATACTGCATGATACCCTCATACGAACCGCCCAGGATAAAAACGGCTATGGTAATCAGTACCGCCAGCTTTGTCCGTGGGTCAAGTATGATCCCGCTGTTGCTTTTCTGGCTTGCAAGAAGTTCGCGGCTCATTATACGATTCCCGCCCGTTCAAAGTGCTTCCTGAAAATCTTCTGCCCGATCAGGCCGCCCACAATCCCGCTGACAAAGGACGCCGCCAGCAGGATCGGCAGAATCCAGTCCGGCATATAAGCCATGAGCGTATCGGCATATTCCTTGCCATAGCCGGGAAGAAGGCTCTGATAGTAAGCGTCGCGGGTTACTACGATGGGAATAAATGCGCCGATGACCCACATGGAAAAAACGCCATGCGTCAGCACTTCGCGCTTTGCATTTTTGTAATCACAAGCCTTCAGCATGAAATCGGCAATCAACCCAAAGATCAAGCCAGTGGGGATGCACCAATAACCCATGCCTGTCAGCAGCATAATAATTCCCAACAGCACGCCGCAGATAGTCAGCATCCCAAACTTCTTGATTTTAGAGAAAAACAGCATCATGGGGATGCCTCCGACCAGCGGGACGATCACACTGATGAGTGGGATGAAGATCGGGATAAACCCGATGGATGCCGCTGCAAAAATGACAATAAAATAGATTGCCGTAAAAATACCGATGTTGATTAAGTCCTTGCCCTGCAATTTGTTGTTCATTGCGAAACCTCCTCGATTGCTTTCTATTGATTAGACTTAGCTAACCATTTATAATAGTAGCACACATCTGGAATTGCTTCTATGCCCGTTTCGGTGTTTTAAGCCCAAATAGCAACGAGTTTTTCTGTCTGTCCGGGTATTGGATTGACCAGACACAAAAATACGCTTATAATAATTTCAACAAATTTGGAACCATAACAGGACGAAAGGGGAGGATACCATTGCGGGATATGATAGACAGCATTTTAGAGAACAGCCACTCGATTTCAGGAGTGGCTTTAAAAAATACCCCAAACAGCAGAGAATTACTATTAGACCAAGCCACTGGAAAAGGGCGCATGACATTCTATACTCTTTTCCCCGGCCTGACGGTTGCGTTTATTTTTGTGAATGCTCCCGCATGGCCGGAGTCTGACGAAAACTCTGATTTAAGGCCGTTGCTGATCAATTATTGCATTTCTGGAAGGAGTGAGCTGCTCTTAGATGACGGCAGCTATATCTATCTGAAAGAAAATGATTTTTGTGTCAGCGAACAGACCGCACAAAAAGAATACATTTTCCCCACAGGCAAGTATCAGGGGATAAAGATATATTTTGACCTTGCGCTGCTTTCGCAATCCAGCGGACAGATCATGGAGACTTTTGATATTGACCCCGCCCAATTAGAAGAACTCTATTGCAGAAAAAGAAAGACCTATATCAATGAAGCGGACCATGACCTAACAGCGGTTTTTCAAAAACTCTGGTCTCTTTCAGAAAACCCTTCTCCTTTTTACCTGCGGATCTATACGCTTGAACTGCTGCACGAGCTTCTCTGCATGGAGATCCACCCGTCCAAAACCTGCGGCTTCTATACAGAAACTCAGGTTGAAATTGCAAAGAGGGCTGCACAGATTATCAGTGAAGATTTGCACAAACATATCCCCATAAGCCAGATAGCCGAACGGTTTTCCGTTAGTGAAACGAGCCTGAAAAACTATTTCCGAGGAGTATATGGTCAGAACATTTCAACCTGGCTGCGTGAAATCCGCATGGATACAGCTGCCGAACTTTTGTCAAATACGAAGCGTCCGATCGCTGAGATTTCTGAACAGGTCGGATATTCCAATCAGGGGAAATTTGCAGCAGTATTTAAGAAACGATTTGGTTTATCGCCTTTGGAATACCGGCGTTTAAAAAACTTAGATAAATCTTGAAAATATTATACTTTTTAACTGATTATTCAATTCTTAGAGCCACTTGTCGACTAGACTGGTGGCTCCATAGATAACAATCGTTATAATTTTATTCTCTTTATTCAGTTCAAAATCGTATATCGTTTTTTAATATTGTTTTTTACCACTCTTTTTTGACTCTCTAATCGCATGATATGCACGGATTATCTCTTCTCTACCCACTTTCTCCCATTTAAACCCCAATTGTTCCAATATAAATATTGTTCTGTCACCCCCTATATTTAGGTCACACTTTCCAATATCATTCACTATTTCACACTCAAAAACCAGTTGTTTAAATAATTCCTGTTCTTTTGTATCTGTTTTCTTATAATAATTATAAATTTCTTCCACCGATAACTCTTTCATAATAATATCTTTGTTATTTTCACAGTCCTTGAAACAATTTAGAATTTCCTTAATTGTAAGACCGTTAGGATTTATAACATGATATACATCATTAGATCTATCGTCCGACAAAATCAACTTTACAACAGCTTCACTAATTTTATCCACACATGAAATATCCATTTTTCTTTGAATTTCAGACGGTACTATTCGTAATCTATACAAATTACGGTAATAAATATAGGCAGAACTTTCATTTACATTTATTTGATATTTTCCCGTTTTTGAATCAAACAGAATACCACTCATACGATATATACTGCTTTGAACCCCTTGATTTTTAGCATTCTTTAATACCTTTTCCGCTTTTACTTTAGAGCGTAAATACTGATTTTCCAACCCATCTAAAGTGCTTTCATCATATTCTGTAAAAATTGTTTTACTTTTTTCCATATTAGCTCCGTATACAATTCCTATTGTAGACATATGGTGGATATCTTTATTTATACCATTTTTTGCAAAATCTACTATATTTTCAACAATTTTAACATTGATTAATTCAAACTCCGAATTTTTACCCATATGTTTAACTAGGGCAGCCGAATTAATGATAGCTTCTATATGATTTGCTAATTCTTTATATTCATTTTCTGTTAACCCAAACATATCTAATGTCAAATCACCTATAATTATTTTTATCCGATGTGAATATTGATCATAACTTCCATTTCCAAAATAGTATTCATAATGCTTCTTTATTCTATTTTGAGCTTGACGCATAGAATCTGCACGGATTAAAAGAGTAATGGTTGCCACGCTTTCTAGTAACAATTGGTGCAAAAGATATATGCCCAAAAAACCCGTTGCTCCTAGCAATAATACATCTTTATATTTATCGTCTTCTTTCTTTACATTATTTACTTTTGCATATTTCTTTTGATATTCTCGCTTCTCTGTTTCATTAATTTCTTTTAACTGTTTGAACGCAAAAGTCTGTTCAAATTTTCTTAACATTATGTTTGCATCTTCTTTTAAATTAGCTGCAATGTTTCTGATTGTTGGATTGGCAAAAAATTGTGGTATATCCACTTCAAAACGCTCGCTCAATTTACTTATAATGGCAATCGCCTGTAAAGAACTTCCTCCTAGATCAAAGAAATTATCATCAATATCAAATGTATTATCTTGAAGTGTATCTTTCCAAGCATCATACACAATATTCTGATAAAACTGTTCTTTTCTTTTCTCGTCCATATTATTGAACCTCCAATAATTTCTGATTTATCATTTCACATATACACTGTTTTTCTATATCTACAAAAAAGTGTCCTCCAGCCATTTCTTCTATTTTTACATTTCCATTGGTACATTCTCTCCATTTTTCTATTTTTTCACGATGAATATTTTTGTCTTCCTTTCCATACCATATATCAAAATCACAAGACATTCTTTCGTGCGATCTATATTGATAAGTAGCAAGCATATTACAATCTGCTCTTAACATAGGAATATAATAATCTAAAAACACTTTATTTTTAACAATAGCCTCATCAAACATTTCCAATCTCAATAAATATTCAATTACATCTTCTCTTGTTCCTTCTGCAGGAAACTCCAAAATAGAACCTTTTAAATATTCTGGGGACTCGCTCGAAGCTATAAAGCCTGCTATAGGTTCTCTATCATATACCTTTTTCACTTTTGCAGAAATTTCATAAGCCAAAACCGCCCCTCCACAATACCCAAAAAAAGCATATGGAACAGAAAAGAGTTCCTTATTTTCGTTTATAAAATCATCTACAAACAACTCGAAATTCTCTTCCATTGGATCATTTTTTCTAAGTTCCCTTTCTGGATATAATATAGGGAGCAAATTTATTCTTGAATCTATTAATTTCTTCCAAGTAGCAAAATTACTTGCACTCCCTCCTGGATAAGAAAAACATAATAAATTAATTTTATTCTCTTCTGACATTCTACCATGCGCTATCCATTTATTATCGTACATACGTTCCTCCTATATTATTGCTGGTTTGTTATGCATTCTGCCATCTTATATATTGTGGGTGATGAATAAACATCCATTAACGACATTTTATACTGATATCTAGTTTCAAGTTCTGTGAGAAGTTTTACAACAAGAATAGAGTCTCCACCACATTCAAAGAAATCTTCATCAACTGAAATATCCGTTGTATTGAATAGCTCACACCAAACTTTGTATATATTCTCCTCTGTTTCTGATAATTTTTGTTCAGATTTCCCTCTACTTCTGCTCTTCTTCATTCCTTCAATTGCTCTTGACGTAAGAACCTTGATATCAATTTTCCCGTTTACCGTTAATGGAATTTCACTAAGATATTCACAATATACCGGGATCATATACTGTGGAATTTTTTCGGATAAATATTTTCCTAATTCTTCTTTAGAGAGCGCATCACTTTCATTTTCCAAAACAGCAAACATACATACAGAAATTACATCATTATTATTTACAGTTATTACTTTCAAATCTTTAGGATGCAATATCTCTACTATTGCCATTTCAATTTCGCCCAGTTCAACCCGATGTCCACGTATTTTTACTTGGAAATCAGATCGTCCTTGAAATTCAATAGTTCCATCTGGCATGTATCTCCCGATGTCTCCTGTTTTATATAAGCGTTCTTTCAACTGCCTCGAATATATAAATTTTTTCTCTGTCAATTCCGGATCTCCCAAGTATCCAATTGCCAACCCTTTTCCGGCAATATAAATATCCCCAGAAATCCAGTCTAACGTCTCTTCTCCCTTTTCATTTAATATATAAAACCTTTGATTAGCCAATGGCTTTCCGTAAGGAATGCTTCGAATATAATTTTGCTTTATATTAATCGGATAATATATAGACCATATTGCAGCCTCAGTTGCTCCTCCTAAACTTACAATTTCAGCATTTGGAAAGTACTTGCTAATCTCCTTCGGTAAATCTACAGGTATCCAGTCTCCAGAAAGTAATATAAGCCTTACTGCATCTAATATAGGTTTTTCCTTCCCTTTCAAAAACATAGTTAGCATTTTCATCTGTCCTGGAACCCCATTAAACACACTTATATTTTCATGTTTCAGAAGATCATACCAATGTGCAGGATCTTTCGCCTGCTCCTCATTCACCTGAACCAGTTCTGCACCAGCAAAAAAAGTTCCAAAAATATCATACACAGACAAATCAAAACTCAGATTAGAAATATTCAAAATCCTGTCATCGGAGTTAATTTTAAACTTATTGTTAATGTCCAATATAGTATTAGTTGCAGCACTATGAGAAATAATTACTCCTTTAGGATTTCCTGTACTTCCTGATGTAAAAATCACGTATGCTGGTGCTTCTATATCTATGTTTATCTGTTTATAATCATTGCCAGACCTCTCTTTCCTCTTAATATCTCGTATATTCAACTTTTTTGTTAAATCATGGCTTATAAAATTATCTTCTTCAAGTATACAACATTTCACGTGAGCACTTTTTATAATTTTATCGACCCTTTCTGATGGTTGATGAATGTCCAAAGGAAGGTAAACCGCTCCTTTTGACAATATGCCAAGAACTGCTGCAATCTGCCAAACTCCCTTAGATACTGCTACCGCGACAATATCCCCTTTAAATACATCCTCAGATTCAAGAACTTCAATTATTGTATCAACATAATACGAAAGTTCTTTATATGAATAATATTTCCCATTTGAATAAAGGGCTTTGTTCTCTTGACAACATTCTAAAGTTTCAAAAAAACCTTCATGCAAATATTTAGTTTCAAATTCTTTCCTCGTATTATTAGTAACACATCTGATTTTTCTAACAGCTTTTGGTAAGATTGATTCTAACGAAATATCCAAAGTATTATTATCAATAATCCTATATATTAATTCACGGAAACTTTCAAAAGCTTCTTCTATTAATCCTTTCGGGAACACGCCTAAACGCACATCCCAATTTAAACGAACTCCTTTTTCCAATTCTAAAACCTGACAATCTATAAGGACTTGAGGTGTCTGACTAATCGTATAAAGGATTTTTCCTTTTCGTTGATTACTATACTTAACTGCCCCAAGTGTACTTGTATATACTGCCGGAACTGTAATCTCCTTTTTTATTCGTTTTCCCATTTCCCTTAAAACTTCTTTGCTAGAAAAAGAATTATGGCTTAAATCTTCCCATAATCTATATTGAATTTTTTTGGCTTTTTCAAAATAATTTGTATAATCAAGATCTTCAACTTCCAAAATATTAGCAGTTGTAAAATCCCCTATAACTCTGTCAATACTCGGATGAAATGGAGGGCGATCAACCATCGTAACGTCGATGCAAAAACTTTGGTTTTTTGAAATTTTTCTCAATGCCTCTGCATACGCTGTTAATATTAAGCTTGAAGTGGTAAGCTGAAAGTTCTTTGCCAAATCACATAACTTTTCATATTCATCTGATTCAAGGAAAAATTTATATTGTGTAAAAAGGACTTCTTTTTCCTGCTGTTCTACCACTGGGAATTCTGGTACTTCTGACAATCTAGGAATCCTTTTTTCCCAATACTTTTTATCCTCCTCGTATTTTTTCTTCCCATTTACTGTTTTTTTCAGGCTTTCCTTGTATAGTACAATATCTCTAAATGATAACTGTTGTTTAAATGAAAGTTTACCGTTATAATATACTTCTTCAAATTCATTCAAAATAACATTTATGCTTACAAAATCAGCAACAAGCATATCTAATGAAATATGTAAAATATATTTGTTTTTCAATTTTGTTATCTCAACATCAAATAAAGGCCAAGTGCCTACGCGATATTGCTTTTTGGTTAAACTTTCCCTTTTTTGGGCAATAATAACTTCTGCATTTTCCATATCTGACAAATCCGAAAATACTATTTGTGGCACTGTATATGATGATAATATTTCTTGTGTTCCCTCTTGATTAATAACAGCGTGCAGCATATCATTATATTTAATAACCTGCTCCCACGCATATTGTGCTTTGTTCAACTCTATTTGCTCATATTCTATTTCCGTATAAATTTTGCAGTTTGTCCCACCAAATTTATAAACATTATCCTGTCCGACTAAATATGATAATTGAATGTCAGTTAAAGGAAACTTTTCATATTTATCTTCTTCGTCAACAATGATTTCACTTTCTGTGTGATCTAATAGAAATTTTATAATTTCTTTCTTATTTTTCTTTAAAATGTCTTTATCCTCATCAGTAAGTATATTTTGAGGTGCAGAAAAATGTAATTTATTATCACTGACCGATAATTTAATTCCTCTTCTTTGATAATTTAATATCAATTTCTCTGTTTTCATTTTTTCTCCAATTCTATTTTATTTATTGGGATGTCTTTAGTCCAACGATTCCTTATTCTCGATTCTGGCAACTAAATTCTCTATAGTTTCGCACTCATAAAATGCAATAATATCTATTGTCTTTCCATATTTTTCTTCTAAAATAGCTATAACTTGAACTGCCAAAAAAGAATTGCCCCCTAAATCAAAAAATGAATCTCCAATTGACGGCATTTTCTGAAGTTTCAAAACTTCTTTCCATATTTCTTGCATTATTCTTTCCATTTTTTCTCCTCTTAAATTCATCTTATAAACTCTTCAATAGCTATCTTATTTTTTATTGGTATCTCATTAATTTTCATATATTCTCCATTTTCCAATTCAGTTGAAATTTTCTCTAAATATTCTGGATTCAAAATTTCAAATCCATAGTTTAACCCTGATAATACCTTTCCCGGACTCATAGCAATTTCTTTCACAACTTCACCCAAAAAATTACCACACAACCTATTCACATTTTTTAAAAATAATTTCCCCGATATACATTTTTCATATCCTGATTTTTCTCCAATTAATTCAAAAAATAAATATGCACCTACTTCCTCCTTCCCAAAAGTTTCATCCTGCTCTATTCTCTCGTATAATTTTCGCTTAATATTTTCAGCAGCAACATTAGATTCATACCTTGATCCTTCAATAAGCAGTTTCATAAAAAAGCGAAGTGTTTCCATATTGTCATATGCACAAAAGAAATATTGCTGATCCGAACCAATTTTTTTCTGTAATCTAATTGTATCTCTATTTATAAGTGGCTTAAAAATAACTTTATTTTTTGAGAAGGGAGTTTCATATGTCTTTTTAATATTTATTGACAAAGGGCATATATTCCCATGTAAAATATAAGAATCTCCAAAAAGGTTCTTATTCGCAGCGCCCAGAATCATATCAACAAATGCTCCTGGTGAACAACCATCAAAACCACCCTGATATATAACAGTTCTTCTTATTTTATCGAACTGTTTATGTGCAACGATATATGGTAAAAATTCGGAAATACCAGGAATATATCCACAAGATGTTACACATTTTCCAGTTACATTTCTTTCCTCTTGCTCAAAACTCATATCAGAAGGATCGATATATATCTTATCTTTCTTGCATACGGCGTCTTTAACGATTTTCCCATATAAATGGGAAGGACTTATGCAATTGATAACTATATCGCATTTCTCAACAAAACCATCTAGCTGTCCCTTATCCATTACATCAATATTTGTAAATGAATAATTCTTATAATCATCAAAATATGTAACACTATTTCTTTGTGCACCCAAAACTTGAAAACCCAATCTTAGCAACTTTTCAGTCGCGTATTTCCCTATATGCCCTCCACAACCCAAAATTCCAATTGTATTTAAGCTCATAAATCTGCCTCCCATTCTAATATGTCCAATATTCGAAGAAAGTCTCTTACTTTTAGGAGTAACATTTTTTCTTTTATTCCCAAAAGTAAGATTCTCTATTATTATAAAAAACCTTCTTCTTGCTCATCGCTTTCTAGCTCATCAGTCGATGTTGTTAATAGTTTTGCCAATTTTTCTATTGTCGAATTTTCAAACAATTCGTTTATAGCAATTTGCTTTTGAAAGTCTTTATTAATCTCATTAACCAATTGAATTGCTTTTAATGAATTTCCACCACAGCTAAAGAAATTATCGTACACAGACACATTTTCGCCTTCCAAAACCCTCTGCCAAATTATTGCCAATTTCCTTTCTTCAGCTGTTATAGGCTCCTTTTTGCTTTTTATATGCTTGTCTTTTGATATAGCAAGTGCGCGCTTATATAAATTTCCTACATCTATCTTTCCGTTCTTGCTTTGTGGTAAGATGTTTATTTTTTCAAACTTTATTGGAACCATGTATAACGGTAATACTTTTTTTAGATATTTTTTTAATCTATCTCTGTCCACCTGCTCGTTTTCGCAATAGAAAGCTATTAAATTTTTCTTATCAACACACACAACCTTACTTTGTCTTATGCCAACAAATCTATTAATCGCAGCTTCAATTTCGCCCAACTCTACCCTATACCCATTGATTTTCACCTGATTATCCAGTCTTCCAAGAAATTCAATATTACCGTCATTCCAGTACCGTCCCATATCCCCTGTACAATACAACCGTTCCCCAGTTCTATCTAAGACAACAAATTTTTCCTCTGTTTTTTCTTTATCGTTTAAATATCCCTGCGCGACGCCATCTCCGGCAATATAAAGCGTTCCCGGTATCCAGTCAGGGCAATCTTCCATATTCTGATCCAGAACATAATACTTCTGGTTTGCAAGCGGTTTCCCATACAGAATACTCTTCCAATCTTCCGGCACGACCTCTGGGATCTCGAAATGATTGGACCAGATACTGCCTTCTGTTGCACCTCCAAGAGCAACAATCTCAACATTCTGGAACAGATTACGGATTCTCCCCGGAAGTGACACCGGAACCCAGTCGCCACTCATCATTACCAACCTCAGTGATTGTGAAGTTACCTGTCTTTGATATTCCTCATATTCAGCCAGCATTTCTACAAAAGCTGGCACGCTGTTCCATACGGTAATGTTCTCCTGATTCATCCACTGAATCCAATGTGCCGGATCTTTTCCATATTCCGGATCTGGAAGGACCAATTTTCCGCCTGCGCCTAAAATGCCAAAAACATCATAAACAGACAGGTCAAAATGAAGATTAGAAATTCCAAACGCAGTATCCTGCTCAGTAATCTGATAGCGTGCATTGATATCCAGTATTGTATTAACTGCATTATGGTGGGTAATCATTACTCCTTTCGGCGTCCCGGTTGTTCCCGACGTATAGATCACATACGCAAGATCTCCCACCTTATTCTCCTGTGCTTTGTATTCAGAATTACCTTTTAATCCCGACACAGGAATACAATCCCACTCGTGCATCCATTCGGTATCCTGCTCATCCGCCTGATTCTGCACAAGAATGATTCTTGTTCCACTGTCACGGAGAATCTTTTCAACTCGTTCTCTCGGATTATGGATATCTATCGGAAGATATGCGGCTCCGGCAAACATGATTCCATAAACAGCAACTACCTGCTCCCACCCTTTTTCCATAAATACAGCTACCGTCTCTTCTTTTTTTATTCCCATGCTCTTCAACTGCCCGGAAATGTAAAACGCCTCTTCTTTTATCTCCCTATATGTCATCCGCCTGCTGCACGTTACCAGCGCCTCCTTATCCGGGAATCTGTCTGTCGCCTCCAAAAATAATCCATCCAATGTTTTCTCTTCAAATTCAATCGCCGTTTCATTCGCCTGACGCCGTTTATCTGAAATTTCCGCTGTTACCAAACTTGCCGTTTTTTCCTGCATGATCTCCGGATGAACTGCCAGCGTATGAAGCAGGCCGGTATATGCCCGGAACATCTCATCCAGCATTCCCGGATAAAACAATTCATCTACAGAATCCCAGAACAGGCATAAGCTGCCATCCATTTCAACCACCTGATGATCCAGCCACACCTGCGGTGTCTGTGAAATGTTATAATTCAGTTTTCCAAGCCACTTGCCTTCATTCCACTGCTCCACGCCAAGACCACTGGTAAACACTACCGGCATAATAGCGCCCCGCATATTTCCAGTCTTTTTCTTTAATTCGCGCTCCAGTTCAACCGCGCCATAAGCTGTATGCTCCAGATCTTCTGTAAGCTGCTTCTGAATTGCCTTTGTCCTTTCCGCAAAATTATTCCCTGCATTCTTTATCTCCAGCAATGTCAGTGTTGTAAAATCTCCAACCAGATTGTTCACTTCCGGATGCAATTGTTTCCGGTCAAACTGCGTCAGATTAAGTGTAAAATCCTTATTACTGCTCCACAAGCGGAGAGTCTCCGCATAAGCACTCATCAAAAGAACAGAAGGCGTTACCTCCAGTCTTCCCGCCGCGTCTTTTACAGACAGCCATTCTTTCTGTGACAGTTTTGCGCTCCGGCGACAGAAACGCTGCTCTGTAATCTGGCTTTCGTTCTTTGCAAGCAGCAGATCCGGTGCGTCCGCAAAAGTCTCCACCCGGTCTTCCCAATATTTTTTATCTTTCTCATAAGCAGAGGTAGACTTTATCTGCTCCAGTCCCAGCACGTAATCCCGGAAAGACAAAGTAATCGGCATTTCCGCTTTTCCATTTCGATATACTTCTGCCCACTCATTTAAGAGATGGAACATACTCCAGCCATCAAAGATAATATTATCAAAACTGATATGGATTCTATGCTTCTGGTTCTCTATTTTAGTGATTCGCACATCAAACAGAGGCCATTCATCTGTCTGAATTACCTGATGAGACATCTCTGCCCGTTTTTCATCCAATGCCTTTTCTTTTTCTGTCACTTCCAATTGTCGGATATCCGTCACGTCAATATGATACTGTGGAGTATTCTCCAGTATGCGCTGCATACCATCCGGCTGGATAATAACACGCATCATCCCATGCCTCTGTATCAACAGATTCCATGCCGCCTCTGCGCACTCAGTATCAAGGCCGTCTGCATCCAGTTCAAAATAACAGTGCGTTGCAACATTTCCCAATTCATACAATCCGCTTCTGCCAAGCCAGTAAGCATACTGCACATCGGTTAATGGGAACGGATGATATGCTTCCTCCAGATTCGGTTTGATCTGCAGTGTATCTTCTTTCTGTTCGGACTGTTCAATAGCTTTTGCCAGAGATTTTACGGTCAGATTTTCAAAAATCGTACTGATCGTTATTTTGCAGCCGAAGGTTGTCTGTACTTCCGAGATCAACCTTGTGGCAATCAGCGAGTCTCCCCCAAGGCTAAAATAATTATCTTCAATTCCGATATTTTCATATCCAAATAATTGTTTCCAGATATCTAAAAGCTTTTCTTCTGTTTCTGTCGTTGCCTTTGAAAATCGGATAACCGCAGTTTCTTCTTTAAAATCTTCCCGCAATTGCTTCCTGTTAATCTTCCCATTGGACAATGTTGGGAGCTGCTCCATGAAATGATAGTTCTGTGGAACCATATACTCCGGCAGTTTTTCTGACAGATATTCCCTTAGTGCTCCATTATGATAGGACAGGACAGACGCCTGCTGTCTGCTGCAGCATATACATCTTCCATATCTCTCTGTCACAGCACAGTCTTCGCCCAATCCTGCCTCTGATAAACATTCTCTCCACAGCAGGCAGTCCGGGGTAACCAGCCCTGCTTCTTTTCTCTTGTCCCGAATATCCGCAAAACCCTTTTCCAAAAAAGCCGCTGTAAGTTCCTGAAGGTATGTCCTTACCACAAGGTCAGTCATCAGCAATATTCCGTTTGGCTTCAGTAATTCCGCTACTTTCTTTACCGCATCCGCAGCATCAATATTTCTATGTAAAGCATTTACCGATATCACAACGTCATAACTATGCAAGGACATCTGCTGCTTATCCATGCCTTCTTCCAGATTCAGCATCTCAAACTCGACTCTCTCATATCCCGCAAGTTCTTTCTCTGCTTCCTGCAGAAAATATTTTGAAGAATCCGCATATGTATAAGCCACGCTTACATCTTCCAGTGCATTCAAAAACTGTCTTGTAATTGCAGTGTCCCTTGTACCAATTTCTATAATCTGGAGTGGCTCTTTTCTGCGTTCTTCTGCCAGAAGCCTTAATCCCTGCACCAGTCTTTCCACTGTTTCCTCGCAGCCCGGAATCCTCCGAAGCAGCATATTCGGAGCCAAAGCCGGCTCTTTCTGGTAGAATACGTCCAGCGGAACTTCATTCCCAGTAACCATATGCTTCAGATACGGCTTCAGTTTCTTAAAATACGTTTCCGCATCTCCAGCTTTTTCCGGTACAGCCACTTCCTTCCCGGTACGCGATAGTCTGCCGTCCTCTTCTCTCAGGATTCCTTCCTTCTTTAAAATTTCCAACCATCTTGCCACAGTATTCTTCTGTGTTTCCGTAATGCTCCCTTTTTCAAAAATTTCCTTTTGCGAAAGAACTTCCTTCTCTGATACAAAAATGCCTAACTCTATGAGTGTCTCCAGCATAAGCTGTACACATCTCTGGTCTGCATAGGCAAGGAAATTTTTGTATGCTGTCTTCCGTTCCTGCTGCATCTGCCAATTGCTGACATCATCCTTCAGTTCTTTCCAGCCTCCGCCAAAGATATCTGTGCCGTACAAATACGTTGTAACTTTAGAATCTTCCTGTATCGGCGCTCCGATATAAGCAGCCAGCGTTTTATTGCCATGACCATCACTAACTGTATCAACAACTGCATGAGCCACACCCGGAAACTCCTGAATCGCATGTTCAATTTCTCCCAATTCAATCCTGTGTCCGCGGATCTTTACCTGATGGTCTTTTCTTCCCAAAAATTCAATTGTCTCATCATCCCAGATTCTTCCGAGATCTCCGGTCCGATACCATCTTCCATACTGATCTGTGATAAATTTCTGCCCCGTAAGCGCAGAATCTCCCCTATATCCTTTTGCTACACCAAAACCGCCAATCCAGAGTTCGCCTTCTGCCCAGTAAGGGCAATCCCTTCCATACTCATCCACAACACGATATGCCTGATATCTGAGTGGCTTTCCATAAGGAATAGATTTCCAGTTTTTCGGCATCGGCAGGGTAACATTCTGATAATTGGACCAGATACTTGCCTCTGTAGCTCCTCCCATAGCGACAAACTGGCAATCCTCTGTCCATGCCGCAACCCTCTGCGGGAGATCCATCCCAATCCAATCTCCGGAAAGCATAACCGCCCTGATCGGCAGTTTCTGTTTCATGGATTCCGCCCGTATCAAAAGCATATCCAGAAGCACCGGCACTGAATTCCAAACGGTAATCTGATATTTCAACACTTGTTCCAGCCAGTAATCCGCATTCCTTCTCTCCTGCTCTGGAAGCAATACCAATGTTCCTCCTGCGCCTAAAATTCCAAAAACATCATATACCGACAGGTCAAAATCCATAGCTGATACAGCCAGCGCCCGATCTGCACTTGTCACATGGTACTTTTCATTAATATCCTGAACCGTATTCCATGCGCTTTCATGCGCAATCTCTACACCCTTCGGAACACCTGTAGAGCCTGACGTCATGATGATATAGGCGCTGTCCTTCGGCGACACCTCTGGCAGTCTCACATTTTCCTGTCCCTCTTCCATACCTTCCATCACAAGGATTTCCGTACCTTCCGGCCAGTCCAGTTTTTCGGATAATTCCCGATTCGTGACCACATAGCGGACTCCCGTCTTCTCATGGATTAACGCTCTCCGATCTTTAGGCTGGCTTAAGCTGACCGAAAGGTATGAATTTCCGGAAAGCAAAATTCCTAATGCCGCCTCGATCTGTTCTATCCCGCGCGGCAGGGTAAGTGCAACTGGGACTCCCTTAATATCCTTTTCTGAAATCCCTGCCGCCACTGCTGTCGCCCGTGCTTTTAATTCCCCATAGGAAACCGATCTTCCGCTTCCCGCATCAATAAGCGCAATATCTTCCGGGCAAACTTCCGCATGGTTCATAACAGCCCAATGCAGGCATTCCACACGCTCCGGCACTCCTGTACGCGCTGTATCTTCAATTTCTCTTTTTCTTTTTTCAGGAAGCACATCAAATCGCTGATTCCAGTCCTTCTTTCCCAATTCATGCAGAAGATTCTCAAAACACTCCAGCATATCCGGGATCATATTCTCCGGGAATAACTTATCCACGCTGTCCCATGTAAGCTGTACGCCATTTTCATCTTCATAACTCTGGAAGTCATTCCACACCTGCGGCGTTTGGGAAATCATATAGGAAAACTGCCCCAGTTCTTTCCGGAACGTATCATTTACCAACGGCGTTCCCAGATTGCAGGCAAAAACAACCGGCGCCACTGCCGATGCGTCTCCATACATCTGTGCAAGGTCTCTCTGGACTTGCACGCCAGAATATGCCGTATACTTCATATCCTCATGGAGCTGCTTCTGGATCCTGTCTAGCAATTCTGCAAACGTCGGATTCCCTTCGCAGTCAATCTCCAGCAATAACAGTGTAGTGAAATCTGCTATCACGTCTTCCAATCCCTGCTGCTCTGTTTTCCGGTTAAACAATGGAATATTAATAAGGAAACGATGATTCCTGCTCCACCGTTCCAAAACCGTCGCATATGCAGTAAGAAGAACCATTGCCGGAGTTGTCTGGTATTCCTTTGCCCGTACTTGCAGATGAGCCCACTCTTCCTTGCCAATCCTTACAATCCTGCGGTTGAATACAGTCTTTGTCACTTCCTGCGGCCGTTTTGCCAGTGGCAGGCCTGGCCCTTTCGGCAAATGTTCCAAGCGTTTTTTCCAGTATCCTTCTGCATTGTTTCTCTCTTCCTTATCTTCCTCTTTTTGCCGTTCCAGATAAGAAGCAAAATTCCACCCTTTTGATTCTGCCGGAAGGCTTTCTCCGCGATAGGCAGCCGCCAAATCCCTCAATAAGATCTGCAAACTCTGTACATCGGCAACCAAAAGTGCCATATCCACGTGCATGCGTGCCCTATTTTCAGGAAAAAGCGTAAGCTCTATTCCTGCCACTTCGCCTTCCTCGATCTTTAGCTTCCGATGGGATAAACGTTCTCTGACAGATACTGCCATTACCTCTGCTTCCTCAGATGACATCCGTGAAAAATCATGAACCTTTATTTTTTCACAATACGGCTTATCCAGGATTTTCTGTGTCCCATCTTCCAAAAAGCAGGCACGCAGCATGGGATGATGATACTGCAGCACATTCCATGCTTTTTCCAGACGCTCCGGATCTATATTTCCCCCATCAAACTCTAAATACGCATGACAGTCTATTCCTCCAAGAGCCTGTTCTTCATCCCTGCCAACCCAATATGCATACTGTACGTCTGTTAAAGGAAACGGCTGTTTCATATCCTTTTCCGGCGTTATCTTAGATTCTTGCGCCCGTTTTTTGCCCGCTTTTTTCTTCATGCTGCGCTGGATCAGCGCCCACCAGCCTTCAAGGGTAGGATTTTCCATCAATGAACCGAATGAAACCTTAACCCCCTGTTTTCTCCACTGGTTTACCAGACGCATGATCGTCAGGGATGAAAGCCCAAGCTCCAGCAGATTTTCGGAATCCCCCAAATCTCTGGCTACCGGCAGCTTTTGTTTGATCTGTTCCTTTATCTCTATATATTCCATGATTCTGTCTCCTTCTATTTTTCCTGCGCCATCCGTTCTAATGCTTTCTTATCTATTTTTCCTACGCTGGTCAGCGGCCATGTCTCTACCCGTTCTATCTGATCCGGCATTTTATACGCCGCAATGCCTATTTCCCGCAGGAACCTGTGGATTTCCTGTAAATCAATCCCGGCTTCATCATCGGTCACAAGGAATGCACATATCCGGTTTCCAAGGGTTTCATCCGGAACGCCGACAACGGCTGCCTCTTTGATTTTCGAATGCCTGCAAAGGTAAGCTTCAATCTCTGAAGGCATGATCTTTTCTCCGGCGCGGTTAATCTGCTCTTTGATCCTCCCGCCCAAACGTAACCTTCCGTCTTTCGTCCACATAGCTTTATCGCCCGTCCGGTAAAATCCGTCCGGCGTAAAGCTCTTTTTATTCGCTTCCTCCGCCATATAATAACCATCAATCGTATACGGGCCTCTGGATAATAATTCCCCAAAAACTCCTTCCGGTACGGCCTTATCTTCTTCATCCACAATCTTCACTTCATCCGCAGGAGACACCGGAGTTCCCTGACATCTTGCGATCAGGGAACCTTCATCCTCCGGGCTAGTAAAGGACAGTAGCCCCTCCGCCGTACCAAATACCTGCATCAGTTTACACGGCCATTCTTCAATGATCTTATCCGCAAGGGAATCTTCCAGCATTGCGCCGCCCACCTGCAAAATCCGCAGGCTGGATATATCATAATTTTCATCCCATTCCAGCATTTCCATGCACACAGTAACCATAGCAGGAACCAATGCCGTTATCGTGACACCTTCCTCTGTAATTGCGTCAAGGATATCATCCGGGCTGGTCGCAGACGCAAGCACAACTTTTCCTCCCACGTCCAGCGTGCCTAAAAGCCCCGGGCAGCATAATGGGAAATTATGAGCTACCGGAAGAGACGCCAGATAAACGTCACTGCTATCCAAGCGGCATCTCTTCGCGGACATGCGGGCATTATACATATAATCCGTATGGGTGCGCGGAATCAGTTTCGGAACCCCTGTCGTCCCGCCGGACAGCAAAAGCACCGCCGTTTCATACCCATCCACAGCCGGAAATGCTCCATTTTCTCCACACGTTTCCGCAATCATTCCACTGATATCCCCGGATTCGCTATCTACAAATATATGCCGGATACATGAATATTTCTCTTTCATCGCATTTGCCATCGGCACATATGAAAATCCCAGATATTTCTCCACCACAATATAAGCGGCCGGCTTTGCCAGTTCAATAATTCCTTCCAGTTCCGCCTCCCTGTGGGCCGGCAGCATCATGATTGGCACCGCCCCAATCTTGGAAAGCGCAAAAAACACGATCACAAAAGAAATCCTATTCGGAAGCTGCACAAGCACTTTGTCTCCCTTTAAAATCCCTTTACGCAGAAAAGCTGCCGCAAGACAATCTGCTTTTTGCTTTAATTCCATATAACTGATCTCGTCTTCGCTGTCCGTGACCGCAGTTCTTTCTCCATATTTTTCCGCCCACTTATCAAGCTGCTCTCCAAAGCCGCATCGTTCCCATCCTTCCAGATGCTCGTATTTGCTCATATCCTTCTTATAACTCATTTGATTTGTCTCCTTTCTTATGCGCCGCCACATACGCAGCATATCCCTCAATCTTTACCGGATACAAATGCCATCCCTGGCCTTTCCTGCCTTTTTCTGTAATTTCCCCGTTTCTGACAGAGAAGAAATCCATTCCTCTTCCCAATCCAATACCGATCGCTTTTACATACGCTTCTTTCGCCGCCCAATACTGGAAAAACAGTTCCGGTCCCTCATTTATTACATCTTCCGCTTCTTCTGCCGTATAGAAATTCCCGGCTATCTCCCTGTAATCCGGGCATCCTGCCATTTCCTGCACATCCACTCCGATATCCATTCCGACAGCGAATCCCTCCAGTATGAATTCCCCCGAATGCGAAATATTAAAATTGACTGTCTGCTTTCCTGCGATTTCTTTATGATAAGGCTTACCCAGTTCATTGACAGAAAAATCAATCGTTTCCATATCTAAGTATCTTTTTAAGAGGATCCGCACGACAACCTTCCCGGCTATATAACGCATCCTGTCTTCAGGAAAACGGAATCTTCCGGCTTGCTCCAATTCCTGCCCACTCAGGATATATTCATGGTTCTTCCAGAAATCTGTCATTTCAGGCCAGCGGATACACCATATATGTATCTCATTTTCACGGATATAAAGTTTGTCTGCTGACAGAAATTCCTTTTCTCCGTATCGTTTAATCTCCATTTTTCATTCTCTAAAGCAGTCTCATGACCTCACTTATTACTTCGTCTTCACAATCCCGCAGATAAAAATGTCCTCCCGGAAATATCCGGTAGTTAAAATCATTGTCCGTATACTTTCCCCATTCCAAGATCGCACTCTCATCCGCTTCTCCGTCCTTTTCTCCGCCAAATGCAGCGATAGGCGTATGCAGCACTATTCCCGCCTTGTCATAATACGTTTCATCCATGGTAAAATCTGCCCGCAGCATAGGCAGAAAGAAATCCAGCAATTCCTGGTTCTCCAGTACCTCCTTGGGCGTCCCTTCAAATCTCCCCAGTTCCCTCTTAAACTCTTCATCCGGAAGATGATAGATTGGATTTGGCTCCGGAATACTAGGAACCCGGCTGCCGGAAATAAACAGGCATTTTGCAGTATATCCCGCTGCCTCCAACCGTTTTTCCAGCTCATAGGCGATCTTCCCACCCATACTGTGTCCCCATAAGGCATACGGTCCGTACACAACCTTTCTTACAGCCTCTTCCAGGTCATCTAACATAACCGACATATCTATATACGGTTTCTCCATGATCTGTTCTTCCCTTCCCGGAAGCTGAACTGGGCATACCGTTACTTTCCCCTGCATCTTTTTCGCCCACTGGTTATAAGCAGAAGCACCGCCTCCTGCAAACGGCAGGCAGAACAAGGTTATTTTCTCTTTGTTGATATTTTCTGTATTTTTTATCAATTTCAAATTCACTTTTATATTCCTCTTGTATCATGTTCTTTTTGTTCTGTTTATCATCCTTTTGCAATACGCTTTTCCCAGGTATTTCTTATTCCTATCATGGATTAGTTCACTCTAACTCTTTATCAAAAAAAATTTTGGTCCATCCTAATATTAAACCAGACGCCAAAACAATATGCGCTACCATAATCCCGTTTACGATCAGGGAATATCCAATCACAGAAAAAACACCTGCTATCGCGCATTCAATAACTAAAATTACCCTCGCGCGCATCCCATAAACTTTTTTCTCTTTCGCATCCAACTTCTTGCTGCTGGCATCTACCGGCGCCATGATAAATATAACGCCAACCGCGACAAACCATATGATCCGCATTTGCCATATTACAGCCGGAGCAGACGCCAGATACAGACTGCATAGAAGGACAAGGATACCGGAAACAGCCATGCAGCCCCCTGCCTTTTCCAAATGAATCCCTCCGGCATACTGCCTTAAAACAGTAAAGGGCAATAAAAAGACTATCATCTCCATCCAATTCCCCGTTATGATGCCAAGTATGACGATGATAAGGTATATTACCACCCTGCCCAGCAGTACGCCGTAAGCATATTCATACAGCCTGCGGTCTTTCTCTTCAAGAATCCCATTCCTGCTTTGTAGTTCAAAAAGCCGACCAGCCATTTTTTTCCACACTAGAATTTCCTCATTTTCTTAACTTCTTCCGGCTCATCTTCCTGATAGTACAGCCAGTTGCACGCCAGATTTGCCGTATACGCCGTCAAGCAGAGTGCAAGACAGTTTACAGCTCCAAGCAGTTTGATTCCCAGGTTTTTTCTGATTATTTTTTTCATAGTTACAAAGCCTCCTTTTTTCCGAAAGTTTACACAAAAATCGCCCTCTTTTCAATTACCGTGGCAAAAACGGTAACTTTTTGGGCGATTTTTGCACATCTTTATTTTATTGTAAAGATAAGCTTAACAGAGAACTCCCGTTCTCCGGCCTCCACTCTCATAATTCCCGCATACTTTTTAACCAGTTTTCCCACCGTATGCAGTCCGATCCCGTGACTGTCTGCATCTCTTTTGGTGCTTATGTACCGGTCCTTGTCCTTTAACAGTGGAACAACATACCCGTTGCAAAATTCCATAACAAGGAAATGTTCCTCATTTCCCATATACATCCTGCATTCCACATATCGGCCATCTTTTGTCTTTTCTGCCGCTTCCAGTGCGTTATCCAAAAGATTACCTACGATTGAGATCATATCCAGTTCTTCCAGAAAGTCCAGCCTGAGATCATTACCCAGAGTAATCTTATAGGAAATATTTTTAGATTCCGCAAGGAATTTCCTTTCGCACAGGATGCTGTTCAAGATCGGGTGTTCGCAATACACACCTTTTTGAAGGCTCTGAATCCGGACACCTAAATGTTCCATAATCTCCTTAACCTCTTGATTTTCTCCTTCTTCCATCAAACCGGCTACTGTACAAATGAATTTATTTATATCGTGTAAGAATGCCCTGTTATCCTCATTGACCTTATTCATATACTGTAAATTAGCAATCTCCGCCCTGCTTTTCTGGTAAAGCCGGTCCATCTTCTTCACTTCTTCTGATTTCTCTACAAACCGGTCAAACACTGAGAAAATGAAGATATTCGTCAATAGCAGCAGCGAAGCTCCTACCGGAACCATAACCCTGTTCATTCCTTCAAAAGAAATATTTGAATAAAACACACATCCTAATATAATGATCGTAGCGGTTGGCAGCATGAGCAGCACAGTAAAAGTTTTATTCTCAATCGTCAGATAATCCCTTTTTCTCGTTACCTGATTAATGCATTTAATAAACAGAAATGTCATGGTACTCATCAGTAGTAGCGCTAATGTTTTTTCTATTTCCGTCCCAAAACCCTCAGATGCACCAGTCACGCCATACGCATTCGTAAGCGTTGCAAAGAGAAATTCAGGAATAATTGCCAGCACATAATAGCAGCATACTATAACCAGCTTCTTCCATATATTTCCCCGGAACACAACCATTGACACAATCATATACGTTACCGGAATCATTACCATATTAAATATTGAGGATTCCAAGTGGTTGATTCCGAGCATTATCAGCGCTACGACAAAATATACGAGAAATTTTCCCCAAAAGTTTTCTCTTCTGTATGGAAGCATGTTCTTTTCCAGATCTTCCAACAGATACATCTGAAGAAGGCAGATCAAAAAATCTCTTACTATCATACCATGCCGTTCCTTTCCCCAAGAAACATGATCAGAGCGTCAGCAAACTGACCTTTTCTCGACCTTGAAACATTCAATTGGATTCCCATCTGTAGCAGCGCCACATTCTTTTCCAATCCTTCCACTTTCGCCAGATTTACAATATAACTGTTATGTGCATACTCAAATCCCCTTCCGGCCAGACGTTCATATAAATCGCCTAAAGATTCCTTACAATGTATCTCATCTATCTCCCCCTGCCTAGCAACGTATATAGAGCAACCCCTTTTCGCCAGACAGATATATAAAATGTCTTCCGTATAGATACGAATTACTCTTCCCGCTGATGTAACCGTCACGGAAGAATCTCCACAGTGCAATTTTACTTTTGATAAAATCGCAGGGATTTCCCTTTTCAGACTTCTGTCATGCAAGTCTTTCATAATATACCGGAACGGCTGCCCAATATTGATGCTGTCTGAAGTCGGCTCAAAGTATCCGGAGCAGAACACCAATATCGCTGCTTCATTATATTCCCTCAGCTTCAGTACTGTTTTATTTCCATCCAATCCAGGCATACGCATATCCATAAAAATCAGATCATGCAAAATATCCGCATCTTCCAATAATTCTTTTCCTGATTCATATTCATAAAACCGTATCTCATTCGAAGACAGAATCCCTTCCGTTTCTATGACCGTCTTTATTTTCTCCCTGTATTCTTTATCATCGTCGCAAATTGCTATTTTACACATATTCATCCTCCAGTGTTAGTTTCTTCTAACCCTTTCCCATAAAAAAACCATCTTGCAGAATCTGAATCCTAAGATTATTTACCTGTTCCTATAACTCCGGTTCCAAATCTGCAAAGATGGGATCTTCAAAAAATTCCTGTATTGTAATATCCAATCCATCGCATATCTTTTTAATTGTAACTACGCCAGCATTCCTGCTTTGTCCATACAAAATATTTTTCAGTGTTGAAGGCGGGACGCCTGAGCGCACCGCCGCTTCATTCACTGTGATATCTTTCTGCTTAATCAGATCGTTTAACCGATATATGACCGCTGTTTTTATATCCACGGTATCGACCACCTTTTTTTCTTCTATTTTATATAAATCGGCTTTAAAAGGTCGCCCATATATAGTCTTTTTGATCTATGCACGATATTTTTTTAACAGTTTTTCTTATTCTAGCAGAAATCCGCTAAATTTCTATATTTTATTAGATACATGAAACCCTGTGAGAACATTTCTGATCCTACGCAGGGTTTTCCACTTTGTTATAAAATTTTTATATTTTGCAGTATGCTGGATCGGGGTTATCATTCAACTTTCCTTCTGCTGCCGATTGTAAAAACATATTTTTACGAATAAATATTCAGCAGTTCTTCCGGAGAAAGCAGTGTAATCCAAAAGGAAAGAAAATCCTTTTTATTCCTTGTCACAATCGCATCACACTGATTCTCCTTCGTACAAGTTGCAAGTAGGCAGTCTTCAAAATCAGATACTCTCTGCAAATAAGCAGGCAGCACATCTTCGTTCGTCACTGTCAGCACTTTTGCTATGTCCAAAACGGAGCCAAGTGCCTTTCTATAAATTTATACCGTTCTTACATCCCGATCAGCTCCTCTCTCCAGCTCATCTTTTCCCTGCTTTTCTTGGATTTTTCTCTTATTGATTTCCAGTCGTTCATGAATAGATGGCTTCTTTGCCTTCGTAGTTGCTTTATTCTTTTCTGTTTGCATACTCGAAACTACCTTTTTCACAGCTTTGTCATTATCCCCTTTTGTCACATTCGCTGCTCTTGACGCTTCTACTCTGCTGTCCTGCTTTTCTGCAACCTGCCGTTCCTGCTTTTCCTGCACACTTTTTTCTTCCAGACTGCAAAAGCTCTGCAAATATGGCAGCACATGGTTCTGCATATCGGTCAGATCTTCCATACACTTCTGAAACTCTTCATTTCCCTTGTTTTTCAGATAACCAATCCAGCTTTCATCCGTAAGTTTCAGTTCATTTTGGAGTTTCAGCTGACTTAAAATACCGCCATTTCCTGTTCCAATATCTATTTTCCCTTTGAAATGTTGCATCATTTTATCGCCTTTTTCCGCATAATATATAGTAAAAAACATCTGGGCTGTTACCATCGGCTCATCCGTCCTCGGATTACGGTCTGCGTACCATTCCTTATCCTTCTGTGCAGTACGGGAATCCAGATCTGAGAGCTTCTGACAGCGTGGTTCCATCAGCTCTCGCTTTTCACAGTAATTCACATACACCATCGGCTCTGTTTCTTTGGATATATCTGGTTCGTAGGATTTCAGCCGTTCCAGCAAAACACCTGCCCACACGGACTGCTCACAGTCTTCTTCAATCACATCCTTCAGAAAGGAAATATAAGAACCAACATTTCCACTTTGCAGATCCAGCATGACTTCCTGTATGGTATCCTGCCCTGGCTCTACATGGTCCCGATAGTCATACGGATCGAAGTCTTCCGCAATCTCATCCAATGCTGCTGCCAGTTCTTCTGTTGTCATTTTTTTCGGATACATTGCCTCACGCACATCCTGAATCGGGATATATTTATAATCAGGCAATGCTTTATGAATCTTCTCCAAACCTTCACGCACCACCGGCTGATCTTTTAAAAACCGCACATTATCCAAGAAGTCGCCGTGTATCGTTGTTCCCATTACAATTAACAGTTCTGTTTCATCAAACAAGCTATCCTCCGGATCACGATAAATAATCCCCATTCCACTGCCTTTATAAGCGTTTTCCGGATCTTCTCTGTACTTCTCATAGATTGCTGCGATTTCTTTCACATCTGTGCTTTTCTCATAAGCTCCCATATCATGAATTTCATCACATTCTGCAGCATAATATTCCAGATAAGCTTCTTTCTTAGGCGGCATATTATTGAGTACATTATCAATCATGTTATAATTGGCCTCTTCCAGTTCCTCCACCTTTGCCAATGGCTTATATTCGCCCTGGCTTTTCTGAATCTCTGCCATTACAACTTCATCCATTTCTTCTACTTTCTCCATCAACCGATCATAATCTCCACGGATGCGTTCTCCAGTCCAGCCTTCGTCTTCCAAAAGTTCCTCCGCCGCTTCTTCAATAGAAATTTCATCATTCTCATAAACGCCACCATCCATCAAGCGGAAATCTTCATCGTAAAAGGAATAATCATATCCTTCTTCTGTTCTCTGAATAGCAAAGTAACGTTCTCCTACCTCATATGCCAGTTCACTAAGGACCTGTTCTTCCAGATTCAGGAAAGAATCTAGCTGTTCAAAACTGATACTGTCTACAAAATGAGCAGTTACTTTTTCCCCGTCATTCAGAACTACGATATCACTGACAGACAGGGAATGCCCACGGAAATCTTCCGGTCTATCAATGTTGAATCTTTCAAAAATATCATCCAGTGACATATTTCCTGATAATTCACCAACATAGACCAGCTTGTAATCTTCTTTTTTTATCTTCATACCATGACTTTCAATAAAACTCATATTCATAAAAGCATAGTTTTCGCCCGGTGAATCATCCCGGATCTGATAAATACCAAATACCCTTCTTGTTCCTAACAACAGGTTTGCTTCTTTCAATGACTGAATCTGTGGATATTTCTGCATTTCCCATTCCAGGTTACGGAAACGCTCCAGTTCTGTCATAGACATCTGATAATGCTCTGGTCCTCGTTCAATTTCCATACGTTCTGTGACATACATCGGTGATGAAAAATTAGTGATCAGATAGATATCTGCTCCTGCATCGTATAATTTCAGTGCTTCTTCCTGCTCAATGACACTCATAGGCTCCTGAAATGCTCCTAAATTTTCTTCTGCATAATCTAGGTTGTTATCCTTTATCCGTTCCCACATCTGCAATTCCATTCCAAACAAACCGTCGTGTGCCTGTATCATTTCTTTACTCGCATATTCACCTTTACTGCCATCACTTCCAAGGCAATAAATCTTAGAACCCATTCTGTGATAATCCAAGGCTGCTTCTTTTCTAAGTGGCACCATATCTTCTGCTGTATATCCATAGTCACGTAATTCCAGCTTACCTATGGTTGGATCCAGCAGTTCTTGAATATCCATTCTTGCGTCATCCAGCAAATCCTCTACACCTTCTTGATCTGCCTGACTCACTGCATCTGCCAGATTTCTTACCAAATTCCTAACTTTCTCTTCCTCGCCGATCAGATTCGCATATTCAAAAATCTGTTCTTTTACATCTGTTGAAAATTCTATATCTCTACGCTCTGCCTGAGCAATCCGTTCCTGCGTATATTCCTGCATTTTCTGCGTTTCTTTTCCTGTTATCATACTTCTCGCCATTCAAATTCCTCCTGTGTTCTAAAAAATGGCATAACAGGCAGAACCTTCTTCTACCAAATTATGCCATCTTTCCTGTTTATTTATTCCAGACCGAAGTCCCGTTTTCTGTTTTCCTTGCCAGTTTCACTTTCCCGCTGACTCTTTTCTTTATAAATCTGCAGTTTTTCATGGATAGAACCACGTGTCGGTCTTTCTTCTTTCTCATCTGATTCAGACACCTCTGTTTCTGCATCTTCCCGTTCATCCATATTGAGCAATGCATTTAATTCTGACAGTCGCTCCAGTTTCTGGTTCAACTCCTCTTCTTTTGGAAATGGCTTTCCAACCTCTTCTTTTGCATTTGCAAGCTGTTCATATACTGTTTCCAGTCTTTGTTGTGCTTCTGAAAGCTTCTCTGGATAACTGTCCAACAGATTGTTGATACGAGTAATATTTCCAAGTGCATCTGCTCCAAGATGAACTTTCGAGACAGCCTCATGTTTGACAGATAGAATAAATTCTTTACTCCATCCATCAAACTGAATCCTCATATTGAATCCCTGATAGTTTCCGATATCCATCGCAGCATCTACAGCTTTAATATCTTTACATACCGCCAGAAGTGCTGCTCCTGCCTCTTTCTTTTCTGTGAACTCTTTGCCGCCAATCTCCATAGTAAACTGCTCTGGATCTGTGATTTTATGCTCTGAGTAATGAGCGATGTCTGCCTTGTAGCTGTCAATGATTTCTGTCAGTTTTGCAATCTGTTGTGGAAAATTCCTTGCAATATCATCTTCCAGGCGGTACTGGTTATTCATGTGGTTGGCTTTTAAAAGTTTTAATTTTGCCACATCAACATCCAATGCCATCTTCTCTTTTACTGCTGGATTTCCGGTTGCAAGAGCTTTGACCTCTGCATAGGAAAGTGCCGCTTCGTCCACATCTTCACAGCTTCGCACAGGTGCTTTGCTGGTCATAATCTGAGAAATGAATTTCTGCTTGTTCTCAACCAACTGCCACATGTAGCTGTCAAATGTGGATTCAGTTACATACCGGAAGATATGAACCTTTTTATTATGATTTCCCTGACGGATAATACGCCCTTCCCTCTGTTCCAAATCAGATGGTTTCCAGCCAATATCCAGATGGTGCAACGCAATCAGACGGTCCTGCACGTTGGTCCCGGCACCCATCTTTGCTGTTGAGCCAATCAAAAAACGAACCTGCCCGGATTTCACTTTTCCAAACAGCTCCGTCTTCTTTGCTTCTGTATTTGCATCATGAATAAAAGCAATCTCTTTTTCCGGTACACCTTTCGCTATCAGTTTCTGCTTCAAGTCATCATAAACATTGAAACTGCCATCACCTTTCGGTGTGCTCAAGTCACAGAAAATCAATTGTGCAGATTTCTGTGCTGCCGTGTCTTTCCAGATCTCATAACTTTTCTCTGCACAGACTGATATTTTGCTTTCTGGATTATCTGGCAATAATTCGTTCACCAAACGCTGATCCAATGCCAATTTTCTTCCATCATTGGTAATTTTCAGCATATTATCAACCGAAGCATCTACCCCTCCGTTTCTGACAACTTCTGCACGTTCCCCCAGACTTTCTACGATTTCTTTCTGCTGTTCCGTTGGTTTCAGCACCACTGTTTCATATTCCGCCTCTGGCACAGGAAGCTTTAACTGATCGGAAGTCTTGATATCTGCAATCTCCTTAAACATATTCATCAGTTCCGGAATATTATAAAATCTTGCAAATCTTGACTTTGCACGGTAGCCTGTTCCTTCTGGTGCAAGCTCAATGCTCGTGACTACCTCGCCAAAGGTGGAGGCCCAGGAATCAAACAGTCCAAGTCCCATATTTTGTAATTTGCTGTTCTGCAGATACCTCTGCATAACATATAATTCCGTCATGCTGTTGCTAATCGGTGTGCCCGTAGCAAAGGTAATGCCTTTTCCTCCGGTAATCTCATCCAGATACTGACATTTATTAAACATATCCGCCGACTTCTGTGCTTCATTCTGTGCAATCCCGGCTACATTTCTCATTTTTGTATAAAGAAATGCGTTTTTATAACTGTGTGCTTCATCTACATATAAATGATCCACTCCCAGTTCTTCAAACGTAACTACCTGATCTTTTTTCTCTTTCTGATTCAGTTTCTCCAGCCTTGTCTGCAATGTTTTTCTTGTCTTTTCAATCTGTTTGACGGTATAACGTCCACCATCCTGTTCATACCTTGCACTCTGGATTGCCATTTCCAGATCATCAATCTGCCTCTGAAGCATGGCTTCCTGTTTCTCATCAGAGATTGGAATACGCTCAAACTGGGAATGACCAATAATAACAGCATCGTAATTTCCCATAGCGATTCTGGCACAGAACTTCTTTCGGTTTGCCGGTTCAAAGTCTTTCTTGGTTGCTACCAAAATATTTGCTCCTGGATATAACTGCAGGAACTCCGCTCCCCACTGCTCTGTCAAATGGTTTGGCACAACAAAGAGATTCTTTTGTGATAATCCCAGACGTTTGCTCTCCATTGCCGCCGCTACCATTTCGTAAGTCTTCCCAGCTCCTACTACATGTGCCAGAAGCACATTATCACCGTATAACTGATGTGCGACTGCATTTTTCTGATGCGGACGAAGCTCTATTTCCGGATTCATTCCTGGAAAACTCAAGTGACTACCATCATATTCACGGGGACGGATACTATTGAAACGCTCATTGTACACGCTTACCAGCCTTTCTCTCCTCTGCTGATCCTTAAAAATCCAATCTTGGAATGCAGCCTTCAAGGCATCCTGCTTTTGTGATGCCAACATAGTTTCTTTTTTATTCAAAACTCGCACTTCATCCCCATTGTCATTTACGACTTTATCATAGATTCTAACATCTTTTAGATTCAAGGTATCTTCCAGAATCCGGTAGGCATTTGCTCTCTCCGTTCCATACGTTGCATAAGCAAACGCATTTCTTGGACTGTCGGCGTTCTTTCCTGTAATCCTCCACTCACCATTTACCTCAGAGAATTTTACCTGTATTTCCTTCTGTGCAAGATACCTCGGCGTATGAAGCAGTTCCACCATAAAATCCTGATAATCCGAAGGTTCAATCCAGGTGGCTCCAATACGCACTTCAATCTCCGACGCTTCCAGATCTCTTGGCTGAACTGCCTCCAATGCACGCACATTCGGTGTGAATTCCGGATGATTCTCTGCAAAAGTTCTCGCTGTATTTAATTTATCTCTGACGTTTCCAGACAGATATTCATCTCCGCTTTCCCACTGGTCTGTCAGTGGATTTTTGAAGATAACTCCAACCAGCTCTTCTGTGATTTTCTCTTCGGTCTTTCCGGTCAACTGTGCCATATATGGAAGATCTATTTTAGCCTTTTCATTTAGGGACAGAGCAAGTGCTTCTGTGGCTGTCTCCACACTTGTCACAGCGACCGCCTTTTTAATGGTTCGTTTGGTGAACATGTCCGCTTTCCGCTTCAATGTTCCATCTTCATTCAAGTCTTCCAGGGAACACAGCAGACAATAAGAAGAGTCATCAGAAAATGCACGTTTGTTAGCATTACTTCCAATAACTCCATACTTTGCTGTGTAGGTATCATACACCTGATTCAGTTTTTTCTGCTGTTTCTGGATTTCTTCGTCTGTGACAAATTCTTCCATCTGCATGGCGATCAGTTCACGAACGGTATCACGGATTGCAACCATGCCTTTTACACGTTCTGCAGTGACTGCAGGCATTTTCACCTGATTCATCAAAGAATTGACACGGTAATATACCTGATCATCTACCACCGTATAGCTGTAATTTCGGACATTCGGATCTGCCGGAATACTCTCTGGCATCTCATCCAGTTCTGCCTCTATATCTACTGCCGCTACCATGCTTCCTCTGATGTGTTTTACAGCTTCTTGTAACTGTAATTCCAGATCAGCTCCTTCCATTGGAGCACAGGTTGTTTCCATACCATACGGACCGGACACTTCTTTCATCTCACCAAGAATCAATCCCGGATGCTGAACAAAATACTTGTTAATGGTAATCCCATTTGCATCACTCTCCAAATTCACCCAGTCTGGCATCTCTTTTGTGAAACTCTCACGCTTCTGGAAAAACAAAATATCAGCACTGACTTCTGTTCCTGCATTTGCCTTAAAAGCTGTGTTCGGCAGTCGGATAGCCCCCAGCAGGTCTGCACGCTCTGCCAAATATTTCCGGACTTCCGGTGATTCCTTGTCCATAGTTCCCTTTGTTGTGATCAACGCAGCTACACCACCTGGACGTAACTGATCTATAGTCTTGGCAAGAAAGTAATCATGAATCATAAAATTGTAGCGGTCATATTGACGGTCATTGACCTTATATGCACCGAATGGCACATTTCCGATTGCCACGTCAAAGAAATCATTGGGATAATCCGTCTTCTCAAAGCCTTTGATCTGGATATTGGCATCTGGATAGAGAAGTTTAGCAATTCTGCCACTGATGCTGTCCAGTTCCACTCCATAGAGTTTGGACTGGTTTAGATTCTCTGGAAGCTTTCCAAAGAAGTTCCCGACTCCCATAGATGGCTCCAGGATATTTCCCTTTGTAAATCCCAGATTCTCCAACACCTGATACATACTTTCAATCACAATCGGCTGTGTATAATGAGCATTTAATGTGGAAGCTCTGGCTGCAGCATATTCTTCCGGTGTAAGGACGGTCTTTAATTCCAAATATTCTGTCTCCCATGCAGATTTTGTCTCATCAAATGCATCTGCAAGACCTCCCCAGCCGACGTACCTGGATAAGATTTCCTGTTCCTCTGGTGTCGCATTGCGGTTCTCATCCTCACATTTTTTTAACAGCTGAATAGCCATAATATTGGCTCGGAATTTCTCCTTCGGTGTTCCCTGTCCAAGTTCATCATCTGTGATATGGAAGTTCGTTGCTGGAATCAGTTCTGCTATTCCGTTAATCTCTTCCAATGATTCTTTTTCTTCCAATACCTCAGCTTCTCCCGACAGTTCTTTTTCTTTTTTATCATAATCTGTCCACACACGTTTAGAAATAGCAGTAAAATAGGAAGACTCTTCCTCCATGATTTCTTCCTTGATTTCCCGTAATTTATCTAAGGTATCCGCATTTACTGTTTTGTTGTGATAATGATAATAAAGTACTTCTTGTCCAAGTTTTACATCCAGACGTTCCAATTCTTGTGTTGACATTCGATTCCAAATATCATCTTTTTCCGTATGAATCGTGAAACCTTCTCCATCATCATGATATTCTAATGTGTATTGAAGTCGATTCTCTTCTCCCTTAACTTTGCAAGCAAAATCATAGATTTTTGTTCTGGTACCGGACATATATTCTGAATCAACTAGTCGCAGATCCGTTATATCTTCCGCTGTAAAAGAATCCTGTTCCAGCTGTTCTCCTAACATCTGCTGTGCTTCTTCCAGGTCTGCCAGTCTTTGTGCTTCCTGTCGTTCTTCGTACTTTTCCATTTCTTCCGGTGACAAATAATCATCTGTGCGGATTAACTGGCGAACACGTTCTGCAACCTTGTTCCACTTTAATAAAACTTCTACCTCTGGACTGCCAATTTTCCCTTTTGCAAGTTTTAATCCTTTTGCATCATGGGATGCGTCGGAAGCATCTGCTCCTGGTATTCCGGGTGAGGAACCACCTGTTCCATACTCATTTTTCAGGAACTCAGCTGCATCTTTCATATCATGATGTTCCATGAAATACTCATAGATTCGGTTACGTCCTCCTGCAGTAATGCCGCCTCTTCTTAACACTGCGTCAATTTCATCCTGTGTGATAAAGGATAGTGCCGGACGTTCGACCGTAAATTTCTGGTCTACCCAGGAACGCTCCCTCTGAAGATCCTGAAAGCGTTGGAAATATTCCGGATTATGCTGAATCTCCCAGCGGTGATAATCTCCCGGATTCTCATCCATATATTTCTGCAGCCATTCAAAACGATAGACAATCGCATCTGCTTCCTCTTGATCTGTCCATGCTCCACTCACTACATCCTGCCAGTCTGAATATGATTGTTTCTTTTCCCAGTTTCTGCAAGTATCCCGAAAATGAAGTGCAAGAAGATTGGTCATTTCTTCCTGCTCCTGTTCAATGGCATTATTGGAAATCAAATTATCCACGTAATTTCCATCCTCATACATATCCCGAATTCTGTTCGCTGCTTCTTCCCACGTAACCATGCGGTCAAAGTTTCTTCTGGCAGAGTCCCCTCGCCGGATACGGATACCATCATTGTCATACCAGATACTGATTTTCTGACCATCTATGGTAAATCCTTTGCCACCAGTTCCATATTCATCTTTCAGAAAACTCCGCATTTCTTCATTATCCAGACCTTCAATCAGTCTTGCTGTAATATGAAACAGTGTATTTTTCTGTCCGCTTCCCGTGCGGAGAATATCATTTACCACTTCATCGGAAATAAGAAAAGCGGCTGGCTGTTCCAATGCAGCTGCCGCTTTCCTTATTTCTCCTAACTGTTCCTCTTCTGTTGGGAACAGACTTAACTGTAAATAATCTCCTGAATCACCAGCTCCTCTGCCTGTGCCTTGATCTGGTTCATGTGTCTGGTCCATGCCATCCCGTCTGCCATTTTGTCCGGTGCCGGATCTTTCTCCAGAAGTTCGTTCATCAGGTCGTCTACTCTCTGTCTTGCCTGGCTGTCGATCTCCATCAGATGACTGTCCAGACGGTTCTGCAGTGTCAGAATGTTGAACCTGGCTACCTTGTGATTTCTCAGATACTCTTTCCGCATCATTCCGTACTTGCCGATGGTTCCTCTCGTCTCTTCCAGGCTGATATCTGGAATCTGATACTCTCCGTTCTGGCTGTAACTGATCTCTCTCATAGTCTGTTTCCTCCTTTTTTTCTTCTCTATCTTCTGTGTTATCTGTATTACTTTCACGCATTAACGTGTTAAATTCATTATAGACTACTTCTTTTTCTTTTGCAACCGTTTTCAGGTCATTTTCCAGATTATTCAGCACATATCGTCCAATCTGCATCAGGACTGGTCTGCTGATCTCATTGACTGCACTTCCCAGATGTCCTAATACTATCAGCTGATTAAAGTCCGTAATATGCCGAAAATCCTCTGCATCCAGATATTCCTGTGCATCCAGTCCACACCGGTTTAGTAATACATACCAGACACTATTGGTCATCAGTTCCCGAAATTCGACTTCCTGATTCTGTTCGTCCAGTTCTTCCAGAAATGTCCC
>NZ_CYZU01000015.1:92623-99265 GCF_001404335.1 Faecalicatena contorta
TGCATAAATTAAAAGCTGTTCTGGAAAAGTGTATTTGTACAGTCTGGATGCAGTGTTTAGGAACCGCATCCATTCCTGCGGACTGGCAGCTACATCTTTTGCCACCTCTTCCGTCAGCTGTTCCATTGCATATAATTTATTTGCCATGCGCTACTCCTTTTCATAAAATCAGGGACTGCTTAGCACAGTCCCCTTAAAATCATCGTTGTTACTCTTTATAATGCTGTGGCAAGCTCTTTTGACTTATTCTTTGGCACTTTGTCTCCCTCTTTTGCCTTGATTTCTGCCTTGGCTTTTTCCAGTCTTCCATGGATTCCACCTTTTACTTCCACTTTTTCGGCTGCTTTTTCTTTCTCCAAACGAGCTTCCCTACGCTCAGCATTTTCCATTACTGCGGTCTTTTTATCACAGAACTGAACCTTATCCGAAAGCTGTTCCTGTCTTTCCACCTGTGTCTCATTGACTTCCTGTACCATCGCATTTAATTCCGGAACCTGAAAAATGCCGTTATCAGGAAGAATCAGCACTTCATGAATGGAAGATGGGATGACAAAGTAATCACTTCCCAGGCATTCCCCAATCTGTTTACGAATATCTTCCTGCAGTAACAGGGAAGCTCCATTCATCTTAGCTTTGTTTGTCAGACAGAACATTGGGTTTTCCATGGCTTCCATATCCATTTTTTCATTCAGCAGGTTTTCTGGTTCTTCACCAAAAATCATAGATTTGATAATCTCATTCATATCCATAAGTGTGACACCACGTTTTCGGTCTGCCACCATCGCATTCGCTTGAATCTGTTCGGCAGATACTCCCCACTCGTTCATCAGAGAAACAGTTACCGGAATACTGCTGATCCCTTCTCCATTTTCCTCCAGATTTACTGCATAATAAGCTGCAAAATCTCCGTGTTCTGTGACTACTTTATCTGCAAGAAGATCGGTATTCCATTCCTTATCACAAATTCTCATCTGTAATTTGTCCTTCATCTTTTCATAATCCAGAATATCCGTAACTCCCATATCAAAAAATTCTGCTTTTCCCTGTGCCTCAATACGCATATCAGCCACATCGCCAACACAAGAGTCTACATCTTTTCCATGGATATATTCCTGGTAGAGGGAATCCAGATAGACTGTCGGTACGATTCTCTGATCTCCGTTTGGAATCGTAATACCTGTCAACTTCAACCCGTTGTTTTTTTCTACTTCCTGCAGTTTAATTTCTGCGTCCTTGTAAGACTCTGGCAGATACTCCTTTACATTGTCTTTGACATATTCATAAAATTCTTTTCTGTTCATCATACGCTTTTACCCCTTTCTGATCATGTGATGGTTCATTCTTTTTCTGCTGATCATCTGCTCGGCTTTCTTCTGATAAGCCATCATTCTCTTTAAAGTTTTCTCCTGGTTTTTTCGTGCTTCCTGTCTTTTTTCCATTGCTTTCATCATAGTTTTCTATTCCTTTCTGTGATTTTTTTGTATGAAAAAGGGAGCCTCACATAGAAGCTCCCAATCATAACCATTGATTTTGGTTTCCTTATTTGCTTTTCCTTTTTCTGCTGATATAAAGTCCTGCCATACCTCCTGTGGAAGTTACAAGAAGTAGGATCGGCAGCCAGATATTCGTGCTGTCACCTGTTTTCGGTGCATTTGATATCTTTGTCTCTTCATGGGACTGTGGTGTATCCGGTGTGTTCGGTGTTTCTGGAACTTCCGGTTTCTCGTTTGTCAGATTGAAAGTGACTTCCACGACCGGTGTACTGTCATCTGCATAGGCAAACGTCACTTCATGCTTGCTCTGATCCAGTGTGTATCCGTCCAGTGTCTTTGTTTCCACCAGATAATACTTGATCGCCGCATCATATTTGCCGTTCTTAAATGTGGCAATCTCATACAGCTTACTTTCCGCATGACCTGCAGCATCTGTCTTTAAGGTTTCCAGAACTTTTCCCTTACTGTCACGGAGTTCAAATTCTACCCCTTTCAGTGGTTCTCCTGACGATTTATCTGTCTTATTGAGAATCACTTTTCCCTTGGCAGTATCATCTTTCATAGCCACTTTCTGGATTTCTCCGGTGTCTTTCACCTCAAACGTCACATCGGCTGTCAGAAGATATCCTTTCGGTGCCTGCTCTTCACGTAAGGTATATTTACCGATTGGCAGTTTTTCGATATAGTGTGCTTCCTCTGTGGAAGTCCAGCTCTCTACTACCTGATCATCCTTATCGAGAATCGTCAGTTTCGCACCCGGAATCTCAGTTTCTCCTGTGATATCCGTCTTACTGATCTCTACTTTTGTCACATCATCTTTCATATCATGCTTCTGAACCTCTGCTATATTCTCTACTGTAAAGGTAATACTTTCTGCAGTAACATATCCATCTGCCGGTTTTGTCTCTGTCATGGTGTATTTCTTACCAACAACCAGTTCTTTGATCACATGGGATTCTTCCGTAGAAGTCCATTCATCTACTGTATTGCCATCTGAATCCGTTACTTTCAGGTGTGCACCTGGAAGTTCTTTACCTGTTGTCAGGTCTGTTTTGGACAACTCCACTGTGGTTGGCTGATTTTCAAAAGTAAAGTCGTAGCTTACTTCTGCCTGGTCTTCTCCGGCATATTCAAAGGTAAACTCCTGTACTTCATCTGTTGTAACAAATCCGTCCGGTGCAAAGATCTCTTTCACATAGTATTTTCCGTCTATCGGAAGATCTGCCGTAAAAGTAATCTGTCCTTTTTCATCCGTTACTCGCTGCTCGATCAGACTTTCCTTCTCAAGGAGTACCTCACCCTTTGCATTTTTGATATCTTCACTGGTATAAAGACCGAAGACACCACCTGCAAGAACACGTTCTGTATCTTTTTCTTTCTTCAGAACCGTAACCTTTACTTTCTGACGGGCATTCTGCCATTTCTCATCATAAGTGATAACTGGTGTATCCTGATCACGATAGGAAAGGTCAACATATCTCGGCTCTTTGTCCAGCACATAACCATGGGCTGTTTTTACTTCCTTCACATAGTACTTGCCAGCCGGGAGATCTCCCATCTGTGCAATACCATTAGAATCTGTGGTAATGGTTCCCACTTTTTCATCTGCTTTAAAATAATCTTCGCTGACACCATCTGCCGCTTTGATATCTTCCGCAGCAAATACATCGAAAGTTACATCTGTAAGACTTCCAGTTACATATTCAAAGAGATGCTCCACAGTACCTTTTACATTGTCCAGAAGTGTCACTTTATCCAAAAACTCTCCATTTTTGTTGATGATCAGAAGTCCTGTCGGTACTTCATCTTTCATCTCTACTTTCTGAATCTCTTCGGTATCTTCCAGCGTGAACTTCACATCCATTGCTTTCAGATAACCATAAGGTGCCATTTCCTCACGAAGAGTGTATTCCTCACCAACTGTCAGTCGTTTGATCACATGTGGCTGATCTTTTACAGAAGTCCACTGATCCACAACATTTCCTTCTTTATCAAGAACGGTGAGTTTTGCCCCATCCAGTTCCACACCTGTTGTTACATCAGATTTCGTAATTTCTACTGTTGTTGGCTGGTTCTTTTTCACTGTTTTCAGTTTTACTGTCTTCACATCCTGTCCCTGGTAAGAAGCATTCAGATTCAGAACTTCATCAGAGGACACAAATCCAGCCGGTGCTTTTAACTCTTTCACATAATACTGTCCAAGTGGCAGATCCAGCGTACATACTGCAAGACCATTATTATCAGAGGTCATTTCCTGTAAGAGTGTGTCTACTTTCACGATTACTTTTCCATCTGCCTTGATATCCGCTTTGTTATAGATACCAAAGACAGCTCCTGCTACGGTTGCACCATTTTCTGCATCCTGTTTTTCTACCTGAATCGCAACTTTCTGTCGGTCATCGCCAACAGTCACTTCTTGTTCAATCACCGGTGTATCCTGATTGGCATAGACAAATGCGACTTCTGATCTGTCATGGTTCAGGACAAATCCTTCCGGTGCAGTCTCTTCTACCACATAGTAAGAACCAAGCGGCAGGTTATCAGCAACTGCTTTTCCGTCTTCCCCAGTCGTTACCGTTGTTACCAGTGCATCTTTTGCATAGATCAGCTGTCTGTTTCTGTTTTCATCTTTCTGGTAATCCGGTGTATAAATATTTTCAGCTGCATAGACATTAAATTCTGCACCCTTCAGGTATCTTTCTTCATAAACAAAATCCTTCTTGAATCCGGTCAGCATCTCACCTTTTTTATAGATCGTCAGCTTTCCTTTTACCGGATGGTTCTCGTAATCTACCGTAATAATGGCATCTCCGCTTTCAGAATCCATCTGGTATGCTGTGTTTGCATCCACTGCAATCTCTACATAATTCTTGTTGATTGTGTACCCTTCCGGTGCGTTGACTTCCTCAATTCGGTAATGTCCGATCTTCAGATTCTTCGGCATGATCAGATATCCCTGGCTGTCCGTAAAATAGGACTTGTGAGTAGTTGTCACTGGGTAAGTTGTTACCTGCTCCACATACTTCTTGTTGTCCAGGTCATATACCTTAAATTCTGTTCCTGCAATCAATACAGATTTCTTTGTTTCATCGTCTTTTTTCACGATTTTCAGTTTTGCCTTAAACTCTTCATCCAGAAGCACTCGCCAGATCTGTGGCTCGTTTGGATGATGTTCTGTGATATTCACTTCAAAATCATCGACTGGCTTGTAATTGTGCGGTGTTGTAGTTTCACGCACTATATAGCTTCCAAATGGTAATGGAATACTGCAGGCATACCCTTTTTCATCTGTGAAAATCTCAGTTGCTCCATTTTCTCCACTCACTACTGGTTTGACAGAATCAAAATCATAGCTTCCATCTGCTTTCTTTGTAAGGGAAGATTTCAGATAAACTGTAAATCCGGCTCCGGATAACAGATCTGCATCGGTCTTTCCATTGTTGGCTGCTTTGATGATCTGAAATGGCTGTTTGATGACCTGCTCACTGGAAGTGCACTCTCTTTTTACTTCTGCTGTCATATCTCCTTCATAACTGCACACAAGATCATGCTCTTCTGTATCTGCCAGGTATCCGGTCGGCGGTGTGATCTCTTTGACATAATATTTGCCAAGATATAAACCTTTTACAGAAGACTGTCCTTTGTCATCTGTTGTAAGAGACGCTACCTGTTCTCCTGCTTTATAAATAGTTCCGGTTGCTCCGTCCGGATGCACGATATCTTCACGGGCATACAGACCATAAACTGCACCTTTCAGTGTGGCATCTCCCTGTGGTACTGCTTTTCCTGTTTCTTTATCAACTTTGAATAAATTGATCTTTGCTGTCACACGGTCATTGCTGAAGGTATGGGCAAATGATACGGTTGCTTCTTTATCATTGGTGTAAGAAAACTTGAACGTATACACATCTTCTGTATTTCTTACATAGCCTTCCGGCGCTTGATCTTCTTTTACGGAATAGGAATATCCAATCGGAAGATCTGCTGTGAATTTTGCAGTTCCATCTGCTCCAGTAGTTGCTTTCTCAATCAGTGTTCCTTTTTTCACAACAACGGTTCCGTCTGCATTTCTAATATCATCGGATGCATACAGTGCAAAAATACCGCCATTCAGTGGTTTCTTTGTATCTTTATCCTGTTTTACTACGGAAACGTCTGCTTTCTGTCTTTCGTTGTTAAAAGTCACATCTGCAAATACAACTTCTTTATTCTGTCCGGCATAAGTCAGAGTCACTGACTTTTCTTCGCTGCCGTTATAGAAATTGTCCGGTGCTTTTGCTTCTTTCACCACATAGCTTCCAAGATGCAGGTTCTTCAGTGTAACAGAACCATTCTCACCTGTTGTCAGATTTTCTTTTACCAGGTCTCCTTTGCTGTACACTTTTGTGCCATAAGCAGTTACGATATCTGCCCCGGCATACACGTTATACACTGCATTTTTCTGTCTGCGGTTTTCATACTGAAATACCGTTCCATTTTCACTGACATCTGCTCCGGAAAGCACCTGTCCTTCTTTGTAAATGGTAAGCTCTGCAAGCTGTTCTTTATTTTCTACAGTCACAGAGGAAGTCTTACTTGCTACCAGTTTTACATTTGTTGCCGTTGCATTTACTACATATCCCTGTGGTGCTGTGATCTCTTTCAGATAAACGGTATCCTGTGTCTTGATGATCGTAACAGAAGATTTTCCATTCTTATCTGTTGCCGGCATCTGAGTGAGCAGCTTTGTACAAGCCTCATCGCTGTATACACCGAATACTGCACCTGCAAGATTAACATCCGCTGTATCGTCTTTCTTTACGATTTCGATCGTAGCCTGTTCAATCCAGGACACCTTTAAGCTTACATATTTTTCATCAGCGACACCTTCTCCAAACACAAATGCCAGATCCTGAACACTTGCATTCGTAGTCAGTTTATATGCTGAATAATCTTTTGTAATACTTCCCTTCATCTTTGCAGAAAAAGTAGCACTTACATCTTTTGTCTGTGTCAGAGGAGCCGAGAGATAAAACGTGGTTCCTCCTCCAATTGTTACGCTTGCACCTGCCGCACTTACATTTCCAGTAGATACATTATGAAACTTTACTCCCTTTGGTAAGTCCATTGTAATTTTCTGCTGGGAAGATGCGTTGAACTGAATGTTCTC
>NZ_CYZU01000015.1:99515-102029 GCF_001404335.1 Faecalicatena contorta
GGCATCTGTACCGTAATAACACACTTTTGCTAACGCGTGATTGTCTCCAATCTTTGTAATTGTATAATTTCCAGATCCAGGCCCTGGCTTAGCTGGCTGTACACAATACGCAATTGCTCTGACGCTTCCGTAGCTGATATAGTACGGCTCTGTCAGATAGGTTCCAAGATTATAATCTGCATATCTATACAGTGGTCCTTTTTCAATTGTTACCTGCTGTGTGCTTCTTGCTGAATAAGCCGAAACTGCTTCAAATGTTGCAATCTCTCCCTCTTCCATAGAATCAAGATCCACACCTTTGTCTCCTGCCTGTTCCAAAACATCGTGAAGCTCTAACCCTGATTCTTCATCATAGGTATCCTGATTCTGTGCCTGCTCTACTAAATCATCAAATTCATCAGCATCAATATCGGTAATTTCCGAGTCTGATTCTGACTCCTCCGCTTCCTCTGTCTGCTGTTCACTGCCAGCTGTTTCGGATTCGGTTACTGCTTCACTCCCTGCAGTTTCTGTCTGCGTTTCTGTTTCTTTCTCACGCACAATCAACTTTCGGCTGATCTGATACTTCGGATGCTCCTGATTTACCGGTTCCACATAATAGACCGCTTTGTAAGTGTCCGCATGATCTGTCGTAAAATCCTCATCCTTGTCGTTCTTTGCTTCCTCAAATGTGACTTTAACCTTGTCATCATCCTTGATTTCCAGTCCTGTGTAGTCTGATTTCACATCAAATACACTGCCTGTTTCAATTTCATAATCTTTGGCAGTCACCACTTCATCTTCATCCAGAAAATCTTTCACATCCTCATAAAGTGGAGGTTTTTTCTCTGGCTGAATCTCCGCTGCATATGCAGTCATCGGAGATAACACTGTACTAAGCATTGTCATGCCTGCCAGCAATCCAGATACTACTTTCCTAAAATTACCTTTTTTCTTCATGCTAAGGTCCTCTCTTTCATAATATTTGTATGAAAACAGACAGTCCTTAGACTGCCTGCAATACACTACTTATCGTTGTGGGAAAATCAGATTGAACTGCACATTCCCCTCGCCGGGATCAACCATTTCCACAGTTGCTTCATACTGTCGCCCTGTTTTTTTGGATACCAGATCCTTATAATGGATTTTTCCTTTAGCCAGGAACTTCTTTGCTGCCGCCTTATCCATCTTTTTCCCCTGGCTTGCAAGGAATTTATCATTCTTCCACAAGGTAAAAGCACAGTTCCGGTCAGAACAGTAAAAGTTTACTTTTCCTTCCCTGACATCTGCTCCACAGCGGGGACATTTGCCAATGACTTCTCCTTTTGCTTTTCCCTGAAACTGCCCTTTCTTTTCTTCTGAAATACCCTGATATCTGGCAACCAGTTCCTGCATCAGCTCTGTAATCCCATTTAGAAATTCATCTGCGGTCTCTGTATTCTGGGCAATGTGATTCAATGCCATTTCCCACTCTGCTGTCATCTTCGGAGATTTAATCTCATCCGGCAGAACCGTAATCAGTACATTGCCATCATCTGTCGGCACCAGATTTTTCTTTTCCCTTTTCACAAAGCCAGACTGAATCAGTTTTTCAATGATTGCTGCCCTTGTTGCCGGTGTGCCAAGTCCTTTCTTTTCTGTATCTCCGGTCAGTTCTTCATTCCCTGCACGTTCCATTGCAGAAAGCAGGGTATCTTCTGTGTATTGTTTCGGTGGCTGTGTAAAATGCTCCGATACAAAAGAATCACAAGGGCCGTAATGCTTGCCTGCCCAGATATCCAGCTCCGGCTCTTCTTTCTCAATCTTTACGCCAAAGAACTGTTTCCATTTATTTTCGATCGCCTTGAATCCTTCCTGCTTTGTTTTCTTTGCCGTGAGATAAAACGTATGATAATTACAGGTAATCTGACATTTATGGCTCTCATAAATATAAGGATCTGCGGTTGCCGTCAGTACCCTGGCACTGATCAGATACAAAATCTTACGGTTTCGTTCTTTCAGTTCACCAATATCTGCTTTGGCTACTTCCATAGTCGGGATAATCGCATGGTGATCAGATACTTTCTTTGAATTTAATACCTTACTCACGTCTGGCTGATATTCCAGACCTTCAACATAAGGCATTTTCCCAAGTAACATCTGAATCAGAGTTTCTGTGCTTTCTTCCATCTCATCTGTCAGATACTGGCTGTCTGTTCTCGGATAAGTGACAAGCTTCTGCTCATACATCTCCTGCACGGCATCCAATGTCTGCTGTGCGGTATAGCCAAACATTCTGTTTGCTTCCCTCTGAAGAGTGGTCAGATCATAGAGTTTTGGAGGGCGTACCGTCTTCTCTTTCACATCATCCTTTTCCACTTCGCACATCCGCTCCAGGCAGTCCGCAGCCACTTTATCTGCATCCTCTTTTTTCTGAAAATGCTCTGTAACCGCATCCATATCATCAAACTTGATATGAGCCATATAATATTTTTCTTTGGTAAATTCCTTGATCTTCTGATTTCGATCCACGATCATGGCAAGTGTTGGTGTCTG
>NZ_CYZU01000016.1 GCF_001404335.1 Faecalicatena contorta
TCTCAGTGATGGGTGCATCATTATGATGCTGTTCTTAAAAATTTTCTCTATAAGAAATTTTCAAGGGTTTGTTGTCTATTGTTTAATTATCAAGGTACTTTTTGTCGTTTGCTGTCCCTCACGGGTCAGCCTAAACATAGTATCATTAATCATATGCATCTGTCAAGAGTTTATTTAACTTTTTTTCAACTTTTTTCAAACACATATTTTACATACTAGATTTAGTGTTTTTAGTGATGCTTTCCTACAATACTTTCTTGTAGAACTTACATGCAAAAACTACTGGCTTGGCCCAGTAGTTCTGGAAAACATCAAAACGGAGAAAGAGGGATTTGAACCCTCGCGCCGGTCACCCGACCTACACCCTTAGCAGGGGCGCCTCTTCAGCCTCTTGAGTATTTCTCCTGATTCTGAATAATACCTGCTTTCTATATATCAGCAGGGCAATATACAATTATGCACCCAACAGTGCAAAAGTTATTATACTAAACAGATTGTTTTATGTCAACGGAAAAATCGCAACTTTTTCATTTTTTCTCATTTTTGTCAATTGTATCCTGTATTCTGTCATGGACAATGGATGCAATTTCCGTTGTTTTCATATTTTTATAATCATCATAGTACAATGGTTTCAGGAAATGAACCTGTACGGTAACCTTACTGATTGTATTTGTATCGAATGGACGAAATGAATCAATCAGCGCTATGGGGACAATCGGACATTTTGCCTTTGTTGCAGCTTTGAAGCTGCCACCCTTAAATTCCCCGATGCGGTTTCCGTTCTTTGAACGGGTACCCTCTGCAAAGATCAGATAATTTCTCCCATTTTTCACTTCATTTGATACATCGATAATAACCTGCATAGCCTGACGTACATTATCCCTGTCCAGCATATATGCTTTCATACATGCAAAAACCTGTTTTAGAAACTGGATATTCTGAATTTCCTTCTTTGCGACCACTGAAAAGGGCATTGGACAGGCCTCCAGAACAGCAAGCACATCGTACAGGCCCTGATGGTTTGGAAAAAACATGAATCCACTTTCTTTAGGAATATTTTCTGTGCCATAAGGTTCTATCCGTACATTTCCCCCTTTATTTGCACGCAGCACAATAAACTTCAGCAGGCTGTACTGTTCCTCCTCCGTGTACTTTTCAGTATGTGACGCGTGATAACACAGGCGGCACCACATATATGGAACCAGGATGATATTTCGGAACACCATCAGCAATATACGTTTCATTACATTTTCCTCTCAGCTCTTAGTTTTTCCATGATTTTTCTAATTTAAACACAATAATTAGTCTTCTATACAATATTCTTTGATGGCAGTTTCATACAAATTACTGCCTTCACTGTCAATTACAACGATAACAGGAAAATTTTCTACAGTCAGCCTGCGGATTGCCTCAGTCCCCAGATCATCATAGGCAACCACTTCTGAGCTGGTAATACATTTTGAAAGAAGGGCTCCTGCCCCTCCTACTGCTGCAAAGTAAACGGAATCATTTCTTATAACCGCTTCAATCACCTCCTGGCTCCTTTTTCCTTTTCCAATCATAGCACCGAGCCCCAGATCCAGAAGCTGAGGTGCGTATTTATCCATCCGGCTTGCAGTTGTAGGACCTGCCGAACCGATAGGGCGCCCTTCCCTTGCAGGTGAAGGCCCCATATAGTAAATCACCTGATTCTCAATATCTATAGGAAGAGACTTTCCCTCTCCCAGTATCTCATACATTCTTTTATGAGCTGCATCGCGGGCCGTATAGATTGTGCCCGTTATGTATACATAGTCGCCTGCATGCAGCGATTTTGATACTTCCTTCTTAATGGGTGCTGTGATATGTTTATCCATAATATATATCCCTCCCTGGTGAATTTTAAGAATATTCTGAAAAAGGTAAGCAAAGGGGTCAGACCCTTTTACAACTCCCGGACTACATGCCTGTTCACATGACAGCAGATATTAATTCCAACCGGCAGCCCGGCAATATGCGTTGCATAGGTATTGATATGAACCCCAAGTGCTGTGGTGGTTCCACCTAGGCCGCCCGGCCCGATTCCCAGCCTGTTTATCTTTTTTAATAATTCTTCTTCCAATTCTTTTACATATGGGATATCGGAATGTGTTCCTACTTCCCGGGTGAGGGCTTCTTTTGCCATCAATGCGCATTTTTCAAATGTTCCGCCGATGCCTACGCCGACTACCATTGGAGGGCAGGCATTAGGACCTGCATCTTTTACCGCTGTTAATACGGCTTTCTTAACACCTTCTATTCCTTCAGCAGGTTTCAACATAAAGACTCGGCTCATGTTTTCACTTCCGAATCCTTTCGGTGCTACTTTTATTTTTACTTTGTCTCCTGCTGTTATTTTTGTATGGATAATAGCAGGTGTATTATCTTTTGTATTTTCACGGATTAAGGGATCATTTACCACGGACTTTCTCAGAAAACCTTCTGTGTATCCCTGGCGCACACCTTCGTTGACTGCATCTTCCAGAAGTCCTCCCTCCAGATGCACGTCCTGGCCAATCTCCAGAAATATCACTGCCATGCCTGTATCCTGGCAGATTGGAATCATATCCTGCGCAGCAATCTCCAGATTCTCCTGTAGCTGTCCCAGTATTTGTTTTCCAAGAGGGGATTTTTCTGTCTGCTCTGCATGCTTCATCGCCGCATCCATATCAGGTGACAGATAGTGATTTGCTTCAATACACATTTCTTTTATATTTTTAGTGATTTCCTCAACATTAATTGACCGTACCATGATTCCTCCTGCACTATTTAATCATTTCATTTTTTTTAATTCACAACTTTTCTTATTATAATATAATTTTATAAAAAAGAAAATAGTGGTGGAGGAAACTTATCTTAAATTTGAGAAGAGAAGGGGCTGTCGGGAAGGAGAGCAGATCTTCAGTTAAGCTGCAAAATAAGGTATTTTAAAGACAGTGCAGTGTCAACGCAGATATTCTGCTGCAGCTTCCTTAGCGCTGGCTTTTGAAAAATTCCAGGTTCTCAGGGACATATCCTGCTTCTGAATCCACTGAAAATACTGTTCCAGTCTCCCATCCCAGTATTCCGGATTACCCACTGCCTTTTCAGCAGCCTGAACCACAACTGGTGCGGTATCCAGGGAGCTGGCAAACATAAGGTGCATCATATCTACCTCCGAAATCTGCTCCCAGTGTCTGACATTATATTGTGCCGTCAGTTTATCCACTTTTGTAAATGACAGCGCAATATAGCAAACTGCTACCACGACCATGATATATTTGAATAATTGAAACTTCTTTCGTATAATACTCAGCATAACCCCCAGCATAATCAGCAGAAGCACCCCAAGGAACCAAAGAACCAGAACTCTTAAAAACGTAAGATGGTAAGCTCTTACATAAAGAATCATCCTGTAAGCTGCGGAAAGAGTCATAATACATGTGCATACAGAAATTATCATAAGAATAATTTTCAAAATTCTATTTTCTTCAAAAATACTAACACAGATTAACACAGTGATGAAGTTAATAATGCTGACCGCCAGCAGCTGCCAGAATCCCGCATGCGCATACTGTGAATATGTGACGCTTTCTGGCAGACCACTTTCAAACCGTAAAAACAAAAATAATATCTGAATCGCAGAGTAAAATACATATATAACGGCAAGTATCCCTGAAAATGTAATCCCTGTAACAGAATTTAAAGAAAGCTGTTTTACATTTTCTTTCTCTTTTATATTTAGTGCTGATATTCCTGAAAGAAATGCATACATCAGAATATAGCCTGCCAGAAATGTCAAAATTACTCCCAGCTCAGCCCCAAATCTGAACCATCCCGTAAAACGGCCGAAAAACACCGCAAAAATTTTATCTGAGTATACAAGAAGCGGAAGGACAATTACTAACAGCCCGGCTGCACACGCACACCCAAGAATAATCGGTTTGAAATATCTGCTTTCTTTTTTTACCCTATTTTTTCTATATCTGATTCCATGAATAAAGGGATCACATACCGAAGCAATCGTCTTTCCCGCCAGCATCAAAATAGATACCATATACTTCTGAAAGCTCCAGTTTCCCTGCTCGTTTACCTGTTGAATCATGCCAGACATAAAAAGCAGTATAATTCCGATCCAGTTAAAAAAGTGAAAAAATTTATTCATTGTCAGCGGGGTAGAAATTCCCAGCAGCATCATCCCAGCTGCGTAAATATAAAAATTTTTCTTCACTGTTATTCCCATTCTTTTTAAAAACATAAACGCTGTGGCAATTGTTACGGCAACAATGACAGGGAATGTAACTCCTGACAGATTCTTATACAGACAGAATGTAAAGATAAAACCGTAGATCCCACACATACATCCTGTATAGAGATAATTCTCCTCGAGTTTACTGACTGATAATGTTTCCATAATGAGTGCTCCTTTCCTTATTTACCGAAAGTTTTCGTCAACATCGGGGCCCGCTCGGCTATTCTTCATCCTCTACATATTCCAGAATATCTCCGGGCTGACATTTTAAAGCTTTGCATATAGCGTCCAAAGTGGTAAATCTGACGGCCTTTGCTTTATTATTTTTTAATATCGAAAGATTGGCCATTGTAATATCGATCTCCTGTGCCAGCTCGGTCACGCTTATTTTTCTTTTAGCCATCATAACATCCAAATTTACTATAATTGACATCCTTTTCCTCCTGTAATATATTCCGCTTAAATGGTCAGATCATTTTCGTTTTTAAAACGTACAGCTTCTTTAAAAACACAGGCCAGAACATGGCTGAACAGTCCGGCTATAAAAAAGGTCAGAATAACGACATACGTTGCAGGAGTGGGTAGAAAAAATAACTTTATTACAAATAGCACAGAAATAATAAAACTTACTTTTCCCATCATACTCAGACTTTTTACATTGTTATCCACAAAACAGTCTTTTTTGATCACTGTCTTTATCATCCTTCTCAGCTGATGCACAATGATAAGGCCACAGACACCTGCAAGAGCAACAGTAATTAACATGGGCCAAAATTGTACTTCTATTTCTGCATAATAATACCTGCCTGCCAGTTTTAATATAAATGGGAGACCCGCCAGTACAATAATTCCTGCATAAAACATAAAACCTAAAAATCCACTTGTAAATCTGATCAGCTTTTCCTGCTTCATAAAATTCAATCCTTTCCAAATTCTGTGTAATTTTCCAATAGTTCTTTTTATGGATTATATCATTATTAAAACTGTATTTCAATATATTTTTATCGAATAACAATATATTTTTATTATTATAAAGTAAATATAGCTAAGTTATTGACTAATACGGCCATAAATACCGGAAAGCTAAATCCCGGAAAATACTATTTACTTACTGTTTATTTATAAATACACAGTTAATTATTCGTAATGGTAGTAAATTAATCGTAAATTTAAAATGAAAAACGAGTACTTCCTGCCTTATCTAAATAAGGCATTCTGTACCCGCTTTTTAATTGCATCTCTATTTCATATTTAAAAAAGCAAATAAATTTTGAGAATATTCTGAAAATAGTATGCAAAGGGGTCAGACCCCTTTACTCATAAGCTTGGTTTAATATCATGATGACGTCCTCATAATCCACTGCAGCCGGATTTAAAAGCATAGCCCCGTCATTCAATGCTGTTTTTGCCACTGCATCAAAATCTTTTTTCTCTACTTTTACTTCTTTTAGTGTCATGGGCAGTCCACATAGCTTATGAAGTCTGCGTTCGAGTTTTCTAACGGATTTTATAGCCTCTTCACTTCTCTTTTCTGCAGAAGTTCTGGCATACACTTCCGGCCCCTCCAGGTATAGAAGCAATTCTCCGTATATATCTCCCAATTGTTTATAATTATATAACATACAATATGGCAGCAAAATGGCCATGGCATTTCCATGGGGTACTTTACAGACTCCGCCCAGTGCATGTCCGATTGCATGAACCGCTCCTACCATGGAATTGGAGAATGCTGCACCGGCCATAGTGGATGCGTTTGCCATTGCAAGTCTTGCCTCAATATTTTTTCCGTCTTTTATGGTGGTCACCAGATTTTCTGAAATCAGTTTTATTGCAGCGGCAGCATAGGCATCGCTCAGTGGATTTTTTTGAGTACAGCTGAATGCTTCTATTGCATGGCATAATGCATCAAAACCTGTCGAAGCTGCCGTTTTCGGCGGAAGCGTTTCCGTCATTCGGGGATCCAGTACCGCTGCATCCGGTAACAGATAGTTTGATATAAACTCCATTTTTACGGACTTTTCTATATTTTTAATCACAGCTACGAGTGTTGTCTCTGAACCGGTTCCCGATGTAGTCGGCACTGCGATAAAAGGGATATGTTTTCCTCGAATCAGGGACTCGCAGCCCTGCAGTTCCAGCAAATCCTCTGCCTCCTGGGATATCAGCATTTCTACGCCCTTTGCAGTATCTATAATAGAACCTCCGCCTACGGCTATGATGCTGTCACAGGCCGCTTCTTTATATTTTTTCCCGATTTTATTCACAACTTCAACCGAAGAATCTGCAGGGATATCCGTAAAAACAGCCCCCGGCTCCATTCCTGTAGAAGCAATTGCGTTGGTTACCTTCTTTAGAGATCCTACTTTCTCGAGAATCCTGCCGGATAACAAAATAGGTCTGGATGCCCCCAGTCCCTTTAGTTCATAGGTAATGTTTTCAAGCGCATACTTTCCGGATAAAATTTTTGTTGAATTCTGAAATTCATAATACGTTGGCAGCACGAGTTTTCCTCCTAAATCTCATCAAAATTTAAAATAAAATCGACTTTTCCACAATTTTCCAGGGTTTTCCACATACTATATGTGAATTACTCCGTTTTTTAGCAATATAAATGTTGATAACTTTTATTTCACAATAACATATTTATCCCCGCAGACCGCATCGGTGCACCAAAGAAATCGGTCATTCGGAGCATAACGACAACCCGCTATGAATACTCAAAGAGTCTACTTGAGTCTTTATTCTAAAATCCCAATAATGAATGGCAATATACCCGAAAACTTCCCAGTTGTTTACCAGGTACTCTACGCAGTATTCTTTTTGTAATTATTTTAGGAAACAAATATACTTCGGCCAATTCAATACACCTTACAATAGACATAATCTCGGCAATATCCCCCTTCACCATAAAACGATGCTGAGCATAAGCCTCTGTAATCCCAATCTGTCCGGAAAATACCAGAAATGCACCGTCAATACTTTTAAATGAGATAAGAATATCCGGATCCTCGATATTTTCGGAACGCAGTATACCACTGGATATTTTTTTTAAACAAAGCTTTGGTCCCCTTTTTGATACAGTAAGAACAATCGTCCTTCCTATAGGCCAGCCCTCAATTTCTTTGCAGACTCTGCTATCATACTTATATAAAGTCTTCATTCCACGATACAGAAAAAACATAATCACCTTTACAAAAAGAATCTTCCCGCTAAACACCCCTCGCTTTATTAGGCTTAAACGCATGACGTTTCCTCCTTTCCCTGAATGAGTAATCTCAGAATATAATGCTAAAAACATCCACAAATACTATTCCAATCTTCTTAAGTATACCAAACCCCACACCAAAAATATATAACTGAATATAATCTCACTCAATAAACATTATTCCCAATAACGAATCGATCCGAAAATCCATCAACAATCCGCCTCTCCCGCCCCTGCCAGCGCAGAGAACCATCCAAAGAATTCAACTTTCCCGTCCTGATGCACCAGCTTTCCGGAGTCGTGAAAGGGATATCCCGGATGCTTCATTCGAAGATAACTGCCGCTTCATCAAAAGAAAAGCCAGCATATGAACTACAAGCAGGACCACAAGTCCTGCTTGTAAGCCGACTTATACGGGAATGCATCCTGCATTCCCGTGTTTGTCGGCGATGTTCATCATGCTGGCTTTTCTTTTGATTAGCGGCAGTTATCTTCGAATGAAGCATCCGGGATATCCCTTTCACGACTCCGGAAAGCGTCCCTTCAGCCGACCTCCCGGAAGTTTATTCTTGAATCTCCTCCTCATCATCCTCAGAGATTTCTACCTTTTCTCCGTCAATCTCCGCGGATGCTTTTCTTACCTTAGCTACACTCGCCACAGTATCCCCCTCGGCAAGGTTAATCAGTTTTACTCCTGATGTCACTCGTCCAAGAGCCGATATATCCGCACACTGCATACGGATAATAATGCCTTCCGTGTTGATAATCATAACCTCGTTATCCTCATTCACGGCCTTCATTCCCACTACATTGCCTGTCTTCTCGGTTATCTTGTAGCACTTCACTCCCTTACCGCCGCGGTTCTGTGTTGTAAATTCTTCCAAGCTGGTGCGCTTGCCCATCCCCTTTTCCGATACAATGAGGAGATCGCTGCCCTGGGTGCTCATCTGCATTGCAATGACTTCATCCCTGTCGCTTAAGTTCATGCCGCGGACACCCATGGAAGTTCTTCCTGTCGCCCGGACATCCTTTTCATTAAATCTAATACACTGGCCATATTTAGTTACCAGTACAATATCTTCCTCATTATCCGTAATCTTTACCTCAATCAGCCTGTCGTCCTCGCGCAGCGTGATCGCTGCAAGCCCTGTCTTTCTAACATTTGCATAATCGGTAATCGGAGTCTTTTTCACAAGTCCCTTCTCTGTTGCCATAAACAAGAACTTCCCATCCTCATACTCCTGGATCGGAATCATAGCCGTGATCTTCTCATCCGGCATCAGCTGCAGGATATTAATAATAGCGGTTCCTCTCGCAGTCCTGCTGGCCTCCGGAATCTCGTATCCCTTGATCCTGTATACACGTCCTGTATTGGTAAAGAACATGATATAGTGATGGGTGGAGGTAATAAATAATTCCTTGATATAATCCTCCTCCAGCGTCTGCATTCCCTTAATTCCCTTGCCGCCCCTGTTCTGGCTCTTGAAGGTATCCATGGTCATACGCTTGATATATCCGAGCCTGGTCATAGTAATGACAATATTTTCCCTTGGTATCAGATCTTCCATGGATATGTCAAATTCATCAAAGCCGATGGAGGTTCTTCTCTCATCCCCGTACTTTTCAGAAATAAGCAGAATCTCTTCCCGGATCACACCGAGAAGCAGCTTTCTGTCGGCCAGAATTGCCTTTAATTCGCCGATTTTCTTCATCAGCTCTTCATATTCACTTTCCAGCTTCTCTCTTTCCAGACCTGTCAGCGCACGGAGCCGCATATCCACAATGGCCTGTGCCTGCACTTCCGTTAAATCAAATCTGGCAATCAATTCTTCTTTTGCGATCTGAACGTTCTTAGATCCCCTGATGATCTTAATAACTTCATCGATATGATCCAGCGCAATAAGTAACCCCTTTAAAATATGCGCACGCTCTTCTGCCTTATTCAGTTCATACTTTGTTCTTCTGGTTACAACTTCCTCCTGATGCTTCAGATAAAGCCGCAGCATATCCAGAATATTCATAACCCTTGGCTCATTATTTACAAGCGCAAGCATAATAACGCCAAATGTATCCTGCAGATGTGTATGTTTGTACAGCTGATTCAGAATAACATTCGGATTCACATCCCGGCGCAGTTCAATACAGATTCTCATTCCTTCACGGTTTGACTGGTCACTAAGGTCTGTGATTCCATCGATTTTCTTATCCCGCACAAGCTCAGCCATCTTTTCAATTAATCTGGCTTTATTGACCATATAAGGCAGCTCTGTGACAATAATCCGGTTCTTCCCGTTTGCCATAGGCTCAATGTTCGTAATTGCACGCACACGGATCTTGCCGCGTCCGGTTCTATATGCTTCCTCAATACCTCTTGTTCCCAGAATCTCCGCACCTGTCGGAAAATCCGGTCCCTTAACGATCTTTAAAATGTCTTCTATGGCTGTATCGCCGTTCTCTTCAATCTGGTCGTCAATGATTCTTACAACCGCGCTGATAACCTCCCTCAAGTTGTGGGGTGGGATATTTGTCGCCATTCCTACTGCGATACCTGACGTTCCATTGACAAGAAGATTCGGAAATCTGGCCGGCAGCACGGTCGGCTCTTTTTCCGTCTCATCAAAGTTCGGTGTAAAATCAACGGTATCCTTGTTGATATCCGCCGTCATCTCCATGGAAATCTTACTGAGACGGGCCTCCGTATAACGCATGGCAGCGGCGCCGTCGCCGTCCACAGAACCAAAGTTACCGTGGCCGTCAACAAGCGGATATCTGGTAGACCATTCCTGGGCCAGATTTACCAGCGCCCCGTAGATGGAACTGTCGCCGTGGGGGTGATACTTACCCATCGTATCACCGACAATACGCGCACATTTACGATGCGGCTTGTCTGGTCCGTTATTCAATTCGATCATAGAGTACAGAATTCTTCTCTGTACAGGCTTCAGCCCGTCTCTTACATCGGGCAGGGCACGGGCAGCTATTACACTCATGGCATAGTCGATATAAGAATTTTCCATGGTCTTTTTCAAATCAACTTCATGGACTTTATCAAAAATATTATCTTCCATTTTTATATCCTTTCCTTTGGAGGTTTTCCGGCAGACAAATAGTCCGTTCTGCCGGACCCTTAATTATTCGATGCTGATCTGTAATCAGTACTTTCCCTGCAATCTAAGATTAGATATCCAGATTCTGCACATACTTCGCATTCTCTTCGATAAATTCCCGCCTTGGCTCTACTTTGTCTCCCATCAGCGTAGTGAAAGTCAGGTCAAGCTCTGAAGACGTCTCCTCGTCCATCGTCACCCTCAGCAGTATTCTGTGTTCCGGATCCATGGTGGTCTCCCACAGCTGTTCCGCATCCATCTCTCCAAGACCTTTATAGCGCTGTATCTTGTTGTTTCCGTCACGTCCCACTTCTGAAAGAATCTGGCTCAGTTCCTCATCACTGTATGCATACCATACCTTTTTGTTCTTTTCCAGCTTGTACAGCGGCGGCTGCGCCAGATACACATAACCGTCTTTGATCAGATCCGGCATAAAACGATATAAAAATGTCAATAACAAAGTGCTGATATGCGCCCCATCCACGTCGGCATCAGTCATAATGATAATCTTATGGTACCGAAGCTTCGTAATATCAAAATCCTCATGTATTCCCGTGCCAAATGCAGTGATCATCGCTTTGATCTCCGCATTTCCATAAATCTTGTCCAGCCTTGCCTTCTCCACATTCAGAATCTTTCCCCTCAGCGGCAGGATAGCCTGAGTGGATCTGTCTCTGGCGGTTTTCGCGGAACCGCCGGCAGAATCACCCTCTACGATGTAAATCTCGCAGTTTTTCGGGTCCTTGTCCGAGCAGTCGGCAAGTTTACCCGGCAGGGACATTCCCTCCAGGGCAGATTTTCTTCTGGTAAGATCCCTTGCTTTTCTGGCTGCCTCCCTTGCACGCTGCGCCATCACTGACTTTTCGACAGTCATTTTCGCAACATTTGGGTTCTGCTCCAGGAAAATCTCCAGCTGGGTACTCACAATACTGTCCACAGCGCCGCGCGCCTCACTATTGCCCAGCTTCTGCTTGGTCTGTCCCTCAAACTGAGGATCCTCAATCTTTACACTGATGATCGCAGTCAGACCTTCCCTGATATCCTCACCGGATAGATTCGGCTCACTGTCTTTGAGCAGCTTATTTTTTCTCGCATAATCATTAAAAGTTTTCGTCAAAGCATTACGGAATCCCACTATATGGGTACCGCCCTCCGGCGTCGTAATATTATTTACAAAGCCATAAGTATTGTCACTGTAGGAATCATTGTGCTGCATGGCAACCTCAACGGCTACATTATCCTTCATTCCCTCACAGTATATAATCTGGTCGTAAAGAGCTGTTTTACTGCGGTTCAAATAAGTGACGAACTCCTTGATCCCGCCCTCGTAGTGGAAATTCTTCTCCACAAGCTCTTCCCCGCGCTCATCCCTAAGTACAATCCGCAGTCCTCTAGTCAGGAAAGCCATCTCGCGAAAACGCTGCTTTAATGTATCATAATCAAAAATCGTTTCCTCAAAAATCTCATCATCCGGCAGAAATGTTACTTTAGTTCCGCTCTTATCGGCCTCACATTCTCCGACTACCCGCAGCTTTTCCACAACTTTTCCACGCTCGTATCTCTGCCTGTAGATCTTACCCTCATTGTAGATCTCTACTTCCAGCCACTGCGACAATGCGTTTACAACCGAAGCTCCCACACCGTGCAGGCCTCCCGATACCTTGTAACCCCCGCCGCCAAACTTTCCCCCCGCATGCAGAATTGTAAATACAACCTCTACCGCAGGAAGCCCGGCCTTATGATTGATCCCCACAGGAATACCACGCCCGTTATCAATAACCGTGATGGAGTTGCCCTCATTTATACTTACAAAGATTGTATCACAATATCCTGCCAGCGCCTCATCCACAGCGTTGTCTACAATCTCATATACCAGATGGTGAAGTCCTCTTGACGAAGTGCTTCCGATGTACATCCCCGGCCTTTTTCTTACCGCTTCCAATCCCTCTAATATCTGGATCTGATCTGCTCCATATTCAGTATCAAATTCTGTACCTGTTGCACCCATTTAAAAACCTCCTAATTTTCTTTTGCTACCTGTCCATTTTTTACATGGAAAATTTTATTAATAGAAAATCGATGATTCACAAACTCATCTAATCCAGTACATGTGATTACCGTTTGTATATCATGAATACTATCCAGTAAATAGTTTTGCCTGTGTTTATCCAGTTCAGACAATACATCGTCCAATAATAATACAGGCGTATCCCTGATCAGTGACCTGACCAGTTCTATCTCGGAGAGCTTCAGCGACAAAGCTGCCGTCCGCTGCTGCCCCTGTGACCCAAACCTGCGGATATCCAGGCTGCCCGCCATAAAACAAAGATCATCCCTGTGCGGGCCCACAGAGGTGCTTTTCAGCCTCATATCCCTGTCCCTGTTTTTCTTCAGAGCCTGTTCCAGGCTAAGGTTTCCGACGCTGCATTCGTAGGAAAGAGTGATATGCTCCTTTCCGCCAGTTAATTTATAGTGGATATCAGAGATGATTTCATTCACTTCTTCTATGAACCGCTTCCGGCTCTCCATTACTTTTGTTCCGTACTCAACCAATTGCATATCCCAGATATCCAACGTTTCCACAAGATTCTCCTGTTTGTAAATGTCTTTGAGTAAGGAATTTCTCTGATTAATAATTCGATTATAGTTAGAAAGATTGCTGAGATATACTTTATCAAGCTGCGACAATTCCAGATCGATAAATCTTCTTCTTCCGGAAGGCCCGTCCTTGATAATGTTCAAGTCTTCCGGAGAAAAAAATACAAAATGAATAATTCCAAACAATTCACTTGCTTTGCGGATCGGAATCTTATTGATGGCAATCCCTTTGGGGCTGTTCTTTTTCAGATGCATATCGATCTGATATTCTATTCCCCTTTTCTCAACAATGGTCTCCAGATGTGCTTCATCACGTCCAAACTGAATCAAATCCCTGTCTTTTGTACCTCTGTGAGATTTGGTAGTCCCGGACAAATACAGGGCTTCCAGTACATTCGTCTTGCCTTGTGCATTGTCGCCGTAGAGAATATTTGTCTTGGGATCAAAGGTCAAATCCAACAATTCGTAATTCCTGTAATTCTTTAGTTTTAAAGATTTGATTACCATAATTTCTCCATCAGCATGTAATTATTTGTAACAGTTCAGGCAGGCCTGAACTGTTACGCATCCAGCACATTGAAATTCGCCTGCGGCGAAGCGCTGTATGCCTGCAACCACCATGTTTTCGTACGGTCAGCGCAGTAAATGCGCAGACCTATCTGAACTGACACGATTATTTTACACTTTTTCAGACTATTTTTCAATTTTTATTTCCTGGCCGTCAAATTCCACCCTGTCTCCATCGTATAATTTGCGCCCTCTTCTGGTGTCCGTCTCTCCGTTCACCTTTACCAATCCGTCCTGGACAGCCTCTTTTGCCTCCACTCCGGAATCCACAAGCCCGGCCGCTTTCAGTGCCTGTCCCAGCTTGATAAATTCATCGCTTTCACGTAACTTTATAATCTCCATTCCGAATCCTTTCTGTCCTTTCGATAACCCCATTGGGGACGCCGCCCTTTTATCCCGGCCTAAAACTGCCGCGCCTTATATCTGGATAAAAGGGCCACGTCCCCATTTATTATGCAACCGTGCTGTAACAGTGAAAGCCTGTCTGACCTGTTACACCGCGTTAAAATTAACCGGAAGAATCAAATAAATATAACTTTGTTTTTCATCCTTGATAAAACATGGCGCCTTTGCATTCATGTAATACAGGTCAACCTCCTCATCATCAATGACTCTCAGGGCATCGATCAGGAACTTAGGATTAAACCCGATCATCAGATCCTTCCCCTCTTTTGTGATAAAGATCTCCTCATCCATGGATCCGATCTGAGACTTGATCTTAAGTTCCATGGACTCGTCCCGGATATCAATGATAATCGGCTTCTTGTCTCCCTCCTTGATCAGAAGGGTGGCTCTGTCAATACAGTCCAGAAGCTCTTTCTTGTTCATTCTTACTTTTGTCTCATAATCGCTGGAGAGCATCTGGTCAATCTTAAAATAATCTCCTTCGATCAGCCTGGATACTACCACTGTCTTATCAAACTCAAACACAATGTGGTTCTTTGTAAACGAAATGTCTACATCCGCTTCTGCCTCACCGCCTATGATCTTGCTGATCTCCTGCAGTGTCTTTCCCGGTACGATCACCTTTTTCGGCGCATAGTTTTCCTTTAACTCAATCTTACGGATCGAGATTCTGTGGCCGTCCAGAGAGACCACCTTCAGGATATTCTCTTCGATCTCGAACAGTTCGCCTGTCATCATCTTGTTTGTATCGTTGTCTGCGATGGAAAAGATCGTCTGACGTATGACTTCTTTCAGCGTAAACTCAGAGACGGTAATGTAGTCCTCTTTTTCAATCACGGGCAGGTATGAAAAATCTTCTCCCGACTGTGCGGCAATATTGAACTTCGCTTTTTCACAGGTAATCATTGTCTGATTATCCGTATCGGTCTCAATGGTTACATCATTGTCAGGAAGCTTCCTGACGATCTCTGAAAATATTCTTGCATTCAGGGCTATGATTCCTCTCTCTACAATATCACCTTCGATGCTTGTCTCAATTCCAAGTTCCATATCATTCGCAGTCAGTTTAATGACATCTGTAGATGCATCGATCAGAATACATTCCAGAATAGGCATTGTAGTTTTGGATGGTACAGCTTTGGATACAATGCTGACACCTTTAACCAGGTTAGATTTTGAACAAACGATTTTCATATGTCGGTAACTCCTTTCGATGGGTGTGGTGAAAAAACTTTCCACCGCGTTTTTTATAGATAAATATATAAATCAATTCCGTCTTCTTCGTAATAGGGGCTGTGAATAAGTTCATAAGTGCTTCAAAGCCTTTAAAATTAAGGGGTTGTCCATACTGAAAACTGTGTAGACATCCACTGGAAAGTGTTGGGACAAGATGGGGATAAAAAACTCCTCAAACTCCTTAATTTTTTTATTAACCTCATAATTCACATCATTTTAACATGGTTATCCACAATTTATCCATATTAGATAGGATTTATCTTCTTCTTAATAATGTTAACAGTGTTGTTCAGAGCCTCGTCAACTGTAAGGTCATGTGCGATCTTCTTAACTCCATGGCTGACAGAAGCGTGATCCTTGCCTCCCAGGATAATCCCTACAGTCTTAAGGGGGGTATCCGTCATCGCACGGCAGAGGTACATTACAATCTGACGGGGAAGTACGATCTCAGCATTTCTTTTTTTCCCCTTCAATTCAGCAATGGGTACATTAAAATGTTCGGATACAACATCGATAATCAGTTCCGGAGTAATCGTCCGGTTAGCATCGGGCGAAATCATGTCCTTCAGCGCTTCTGCGGCCAGAGGAATGTCGATCGGTTTCTTCTCCAGGTTGGATAAGGCGATCAGCTTGTTCAGGGAGCCTTCCAGTTCCCTGATATTGGATTTAATATTATTCGCAATATATTGAAGGACTTCATCCGGAATGTGATAACGTTCCAGTCCGTCCAGTTCCTCTTTCTTCCTGAGAATGGCCATCCTGGTCTCATAATCAGGTGAGGAAATATCCGCAATCAGTCCCCATTCAAAACGGGTGCGGAGCCGTGCTTCCAGTGTCTCGATATCCTTCGGAGGCTTATCACTGGAGATAATAATCTGCTTCCCTGATACATGGAGATGGTTAAACGTATGGAAAAATTCTTCCTGTGTACTTTCCTTACCTATTATAAACTGGATATCATCAATCAGAAGCACATCGTTATTTCGGTATTTTTCACGGAAAGTAGTCATGGCAAGTTCATTGCCGTTTTTACCTATTTTTAAGGCATCGATCAATTCATTTGTAAATGTCTCACTTGTCACATACAGGACCTTCTTGGAAGGGTCATTTTCAAGTATAAAGTGTGCAACCGAATGCATCAGATGAGTCTTCCCCAGTCCGACACCTCCATATATAAAAAGAGGGTTGTAAATCTCTCCGGGCGATTCTGCAACCGCAAGAGACGCAGCATGTGCGAAATTATTATTACTGCCCACAACAAAAGTATCAAATGTATATTTAGCATTGAGATTCGCATTCTCAAAGATAGCATTTGACTTTTTATTCTTTATGACATTTTCTTTCTTTTCCTGGATGATGACATTATCTTCAGTAACAAAAGAGATTTCAAACTCAGTGCCTGTAACTTCTGCAATACACACTTTAAAAGGAAGGAGATATTTCTCTTCTATATGTTCCAGGCTGGCTTTGAGTTTTACAAGAATATAGACAGTGTCATCGGTAACTTCATATACAGTAAGCGGCGCAATCCACGTATTGTATGAAATATTAGATGAGCAATATTCGTCCTTCATTTTGTTTAAAATCTGCTCCCAATTTTCAACTACAATGTTCATCGACAGTACTCCTAATCAATATAATAGAGAGATATGAACGCAAAATCTCTCTATTACATTTTACATCAAAACGGTATGAGAAGCAATGAGAAATGATGTGTATAACTTTATGAACAATTTAAACGCGTATATTTGCATGGGTTAAAATCAAAAATAAAATTTAATCAACACCTTATCCAACACTTATCCACAGTTTATCCACATAAGAATTAGAGAACGAACTTGTGAGTGAACGGATGGGGGGACGCTCTATAAAAGGATGTGAGGGGTGCTGCAGCCGGGGCTGGTTTCCTCCGGGAGTGTGTATGGCTTTTGAAAGTCCGCACCACTTGATAAGAAACAGTAACAGACAAAATGTGGGAAATAGAGGGACATGCCGCAGTTGGCCTAAAATCTTGATGATTTTAGGCCGCCGGCGGCAACAGAATTTGTTTTGGTAAAACAAATTCTGCCCTCTATTTCCCACATTTTCTCTGTAACTGTTTCTAATCGCGTTATAAGGACTTTCAAAAGCCATACACACTCCCGGAGGAAACCAGCCCCGGCTGCAGCACCCCTCACATCCTTTCATAGAGCTAGGTGCATCAAGAGGGAAGGTATGATTCTTAGTGGGTAGGGTTCGGACGGGGCAGCGGATGGTAACTGGTTGTGCGGATTGTTAATGTGTGTTTAAAAAAATTTTAAGTTGTACTTGGGAGTCGTCTGTAAGGATTAGGTTATATGGGGGGATAATTTATTCAGTAGCCATGCAACAGCACCACAGGTTAAAACACGAGTTATAGGAAGCTTTGTATAAAATACAGATCTCAGCTCCGCGTCGTCAGGGCAGATCCACTGCTCCCGTATGAAGTAACCATAAGCTATTCATCCGCCACCCTACCGCAATCCTGCCGATTGGATGAACCCAGCTAAGGAAGAGGTGTGGCTTGCTCCTGGGGGAGTGTGTATGCTGATTCAGAATCCCTCAAAGTAAGCGTTAGAAGATGTTAGCGAAAAAACAGGTAAAATTGAGGGCAAAATTTGTTTTACCAAAACAAATTTTGCCCTCAATTTTACCTGTTTTTTCGTTTACATCTTCTTCGTGAACGGCCGGGATTTGAATCAGCATACACACTCCCCCAGGAGCAAGCCACACCTCTTCCTTAGCGCCCCCTCACCCAAATCCCCCAGATTTCGCATAAAATTCCCCATAATAGCTTGACTTCCCCCCCTTTTTTGAATATAATTAAGAGCAGTGTCTTTTTTGTGTATTATATAGGTATATATTTTTTCACAAAGACGGCAGGCGAAAGTGATAATAATTGTAATACTTTATAATAAGTATATCAATCAAAGGGAGGTGTATCTGCAATGAAAATGACATTTCAGCCAAAGAAAAGACAGAGAGCAAAAGTTCATGGCTTTAGAGCAAGAATGAGCACACCAGGCGGAAGAAAAGTTTTAGCTGCCAGAAGAGCAAAAGGAAGAAAACAGTTATCAGCTTAGGCCGCATCTATGTGGCCTTTTCTTCTATTTATAAAAGAAAAAGGCAAAGGGAATTCAATGAAATTTTCCGAATCTTTGAAAAAAAATAAGGACTTTCAAATTGTTTATAAAAGCGGAAGATCTTATGCTAATAAGTATCTTGTGATGTATGTGAAGGAAAATGGGCTGGATAAAAACAGGCTCGGTATTTCCGTTAGTAAAAAAGTGGGGAACAGTGTTGTCAGGCATCATCTGACAAGGTTGATCCGAGAAAGTTATCGGCTTTTAGAAGAACATTTCCAAAGTGGACTTGATATAGTCGTAATAGCCAGAGTAAGTGCAAAAGATAAGTGTTACCATGAGATTGAGAGTGCACTTATCCACTTGGGAAAGCTTCATGAAATATATAAAGGGAAGTGACGCAGATGAAGCATATTTTTATATGGCTTATCAGATTTTATCAGAAGTATCTGTCCGGATTGAAGACGCAGTATCACTGTATATACACGCCGACCTGTTCACAGTACGGCATTGAAGCAATTCAAAAATACGGTGCTGTAAAGGGAGGGGCCCTCACAATCTGGAGAATTCTGCGCTGCAATCCATTTGCAAAAGGCGGATATGATCCGGTACCTTAAGGAGGATAAGAGATGTATGGAACTTTAGCTGCAGGTTATGCAGACTGGCCAATTATTCATCAGATTTCCTGGCTGCTTGGAAAATTGATGAATGGAATCTACAATGTGTTAGATGGTGTATTTGGGATACAGAATATCGGTATCTGTATCATCCTTTTTACAATCGTTATATATACATTGATGATTCCGCTTACGATCAAACAGCAGAAATGGTCTAAAATGTCTTCGGTTATGAATCCTGAAATTCAGAAGGTTCAGAAAAAGTATGCAAACAAAAAAGACCAGGCTTCCATGCTTAAGCAGCAGGAAGAGATGCAGACTATATATGAGAAGTACGGTACTTCACCTACAGGCGGATGTCTTCCGATGCTGATCCAGATGCCGGTTCTCTTTGCTCTGTATCCGGTTATTCAGAATATACCGAATTATGTTAAGGGTGTTAAAGATGTTTATATGCCGGTTGTAAACCAGATCATGGCAACGGATGGTTTCCAGAAGATCATGGAAAAGATCGGGGAAGCAAAACCTGTACTTATGAGCGCCAAATCTTACGATTATTCACAGGCAGATACACTTGTGAATGCGCTGTATAAATTCCAGGACAGCACATGGAATACTCTGGTGGACAAGATTCCTTCTCTGAAGGATATTGTAGAATCCACCACACAGACAGTAGGACATCTGAACAGTTTTATCGGCATTAACATCGGCGAAGCGCCTTTTACAATGTTAATGGCGGCAATCAAAGATTTTTCGATTTTGGGTATTATATTAGCAGTTATTATCCCGATTATGGCCGGTCTTACACAGTTTATCAGTGTAAAACTGCAGCCGCAGCCACAGGTTGAACCAGGCAATACCATGGCAAACTCCATGAAGACAATGACATACACAATGCCGCTGTTTTCCGTATTCATGGGATTCACACTTCCCGCAGGTCTTGGTCTTTACTGGGCAATCAGTGCAGTTGTAAGATGTGTACAGCAGCTGGCAATCAACAAATATCTTGGCAAAAAGTCAACGGATGAACTGATTGCGGAGAATCAGAAAAAGGCTGCAAAGAAACGTGAGAAAAAGGGAACATCTGCAAAAGAAATCAACAGAATGGCAACAACGAGCACCAGAAATGTAGAAGATAAGAAAAAATCAAAGATATCTGAAGCTGAGCGCGAAGAACGCCTGAAAAATGCAGCACAGTATACAAAAAGTGCGAAGCCGGGCAGTCTTGCTTCTAAGGCCAATATGGTAAGCAAGTATAACAGTGGTCACAGCATAACAGATAAAAAGGATGAAGGTAAGTAGGAGAGTCGGTGTAGAAAGGTAGGGATACAGCATGAACGGTAGTATCAGAGTATCAGCAAAAACATTAGATGATGCGATTACAGAAGCATTGATCCAGTTAGGTGTTACCAGCGACAGGCTTGAATATGAGGTGATTGAAAAAGGAAGCGCCGGATTTCTTGGAATAGGTATGAAACAGGCTGTAATCGAGGCAAGAAGAAAACCGGAGCCTGTAGTGGAAGAACCAAAGGCAGAAGTAAAAGAAGAGAAACCTGAGGTAAAGAAAGAGCCGGCAAGAGAGTTCAAGAAAAAAGAACACTATAAAAAAGAAGTAAAGCAAGAAGCTAAGAATGAGTTTAAGCGTGAATTCAAAAGTGAAGTTAAGAATGAAGTAAAAAAAGATACTGCTAAGACAGAAGCACAGCCTGCAATCAGACATGAAGCAGAGCTTGCAGAAGTAAAAGAGGAAACCAAAAATGCAGTTGAAGCCTTCCTGCGTGATACATTAAATGCAATGGGAATGACCGTAGAGCTGATCTCTGATGTGGATGCCGATGGTGCGCTGGGCGTAGAGATGAAGGGGGAGAATATGGGACTCCTTATTGGAAAGCGCGGACAGACACTGGATGCCCTGCAGTATCTTGCTAACCGGGTTGCCAATAAGCATCAGGACGGTTATGTGCGTGTGAAGCTTGATACAGAGAATTACCGTGCAAGAAGAGAAGAGACACTGAAGAATCTTGCAAAGAATATTGCCTATAAGGTAAAACGTTCTAAGAGACCAGTTTCTCTGGAGCCGATGAATCCTTACGAGAGAAGGATCATACACGCGGCGCTTCAGTCTGACCCTTATGTAACAACACATAGTGAAGGGGAAGAGCCGTACAGAAAAGTAGTTGTTACCTTAAAAAGATAAATGAAATTGAAGCGAAAGAGGACGTTTCCGCTTCACGGATGCTTTCGTGAAGTCGTGAGACGTCTTTTTTAGAAATTTAATTTTATAGGATGGGGTTATTATATTTTAAAAGTTTTAGGATAATATGAGGGACTTTCCGGTTATCCATTTGCCGGAAAATCTCTCAAATGTCATGGGGAGGCTTAGAATGAAAAAAGATACGATTGCCGCGATTTCTACGGGAATGACGAATTCAGGCATTGGGATTGTACGTATCAGCGGTCCGGAAGCATTTGAGGTCATAGACAGGATATATAAAGGGAAGGACAGGCTTTTGGAAGCGGAAAGCCATACCATCCACTATGGATATGTAAAAGATAAACAAGAGACGGTAGATGAAGTACTGGTCATGCTGATGCGTGCCCCTCGTACATTTACCGGTGAGGATACAGTAGAAATCAATTGCCACGGCGGAAATTATGTGGTAAAAAGAGTATTGGAAACGGTCGTTAGGAATGGAGCCAGGCCGGCGGAACCAGGGGAGTTTACAAAGCGAGCATTTTTAAACGGCAAGATGGATTTGTCTCAGGCAGAGGCTGTCATAGATGTAATTACATCTAAAAATGAATATGCTCTGAAAAGTTCTATAAGTCAATTAAAAGGAAGCGTTAAAAATAAAATAGAGGACATAAGAAATAAAATAATATACCAAACGGCGTTTATAGAAACCGCTCTGGATGATCCGGAGCACATAGATATTGATGGTTATGGTGAGAAATTAAAATATGTCATTGATGATATTTTAGTGGACATCAGAAAACTGATTGATTCTTCAGACAGCGGCCGCATCATGAAAGAGGGAATACAGACCGTTATTGCAGGCAAGCCCAATGCGGGCAAATCCTCCCTTCTGAACGTCCTGTCCGGCCGGGAAAGAGCCATTGTAACAGATATTGAGGGAACTACCAGGGATGCCCTGGAAGAGCAAATTCAGATGGGCGGGCTGACCCTGAATATGGTAGACACAGCCGGAATCAGGGAGACGGATGACATCATAGAAAAAATGGGTGTGGATAAGGCCAGAGATTATGTGGAAAATGCGGATTTAATTATCTATGTGGCTGACGCATCAAGACCACTGGATAAGAATGACGAAGACATTATTCAGTTGACTGCAGGAAAAAGATGCATCATATTATTAAATAAATCGGATCTGGAGACAGTTATAACGAAGGAAATCCTGCAAAATACAATAGAAACAGTGTTTAAAAAAATAAAAAATGCAGGAAATTATTCAAAAAACATTCCTATGATTGACATTTCAGCAAAGGAAGAACAAGGCATCCAGGAATTTGAAGAAATACTAAAAACGATGTTCCTGAAGGGAGAAGTATCCTTTAATGACCAGGTATTTATAACGAACATAAGGCAGAAGGCTGCCCTGCAGGCTGCCTGTGAAAGTTTGAATAAAGTAATAGAGAGTATTGAGAACCAGATGCCGGAGGACTTTTTCTCTATAGATCTGATGGATGCATATGAATCACTGGGCAGCATAACCGGAGAAACGATAGGAGAAGATTTAGTAAATGAAATATTCAGCAAATTCTGTATGGGAAAATAAAGACGAATATGATATCGCAGTTGTCGGAGCGGGGCATGCGGGATGCGAAGCGGCGCTGGCTGCGGCAAGGCTGGGATTTAAGACAGTTATATTTACGGTAAGTGTGGACAGTATTGCACTGATGCCGTGCAATCCGAATATAGGAGGCAGTTCCAAAGGGCATCTTGTAAGGGAAGTGGATGCACTTGGCGGTGAGATGGGGAAGGTGATTGACCAGACATTTATCCAGTCCAAGATGCTTAACAAGTCAAAAGGGCCGGCTGTTCATTCCCTGCGTGCTCAGGCGGATAAGGCTAATTATAGCAGGACCATGCGCCAGGTGATTCAAAGTCAGAAGAATCTGGATATACGCCAGATGGAAGTTACAGACATTCTGGCGGAAGAAGGCAGAGTGACCGGAGTCCAGACTTACTCAGGGGCGATATACCGCTGCAAAGCAGTTGTACTTTGTACGGGAACTTACCTGAAGGCAAGATGTATTTACGGAGATATAAGTACGTATACAGGGCCAAACGGGCTGCAGGCCGCAAATCATCTGACTGACAGCCTGAAAGACCTGGGAATTAAGATGTATAGATTTAAGACAGGAACACCTGCCAGAATTGATAAAAATTCTGTAGATTTCAGTAAGATGGAAGAGCAGAAGGGGGATGAGAGAGTCGTACCTTTTTCGTTTACCACGGATCCTGAGAAGGTACAGATTGAACAGGCGTCCTGCTGGCTTACCTACACAAATGAAAAGACACATGAAATTATCAGGGCAAACCTGGACCGTTCGCCGTTGTACTCCGGTATGATTGAGGGAACAGGGCCCAGATATTGCCCGTCCATTGAGGATAAAGTTGTAAAATTTGCGGATAAAAACAGGCATCAGGTGTTCATAGAACCCGAGGGGATCGAGACAAATGAAATGTATGTCGGTGGCATGTCCAGTTCCCTGCCGGAAGATGTTCAATATGCCATGTACCGCAGCGTGCCCGGATTGGAACATGTTAAGATTGTCAGAAATGCTTATGCAATTGAATATGATTGTATTGATGCAAGACAGCTGAAAAGCACGCTGGAGTTTAAAAATGTGGAGGGCCTTTTCAGCGGAGGACAGTTTAACGGAAGTTCAGGTTATGAAGAAGCGGCGGCCCAGGGACTGGTAGCCGGAATCAATGCGGCAAGAAAACTGCAGGGAAAAGAGGGAATCGTCATCGACCGTTCACAGGGATATATAGGGGTTCTCATAGATGATCTCGTGACAAAAGAGAGCCGCGAGCCTTATCGTATGATGACATCAAGAGCGGAATACCGTCTGCTGCTGAGGCAGGACAATGCCGATCTGCGCCTGACAAAGATTGGTTACGAAGTCGGCCTGGTAGGCGAGGAGCGGTATCAAAGCCTTGTGAAAAAAGAAAAAATGATAGAAGAGGAAATCAAAAGGGTTGAACATACGAATATAGGAACATCGGATGATGTACAAAGTCTTCTGAAGTCTTACGGGAGCACACCGCTCACATCAGGAACAACACTGGCAGAGCTGATCCGCCGCCCGGAGCTGTCGTACGAATCATTGGCTTCCATAGACAGACAGAGAAAAGAACTTCCATTTGATGTAGTTGAACAGGTAAATATTAATATTAAATATGACGGGTATATCCGCCGCCAGCAGAGGCAGGTGGAACAATTCAAAAAGCTGGAAAGCAAAATCATCCCGGATGATCTGGATTACAATGAAGTCAAGAGTCTGCGGATCGAAGCAAAACAGAAACTAACTGAAATGCGTCCGTCATCCATAGGGCAGGCCTCCAGAATATCAGGAGTATCACCTGCAGATATTTCTGTGCTTTTAGTCTATCTTGAAAGCAGATAAGAAGTATCTGAGAGTTACTGTGCACGCCCGTAGGGGGGCACAGTAACATCTGAGAATGAATGATAATATAAAGATATTTCATTCTCAGGTATAAATTTGAAAGTAAGCGATGGTTTACAAAGTAGTATAGTCATTTACCGGGAGAAAATGTATGGAAAATAAATTTGAAAGTCAGCTGTTAGACTTGAATATCGAGTTAAGTGAAAAACAAAAACAGCAGTTCCAGAGATATTATGAATTACTGACTGAGTGGAACAAAGTCATGAATTTGACAGGGATTACCGAATATGACGAAGTTAATGAGAAACATTTTGTTGACAGCCTCTCTATAGTAAAAGCTATTGATATAGATAACATTAAAACAGTGATAGATATAGGAACCGGAGCAGGTTTTCCAGGTCTTCCTTTAAAAATAGTTTATCCACATCTGCATGTAGTTTTATTGGATTCTTTAAACAAAAGGGTAAAGTTTCTTAACACAGTAATAGAGGAACTGAAACTGGAAGATATAGAGACGCTCCATGGCAGAGCAGAAGACTACGCAAGACAGACGGATTATAGGGAGAAGTTTGATTTGTGTGTATCAAGAGCGGTGGCAAACTTATCAACATTGAGTGAGTACTGTATACCATATATACGGGTGGGGGGTATATTTATATCCTATAAATCCGGTAATATAGAGGAGGAATTGCAGGCATCTCAAAAAGCAGTAAAAATGCTGGGAGGAAAAACAGAAGAAACAGTAAAATTCCAGCTTCCGGGAACAGAAATAGGTAGATCGTTCGTAACGATAAAAAAAATAGAGGCGACCAAGAAAAAATATCCCCGAAAAGCAGGTCTGCCCTCAAAAGAGCCGATTTTGTAGCGGGGAGGTTTTTGGGATGGTAGGGGGACGCCCTTTGTGAGCCGGCAGAGGGAGGATCAAGGATGTGGAAGGGGATTGCGGTGTGGGGAAGGATGGACGCACTGGAGGGAGGTATACCGGTGTTTTCTGATACCGGCCGTTTAGCCTAGTTTCCGTAAGGATAAAATAGAAAAATCTGATGGAACCATCGACATGCAGCCTCAAATCTGATGATTTGAGGCCTTAGTCGCTTCAAACTTTGCTTGGTAAAGCAAAGTTTGTCCATCAGTTTTTTTATTTTATCCTAACGGAAACACGGCACACTTAGAGGCATCAGAAAACACCGGTATACCTCCCTCCAGTGTGTCCATCCTTCCCCACACCGCAATCCCCTTCCACATCCTCGATCCTCCCCCTGCCGGCTCACAAAGGGCTATGCGCTACCTCCGGGAAAAACATGCTGCGAAAATCGGTGGGAGTGTGGATAAGTATGAAGATTTTGGGAGGAGAAGGGAATAATTAATTTGAAATTTAAGATTATAAGTAAGACGGAAGATGACTGCTTTCGTAACCAAACGGATACCATCTGATTGGATGAACCAAGTTTCTGAGGAGGGGAATAGGGGCTGGTTGGATGCGTCTTTTGTGGGATTACTGGCGCTTTATCAAAAAAGACTCTGACATGCGGACTTTCACCAGGACCACAAGTCCTGGTGAAAAGCGGACCCGCAGCGAGTATGCATCGGCATACTCGTGAGTGTCCGCGGTGTCCGTCATGTCAGAGTCTTATTTGATATAGCGCCAGTTATCCCACAATTCCGTATCCAACCAGCCCCTATTCCCCTCCTCAGAAACGTCCCCCTTCACCCAACTCAGATATCCCCCTCGATATCAAATAGGATGCGGATTTGGTCTATGAATTCTTTTGGAGATTCCATCTGCGGCAAGTGTTTTGTTTTGTCTATTCCGATAATCTCTATAGATGGCAGTTGGTTCTGATATTGATTTGCTGTGAGCCCGTTTTCAGGGTTGGCATTTCCTACTATGATGAATATGCTGTTGGTAAGGCCTTTGAGGCAGTGCATTACGTTTGCATTTGTAAAACGGGATTTCATGCTTGCGTATAAATATTTTGAGCGGGTATTGGATTTGTGCGAAGACTCGAAACAGGTCATGATACTTCTTTCTTCGATTTTATTTTGATCGTAGTAATATTGTGACCGGAAACTGTCTTCAATGGTTCTTTTGTTAATGAGCATATTGTAAGCAAATGTTCCTATGATCGGTGCGCTTATTAAGTGGCGCAGTAATTTCGTGCGTTTTGTTGGTATCTTTGCCAGTGTAACCAGGTTTTGCGGATTGACCAGCATGACTTTGTCTATGACTGTGTTGTCATTTGCACATGCCATTAAAACAAAGGTTCCGGATTCACCGGTTGCTATTACATCTGTCTTATTGCAAATAATGTGCTTGATAAAGTCTGTGACCAATTGTACGTATAAATAATTGGTATATGTAAGATTTGGCTTGTCCGAGCGGCCGCATCCCAGCAGATCAATGGTGTAGACTGTGTTAGTCTGAGATAAAGTTTCTATAATTTTATTCCATTCATAGGATGAACTAATAACGTTCAGGTCATGAATTAATAAAATTGGAGAACCGCTTCCTTGTTTAGTGTAGAATATACGGCCGAATCTCCAATCATAATATTTTTCATCTTTATGGTATAATAAGTTATCTATTGTGGAAATGTAATAAACCAGTCTATTGACAACATGCATCATCCCGGCAGCGGTGCCTCCAAGAAGAGCGCATGTTGTGAGTTTTTTCTTCCAACTCACCATGTTTCACCTCTTTCTGAATTTCTACTTATCATTATACTACACTGGAGGGGGCATGTAAATTTATTTGGCTAAATTTATGGAATTATATTGGAGGACGCCAGAATGGAACGGTGCGCCAGCTGCATCGCTGGGAACTTACGTGTCCATTTCTGGAGCGGTCCGTTTGCCAAGACTTACTAGATGAAAAGTACATCGGATTGGAAGGCACCGGCGGCATTCACCACGCAATTTTGATGAATTGCGCGGCTCAGGCCGCCTTAAAATCTGCTTTGGTGAGCAGATTTTATCCTTCCAATCCGATGTACTTTTCATCAAGTAAGTCTATGGCGCACTCTATGCTTCCAGAAATGGACACGTAAGTTCCCAGCGATGCAGCTGGCGCACCGTTCCATTCTGGCTGGTTCATCAAATCGGTAGATAAATTTAGTTGTGTGAGTTTTACGGGGGAGTCGGATGGTGATAGGTTAGATAGTATGGATATAAGACAGTTCAGAAAAAAATGTTTAGAAATGAAGGGGGGAGTAGTTTTTAAATGGATTGTAAGAATAAAAAAATTGTGAGGGTATTAGATAATGTTTATTACTTTATTGAAATAGATAATTAGTTTACACAATTTAAATGTAAATTATGAATTTGTGCATTTATACTGGTTCGATGTTTCACGTGAAACATTTATGCTGTTATCTACTATTTTGTTTTAAACTACAGCTTTGATGGGGATTCGTTTATAGGACATGAATTAGGGGATTCCTTTAAGTTGTACTTTATATTGGGACTTGGCTGTAAATGCGTACATAGGAATGGAAGCTACAGGATACCCCTTGGTTATACCTTGTTTTGCAGCTGATTTATAGAACCCTTTTTGAGTCATAACTTAAGATATAATTTTGTGGAATGATATACCTTGTTTTTTTGTTATACCACAGATTTACTTAAAAGGTATGAATTGTGGTATGACTCTTTGAATATAACTTTATTTTGTTATTTTACTTCAGTGACGTCTGTTAGGAAAAAAACATAGAATGCCCTTTAATTGTAAATTATTTTTATCTATGTGACAGGTTTTTATAAATATATAAGTTATGGAAAATATTTGGTACAGTTTTTTTTGTTTTATTAACATTGATAACATAGAATTTTTATTTTTATTAAAAATTCTATGTTTCACGTGAAACATTATATAGATATGCAGAGAAAAAAGTGATATAATAGTGAAGTGTTCAATGAAAGGAGTACAAATATGGGAAGAATTATAGCAATTGCAAACCAAAAGGGTGGTGTGGGTAAGACTACAACGGCTATTAATCTATCATCTTCACTTGCTGGACTGGGACAAAAGGTTCTGGCTCTGGATATGGATCCTCAAGGGAATATGACGAGTGGGCTTAGTGTGAATAAAAATGAAGTTGAAAACACTGTATATGATTTGATTATCGGTGGCGCCGGAATTGAGGAATGTATTTGCAGAGAAGTTTTTGATAATCTTGATGTTCTTCCATCTAATATAGACTTGTCAGCAGCGGAAATTGAATTGATTGGTGTTGATAACAAGGAATATATTATTAAAAATGAAATTGAAAAAGTTAAGGATGATTATGATTTTGTGATTATTGATTGTCCGCCTGCATTGAGCATGCTTACAATTAATGCTATGACAACGGCTGATTCTGTACTTGTACCTATTCAGTGTGAATATTATGCACTGGAAGGGTTGAGCCAATTGGTACATACGATTGAACTGGTACAGGAAAGGCTGAATCCATCACTGGAAATAGAAGGTGTTGTATTTACTATGTATGATGCCAGAACTAATCTTTCTTTACAGGTAGTCGAGAATGTGAAAGATAACTTAGATCAGAATATATACAAGACTATAATACCGAGGAATATCCGTTTGGCAGAAGCACCCAGCTACGGGATGCCTATTAATTTATATGATCCAAAGTCTGCAGGAGCAGAGAGTTATATGATGTTAGCAGAAGAAGTGATTAATAAAGGAGAGGAATAAGAATGGCAGTAAAAAGAAATGGACTCGGAAAAGGTTTGGACAGTCTGATTCCCGATAGAAGTGATAAGACCGTAAAAAAGCCTGTAAAGCAAGAAAACGTAACACAGCCAGAAAAGCAGGGAGTAGTAAATGAATCTGGCGAAATGTTGGTGAAAATCAATCAAGTAGAACCAAACAGGGAGCAGCCTCGAAAAGATTTTGATGAAGATGCTCTTCTTGAACTTGCGGACTCTATAAAGCAATTCGGCATTTTACAGCCTTTGGTTGTACAGAAAAAAAAGGATTATTATGAAATTATTGCAGGTGAGAGAAGATGGCGGGCAGCAAAACTTGCGGGCTTAAAGGAAATACCTGTGATTATAAAAAATTATACTGACCAGGAAATCGTTGAAATATCTTTGATTGAGAATATTCAGAGAGAAAACCTGAATCCTATTGAGGAGGCCATGGCCTATAAACGTCTGCTGGAAGAATTCAGCCTGAAACAGGATGAAGTTGCAGAAAGGGTATCAAAGAGCCGAACAGCGGTAACAAACTCTATGCGTCTTTTAAAACTAAGTGAAAAAGTACAGAGAATGATTGTAGATGACATGATTACTACAGGACATGCCAGGGCTCTGCTTGCTATAGACGATGAAGAACAGCAGTATATGCTTGCAAATAAGATATTCGACGAGAAATTAAGTGTCCGGGAGACCGAAAAACTGGTTAAGGCCTTAAAAAATCCAAAAAAAGAGCAAAAAATTGAAAAGGTTGAACACACATTTATCTATGATAATCTGGAAGAAAAGATGAAAAATATTATTGGTACAAAGGTAAATGTGAGTCCAAAAGCAAATGGAAAAGGAAAGATTGAGATCGAGTATTATTCAGAAGATGAACTCGAACGTATATTCGATTTAATTATGTCTATAAGAAACGAATAAGTTGTAATAAATTAAAATACACACTATTGTGCCGCTTATCATAATATGGGGAAATGTCAGCATAATAAACAGTGATGGCAATAGATTGGTAAATTTGGCGGTAAAAGGGGATACATAATTTAATAAGGAGGAAGTGGGTATGGAAAATACTATTTTAAGTAATATTGGACTAGATCCTGTGTATTTGATTATACTTTTGTTTTTAATCCAGGTTCTGTTATTTGTAATGTTAATAAGTGTAAATATGAAGTACAATAGGCTAAAAACCAGTTATTCTTCGTTTATGAAGGGAAAAGATGGAAAGAATCTAGAAGAGAGTATGCTTACAAGATTTTCGGAGCTTGATGAAATTGCAGAAATCGCTAAAAAAAATCAAATAGATATACAGGATATTTATAAAAAAATGAAGCTACATTATCAGAAAATTGGCATTGTAAAATACGATGCTTTCCATGAAATGGGGGGGAATCTAAGTTTTGCGCTGACTATGCTGGATGAAAATGATAATGGATGGATATTAAATGCAATGCACAGCAGGGAAGGCTGTTATACTTATATTAAAGAAGTTGTAAAAGGGCAGAGCTATATTGAGCTGGCAGAGGAAGAATCAGAGTCACTGGAAAGAGCTATATTCCAGGAAGCATATGATTTGAATAAAAGATAGAGAGGAAAAGAGGAGAAGATACCATGTTAGATATTAAATTTGTGAGAAGTAACCCTGAAGCTGTAAAACAAAATATTAAGAATAAATTCCAGGATGAAAAATTGCCTTTGGTTGATGAAGTTTTAGAACTGGATCAAAAAAACCGGGATATTAAGCAGGAAGTGGAGGCATTAAGAGCCGAAAAGAATAAAATTTCAAAAGAGATCGGTGCTCTGATGGCACAGGGAAAGAAAGAGGAAGCAGCAGTCCTTAAACAGAAAGTAGCAGAAAATGCAGACAGAATGGAAGCACTCTCTGCAGAAGAAAAAGAAGTAGAAGAAAATATCAGGAAGATCATGATGATTATTCCAAACATAATTGATCCATCCGTACCAATTGGAAAAGACGACAGTGAGAATGTAGAGGTTGAGAGATACGGAGAGCCATTTGTGCCGGACTTCGAAATACCTTACCATACAGAAATTATGGAACGTTTTAACGGCATAGACCTGGACAGCGCAAGGCGTGTTGCCGGGAATGGATTTTATTATCTGATGGGAGACATAGCACGTCTTCATTCTTCCGTGATTTCCTATGCAAGAGACTTTATGATCGACAGGGGATTCACCTACTGTGTGCCTCCTTTTATGATTCGCAGCAATGTCGTGACAGGCGTTATGAGCTTTGCAGAGATGGATGCCATGATGTACAAGATCGAGGGCGAAGACCTCTATCTGATTGGGACAAGCGAGCACTCCATGATCGGAAAATTCATCGACACACAGCTGCAGGAAGCAGAGCTTCCGCAGACACTGACAAGTTACTCCCCATGTTTCAGAAAAGAAAAAGGGGCGCACGGAATTGAAGAGCGCGGTGTATATCGTATACATCAATTTGAAAAACAGGAAATGATTGTTGTATGCAAACCGGAAGACAGTATGGAATGGTATGATAAGCTATGGAAGAATACGGTAGATTTATTCCGATCTCTGGATGTGCCGGTGCGTACACTGGAGTGCTGCTCAGGAGACCTTGCTGACTTAAAAGTGAAATCCGTGGATGTAGAAGCATGGTCCCCGCGGCAGAAAAAATATTTTGAAGTAGGAAGCTGCTCTAATTTGGGCGATGCACAGGCAAGAAGGCTGGGAATACGTGTAAAGGGTGATAAGACAAAATACTTTGCACATACACTGAATAATACGGTAGCAGCTCCGCCAAGAATGCTGATTGCATTTCTGGAAAATAACCTCCAGGCAGACGGCTCCGTAAAAATACCGGAGGCGCTCCGCCCATATATGGGAGGGAATGCAGTGATAACTCCGAAAAATTAACGGATTCATGAATATATATTAGAAAATAGTATTAAGATAATATAGTACTATAATTTGGAGAATATTATGCATCAATATCTGAAAGCAATTGGATTTAACAACCTGAAGACAAAGAAAGATATAAAAGAACTGTTGAATCAGGTAGAAACTACTTTTACACATCAGACAATCGTATCTTATCAGAATTGGGCAGATTACTGTGAATTTCAGAAGGAATACGGACAAAATGTGGGGATAACTTTGTGCGGTGAACTGGATGAATTTGAAAATTTCGATGCAGATTATTATTTTCCATATTTTGAGGGGAGCGGTGTAACCACATACGCTGATGTTATTGTAGAAAAAAGAATCGAGAAGGAAGAGTATGTGGGAATATGTGAGGATCCGAAAGTCGGTATCAGCCTTATCTTCCATCTGCAGAATGGAATCGAGTATATGAGGGAGCGCCAGCTTGGCATTGCAACCGAGCTGGCAGTCTCAGTTACTTTTTCAGGGCTGGCACTTTCAGGAAAGATTCTATTTCCGGTAAGAAAGAGTGAAGATCAGCTGAAAAATGAAAAAGAGGCATCGGATAACAGAAAGCTTCTGCTTAATGCAGCTAGAAGCGGCGACCAGACGGCAATAGAAACCCTTACTCTGGATGATATCGATACATATTCCAAAGTATCCCGCAGGCTGATAAATGAAGATATATTTACGATAGTAGATACATACTTTATGCCATACGGTGTGGAATGTGATTTGTACTCTATTATGGGGGAGATACTTGCAGTTAGAAAGAGAGAGAACACGCTGACTAAAGAACCTTTGTATCAGATGAAGCTGGATGTAAATGAGATGCAGTTTGATGTATGCGTACCCGTAAATGAGGTTATGGGAGAACCCGAAATCGGCAGGAGGTTTAAGGGTACAATCTGGTTACAGGGATATATCAATTTCTAAGTATGCGACCGATACTACCCCGGATGAAGGATAGAAAAAATATAAAAATATTTGGAAAATAAGTTGAGTATTTTTTAAATTTATGTTATATTATAAATTGTGTTTTGACACTTATTTTATATTGTGGATAAATTCATAACAGAATTGCAAAGTAGTAGTATATGTATTTCCATATGCCTATTGGGGGAAATATGATACAATGCTGCTAATTAGTAAAGGACAATAACTTGAATTAAATATAGATTATGAAATGTTTCTGTAGCTCAGCAGGATAGAGCGTCCGCCTCCTAAGCGGAAGGCCAGCGGTTCGAATCCGCTCAGGAACGCCAACAACCCCGCCGAAAGCCCTGTAAAAACAAGGTTTTCGGCGTTCCTTATTTTATAAGAAAAATTGAACTTATCATAATGTGCGATTAGCAGGAGCGCCTTTTGCTAATCAATCCTTCCCAAAACGGTTGCCGAGATGCTTCAGAAACTGTTTGAGAAAAATCGAAAACCTCAAGGAGCCGTTCGGAGAGAAATCTATAGACTACAATCTGGAATTTACTTCTTCCTGCGGCAGACCGATAGAAGGGCAGAATATCAATTGGGTGCTAAAAAACTGATTGATAATTATTTACCGCTTGTTGTGTTTCACAGTTTCCGCCATTCCAGTATCACTTATAAGCTGAAATCAAATGGTGGAGACATGAAGTCTGTACAGGAGAAGTAGAAAAGATTGCCCCTCTTCTTTATGGATTTGTGTGGTGAAAAGTCTGCTGCATGGTATAATGGATTTGTTGAGAAAAGCGTTTAAGGTCACAGGCTGTTACCTTAAAGCAGATTATACATAGAACTTGAAATGCCAATTTGGCATTTCAAGTTTAGGAGGATATAATGGCAACACAAGAGAAAAAAGAAGTTTTGTCACAAAATGAGGTAGAAGTACCTATGGTAGAAATTGTGCAGCCTGGTATTGAAAAATTGATATATGTAATTCGTGATAAACAGGTCATGGTAGACAGTGATTTAGCCATACTTTATCAGGTTGAAACAGGAGCGTTGAACAGAGCTGTAAAAAGAAATATAAAGAGATTTCCAGAAGATTTTAGATTTCAGCTTACCGTGGAGGAATATGAAAATTTGAAATGTCAATCTGGTATTTCAAGCATGAGAGAAAGTGGATATGGTGGACGAAGAACTTTACCTTATGTCTTTAACGAACAGGGAATATCCATGCTTGCCAGTGTACTTCATAGTGAAGTTGCCGTAAATGTAAGTATCGGTATTATGAGGGCTTTTGTAGAGATGCGTCGTTTTATTGCTAACAATGCCTTGCTCTTTGAGCGTATCAGCAATGTAGAGTTAAAGCAGTTGGAATACCAGAAGCAGACCGATGAAAAATTAGAGCAGATATTTGAGTACATATCCGAATATGAAGAAGCCAGTCAAAAGATATTCTTTGACGGGCAGATTTATGATGCGTTCAGCTTAATTGTCAGCCTGATACAAAAGGCAGAAAAGCAAATTACGCTGATCGACGGATATGTGGATGTAGGCACATTGAATTTACTCTCTAAGAAAAATAAAAATGTTGCCGTAACAATCTATACGCAGAAACGAACAAAACTTACAAAAATGGATAAAAAAAATTTTAATGCACAGTACCCGACTTTAGAAGTGAAATATACAAAGGTATTCCATGACCGTTTCTTAATTCTTGACAGGGAAACCGCTTACCATGTGGGAGCATCCTTAAAGGATGCAGGCAAAAAATGTTTTGGTATTAACCTCATTCAAGATGCGGGGATTATCAAAGATATATTGCAGCGGTTAGAACTGGAAACGGAAGAATGATGATGAATCAAATAATATTGACTTAGGTACAACTCCTTTCTGGTGGATGTGGTCGCTATACTTACGGACAGCATTGGCCCGAAACAATATATCAAAAAAATGAGAAGTCGTGATCTAGAGCTTAACAGCAACTGGGGTACAATTTGTACTCCAGTTGAAATGATTGCAGTAGACGGAAAAAAAGAAAAATACAAGCGGCTACTATAAAAGGAGTATTAAGACTTATTCAGTCATCCTGTCTGTTTATTGCTGTTAACCGAGGAAGACAGCCTGTCTTTTATACGGGAAGAGTAAATAAGGTACGGTTCCAGAAGAAGATACGTGGGGGCTAAGAAATTTATCTTTTAGGGAGGAAAGCCGGTTATGGGGATATTTCAGAAAAAAAGTCCTTTTGAAAAAGAATGGGACAAACTGGAGCGGAAAGAATCAGTTTTTTTAAAAGGACGTCAGGAAAAGAAAGATACTCTTCTGAATCAAAAACTGGCGGAGAAAGTTCCAGAAAAATTGCAGCACACTCTGGATATAGCTTTTGCCAAAGCATTTATGCTGATTTTTGAAAAAGGAACGGCAGCGATTGAAAAGACATATAAAAAAGAGGATTTAGAAAAGGCCTACAAAGTCAATCAATATGCGGATGAAGTACGGCAGAACCGCAGTTCCCTGCGTGCTTTTTCCAGAAAAGCGGACTTTGTGGGGGCGAAGAATTTAGTGATCTCCGGGGTTTCCGGGATAGGACTTGGAGCTTTGGGAATCGGCCTGCCTGACATTCCTCTCTTTACGGGCCTGATATTAAAGAACATTTACGAGACTGCAATCAGTTACGGTTACGATTATGACTCTGAAGAGGAACGATATTTTATACTGCTGCTGATTCAGGGAGCCGTTTCTTATGGTGAGATGATGCACGAACTGGACTGCAGGGTGAATGCATATATTGAAAAAGAGCAGCTGCCGGAAGATTACAGCAGGGAAATGGAAATTGAAGAGACTGCAGGATTATTATCAAAAGAACTACTGTATATGAAGTTTCTGCAGGGAATCCCAATTGTGGGAGTTGTAGGCGGCGCCTATGATGTAGTCTACATGAAGCGGGTATCTTCTTATGCCAACTTGAAATATTGGAGGCGGTTTCTGACCCGAAAAAATAAAATTGAGGGTAAATAAAAAGAAAATTGTTTATGACAGACGAGAGAAAAGAATATGTTACGATTCACGGCCTTTGAGCCGTGCAAAGTAGCAAGAATATGGCAGAGCTGACCGGAAAAGGATGGAAATGCTTGGCGCTGGGGATGTGATCATGTATAATTTTCACAGGAGGAAACAATATGTCAGCGCAGACTTATGGATATATCCGGGTATCGTCTAAAGATCAGAATGAGCAGCGCCAGGTAATTGCTATGAATGAGTTTGGTATCCCGGATTCAAAAATCTATATGGATAAACAATCGGGCAAGGATTTTAACCGCCCTCAATATAAACGTCTTATTCGTAAACTTAGGACGGGAGATACTCTTGTTGTCAAGAGCATAGACAGACTCGGAAGGAATTATGATGAGATACTTGAGCAATGGCGGATTATCACAAAAAAGATGCATGTAGGAATCGTGGTAATGGATATGCCTCTACTGGATACCAGGCACGAAAATGACCTGACAGGGACGCTTATTTCAGATATAGTTCTGCAGCTATTGAGTTATGTGGCACAGACAGAGCGGGAAAATATAAGAAAACGGCAGAGGGAAGGAATTGCAGCGGCTAAAGCCCGGGGCGTACATATGGGAAGGCCGCAGATTAAGATTCCGGAAGAATTTTATAGTTTGAAAGAGCGTTATATACATGGGGAGATAACCTGTCGTCAGGCTGCGGGAAATTTAGGGGTATCTGCCACAACATTCCTCAGATGGACGAAAAACAGTTGTTAACTATAAATATAAATTAATAAATAACATATGCATCAAATAGTGATACTTCCTTGCTTATTAGTAAAAAGTATAGTATGATTTATTAAAAAAAATGCGTTGTAAAAAAAGGTACACCTTTAGTTACAACATTAATTTGGAAAAAATACCCAATTAAAAAAAGGCCGTCCGTTGGGATAGCCTAAAAAGTGTGTTTTTTTATAAGTAACTAAAGGTGTACCTTTCGTAACTTGTATGTAAACAGATAAAGTCGTGAGGGGGGATATGTGTGCAAATTGATCATTCAGGAATTATAAAAGGTGCTGAACATGCGGCGGGTTACGCAGAAGATCTAAGAATTGTTGCGATTGATAATGATCCCATATCGCTCAAACAGATCGGAGACTTAATAACGCAGATGGATGGAGTAAAGTATCAAAGAGGGTTTCTGGATGTTTTGGATGGGATTGCCTACATAAAAGAGCAGAGAGTGGATTTAGTCTTTATAGCAATATCGATGTACAGTGACCAGGGGATTATAGTGGCGCGTCAGCTAGAAGAAATGAATCCGCCGCCCGCCATTGCTTTTGTAACGTGGAGGCGTGATTATTCCTATGACGCATGGAAAACGAATGCGGTGGACTATATTCTGAAGCCAGTCAAAATAGAGGATTTGGTGCGTACGGTCGGGAGGGCAAGATATTATAAACTGTTTAAAGAGATAGAAGAAAGAAAAAATGTCTCCAAAAAACAGATTGTAATGAAATGCTTCCCATCCTTTGATGTTTTTGTAGACGGAGAGATTGTGGAATTCACTTATGCGAAAGTAAAAGAGTTATTAGCATTTCTTGTGTACCAACAGGGAAACTGGTGTACTATAGACCAGATTGTATTTTCTGTATTAGAAAAACAGACAGAAAAAAGCGGGAAACAATATTATCGGACACTTATGCACAGGTTGAAGAATGTGCTTGAGAGATATGGGATACAATTCATACTTGAAACAGGATACGGCAGGGCCAGGATTAAATCTCTACATTTTACCTGTGAATATTATGAATACCTGAAAGGAAAAAGAGATTTATTCCAGGGGACTTTTATGGGAACTTATTTATGGGCAGAGGATGCCAATGCTTTTATGACGAGAGAAAGCAACCGGGTAGTTGAGTAAATGCAAGCTGATATAATTAGCCAGATTTGCTGAAAAATTCTGGTGTGATTCGAAAAGAATTTGGCGGGATGAAAAAAAATTGTTTTTTATGAAATATCTATAACTTAGAGTAACGGTTGAGTAACGGTGCCTATTGTATAATATGAAAGAGGGAGTCGTTATTCATTTTTAAATAGTTTTAATTTACGGTATCCTTCATAGGGGTACCGTTTTTTTACCTTAAAAGGATCTGATAATTGAGGGGTTGGGGAGTTCAAGTGGGCTTGCCCACTTTGTTATTTTAGTAAATCTATAAAGAGAGGACTTACATAATTATGGAACGGCAAAAGAAAAAAAGAGGACTGGTTGGTACTATTATAGGCATTATATTATGCATTATTTTAATTCCGATTATTATCATCAATATAATTTTAATTGTTAACACATATATTCACCCGGAAAATATACCGGGAGTGTTTGGAATGCGTCCGGTAATTGTACTTTCTGGTTCGATGGAACCGGAATTCATGTCCGGTGACCTGATATTTATACAAGACGGAGATGTAGAACAATTAAAAGAAGGCGATATTATATGCTATATGGAAGACGGAGCTGCAGTGACTCATCGGATTGAAGCAGTGACCGAAGAAAACGGAGCTGTTCGTTATACTACACGAGGGGATGCCAATAATACAGACGACCAGAAGCAGGTAGAACAAAGTCAGATACAGGGCATTTATAAGGGCAGAAAAATCTCAGGGGCAGGCGATGCGGTCATGTTTATGCAGTCGACTACAGGAATGATCCTTTTTATTGTATGCCCTATAGTCCTTTTGATTCTGTGGGATATCATATATAGAAGAAAAATAGACAAAGAGGAACGAGAAGAAAGAGGGCGTCTTGAGAAGGAATTGGAAGAGCTGCGAAAAGCGCAGAAGTAAGTAAGATGTATTTCACTGGGGGACTAGTATGCTGGCTGTTTGATATAGGTCAGCACACAGGGCACAGGAGTCCTGTCAGGTGATTACATATAGCTGAGGGTCTCAGCAAAACGCTGCAGGCGATAAAGGGAATTATCGTTGCAGTCAGTCAGGGGAGGCAGGAGACTGCGCGGAATTCCCTAATCATTATGGATAAGGAGGAAACAAGATGAAAAAAAGATTTAACTTTGGGCGCCTGGGCGCTTTGGCTCTGGCACTCACATTAATCACCACATGTCTTACAGGCGGAACATTGGCCAAGTATACTAGTTCGACTGTAGGTACAGGAACTGCTACAGTTGCTAAGTGGGCCGTTGTGCTCAAGGCTAATGGTACAAATCAAACGAGTGAAACATTTACGTTTGACTTGACCGATACTGGGATAAACAAGAGTAATGTTGTCGACAAAAAGATTGCTCCTGGTTCGACAGGTTCAATTCCGATTGAAATTGATGCTGCTGGAAGCGAAGTCGCAGCAACTTTATCTTATACTATTGACAAGTCTGCTATAGGGACTGTGCCAATTAAGTTTTATACTGATGAAAATTTAACAACGGAAGTTAACTGGGTGGAAAATAAGCTAAGCGAAAGTAAAGAGATGACGAAAGAGGCAACAGGCGATGCCACTAAACTTACAAAAACAATATATTGGAAATGGGTTACTGAGAATGATAATCAGGACACAGCAAAAGGCAGTACGGAACCTGCGGATAAAGGAACTATTACAATAACTTTAAAGGCTGAACAAAAAATTGAATCTCCATCAACCCCATAACAATATCCCCTACCACCTGTGCCAGTGGATATTTAAACCGAGGGCTTCCAGCCCTCGGCAAAGGGAATTTTAACACCGTTAATGTTCCCTTTGCCGTAGGCTGGAAAGTGTTTCTACAATTTACAAAGCAAACATTTCGTCTATACCGGAAAGGAGCGTCTGAACATGAGTGATTTATACACACAATTAAATACCAGTACTCCGGATCCGGAAGAAAAAAAAGGCCGCAAATGGCGGATTCTTTTATTTATACTTTTCATTTTCATGATTATAACAACCGGTTTTGCAGGATACATTTTGGGCAAGGGAAGCCGTTTCTCAGATAATATGACAGGAAAAGCAATTGATACCATCCATGTTACCCAGCCGGGAGCTAAGATCCATCTGGGGGGCAAGATATTCTACAGCGACGGTTCTCCCTATGCGAAAGGAACGGTTCAGATTCATAGTGAGCCAAGGAAGACGATAACGGATGATTTTGGTGCGTTTGTGTTTGAGAATACAGAGGGCGGCTCCCATACGCTTAGTATTATTGACAGTAAAGGGAATGTACTTGCCGAGAGAGAAGTCAATATCAGTAAGGAGGAGATTGAGGAGGGGGCAAGGATAAGCCTTCTTAAGGATGACACATATCAGGTGGAGGTTGCCGTTGATATTAAGTATCTCGAGATACAGGTCATGATTCTGAAAGAAGACGGCAGGCTATATATCAATCCGGATAAAGTGACTTATCTGACAGAGGATGGAATTGTAGTATCCCCGACGGGAAAGGCAGATATCAGATCTGGCGTGGTAGTAACTCCGGTGGGGAATGTGATTACAACAGACGGAACGATTATCTGCGGAAGCGGGGATAAGGCAAACCATAAGGTCATAATACCATCCGGCAGTCTGACGAATATGGAGGATGGAACCATCCAGGCTCCGGACGGAACACAGGTGCGGCCGGACGGGACTGTGATTCATAATGACACTGTGATATATACAGGAGGTACCTCTATGACCCCGGATGGAAACAAACAGGAGCCGGGGGAGGGCGGATATCAAATTTTAAGCGATGCTAATAAAGTATTGCAGGTACCTATAGGGAAAGATACTGAGAAACTGATAGGCGCCAATAAGGAGCCGCCATCCCGAGAGAATCAGGGGACAAATGTCAACAATCAAGGCGGAAATAATTCCGTTGGCAGTACCATAGGGGCGAACCCTCCATCGAATGATACGGCAGGTTCAGGCACAACAGGCTCTGATACACCGGGAACCGGTACGCCGGAACCAAATATGCCGGGTAACGACGATCCGGGAACGTACACCCCGGACCCGGATATTCCAGATCCAGATGTTCCGGGGCCAGATGTCCCAGACCCGGATGTCCCGGGGCCAGATACTCCGAAACCGGATGAGCCGGACAATGGAGTAAAATTTGCCGGGGGAACAAGCGAGCAGCTGATGACTGCGTGGGAACAAGCAACGGAGATTGATCTATTCTATAACCGGACGGCGGGGCAGGATGATGTGACGCTGCTTTCACCAGGAGCGGAAGGGTACTATCTGTTTCGTATAAATAACGACAATCATTTTTCTGTTTCCATTGACCTTGCTGTCAGCGAGAAGGATCTGCATCTGCCTTTGGAATTTGCAATTGCAGATTCCAGGGGGAATCTTCTCACATCCTGGCAGGCGGCAGCAGGCAAGGAAGAAGTCTATACAGATAAGATAACCCTGAAAAAGAGGGGAGAGGAGATTTACCAGATTAAATGGCGGTGGCCCTATCATACAAGCGATGAACAGGATGCGGCAGATACCATGATCGGAGAGATTAAGAACCATTCCTACACAGTGAACCTGCACATTAGGGCAGTACAGCAATGAATCGTGCAGTAAAAACGGTAAAGGGGATCATTTTGATCCTGTGGGGGCTTGTATTGGTATTAATAATGTATTGGGCGGCTATACAGCATGTATCAGGAGAACAGACGCCGCAAATACTTGGATTCCGGCTGGCAGCAGCAGGTTCGGGCAGCATGGAGCCGGTATTTTCCTCCGGTGATCTGAACATTTACCGGAAAGCTCCCTCATATCAGGTTGGAGATATCGTATTATTCCAGCAGGATGGGAGCCTGATTACTCATCGGATTATAGAGAAAAAGGATGGACAATTCCAAACCCGCGGAGATGCAAATAATACTGCGGATCAGGAAATGGTGCCATATGAGAATGTTTTGGGAAAGTTAATCCTGGTTCTCCCGCACCTGGGGAATGTGGTGCTGTTTTTGAAAACGCCCCCCGGAATGCTGCTTATGACAGCAGGCATACTTGTAATCATATGGGTGCCTCATCTGAGGAATAAGAAAGATGAATAATACAGTTTATACAATACCGAGGATTGATACCCGCATAGAGAGGAGGAGCAGATGGATCGTAATCAGAATAAACGCCGGGCAGCCAGTTATCTGCTCTGTTTTACGATGGCTTGTACGCTTGTACTTGGAATCACTTATGCCCGTTACCGATCTTCTGTAACGGGTACAGGGACAGCAAGCGTCGCCAGGGTTGCACTGGACAGTAAGGCCGATCTGAGCAGCATATTACAAAGGATGACGCCAGGAGACAGCCGTAATATAGACATATCTGTTTCTAATGTAAAGGATGGCAGAACCAGTGAAGTTACGCAGGATTATTCCATCATCATTAATACAACGGGAAATTTGCCGCTTGTATATGAGCTGGCCCAAAAGAATTCCACTGGAGCGGGGACGTATGTAACAACCAGTACCATTCCAAAAAGTGACGGAAACTCAAGAGCCTGGAGCGGTGGACAGATGCCCCATAGCGAAAATACAGTACATGAATATACATTAACTGTTAAGTGGCCAACAAATTCAACCGATGCCAGTTATGCCGATGAGATCGATAAGGTGACTCTGACAGTTGATTCAAAACAGACACAAAATAAATAGATTTCAGAATAAGGAGGCGCAGGAATGAAAAAGATGAATATAGATCTTAATGATAAAAATTACCGATTTCCGGCGCTTTTTATCGTGACAGCTTTCATACTTGTCATTACCGCTGGGATTACATTTGCACGGTATGTGCTTCAGGAAAACCACAGCGGGGCTGCGGAGGCTGAAGCGTTTTACTTTACCAGTGATTTCCTGAAAGAAGTATCAGAAAATAAGGTTTATCATATAGATCCTAAGGCCGGCAGCTTTGATATTACATTCTCTAATTCTGCTGATTCGAAGCGGATCACACAGAAAGCTATTACTTTTGATATCAATGTTGAAGGGGGAACACTAACTAGTGCAGAAAACCTGATACTGAACGGAAGTAGTAAGGACGAGGAAAAGGTCACGATCACCCCTGATCCGGGCTCATCTAAAGTGACGGTAACTGCATCTTCCAGTACACCATATAAGAAGACTCTAAAGGCTGAATTTGTGTTGGAACCTGGCAATCAATATTCTATTGAGGATGCGGAAAATAACCGGGCAGCTGTTCTAACGATTACATGTGTGGAAACGCCATCGGATGGGATTACTCTTATTGTACCGTCAGGTGTGATACCAGACGCTGCGAATACGATGATCACCAAGGAGCAAGATGGAAGTTTCAAGTTCAGCCCAAAAGAATCGGGGGTATATACATTGGTATTACTGAAAAAAGAGGTGGAAAAGAATCTATCCAGACCAGAAAAAGACTTTGAAGAGGCTGACAAAATTGATTTAACAGCGGGGGAAGCACAATAAACAAAGAGGGGGATTTTGGCCTGCTTGATGGAGGGAGTGTCATGAGGATGAAGAATCATAGAAAACAAATTAATCCGGGAGGACACAGGCATTCATTTTTGACCATTGTGCTTATTCTATGCCTGCTGCTAAACTCCACGGGCCTTAACTTCATACCGGTCTATGCAGCACAAGACAGTCCGTCTCCAATCGACGTGGGGGGCGGGGTATCCGCTGTACTTCAAGAGGGAGTCCTTACCCTTTCAGGAGAAGGAAGGACAGATGACTATAGCACTGAAACTGCGCCATTTTTGCCTTATGCAGGTGAGGTACATACTTTAGTTATTGAGAATGGTGTAACATATATTGGAGCGTATCTATTCTATGGACTGGGGGAACTTGGCGGCGAACTGACATTGCCCGGCAGTATTACAGGCTTTGGAGATTATGCATTTGCCGGAGAGCAGTTAGAGTCCGCCCCTAAATTTACAGGAATAAAGAATGAATTCGAAAGCGCAGAAATAGAAGACCCCGTTCAGTCTGATGGAGAACTTGAACCGGATCTTCCTGAAAATGGAAGTGACACTGCCTTGGAGGGAAACAACAGCGAGACGGAAGTAACGGTACCTTCCGAAGAGGTGGTGCCGCCGGAAGATGTGGACGACGGATCTGCTGGAGATTTGATATTGCCGGAAGATAATGCAGAGGAATACAAGGAATCTTCACCAGAGGACTCAGAGGGAGAAAAATTATCCGGCGAAACAGCAAATTATACAATTTCAGACGAACAGTCATTACCGAAGGAGGATGCAGGAGAAGAAGTTACTCAGGAAACAGCCTCTCAGGAATCCGCCTCCCAGGAAGCTGTCTCTCAGGAGCCGGTTCTCCGGCAAAAGGATGCCGTACTGAGCGGACAGCCTGCGGATAATATCCGAACCAAAGTTATAATGCAGCAGGAGATTGATCATCCGGAAACCCTTTTCGTAACGGGGCAGGATGGATATGTAATATGCAGGAATGAAAACACGACATTTGCAGAGAGTGCACGGGCAGCTGGATATAGGGTTTCAGATACAGCTGAAAATGAGGAACAGAAAGACCCGGAGGAGAAGGAATCCCTTCTTACAGAAACGCCAGAGCCGGCGGCGTTGTATTCCAAAGCAGCTGTTGCAGCAGAAGAGGTATATTGTGTATATGTGAATCAGGAAAGTGGAGATGATAACAAGGATGGTACGGAAAGCCTGCCATTTAAATCATTGACCAAAGCAGCAAAATACCTGATGGAGAAGAACCTAAACGGGACAGTTGAGACAAATAAAATTATACTTCAGGCAGATTACGATATGGATCAAGCTGATGATTCAACTGAAAAAAGCGGTGGGATACTAGGTGGAACTCCAGTGAATGTTACTATTTGCGGGAGTACTCAGCAAATAAGACTAAAAGGTAGTGGCGAAGATAAGGATAATATAGAAAAAGCTATAGATTTATCTGGAAATCTCAAGCTGGAATCCCTCACACTTGCAACCCTGCAGCATATATATGGATCCGGACATGATATCATTTTTGGTAAAGATGTAACTTCCAAGGGGACATATCTTTACGGGTCTTATAGAACACCTATATCTACCCAAAATGTTAAGGTTGGGAAAATTGAAGTTGAGAGCGGTGGAATTGCCAGAATTGTAGGGTATATCAGGTCTTTTAACACTAATGTTTTGAATGTTAATAACCAGGAAGCTAATATAACCGTAGGCGGTAATGCCATTGTATCCACCATTGTTGCAGGCAGTGCATCAGGAGGCATTGAGAATGCCAATGTAAATATTAATATTGAAGGTGGAATGGTGACTACAGTTATTGGTGGAAACCAAGGATTCACTGCGGTAAAATCTCCATATAGCGGAACTACTAAGATAGAAGTTTCCGGAGGAACTGTAGGGGATATCTATGGTGCAGGAACGGGGAGGAATGCAAGTATTCCTACGTATTTGGGAAACCTGGACATAAAGGTGACAGGAGGAAAAGTAACAAATATCTATGGCGCAGGGTCGGCTGCTTTTGTTAAGAGTGAAGGGGACACAATGTCCTCCGTAAGGATTTCCGCACAGGGAGGCACTATCGGAAATATCTATGCAGCCGGTAAAGGAAATGAAAATGGTGTATCTCTGTATAAAGATGAAAGTACAAACTATACCTTTGCTGAAGAGACTACTCCCGAAAAATTTGGCAGTTTAACAGGATCGGCAAGTATAACCGTCGGGGGCAGCGCTATAGTAGAGGAAAATATTTATGCCAGCGGTTCGGGTGACAGTGGAACAATTACGGGGTATGATGGAGACGGGTTAAAAAGCAATGCCTATTTGAAGGGCACGGCAGAAATAACTGTCAATGGAGGAACGATTAATGGCAGCATATATGGTGGAGGGAAAGGAATTGCCCAGTCCGGATATGAAGAGTGTGCACGCGTAGATACTGGTTCAACAGTAAAAATCGCGATTGCCGGCGGTGAAGTGAAAGGTTCTGTTTTTGGCGGCGGAGAGAATGGAAAAGTAAACGGAAATACAGATGTTACAATAAGCGGCGGAATAGTCAGCGGCAATGTCTACGGCGGTAGTAAGAATGCGGTTGTGGAAGGAAAGACGAATGTAACCATAACAAATGGTACAATAGAAAACTCTGTTTATGGAGGTTCACTTGGCAGTCCGGGCAGCAGCCTTGTACTTGGAGGAGCCACCGTTAATATGACAGGCGGCTGGGTGAAAAAAAACCTTTATGGCGGAAGCGAAAAAAGTGATGACGGTGTAGTAGAATCTGGTTCAACTAAGGATATGATCTTTGTCAATTTAACAGGAGGGACTGTTACAAAAAATGTGTTTGGGGGAGGGTATCTAGGAACGGTTTATGGGTCTACCCATGTACATATCGGCATACATGCCCCGGATAAATGTACATATTATAATAACCATGCCGTTGAGAAACCGCAGTTAACCTCGTCTAAACTGCTGGTGGAAGGATCTGTCTATGCAGGCGGCGATTTTGGAGGCGGGGCGGATTATAATGCGATCACTATAACAGGAACATCCCATGTGTATATAGACGGAACTGGGTATAATACAGGGACAGGAAGTACAGAGGAGCCAGATCTGACGATTTCAGGCGGCGTATTTGGAAGCGGGGCATCCTGTGATGCGGGTTCTACCCGCCTTGTTACCCTGGATCATTATGGTGTATTGGATGAAAGTGCGGATAAAACTAATACCACACGTACCTTAGAAGCCATACAGCGTGCGGACAGAGTCCTGTTAATTGAGTCCCATGTACGTTTGAAAGGCAAGTCCGATATAGCAAACAACAACACGACGGCATTATATTCTCTGAACCGTATTGGGGATCATTCGAATCCGGATGTAGGAACTCTTGGAAAAGGCCTGGTGCTCAAGGGTGGCAGTACAGTAATCTTAGACTCAGAAGCAATCGGACTTGGAAGATTCAGCAGCCGTGATAAAGAGGACGGCATAGTTGGGCTGGATAAAGTTGGAAATAAAGATGGTATGACATCGAATAAAGTGTGTTTTGACAGTGGGACGGTATTCCGTGTGGCTGTTGAAAACACAGATAAAAGTTTAGAATATGGAGAGGTTTCTGGCTATGCTTATATGGAGGCAGGAGAGACGGCAGAGGTTTTTGCATACGCCCGTACTAAGACAGAAGAAAAAAATAAAAATGATGGAGGATTTGTAGATCCCCGGAAGACGGATGAAGAAATCCCTTATTACAATGTAGGATCAACATATCGCTATTGGCAAATGAAAAAAGATGCGGGAGCTGTGTCGGAACGAGAGACCGTCCTGACGGCACAGGAACTCAAAGCGGGGGATAGCGGTTATATTGACGGAACATATTCTGTGGCAGAGGGAACGATTGAGCTTCCTCATGCATCCGAACCGACTGTCTATACGATTGAGCAGGTAAGCCTGGTGGATGCCAGTGGTATGACACTGGTTGAAGCAGCTAAGAGCGGTATGGGGAAAGACGATGAATGGTTCACGTCGCAGACCAATCAGGAGTCAGGAGAAAGTATTACGCAGGAACAAGAGAGGAATCTTATTGAAAATAATCCCCTGTCGCATTTTGGTCTTTTTATGAAAGCTGGGGAGGGATTTTCTTCGGATACCGGTAAAAAAGGAAAAGTGGTTTCTGCAAAATCAATTATAGCGGATGATAAGAATACAATCATAAAGACGAGCACAGCAGAAACACAAGAAAATATTATGCCTCAGATTAAGTTTTATCTGACTTATAGCAACAAGGGAATAACCGTCAGTAAAAAGCTGGGGGCAGTAGTGATTCAGATACAAGGGAAAGATAGCAGTGGAAAAATAACAACGATAAACATGAAGGTAGAAATCATTACAAAGGCAGCAGCCCTATCTGACCAGACTATAGATCTGTATGCAACGCAGAGCGGCAGTTATACCGGAAAGCTGACAATTCCGTCAGGGGTAAGCCGGACTTTGCATTTACAAAAGGTTACCAGCGGAAATTCAGAGAGATTTATAAGTTATGACGCCCCAACGATAACCGGGCAACAGTTTGGCATAAGCATGCAGCAGGTACAGTCGTCAGGATGGACAGAGGCGGCGGTTACTAAGCCGTATGATTTAAAATCATTTACGTCAGGCCAGGTGAATATTGGAACTACCGATAGCCGCTATGAAGCTATAATAGAGTTTAATTTGAAAAATGCACCAGGATTTACAGATCAGGAAAGCCCGGATACCGTATTATTAGAATTTGCGGATCAAGCAGGGCAGGTAACCAAGATTACTCTCCATATTTATTGGAAACCGTCTGTTGTATCAAAAGTTCAATTATCGGCAGGTCGGCATTATAATCAGATCGTGAAGGAAGAAAATTCCCCATCTATTTCTTCTAAAAGCGCAGTGACAACCCAGTTTACATTGGGAACTCAGGTACAAATAAATGATCTTTGGCTGGAACTCAGAAATATAGAAAACGGAGATACGAAAATATTTCCGCCCGGCACCAGCCTAACGCTTATAACAAGTGCAGAGTTTTACATTTATACGGTATCGGGAAGTGAAGCGCAGGGTCGAATTCGTTTGTCCGACTTTAAAAGTATGTGGGATGACACAGCATTTACAGGCACTACTGCCGCTGGTGCGGTATGGGACATTATTGTTGATTTCAGTACTGGTACATCAGGGCTGTCCCCGGGAAATTATGGCCTGCGCTTAAGAGAAGATAAAAGCGCCGATTCCCAGGATGATTATTTTACCGTAAATAACAGCATACCTGTGGTGACGATAGCAAATGCACCAACATCCGGTTTATCCAGAGGGGAATATCAATTCACTTTATCTGCATCAGCAAGCGGAGATACCAGGTTTAATGGCAGCGTGTGGGCTGTGCTTGCGCCGGAGGGCGGAACAGAATTTCCGATGGGAACTGTGATACAGTATGAAGAAGGCGGTGAAATGTTTTCATTATATCCCAGAGGAGGAAAGACGTATCTTCCTATGCCAGAATCAGGCAGCAGAGTATTTACCATGAGTACAATGGATACAACAGGGCTGAAGCCCGGACAAATAGGGTTAAAGGCTGCAATCATGCCTGGAGGTGTCAGTGCAGGCGCGTCATGGGAGAGTGTTGGGGGAAGTCTGACTCCGATTACTGTAACAGCTAACCCTGAAACGGCACTTTCCATTGCACTTCTAGGCGATGGAACAAGAGTGGTAAAAGCCGGAGATAAACTGCAATTCAAAGCGGATTATCTGAATGGTATGAATGAGTCAGCGATTAAAGTAGGGGTACAAAAAAAGTCTGGGGAAGCTTATATCGATGCTGCTGCCGAATGGGGCGTGACCGGAAATACAGTGACTGCAGGGACAGGAACTAAGACGATTGACGTAACCGTTGCAGATTCGTCTGCGGCAGGCACCTATCGTATCTTGTTCACACTCGGAGACAAGGAAGTGCCATACAATGTGATTGTAGAGTAACGGGCAATATACACGCTAATAGGGCAAAAGGAGCAGACATCAGTTAAAAAGCCACTGAAAACATGCGTCATACGTTGTTTTCGGTGGCTTTTTTCAGGCACTGACATCTTTAGATGGATGATGATCATTTCATGATCCGATTTTGGTTTCTCCATTCCCGGGGAGATATCCCATAAACATTCTTAAAAGCCCTGGAAAAGTGAAGCTGGTTTGCATATCCTACCGCATTACTGATATCGCCGATGGATAATGCAGTAAGCTTCAAAAGCTCAGCAGCCTTTGTCATGCGGTAATTCAGCAGAAACTCCTGGGGGGATTTTCCCACCGTGTCCTTAAATATTTTTCCAAAATAACTTCTGTTCAGCCCGCAGGTAGCGGAAATATCTTCCACAGATATATCATTCTGGAAATTCTGTTCGATGAAAGCAAATGCCTCCCTGATATAAAAGTCACGCAGCCGTCCGCCCTTCTGCATGTGCATGGATGCCGCAGAACGGGTCAGGTAATCCAGAAACAGGTAGAGATGCCCGATCAGATGAAACGGCGTCATATCACCGTGCTGTGCAATATACAGCATCTCATTCATCATTTCCATACGCAGGTCTTTGGAGTGGGCGTGGTAGACCGGGTGATCCCGGCTGAGGCCCGCGATCTCAATGGCTTCTTTTACACGAAGCCCGTCAAATTCAACCCATACATATTCCCAAGGATGTTCCTGATCAGAGATATAGGTATTGATCTGCTGGGGAAAGATCATGAAGCCCTGTCCGCTCTTTATCTGATAAGTCCTTGTCCAGCCCTTTGCGTCGTCGGCCATCAGGACACCGGTTCCGGATATGACATAGTGGAACAGAAAATGGTTGCGGGCAGCGGGACCATAAGAATGGGCCGGTTCACACTGGTCCCAGCCGAACTGATAAAGGCTAAGGTCTACAAAATTTTCGTTGGGAAATACGGAAAATAACATATCGCTCATCAATCAATTCTCCTCTCTGTTTTATACACCGGCTGGATTCTTTTATGAATCTTATTATATACCAAAATGCCGGGTGACTTCAAATAATCCGTAGAAATATAGCATAAAGGTATAAAACCGAAAAAACGCAGCTATTTATAGACGCAATATGCAATGTTATAATATAGTTAGAAACAGGGAAAAGGTTATGGGAAAGGAGTGGTTGTGAGGATGAAAGGAAAAAACAAAAAGATATCCGGCTTGCTTATAATATGCGCAGTCCTGGCGGTTCCAGGGCTTTGGGGGTGCCAGGCAAAAGAAAATGACGATGGGAAAACAATCATAGAACTGGTTCAGTACAAGAAAGAAGGACTGGATGTTTTCGATGAACTGGAGAAGCGGTTCAATGAGACGCATGATGATATAAAACTGAAGATTGAATCGCCAAATGAAGCAATGACTATACTAAAAACCAGATTTGTCAGGGAGGACAATCCGGACATCATTGGGATTGGCGGGGACATCAATTATTCTAACTTTCTGGACGCGGATATGCTGGCGGATGTTTCCGATTTTCCGGGTATCGAGGATATTAAGCCTGCTTATCTGAACATCTTAAAGTCTCTGGAGTTTATACCACAAGACGGTAACTATGGAGTTCCGTATATGGCAAATGCGGCTGGAGTACTGTATAACCGGGAAATGTTCCGGGAGCATGGCTGGGAGATACCAGAGACATGGGAGGAATTTACCGCGCTATGTGAGGAGATCGAGGCGGCGGGTATCCAGCCCTTATACTTCGGCTTTAAAGATACATGGACCTGCCTGGCGCCCTGGAATGCGCTGGCAGTAGATCTGGCCCCTGCCGATGTCTGCCGTAAAGTAAACCGGGGCGAGACAACATTTGAGAATGAGTACAGGGAAGTGTCGGAGAAGATGCTGGAACTTCTGAAGTATGGGCCTGAAGACCCCTTTGCATACGGATACAATGATGCATGTACGGCATTTGCAAACGGCGAATCTGCAATGTATACGATCGGAAGCTATGCAGTCCCCCAGATCCAGTCAGTGAATCCGGATCTGGATATTGACTCCTTTGTTATGCCGGGCAGCAGTAATGCTGATGAGAATATGCTGAACTCCGGGGTGGACCTTCAGTTCTGCGTCATGGAAACCTGCGAGAATAAAGAGGCTGCGTATGAGGTGCTGAGCTTCCTGCTGGAAGATGAGAATGTAGAGCTGTATCTGGAGAGCCAGAATGCGGTTCCTTGTAAAACCGGTGATTTCGAACTGGCTCCGATGCTGGATGGGATGAAGCAGTTTATCGGTGAGGAGAGAATGGCAGATTTCCAGGATCATTATTATCCAAGTGAGATGTCGGTCGATGCGCAGATACAGACTCTTCTTATTCATCAGGATGTGGATGCTTTCCTGAAAAAGTTCGATAAGGACTGGATGCGTTATAACAGAGACATAATACGTAAGGTAGAGGAGTATGAGGCGGCAAATGGTGCCTCCAATCAGCAAGGAGAGGGAAAATGAAGAAAATAAATAGTAAAAAGCAGGCATTTCTGTTGATCACGGTACCGATTATGGCATTGTTTTTCTGTTTTAACACACTGCCCCTGATCATAGGGATTTTCTACAGCTTTACGAATTACAGGGGGTATGGTTCGTTTGACTGGGTCGGCCTTCGGAATTATATTGATTTGTTTCAGGACAGCAGGGTTGGTGGGTCTTACCTCTTTACCTTTAAGCTGGCAATTGTAACAACAATCGTGGTTAATATAATCAGCCTTCTTCTGGCATTGGGGCTGAACAGCAAGATTAAAGGGAAAAGCGTACTGCGCGGGATGTATTTTATACCAAAGATTCTGGGAGCACTGGTTGTGGGGTACATTTTTAATTATTTTTTTACTTATATTCTGCCGGTGATTACAAAGGCTGTGGGAGGAAGTGGTTCCAGTATGCTTTCGAGCACAAAATGGGCATGGGCCGCGATCGTGATTGTCTGTGCATGGCAGGCGGTCGCAATGAATACAATCATTTATATTTCCGGACTGCAGACCGTTCCGGAAGATGTATACGAGGCGGGGGCAATTGATGGTGCGACGGGCTTCCATAAGTTTAAGAGCCTTACATTCCCGCTGATCCTTCCGTTTTTTACCATTAACATGGTGCTCTGTATGAAGGATTTTCTCATGGTATTTGACCAGATCATGGCTTTGACAAAGGGTGGGCCGGCACAGAGCACGGAGTCTATTTCCTATCTGATTTACAATAATGGTATGGATGGCGGACAGTTCGGGTTCCAGAGCGCTAATGCATTTGTATTCTTTATTGTGATCGTAGCAATTTCGGTAATCCAGATGAACTTTTTAGGTAAGAAGGAGGAACAGTTATGATGCAGGCGAATGCGAAGGTAAAAATAAAAGAGAGAACAAACTGGCCGATTACCCTTCTTCTGATGATAGGACTTATAACAGTCGCCTTTCCGTTGTATCTTACGATTGTTATTGCATTTAAGCAGCCCTCAGAAATGACCAACAGCGTGGCAGGGATTCTTTCGCTTCCGAAATCCTGGAGCCTGCAGAACTTTGCCGAGGCAATGCGTGTCACAGATTTCTGGCATTCTTTGGGGAACAGTATTATGATAACGCTTGTCACAGTTGTACTGTCCATTGTGATCCATTCCCTGCTTGGTTATGCAATCGGGCGCAATAAGGCACACAGTAAATTCTATAAATTTGCCTATTTATATATTATAAGCGGTATGTTTGTGCCGTTTGCCATTCTAATGATGCCTCTGGTAAAACAGACTGCGCAGTTGGGGATTGCCAACCGTTTTGGGGTGATTGTACTCTATGTTGTATTCTATATGCCGATGAATCTGCTGCTGTATACCGGATATCTTAAAAATATACCGGTAGCGCTGGAAGAGGCGGCATGTGTTGACGGTGCGAGCACCTGGAGAACCTATTGGCGTATTATTTTTCCGATTATGAAGCCGATGCATGCTACCGTTGCGGTACTTACAGCTCTGGGAACATGGAATGATGTTATGACACCGCTTGTGATTATGTCAGGGACAAATCAAAATACACTGCCGCTGGCACAACTGAATTTTCAGACACAGTTCGGAACTAATTATAATCTGGCTTTTGCTTCTTATCTGCTGGCACTGCTACCGATTCTGATATTCTACATCATCTGTCAAAAGCAGATCCTGAATGGAGTTGTGAATGGGGCTGTAAAATAAAGATAACAGTTCAGACTTGTCTGAACTGTTACAAATAGGAGAAATGATATGGGAATTATTTTTGAGAATGACACAAAGACTTTTACATTGAATACGAGTAAGACCACCTATCAGATGCAGGTTGACAGGTTCGGTTTCCTTCTTCATCTCTACTATGGAAAACGGGTTTGTGGATGTATGGATTACCTTTTGACCCATTACGACAGGGGATTTTCCGGAAACCCGTACGATGCAGGCAGTGACAGGACCTATTCCCTGGATGTGCTGCCCCAGGAATTTCCGTGCCTGGGAAATGGGGATTTCCGGGCTCCTGCACTGGTTGTCAAAAATGGAAACGGGACATACAGCTGCGATCTCCGCTATGAAGAGCACCGGATTTTGAAGGGAAAATATAAGCTGAGAGGGCTTCCTGCGGTTTATGCCGGTGAGGATGAGGCCCAGACTCTGGAAATTGTATTAAAAGATCATGCGGCCGGGGTGCAGGTAACATTGCTGTACGGAGTACTGCCGGAGCAGGATATTATCACCAGAAGCGCAGTTATAAAGAATGAGGGGAATAAAATATACCTGGAAAAAGTGCAGACCGCCTGCCTGGATTTTGTATCGGGAGACTATGATCTCCTTACCTTTTACGGACGGTATGCCATGGAGCGAAACTGGCAGAGGAGCCCGGTTGTACATGGAAGCCAGTTGATTGGCAGCAGAAGGGGAAGCTCCAGCCATCAGTATAATCCGATGATGATACTGGCGGGAAAAGATACAACAGAACACCATGGCGGCTGTTATGCTATGTCTTTTGTATACAGCGGAGGATTCCAGGGAGAAGCAGAGCGGGATCAGTTTAATCAGACCCGTGTACTTCTGGGGCTTGCTGAAGAACAATTCTCTTACCCGCTGGAAACGGGAAAGGAATTCTATGCCCCGGAAGTGATCATGTCCTATAGCAGTACCGGTCTGAACCATTTGTCACAGAATCTGCACACCTGCATCCGGGAACACGTCTGCCGGGGAACATACAAAGATGCAGTGAGGCCCGTGTTGTTAAACAGCTGGGAAGCGGCATATTTTGATTTTACAGGGGATACGATCTGTGAACTGGCTGCACAGGCAGCCGATGTGGGAATTGAGCTGCTTGTGATGGACGACGGCTGGTTTGGAAACAGAAATGACGACAACAGCAGCCTGGGAGACTGGCAGGTTAATGAGAAAAAGCTTGGGTGTACGCTGGGGGAACTAATACAGAAGGTAAACGCGCTGGGGCTGAAGTTTGGTATATGGATTGAGCCGGAAATGGTCAGTGAGGACAGCGGCCTCTACAGGGAGCATCCGGACTGGGCATTCTGTATTCCGGGAAGGAAGCCGAACCGTTCCAGAAACCAGCTTGTACTTGATTTTTCACGCAAAGAGGTGGTAGACGCAGTCTATGGGCAGATCTGCAGCGTGCTGGACCAGGGGAATATAGAATATATAAAATGGGATATGAACCGAAGCCTAGCGGATATTTATTCTGCAGCGGCACAAGACCAGGGAATGGTGCTGTATAATTACGTGCTTGGCTTATACGATTTCCTGGAAAGGCTGGCCATCCGGTATCCGGAGATATTAATAGAGGGGTGCAGCGGAGGCGGAGGCAGGTTTGATGCCGGAATGTTATACTATACGCCCCAGATCTGGTGCAGTGATAACACCGATGCGGTGGACAGAGTACGGATTCAGTATGGGACATCATTCGGTTATCCGGTATCGGCAGTGGGATCTCATGTATCCGCCGTGCCAAATCATCAGACAGGCAGAAACGTATCTATGAAAACCAGAGCGGTTACGGCTATGACGGGGACTTTTGGTTATGAGTTGAATCTGGGAAAACTGACGGAGGAAGAAAAGCAGGAAGTCAGAGAGCAGATAAATCAATATCACAAATATGCTGAATTGATTCAGAAAGGAAGGTATTACCGGCTCACGAATCCGTTCGTAGATGAGGCGGGGGCTTGGGAAGTTGTCTCTGAGGATGGGAAGGAAGCTCTGCTTAACGTTGTAATGCTGGAAAAACACGGGAATATGACGGTCAAATATGTACAGCTTTGCGGCCTGGATGAAAATGCGCTGTATAAAGAAGAGGCGGGAGGTAAAGTATACAGCGGAAGTGCATTGATGGAAGCGGGGATACCATTGCCGGTGGAAATGGGGGAATATCTGGCTTATCAGTACTATTTCTCCCGTATTGAGATATAGTTGCTCCCCTGAGGGGGCCCGCGCAGTTACAGCAGAAAGGAGGCAACAGCTCCATGAGGGATATGTTATTCCTGGGATTTTAGGATATCCTTCATGGAGCGTTCCTATCCGATCCCGCAGATAAAGCGCGTAAGCCGCTCAAAATACATTGACAACCGGCAGTTTTATATAATATATGTTAATAAATCCAATAAAATGAATTGGATTCATTTCAAATATTCTTTATAGCTATCATTATGAAATATCTAATTTCAATCCTGAGGGCAGTTTCGCCCGCTAATTCAACGTTATCCAAAAGTTTTCCGGCTAAAAGTTTGACAAAAGGATAGTGAAAGACTATACTTTTTACTATATTGAACGTGTTCAAATCAAGTTCAATATTCTATAGTAAAATGATCAAAAAAAATATATAAACAAAAGTATACAGTGGATTTATGGAGGTAAACAAATATTATGAACTGCAGCCAGGATACAAAAGATAAAATCATTGAAGCCGCAGGCATAATGATAAAAGAAAAAACAGACGTAAACAAAATCACTGTCCGTGGCATTGCGAAGCTGGCAGGAGTAGGAACAGGACTAATAAACTATTATTTTGGAAGCAAGGACAATCTTCTTGCAGCCGCTATCGAAAAAAGGGTTGATGATGCCGTAGCACAGATTTTGAACCGAGCAGAAATGCAGTCAATGGATCCGGCAGAAAGAATTAAAAATATGCTGGATACGATCTTCGAACTGTCTGAAGCATATGAAAAACTGGCGAAATTCATGCTGACTATGGAAGTCCAGCGAGGCAGCATGCAGGTGGAACTGTATATGATTCCCATGTTAAAAGAGCTGTTTCAGAATAGAAAGAATGAGCTGGAACTCCGCATTATAGCTCTTCAGATTATACAGCCTCTGCAGGTGGCGATTATATCTGCCAGTACTTTTAAGCTATACAGCGGCGTGGATATATACAAAAAAGAAGAGAGAAGGAAGTTCATAGATACATTGGTAAATAATGTGGCAGGAGACGCCAGGGGGGAATGAGAATGAACCGGGACACCATTTTAATAGTAGATGATATGGAAGTGAACCGTGCGATTCTCCATGTACTGTTCGAGCAGGAATATAATCTGCTGGAAGCGGAAAATGGAGAACAGGCTCTGATGCTGATAAAACAGTACAGGGAATCTCTGGCTGCTGTCCTGCTGGATGTGGTCATGCCTGTAAAAGATGGATTTCAGGTTATGCAGGAAATGGGACAGAATGGTCTTATGACTAATATTCCTGTTATTATTATAACTTCCGAGGATTCTATGGAAAACGAAGTACGTGCCTTTGATATGGGAGCGTCTGATATTATTATTAAGCCATTTGAATCCCATGTTGTCAGAAGAAGGGTACGTAATGCAGTAGAACTGAACCGTCATAAGATGCATCTGGAAGAAATGCTGCAAGAACAGACAATGAAAGTGAGGGCATCGAGGGATGTAATCATGGACACCCTTTCTTCCATAATTGAGCACAGAAGCGCGGAGACTGGGCAGCATGTTTTGCGAATCCGCAAGTTTACAGGGGTGCTTCTGGAAGATGTCATGTATTCCTGCCCGGAATACGAGCTGAACGAAAGGGCAATTCAGGTCATTGCAGAAGCGGCGGCGCTCCATGATATTGGTAAAATAGCAATTGCTGACACCATTTTGAATAAACCGGGCCGTCTTACAGACGAAGAGTTTGAAATCATGAAGAAGCATACGGTTAAGGGGTGTGAGATTCTTTCAAGTCTGGGCAGAATGGGGGATGAGGAGTATCTGAAGTATGCATATAATATCTGCCGCTATCACCATGAACGCTGGGACGGAAAAGGATATCCCGATGGGCTGATCGGCGACAATACCCCGGTTTATGCGCAGGCAGTGGTGATCGCCGATGCTTATGATGCTTTGACTACAGACCGGGTATATAAAAAAGCCATTCAGCCGGAGCAGGCGTTGAATATGATACTCAATGGGGAGTGCGGAATGTTCTCTCCAAAGCTGCTGGAATGCCTCAAGAATGTGCGGATTAAGTTCTTCCGGCTGACCCGTGAATATGCGGACGGTAATCTTCCGGGCACTGCATTTAAATACCAGGACACCCTGGATCCTGTACTGCATACAGATCAGGAAAATGCACCAAAATTGGAGCAGATGAAATATTTTGCCTTGCTCAGACACCTGGATTCGACAGTGGTTGAACTTGATATGGACAGCGGGGTCTATCATCTGGTTTATCAGCAAAACGAGGACTTTCAGGATCTTAGATCCGGCAGTACCTTTGAAGAATCGCTGAGTAATTTTATAGATCATGCAATATACCCGGATGACCGTCCTCTTGTTGAAGGAATCCTGGGTGAATATATGGAGAACTTTTTTAAGCACGGGCTGATCAAACGAACCCGCAGCTATCGGGTTCTGCACCGTGAATCCGGAGAATATATCTGGTATAAAGCAACTTCCCTGCGAGTGAATATCGAGAGTCCCAAACAACATAAAGTACTGATTATATGGGAAAGGGAAGATCCGGAAGAAATAGATGAAAAGGTGGAGGGGCAATCCGGACACGATCTTATGACGGAGAACCTTCCCGCTGGTATTCTGCAGTGTATGAATGACCAATGGTTTACGATTACATACCTGAATCACGGGATTATTTCGTTATTTGGTTACACCAGAAAAGAAATTAAAGAGAAGTTTCATGACCGGTATATTGAGATGATCCATCCAAAAGACCAGCCTGCAGTACATAGGCATTACAGGGAACAGTTGTCTGAGGGGAGAGCACAGACGCTGGAGTATCGGATTTTGACAAGGGAAGGCGCTGCGCTGTGGGTTCTGGAAAAATGCCGGCTGATTGTGGGTGCGGACGGGATAGAATATGTGAATTGTATCCTTACGGATATCAGTGGGATTAAAAAAGTTCAGGAGCAGATGGCTCTTTCAATGGAGCGTTACCGCATTATTATGAATCAGACGAATGATATCACCTTTGAGGGGGATCTCGAAAAGCATACAATTAGTTATTCCTCAAATTGGGAGAAAAAGTTCGGTTATAAGCCTCTGTCAAAAAATATCTTCGCTGAAATCCAGAAAGCTTCCCATATCTTTCCGGAAGACCTGCCTGCACTTCTTGAGCTGATGAAAAGCGCTTCTGCTGGAATTCCGTATGGTGAAACTGAAGTGAGAATTGCCAATGCACAGGGAAAGTACCTCTGGTGCAGGATACGCGTGACTACCCAGTTTAATGAGGAGAAAAAGCCTGTCAGGGTGATCGGTGTCATTATAGATATAGACGGTGAGAAGCGCCAGATAAAAGAGCTGTCTGCGAAAGTGCAGATGGATTCGCTGACAAAAGTATTCAATAAAGATACGGCGGTTGGGAAGATCAGACGCCGCCTGGAGTGGGCAGAGGAAGCAGGTTATACCCAGACGAATTCTTCGGACTGCGGTCTTGCAGGAGGGGGATCGTCTGTAAAAAGAACGAAGTTTGCACTTATGATTATTGATCTGGATAATTTTAAACAGGTGAATGATTCTATGGGGCATATGTTTGGAGACGCTGTTCTCGCAGAAGCAGCCGCTAAGATCAAGGATATTTTCAGGGGAGGAGATATCATTGCCCGTTTTGGAGGGGACGAATTCCTGGTTTTTCTGGAATACAATACAAAAGGAGAATTCCTGCATAAAAAGGCGGAGAAGATTATCCGGGTATTGAAAAGTATCTATCATGATAAACTCTCTGACCTGAGTCTGACATGCAGTATTGGTATTGCATTATTTCCAGAGGATGGACTGGACTTTCAGAATCTCTTCCAGAAGTGTGACAGGGCGCTGTACCATGCTAAGCAGAGCGGCAAGAACGGTTATGCATTTTATGATGCAGCAGTGATGCAGAAATCATTCGTACTAAATACAGAACAGAGTACGGCGGCAGGCACCCGGATCGATTCGTATGGGGAAGAAGAGGTCAGTGTAGACAGTATTGTTCCTGAGTCATTCCAGAAATTATATGAATCAGGAGATATTGAAGAGGCTGTGAGGTCGATTCTGGAGATGGTCGGGATGCGCTATAATGTCAGCCGTGTTTATATATTTGAAAATTCTGTGGACGGCACGAGATGCACGAATACCTTCGAATGGTGCAATGAAGGAATCGAACCTGAGATCGGCGGGCTGCGTAATATTGAATATAAGCATCTTGGCTGTGAATATCAGAATAATTTTGACGAGAATGGAATTTTTTACTGTCAGGATATTTCTGACTTTTCAAAGAAAAAACATCCGTTTTTATATAAAAGAAACATACGGTCCATGCTGCAGTGTGCGGTGAGCGACGAGGGCAGATTTGCAGGTTTTGTAGGCTTTGACGACTGCCTGGCCATGAGGCTGTGGACGAGAAACCAGATTGATGCGCTTAAATTTATTGCAGAATTTTTATCCACGTTTCTGCTGAAGAAGAGGGCACAGGACCGTGCTCTGGAGGCAGCCGAGAATTTGGATATGATACTGGACAACCAGAATTCATGGATCTATGTCATTGATCCTGACAGTTACCGCCTTCTTTACATTAATGCAAAAACAAGGGATACGGTACCTGATGCACGGACAGGTATGTGCTGCCATAAAGCTTTTTTTCATAGAGAAAGCCCCTGTGAGCTATGCCCTGTCAGAGGAATAAAGAGTATAAGAAGCAAAACAATGGAGGTGTACAACCCGGTGCTGGATGTCTGGTCCATAGCGGATGCTTGTATGATTAAATGGGGCAGTGATGAGGCATGCCTGCTGGCCTGCCACGATATTACACCTTACAAATCAGAGCAGGATAAGCGCGGGCAAAAAAGAAGGAATTCTGAGTGAATAGATGAAGGGAGGTAATGAAATGGAAGATGGAAATGAAAGGGAGGAAGAATATCTGCCGGAAATGGAAAATCCCCTGAAAGAGAATAAGTCAGAGGCAGAATACATCATGCTTATGAGTTCGCTGCAGGTGAGTGTCAGCAAACACCTGCTGGATGAATATTATACTATGGTATGGTCCAATGATTTTTATTATGACCTGATCGGTTATTCTAAAGAAGAGTATCAGGCAAGGTTCCGGAACAGACCGGATATCTATTATACGAGCCATCATTATGAGGATGAACTGAATAAGATCCGCGGGGCGGTAATGGAGGCGGCAGAGGCAGGGAAAGAAGGGTACAGTATTATTACCCGTATGCCGGTAAAAGGCGGCGGGCATAAGTGGGTGAGGATGAACGGCAGCTTTACAGAGGAAGTGCTTGACGGTATTCCGATTGCCTATACGGTCATCACCGACATCAACGATCTGATTGAAATGGAAAAGACACAGTCTATTACATATCATAACATCCCGGGATTTGCTGCAAAGTTTTTGGTGAAAACAGAGCGGGATGTGAAATTGTTAGAGGCGAATGATAAATTCCAGGAATTTTTCGGGATCGGAGAATTCGGGGATATGTCAGAACAGACTCTTAGGATGAATCTGGATATGAACAGAGATGTAATTTTGTCCCAGATGAGCCGTATAAAAAAAGGAGAACATGTACATTTTCTGGCAAAGATGCTGAATAAGGACGGCCAGACTGCCTGGATGCAGATTAATGGGGATTGTGTGGACTGGATTGGCGGCTTTCCCGTATATCTGCTTATTTACATTGATGTCACGGACGTAAAAGAGCTGCGTGAGATGCAGAAAGAACTGAAAGCCCAGGCTCAGCAGCTCAGTGATGCTCTGTGCTCTGCTGAAAACGCAAACCGGGCAAAATCAGATTTTCTCTCCAGAATGTCTCATGAGATCAGGACTCCGATGAATGCAATTATCGGGATGACAACAATTGCAGCGGCGCATATAGAAGAGAGAGAAAGAATACAAGACTGCCTTGCTAAAATCAGTTTTTCCTCAAAGCATCTGCTTTCCCTGATCAATGACATACTGGATATGTCTAAAATTGAAGACGGAAGGCTTTCGGTCTCCCATGAAAAGTTTGATCTCGGGCGTCTCCTGGAGTCAGTGACTGCGATCATTCATCCGCAGGCGGTCGACAGGGGCCTTGAATTCGATGAATCCATACAGGGAGTGATGGATGAGGAGCTGATCGGAGATTCTATGCGTGTAAATCAGATTTTGCTCAATCTTTTATCAAATGCGCTAAAGTTTACGCCTGAGGGAGGTCATGTCAGGCTGGATGTCAGGCAGTTGTTTTCACAGAAGGGACGGATCAGGCTGAGGTTTACCGTATCCGATACGGGAACCGGTATGAGTGAAGGATTTCTACAACATCTGTACGAGCCTTTCGAACAGGAACGCAGGCAGGGATATTCCCATATGCAGGGAACCGGACTGGGAATGCCCATTACAAAGAACCTGGTTACAATTCTGGGGGGAACGATTGCGGTAAAAAGCAAGGTAAATGCGGGAACCACATTCACGGTGGAGCTGCCCTTTGACCTGGCAGATTCAGACAGTTCTTATGAGAAATATCCGGAGCTGGATACGCTGAAAGTGCTCATTGGCGATCACGATCAGGATGTCTGCCAGTATGCATCACTGCTTTTGCAGAAATTCGGAATTGACGCAAAATGGGTGACGGACAGCATGGAAATCGTGGAGGAAATTCGGCAGTCACACGAAGCCGGAGAGGATTATGACATTTGTTTTATTGATCTAAGGATGCCGGAGATCAGCGGCGTGGAAGTTGCCAGAAAAATCAGGTCTATTGTGGGCTATCATACACTGATTATTATTATCACCGCATATGATTATGGAGAGATAGAGGAGGAAGCACGGGAAGCAGGTGTGAACAAGTTTCTTGCGAAGCCGCTGTTTGCGTCGTCTCTTTACAACACATTGCTGGACATTACCGGAAAAGGCAAAGAAAAAGCGCCGGCAGATAATCCAGCGCAGGACTTTGATTTCAGTGGACGCAGGGTGCTACTTGCCGAGGACAACGCGCTGAATCAGGAGATTGCCGTGGAGATTCTGCAGATGACGGGCATCCATGTGGAGACAACCGCAGACGGAGCCCAGGCTCTGGAGGCTTTTGCTGAATCAACGGAGGGGTATTACGATGCCGTTCTGATGGACATTCAGATGCCGCTGATGGACGGATATGAGGCGGCCCGGGCGATCCGGTCCAGCACACATCCGCAGGCAGGCAAGGTTCCGATTATAGCCATGACTGCGAATGCGTTCCAGGAGGATGTTGCAAAATCCCAGGAAGCGGGGATGGACGCCCATATTGCGAAGCCCATCGAACCGGAGCTCCTGTACCGGACGCTTAAGAGGCACTTCTACTGAAACAGCTTCCGGATTCTGCTCTCCCCTTTTCGCAGGGCATCCTGCGGGGAAAGTTCTTTTTGATAAGCCTGGATACATACGTCCTGAAGGATCGTCTCTATCTCATACGGAGGAACGATCCTGTCGGGAGCCTGGAACGGATAGACCCGGTTCCGGGATTTCTCGATGCACTTTGTGTTCAGTCTCATCCAGGGATAAAGCCTTAAAATCTCCTGGTTCTCATAGGGGTAAAGTACGGTGGACTGCCCGTTTAAGGTCGTCATATAGTAGCTTGTTTTCTTCTGAGATATCCACTTAAAGTAGTTTGCTATTAGTTCTGTATGGCGGGTCGTCTTGCTGATGCCCATATGCCACCCTACATTAGCCGGAGTCTGACCGGGGAGCATGCTGTAATCGATTTTCGTTATAATATCCCCGTGCAGGCAGTCGTTAATCAGCGTTCCGTATTCTGTAAAGGAAAGAAGCATGGCGGTACGTCCGCTTCCAAAATCCTGGAAACTGGAATTGATGGAGGTGTTCGAAATGCCGTGTTCCGTAAAGCGGGCGGTATCCAGAAGACTCTGCAGTGCCTTGACATTCTGAGGCGTATCCAGTTTCAGGCGGCCGGCGCTGTCATACAGGCCGCCCCCGAAGCTCCAGAGACGTATCTGCAGCTCCAGGGCAAATTCTTCATTGACGCTGCCGATGACGGATGTTCCGTATAAAGTCGGCGAATAGGGGTTAAATTCTTTCGTAAAAAACTGTGCAATGCCGTTGAATTCTTTCCAGGTTTTGGGAGGACGCAGCGGCATATTGTACCTTGTTTCAAACTGGTTCTGGATGGACGGCTGTTCAAATAAATCCTTTCTGTAAAACAGGATATGGGATCCGCCCACGATAGGGAATCCGTAATACCGTCCCTTATAGCATGCATTGGACAGGTTCTTTGGAACAAGATGCCTAGAAAATACCTCGTTGGATGTAATCAGTTCGGTTATGTCTGTGAGTACATTTAAATTTACCAGATATGTAAGCCATGAGATATCATACATATATACATCATATCTGCTTTTTTCCCTGGCACTGTCTGCAACGATCGTTTCGATCAGTTCTCTGTAGCTTACAAAATCAAATTCTATCTTAACCTCATGCTGCCTCTCAAACTCTTTTGATACTGCATATAATGAGAGGATAGTTGGCATGGAGGTGGCAATAATGCGCAGTGTCCTCTTGGGAGCCTTTGGGATGTGGTAGGGAATGGGAGCCTTGGGAATCTTGATATGGCTTCCTATCACATTGTCTTTGAAGAGCATGAACTCCTTTTCAAAAAATGCCGACTCCTGAAGATTCTTCATGAGAACCTGAATGCTGCGGATGCCAAGCGTGTAAGCGGTACGGGACGTGTGCAGCAGGTTCGGCAGGTAGTTGCTCTCATTCCAGGATTCTTCTCCAAGAGTGATGATACAGGTATCTTTTGGTATTTTGATTGAACAGAGATTAAAGGCCTCAATCACCCCTTTAGCCAGTGGATGCGACGAAGTGATAATCGCCTGAGGCGGTTTTTCTACGATATTAAACATGGCCTTTCGGAAAGAGGATTCTTTTGTAAAGCGCGTCTCAATGATCTGATCGGCGTCAAATTCCAGTTCCAGGTCATCGTGGGCATCGGTAAATCCCCGGACACATTCACGTTCAGAAAAGTAATCACTGTGTCCGATCATGAGGTCAATATTGTGATATCCGTTTTCAATCAGCTTTTTCGTAAGATAGTAACAGGAATTGTAATTGTCAAATGCCAGAAAGTTTGCGTCTATATTATCGGGAAAATGATCGATAAATACGGTTGGAATGTTGTGCCTGACAATGCTGTTCTGAAAATAGTCTGCATTCTGGGGCTGGCATGTAATAAGAATGATACCGGCTACATTTCTGCCGATGAGCTGGTCTATGATCTTGCGCTCCAGTTTTGGCGTGTGATAAGAAAAGGATATATTTAACGTATAATCCATGTTCTCTGCGCTGGAGATGATTCCCTTCAGAATATCGGCATGGCAGGAGTCATCAATATCAGGGAATACAACTCCGATCTCTCTGGATGCCTCAGATTTGAGGCTCTTAGCGGATGCATTGGGAATATAGTTTAATTCTTCAATGATCTGCATGATCTTTGCCCGGGTAGCGGGTTTTACGGTTTTCGTATTATTAATACAGTTTGAGACGGTCGCAATCGAAACGCCCGCTTTTTCCGCAACATCTTTTAATGTTGCCATAAGAATCCCTCCTTGCTTTTCTCCAAATTTTATAATAATATTGTCATAAGTAAATAAAAAAGTCAAACGGAATTTAAGATAAAGTTAAACGTTTTAAAAATGAAGTTAACGGTTCAGGCAGGTATGGACTAACCTGTTACAAAGGAGGCGCACCGTGCATTTCGAGTTTAAGATTATACAAAATGAGTATACGTTGTGCCCTCCGGACTGGGGCATGACGGATGAATGCGCCGCATTTTACCGCATGTATTATGTCTGCGGGGGAAAGGCCTGGTTCCGGCAGGGGGAAAAGGAGGTGCAGCTGGAAAAGGGGTGTTTTTATGTACTACCCGTGATGCAGCCCTATTCTCTGCGGCATGACCTGGACGACCCGCTGGAAGTACTCTGGTTTCATGTGGAGATGGATATCTCCCTGGCTATGAATTTTACCTGCATTGAAATTCGTTCGGATGAAGAATTGTATTATCTGCTTCACAGCATTCGGCTCCTGCAGCGTGATCCCGCCTGTTTTCAGGACGTGTCCAGGCTGTTCGATATCTTTTTGAAGCGGATCAATGAGAGGCTGCCAATCTACCGCACGAGCAGCCGGCGCATGAAGCGTGTGCTGAAGTATATTGATGAGCACATTGCTGAGAATCCGGGGGTGCAGGAGCTGGCAGAGTGTGCGGGTATGGAACGGTCTTATTTTACAAGGCGGTTTAAAGAGATATTCGGCATGTGCCCGAGCCAGTTTATCTATACCAGGAAAATGAGTGTGGGAGCCCAGGCTCTGCTTGGGGGCAGGACAGTGAGTGAGGCTGCTGCCCTCTGCGGATACAGTGATTCCAAGACATTTTCCAGAGCATTTAAAAAATATATGGAAGTCACTCCCGGTGAATACAAAAAATGTCACATTGAGCAACCATAAAGCCACAACAGAGCGTTGTGGCTTTTTTCATGGAGTGTTAGGATGGAAAAAAGAGAGTAAAAATCTGGAAGAATCTGCAGGTCCCGGTTCTTTGGGAGCCTGCAGGTATATAGTAAAGGAGGAAAAAAAGTATGCTGCATGATCCGTCACACAAACCGGTGATTCCGGAGGAGAAAGAAATTATACTTACACAGAAGGACAAAGATATCTTAAAAACACTGGGAGAGAGGATTGCGGAGATCTCAGGCGATAAAAGAAATGAAGAGAATGCCAGAAACTGGACGCTTTTGAATGACAAAAAATCGGTAAAACCAATGGTATGGATCAATGAGATTCCATGGCATGAGATGAATGTAAACGATGAGCTGACCCTGAAGTGCACACATCCATGGGCGAGAAATCTGGAGGACACGCTGAAAAAGACAATTTTCCAGTGGAACCATTTCCCCGGAGATATGGTGGTGAACCCCTATATCGAATGTCCGCTGGCGATCCACTCCACGGATTTTGGTATTGTGGAAGACGTGGATGCCGCGTATACGGATCAGGAAAATGAGATCTATTCCAGGCATTTTAAGATTCAGATCCAGGAGCCGGAAGACATTGAAAAGATCAAGATGCCGGTGATCACCCATTATGAAAGGGCTACGCAGTATTCCTATGATGCAATGCAGGATGTATTTGCGGGAATAATCCCTGTCAAAAAGGTGGGGCAGACCCACATATGGTATACGCCGTGGGATTACCTGATCCGTTGGTGGGGCGTGCAGGAAGCGATTATGGATCTGGTCATGAGGCCGGATATGGTACATGACATCTATGAAAAAATGGTACAGGCATGGATGGTGGAGCTGGATCAGTTTGAAGAGCAGAACCTGTTATCACTGGACTGCAATAACACCCGGGTAGGTTCAGGCGGTTACGGGTATACAACCGAGCTTCCCGGTGAGGATTTTAATCCGGAACACATACTTGCAAAGAACATGTGGGGATGTTCCAATGCACAGATATTCTCAACCGTATCTCCTGAGATGCACTGGGAATTCGCAGTTGAACATGATTTGAAGTGGCTCAGGCGGTTTGGCCTTACCTATTACGGATGCTGTGAACCGCTGGACCTGAAGGTTTCCATGCTTAGAAAAATACCCAATCTGCGTAAGATATCCGTATCACCCTGGTGTAACAGTGAAAAGATCATTCGTGAGGTTGGGACGGACTATGTCATGAGCAGAAAGCCGAACCCGGCCATCGTTGCGGGCAATATGTTTGATGAGGCCCAGGCTGAGAAAGAAATCAGAGAGTTTATGGAGCTGACAGAGGGGCAGTGCCATGTGGAACTTATCTTCAAAGATATCTCAACCGTAAGACATGATCCACAGCGGCTGTTTAAATGGGAGAAGATTGCGATGCGTGTTGCAGGGGACTATGCAAAATGATTTAAACGTTTAAATTTAAAATTAAATTTAAATTGATTTTAAACTCCCTCAGAATTATAATGAGCTTAACAAGAAGAGGAACTCTGAGGGAGGGATATCAATTGAATAGTAAGGAGCGTGTGAGGGCAGCTTTTGAGCACAAGACTCCGGACCGTGTCCCTGCAACGATGCAGGCTGTTGAGACTGCATGGGAGAAGATGCAGCATTACTTTCAGGTTGAGACGGCAGATGAGGTTATGGATATCCTGGAGATTGACACAAGGGTAATGGATTTTCCACCATATATCGGGCCTAAGATACCGGATTTTGTTAACGCAAAAGGCGAGGTAGTGCATACACATCCTTTTGGACAGCAGTATGTGGAAAAATGGAACGGTGTGGAGTATAACAGCCATACCATCAAAAGGCCTCTTGAACATGTTGAGACAATGGAAGACCTCATGGCCTTCAGAAACTGGCCCAATCCCGATCACTTTGACTATGAGGCTGTGAAGCGTTTCTGCGGCCGGCATCAGGATAAAGCAATCCGGATCGGATGGCCTGGGCCTTATCAGGTATTTCTGGATCTGTATCCCGCGGAATCTTTCTATATGCTGATGGCGGAGGATCCGGGGATGGTAAAGGCAATGCTGAACCGTTACAGCCAGTTTTACATGGAGATGTATGAGAGGATGCTGGAAGCAGGGGATGGGGCGATTGACCTGATCCGGCCCTGTGATGATTATGGGACGCAGATCAGTCTGCTGTTCAGCCCAAAGATGTGGGATGAATACTTTGCGGAGAATACGAAAAAGCTGGTTCAGCTGGCACATAAATATAACTGTTTTTACTTGCAGCATTCCTGCGGGGCGGTCAGGAAGATCATTCCGAACCTGATTGCATGCGGGGTTGACGGACTGGAGCCAATTCAGAAGGTTAAGGGAATGGAAGTCGATTCATTAAAGCGGGAATACGGACACAAGCTCTGCTTTCAGGGCGGTGTGGACACACAGAACCTGCTGCCTTTCGGGTCACCGGAGGAGGTCAGGGCGGAGACGGAATACATCATCAGGACGATGAATGTGGATGGAGGATATATTCTGGGGCCGAGCCAGGATTTTGAGGGCGACGTTCCTGTGGAAAATATCATAGCTTTATATGAAGCAAGAAAGAAATTTATTTAACTAGTAAATAAGCCTCTGGCGGAGGGAGAGGCGAGCTTAGGTATTGTGCATGCCGAGCATGACGTGCGGCTCTCCGCCGGGGCATACTTGAAGTAATTAAGGAGGAAACAGCAGTATGAAAAAGAGAATACTTTGTTTCGGGGATTCCAACACCTGGGGAGCCGTTCCGGCTGAAGGGACCAGACACCCGGACGATGTCAGGTGGACAGGGATTCTGGCGGCTGAACTGGGAAATGAGTATCAGGTGATTGAAGAAGGATATAACGGAAGGACCACCGTTCACGATGATCCGGTTGAAAACAGACTTTCCGGCATCACTTATTTTGAGACCTGCCTGGATTCACAGTCTCCTCTTGACCTGATTATTCTGATGCTTGGGACGAACGATCTGAAGGCCAGATTCGGAGCGGACCCTTACACGATAGCATTCGGTTTCGGACGCTATCTGAATGCGGTGAAGACGGTGCCGATGGCAGGAAACAGACCGGAAGTACTTTTAGCATCTCCGCTCCTGATTGATCCGTCTTACAAGGATGTTCCACTATTCTTCGATATGTTCGGAGACGGCGCAGTTGAGCGTTCAGAAAAGTTTGCAGAAGCATATGAGGCATTTGCAAAAGAAAACGGAGTGCACTTTATAGACGCGTCCAAATACGGTAAGGCATCCGTCAGGGACGGGGTACATATGGAAGCGGAATACCACGAAAAACTGGGGAAAGCCTTTGCAGAAAAAGTAAAAGAGATCCTTGGATAACAGATAAAGAGGCCTTTGTGCTGATAAGAGGTGGCTATGAGCAGAAAAATCAACAACAGCGGGGGCACAAAGAAACAGGAACAGCAGGCAAAAAAGCAGCGCCAGAACAGGCAGATCACAATCTTTGCAGTAGTACTGGGAGTGCTGATCGTTATCGGAATCCTTGCAGCTTTATTTTTTCAGAGCGGTGCTCCGGTCAGAATCCTTCCTGCGGTCACGATAGACGGGAAAGGGTATAAGCTGAGTGAATTCAACTATTACTACTATGCTTATTATAATTCTTATCTGGATGAACACAGTGAGTTCAGAGAGTATATGTTTGATGACAGCACATCTCTGAAAGACCAGCCCTATGACGATGATCAGTCCTGGTTCGAATATTTTGAGGATCAGACCGTGGAGTCTATGTCCAGCGTTCTAAGGACGGCTGCTCTGGCAGAGAAAGAAGGATTTGAACTGAGCAGTGAGGCGCAGGAAGAGATCGATACTGCACTGGAAGACATAAAAAGCAGAGCTGATGATGCCGGAATCAGTACAGACAAGTATTTGGAAAATATATACGGCAGCAAAATGTCAGAAAAGCTCTACGGGAAGCATCTTACCTATTCCCATCTAGCGGCTGAATACAGTGACCAGATCAAGGCTGACTTTCGTTTCAGCGAAGATGAGATAAAAGCGTATTATGAGGAACACCTTCCGGAATATACTTTTGTCAATTATGAAAGGTTTTATGTGAAGGCCAGTGATATTGATACAGAGCCGACAGAGGAAGAAAAGCAGAATGCTTTTTCCATAGCACAGAAGATCTTCGACAAAGTAGAAAAGGGTGGGGATCTGAAGGAAGCCAGCAGTGAGTTTGAAGACTATGGAACCTATTATGCTTTTGACGATGCCTACTATGATCCCAACTTTTCCTATGGGGAATGGCTTTTTTCACCAGAACGAAAAGACGGCGATGCAAATGTGATTGATGATGGTTCCGGATACTATGTGATGGTGTTCCACAGCAGGAACGAGAGCAGCTATCCGACGGCTGATATTATAGACATCTGTTTTCCGGTGGATGCAGCATTGGAGGATGGCAGTTCAGAAGATTATGATGATAAAGTGAACCAGTTATATGAAGATTCCTGTGCAAAAGCGGAAGAGCTGCTGGAGACATGGGAAAAAGGAAACAAAACAGAGGAAAGCTTCGGGGCGCTTGCTTCAGAAAATGAATCTTTATCTGAGGCAGACGGAAATTTTGAAAATCTGACCAGAGATAATCTGGATGATGCAATTGATAAATGGGTGTTTGACGATGGGCGTAAGCCTGGAGACTGCAGTGTCATATACACGGAAGGCGGTTTTCATGTGGTTTATTACGCCGGCTCGGGTGCTGAGGCGTGGCAGGTAAAAGCGGAGGAAGATATGCGCACAGATGCTTATGAAGAATGGTATCAGAATCTGCTGGATACTGCCAAAGTAAAGCGTCACAGCTACGTTTTAGGGTTTGCCGGCGGTGAAATCAATAAATAGCAACACGAAAGGAGTTAATCAGCATGGGTAACGCATCAAAAAATGAAGCGTATGCACTGGATATGCGCAGCGTATCCAAGAGATTTCCCGGTACATTGGCTGTTGATAAGGTCGATTTCCGGGTGAGAGCGGGGGAAGTTCATGCCCTCATGGGGGAAAACGGAGCGGGTAAATCCACTTTGATGAAAATGCTTGCGGGTCTTTTCAATGATTATACCGGAGAGATCTACATCAATGGGGAGAAGCGAAATCTCCACACACCGAATCTTGCAAAAGAGTACGGGATAGGAATGGTGTACCAGGAGTTATCACTGGCACGGAGGATTTCTATTTATGAGAACCTTCTTGTTGGGCGCCTTCCCAAAAAGAACGCACTGTTCATTGACAAGAAGAAAGCAATCGAGGAAGCGAAGAAACTGCTAAGCCGGGTAGGTCTGGATGATCTGGATCCGACGCTGGATGTATCCGAGATCAGCCAGTGTGATGCACAGCTGGTTGAGATTGCAAAGGTGCTCGGTTCCGAACCGAAGATCCTGGTTATGGACGAGCCGACTTCCGCGCTGTCAAGCGAAGAAGTAAATAAGCTGTTTGAGATTGTAAGAAATCTTCAGAAACAGGGACTGGCAATCGTATATATTTCTCATCACTTAAGTGAAATCTTTGAGATTGCAGACATGGTTACGGTTATGAGAGATGGTAAGCTGGTTGATTCTTTCCCGATCTCCGAGACCAATACGGAACAGCTGGTAGAGTGCATGGTCGGTGAGCCTGTAAAGAGCTTCTATGCGGACCATAAGAGCATGGTTACCGATGAAGTGGTACTGAAAGTCGAAGATTTTACAAGATGGGGATTTTACCATCATGTGAACTTCGATCTCCACAAAGGGGAGGTTCTTGCTATTTGCGGACTTGCAGGTTCAGGACGTACCGAGATTGCAAGAGGACTGACAGGCGTTGACAAGGTTGACTGCGGAAAAGAATACATCCATGGAAAAGAGGTTCATTTCAAAGATCTTGGAGAAGCCATTAAGGGTGGAATCGGTTACCTGACAGAGGACAGAAAGGTCGTAGGCCTTGCACTTCCTCAGACGGTTGCAGACAATGTTACGTCATGTATTATTGACAGATGCGGCCCCGGCATTATCTATGACGGCAAGAAACAGTACGGCCTTATAGACGAAAAGATTAACGAGATGAGCGTTTATCCGGCAGACAGAGACAGACAGGTAAACAGCTTCTCCGGCGGTAACCAGCAGAAAGTCCTGATGGCAAAATGGCTGGCGGCAGATGTTGACATCCTGATCCTGGATGAACCTACCCGAGGCGTTGATGTCAATGCAAAACAGGTTATCCATGATGCGGTTAAGCGATTTGTTTCACAGGGCAATGCCTGTATCCTGCTTTCCAGTGACTTGCCGGAGGTTGTAGGACTTTGCGACCGCGCGGTAATCCTGAGAGAAGGCCATATTATCGGCGAGATTCCAAAAGAAGGTATCAATGAGAATTCACTGTTGATTGCAGCTAATGGGGAGGGTGAGTACGTATCATGTCAGAACAAATAAATAAAAATCCAAATCCAAGCGCGCCAAAAGTAGATACACGAAAAGAAGAAATCAACAAGTTCAGTCTTATATTCAATAAGCTAGGTATTTACGTTGTTGTAGTTGCGTTGATTATTATAGGTATGATTGTATCAAAGGGTACATTCTTCGCCGCCAGCAATATCCAGTCCATTCTGGAGGCGGTTGCGCTGATCGGTATGGTCAGTGCGGGACTTATTTTCATTACATATTCCGGCAATATGACCGATATGTCCATTCCGCTTACCATGGCTGTGGGCGGTATGATGACGGTGCAGACCATTAACTTCGGTTTCCCGGTTGCGATGCTGATCGGTATATTATCCGGTGTGATCATCGGTTTTATCAATGGTTTCATGATCGGTAAGCTCAGAGCCAACCCAATCATCTGGACATGGGGCTTCAACCTTCTGTTGTCCGGTATCGTACGTGTTGTATGGGAAGGAAAACAGCTCTATGCAGATAAAGTGGCAAAGGATACGGAATTTGCACAGAACGCTGCAAATACATTCTTCTCTATTGCCAGAACTTATATCGGAAAGTACATTTCCCTGATGGCGATCGTTATGATCGTAATCATGATCATCGCATGGTTTATTCACGCCAAGACAAAATTTGGCCAGAAACTGAAAATCATCGGTACGAACTATGAAGTAGCAAAATTCTCAGGTATCAATTGTGCAAAAACACTGATTACCGCTTATATCATCAACGGTGTCTGTGCATCCATCGGAGGTATCTTCTTCGCAGCACTGCGTAAGACAGCATCCTACGAAAACGGTACAGGATATGACTTCTCCTGTCTGACAGCCGTACTGTTGGGCGGATGCCTCTTAAACGGAGGTAAAGGTTCAGTAGTTGGAACATTTGGAGGTGTAATCGCCTACGGTATCCTTAACAACATCCTTTCATGGATCGGTCTTGGAACCTATGAGAAATATCTGGTACAGGGTCTTGTATTCCTGTTTATCGTATGGCTGAATACTTATTCTAACAGAAAGTTGGGTAGAGCATAATGAAAAATAAGAAATTTAAACTTAATGCAAATTTTATTAATGCAAACAGATCTTATCTTTTCCTGGCTCTGATATTGATTATTGGTCTTTTTGTAGATAACTTCTATACCATGTACAACATTAGTGCCGCTACAGGAAACGGAAGCCTTGTTATCTGGCTGGGCTTAGGATTTACAACATGTATGATTGCAGGACATATGGATCTGACGATCATGTATATGTCCACATTTGCAGCGCTGCTTTGTCTGGGACTGCACGACAAACCTGGTCTTCCGTGGGTTGTCTGCATCCTGATTGCAACACTGGTCGGAGTCTTAGTGGGATGCATTAACGGTTTCCTTGTTACGAAGCTGAAGATCCACTCCTTTATCGCAACACTGGGTATGCAGTTTGTATTGAAGGGATCCATGTACATTTACACAGGCGGTGAAGAACTGAGTATCGGAAAAGATTATGCATTCAGCGATGTCCTGAATGAAAACCTGGTTCCGTTCCTGCCGTTTTCAACATATTTTCTGATCACAACAATCGTTGTCTTTATTGTTATGATTGTTCTGCGCTACACAAGATTCGGGCGGAATGTATATATGATCGGCGGTAACCTGGAGACAGCATGGCTGGCAGGTATTAAGAGTGACCGTGTAACAACACTTGCATTTGTAATTTCTTCTGCAGCTTGTGCACTGGGTGGAGCGTTAAATGGTATCTACTCAGGAACAGCAGGTATTACAATGGGTGAGAAGGGAATCAGCCCCCTGATGATCGCGCTGACGGCAACCATTATCGGCGGTACTGCTATCAACGGAGGAAAAGGAAGCGTTGTGTGGACCTGGGTATCCCTGGTAGCCATTGCACTTCTGAAAGCTATTTTCAAGAAAACAGAGATACAGGTGCTTGTCATTGCAGCGATCCTGATCGGATGTATTGTATATGAGACTATCGCACTGTATAACAGAAACAAGACAGTAGGTACAAGGCCGAACCTGCATAAAGAGGCCATGAAGGAGCTGGGCAAGGCTTCATAGGCAAGATCTTTCTATCAGAATAATCGCAGGTTCAGCTTAACTCAGATTAGAAGCATGCGGGACATGTTTTTAATAAGAAACCCAAGGAAAATAAAAGGAGGAAGAAAAATGTTCAAAAAGTATGTAGCAGTATTGCTCAGCGGGCTTATGCTGGTAAGTGCAGTAAGCCTCACAGGTTGCGGAAGTGACTCCAAAGAATCTGATTCAAAAGCAGACACGAAAACAGAGGATTCCAGCGGCGGCGGGGATAACCTGGCAGAATCCAAAGACCTTTTAGCAAAAGCAATTGAGGAGCTCAAAACAACAGACAATCATCCACTGCTGGAAGAGGGAACCACATTCGATGTTCCGGAAGCAAAGGGCGATGCAGAAGAACTGGAAAAACTTGATGACAGCGACATAAACAAATGGCACTACTATGAGTACCTTGACTGGGATGATTCAAATGATGCAAAATTCCCGGAATCTCCGGCTGACGGACAGAAGGGTAAACACGTCATCGTAATCGTACACGGAGCTCATGCATGGACAACCTGCTATCAGGAAGCTTTTGAGGAAGCTTGTGAAGCAGTCGGCATGACATGTGATGTATACGATCCTAACTGGGATCAGTCTACACAGGACGGATATGTTGACCAGGCAATCAATGAGAGCCCGGATGCAATCGTAGTAATCCCGGTAAGTGCTGACCACGCCGGACAGCAGTTCAAGAAGATTACAAAAGCAGGCATCCCTGCATTCTGCAGCAACACACTTCCAGAGGCAGATGCCATGAACAATATTCTGGCTTACACAGGCCCGAACGACTGGTATCAGATGAGAAACCTGGCAAGCAAGCTTGGTGAAGAGCTTGGCGGAAAAGGCGGAGTTTGCTACATCACACACAATGTAGGAACATCACCATACTATGCACGTACATTCGGACCTATGTCCACATTAGCAGAAGAATATCCTGACATCAAATCTCTTGACGTACAGTCACCAGGATTTGAGGCTTCCGCTGTAAAACAGGTAGTATCTGACTGGATTACAAAATATGGCGACGACCTGAACGCAATCGTGCTTGCAGACGATTCTGACCAGGCAATCGGTGCAACAGAGGCTTGTAAGGCAGCAGGACGTGAAGATATCATCATTGTAGCAGCTGGTATCTCCAAACAGGGCGCAGAGCTGATCCAGAGCGGACAGCTGAAGTATGCAAGCTACCAGTCCTGCCAGGCAGATGCAGGTCTTGTAGTAAGAACAATGTCCGAGTACTTCAACGGCGAAGAAATTCCGAGAGTTGCTTACATCGGAACAGATATCATCAGTGCTGACAATGTAGAAGATTTCCTTCCATGCCAGTGGTAAGCAAGAGTTAGTAGATATGAAATAGCAGATAACGGTCGGGCGGAGGATGGTATATCAACCTCCGCCTGACCTGTGAAAGAGGAGAGGCAGATGAACAGTAAAGAACGTTTTTTGGCAACAGTTGAGAGAAAACCGGTAGACCGCCCGGCTGCATGGCTTGGCATGCCGGATATATTTTCACAGCCGGCATTATTTGAGTATTATGGCGTTAAAGACATGCATGAGTTAAAACTGGCGGTTGGAGATGATTTCTATGCAGTGGAAGTTCCGTACAAATCACCGACCGCAAGCGCGATCTATGCCGCATTTGACTGGTATATGGATGGCGATGTAGATGCGGAGGACCGGACCCTGACGGCAGACGGATGTTTTAAGGATGCCGAGGAGCTGGAAGATCTGGACTTCTTTGAATGGCCGGATCCCGAAAAATACATTGATCCCGAAGAGTGTTTACGCCGTGTCGAGGCAGCTCCGGAAGGAAAAGTGAGACTGGGAATCCTCTGGTCGGCTCATTTCCAGGATACCTGTGCCGCTTTTGGCATGGAGACTGCACTTATGAATATGATTGCAAATCCTGAAATTTATGAAGCAGTCAATGAAAAGGTCATGGAATTCTATCTGAAGGCAAATAAGATCTTTTTTGAAGCAACAAAGGGTAAACTGGATGCAGTCCTGATTGGAAACGATATGGGCAGCCAGAGAGGCCTCATGTTATCACCGGACATGGTACGCCAGTTTATTATCCCGGGATGCAAACGTCTTGTAGAGCAGGCACACAGCTACGGTGTAAAGGTAATCTATCATTCCTGCGGTTCTATCGTGGATGTAATTCCGGATCTGATTGGGGCGGGCGTGGATATTGTTCATCCAATCCAGGCGCTGGCAGCAGGAATGGAGCCAAGAGGGCTGAAAGAAAAATTTGGCGATCAGGTAGCTTTCTGCGGAGGCGTGGATACTCAGGATCTGCTCGTACATGGCAGCCCGGAAGATGTACGTAATAAAGTAAAAGAACTGCGCGAAATTTTCCCGACAGGATTGATTATTTCCCCAAGCCACGAGGCAATTATGCCGGATGTACCGCCGGAAAATATTCATGCGCTGTTTGAAGAAGCACAGAAGGTTTATTAAGAGATTAACTAATATACTTAGAAAGTATCCCGTAATATAAGCCCTTATGGGTGGGGCAGGACGCAGTATTATGTTTATCAATTGGAGGTGCAGCAATGCAGAGATATGGATCTATCATAGGAGTAAAAAAGGAAAAACTGGATGATTACAAATATCATCATGCACATATATGGCCTGAAATTAATGCAATGATCAAGGAATGCAATATTTCTAATTATTCCATTTACAATTTTGGGGAATTACTGTTCTCATATTATGAATATACAGGAGATGACTATAAAGCAGATATGGACAAAATGGCGGCAGACCCAAAGACACAGGAGTGGTGGGATCTGGTTATGCCTTTCCAGCAGCCGCTTGAGGAAAGAAAAGAAGGCGAATGGTGGGCTGAGATGGAAGAGGTCTATCATTTAGATTAAGGACGGAGGTCTTGGTATGAATTCAAGAGAGCGTGTGATGGCGGCAATTAACCATAAAGAACCGGATTATGTGCCGCTGGATCTGGGGGCAACGCCAAGTTCAGGAATCTCGGCGATTGCTTATAACAACCTGAAGAAGCACATGGGCATTACAGACGGGCATACCCGCATCTTTGACGTAGTACAGCAGGTAGTCATACCGGAGCAGAATATCATTGATGAATTCGGAGTGGATGTGATCGACATTGGAAGAGTATTCAATGAGAAAGACAGCGACTGGTATGATGTGACTCTGGCAGACGGCTCCACCGGTCAGTATCCGGTATGGTTTCAGCCCATTCGCCAGGAGAATGGAAACTACATTGTTGTGGACAAAGAAGGAACCCAGATTGCAAGAATGCCTGTTGGAGCAACCTTCTTCGATCAGACATATTTCCCGTATGTGGACGACTACCCGGAGGATTATTCTGACCTGGACCACCAGATGGGCAAAGTCCTGTGGAGCGCTCTCGTGCACAGTCCGTGGGATCACGCAGGGGAGAGAGGCTTCTACAGTGAACTGAGAAGGCGCACCCTGGAGTTGAGAGCCAGCACGGACAAGGCACTGATGATTACCTGCGGCTGCAATCTGTTCGAGTGGGGAACTTTCCTGCGCAGAATGGATAATTTCCTGATGGATATCTATGCAGACCCGGAAAATGTAAAAGAACTTGTGGATCAGCTGATGGAACGGCACCTGGCGACCTTAAGCTGTGTATGCGACGCTGTGGGTGACATTGTGGATATACTCAGATTTGGAGACGATCTGGGAATGGACACAGGGATGTTTATGTCCCAGGAGAAATACAGAACGCTGTTCAAGCCTTATCACACACAGCTTAATGATTATGTCCACAAGAACAGTAACATGAAGACATTTTTACACTCCTGCGGTTCCATATATCCAATCATTGGAGACCTGATTGATGCGGGATATGATGTACTCAATCCGGTACAGACAACAGCGTACCAGATGGACCCTGCGACTTTGAAAAAAGAATTCGGAAATGATATTACTTTCTGGGGCGGCGGATGCAATACAAGATCCGTATTAAACAGGTCTACACCACAGGAAGTATATGACTATACAAGAAAAATGATCGATATCTTCGGACCGGGCGGCGGATTTGTGTTCAATCAGGAACATAATATCATGCCGGATGTACCGGCGGAGAATCTGCTTGCTATGTATAAGGCTGTGGCGGATAGCAGGTAGGGGGGCGCCTGTCAGGGGCGGGACTTCTGCCGCGGGCGGGGAAACTTTCCTGTCCCTTTCTGCGGGCGGTCCGTTTGCCAAGTTTCACTAGATAAAAAACACATCGGATTGGAAGTCATCGCCGGCATTCACCGTGCAATTCTGATGAATTGCGCGGCTCAGGCCGGCTTAAAATCTGCTTCGGAAGCAGATTTTAGCCTTCCAATCCGATGTGTTTTTTATCTAGTGAAACTACGGCGCACTCTATGCCTGCAGAAAGGGACAGGAAAGTTTCCCCGCCCGCGGCAGAAGTCCCGCCCCTGACAGGCTGGGTGCACCCGGAGGGGAGGGCGGCGGCGCGGGAGAATGGCCGGACGGGAAAATTATGCATAGTATTTCCGTTTGCTCTGCCGCTGCCTATAACTACTAATATATTTTTCATATTCACCTCTTGAGATTTTTAAGGATATTATAACATGATTTTAAGACCGGATTTATGAAGAATTCAGAAAAAACAGAAACAGGGCTATGAACTGGATAATGATGTTCTCAGGCTAACGATGACTGGAGGAGGGAAGAAAGGGCGGCAGATTATACAGTATTGTCTGTTAACAGCTTAACAGGTACAATCTGCCGCCCTTTGTTGCAAATTATTTACAATGTAATTTTTTGTGCTTAGTTACTTGATTTTCTTTTCCTGAAGGCATATACACATAAGGTACCGCCGGACAGTGCCAGCAGGCTGATTAAGAGTGCTGGATTTGATGTGTCGCCAGTTACAGGGGTGCTGGATTTCGCTTTTGTCTTGTCGGCGGGTTTATTTGTTGGTTTGTCATTTGGTTTATCAGTTGGCTTGTTATTTGGTTTATCATTTGGTTTGTCATTTGGGTTATCAGTCGGTTTGTCATTTGGGTTATCAGTCGGTTTGTCTCCTGGCTTCTGCTCTTCCTTCTTGGCGATAGTAAATTTCACTACGGTGTCCAGGCCGGTGTAATTTGCAGTTGCTTCAACCTTGGCTTTCATATACCAGGTACCTGCATTTTCCGGCATTGTATCAGTGAACAGACCATCTTTAGCATTACTGTAGGAAAAGACTGTATTTCCATACTTAGCTTTTGCAGAAGGCGTATTTGCTGGTTCTCCATCGGTCCAGCCAATCAGGGCAGGGGCTTCCAGCCATTCATTAGCTGCCTGTGAAATATGAAATTCTTTTACATCTTCTAAACCTGTATAATTTTCTGTTTCCTTTACAATAGCTTTTACATACCAGGTTCCTGCATTTACAGGCGCTGTGCTGGTATATACTCCATCCTGTACATTGCTGTAAGTAAAGGTTACATCTCCGAACTTTGCTGCTGCGGCCGGGATACCTGCTGTTTCATTATAGGTCCGGTCACCAAGGGAGAGCGGTGTTGTCCACTCATTAGCTGCCTTTGTTATTACAAATTCTGATGCCTCCAGACCTGCCTGATTAAAATAATCGTCTTCTTCTACGGTTACCGTAATTGCATATCTCCCAACATCTTTTGGTATGTCGGAGCAGGGTTCCCAGTCAGCTCCATTCCATTTGAAATAAGAAGCAGTCACTTTCCCCTTGCTTCCTTCAACACGGATCTCTGGGTTCACAGGATTGCCGGTATAGTCCCTATTAAGATCATTATCAATATAAATATAACTGTCAGATTTAAGAACATTAAGAGTCAGGGTTACATTTAATTTCGCATCCGTCCCATCAGAGTAAGAACCACAGTTATATTCATAGATTAATGGTTCACCGTCTTTATAACCTGTGACATCACTTCCGTTCAGGGTGCCTCCGTCTGTTATATGAACTTTGCCGGGATCAATTCCGGGAAATGCGTTAGTAATATCAAAGCTTGGACCCGTAACATCCAGGGATAGATTCGTATTGCCAGGCTTTGTAGAATATGAGTCGAAGGCTCTATTTTCGCCGATATTTAACCATGCAAGATTGCATCGGCTGAAACGCAAAAGGTCCATATTTGCGACGTTGCTGACATCAAGACCGCGAATCCCGTATTGCTGCATTCCAGTGTATTTAAATATGTTGAGCCATTGACATCCAGATCTGTTAAATCTTTGTTGTTATCGCAATAGATGACACTTAAAGAATTTTTTGCATCACCTAAGATCAATTCTGATAAATTAGCGTTATCACAATATAAACTCACCAGATTGTTATTCCCGCTGACATCCAGGCGTCCAATTTTTGTGTCTCCGCAATCCAGATAGCTTAGAGCGCTTGCACCGTTTACGGTCAGTGAGGCCAGATTTGCACTCTCCATACACTTTAATTCAGTCAGATTGTGATTTTCGCTGACATCTAAACTGCTGATTCCTGTTTTCGAGCAGTCTATTTGTTTTAATGAAGAAGCACCCTTTACAATCAAGGATCCCAGACTGCTATTGTTCTGGCAGACCAATGTTTCTAAATTTGGATTCTCGCTGACATCGATGCTGGCGATATTGGTATCATTGCATTTCAAAAATGTTAAAGCTCCGGCCCCCTTCACGATTAATGAGGCGAGATCACTGTTGTCGTGACACTGTATCTCCGCCAGATTGGGGTTGCCGCTGACATCCAGAACTTTTATCTTTGTGCCCCAGCAGCCTAATTTCTTTAAGTTCTTTAAGTAGCCTATTCCTGTCAAGTCGGATATCTCTTGACGAGCAACATTCACCTCTTCAATTGCATCAATTTCAGCAGCTGATAATATGTCATCATCATTTGTATCTATCGTGTAGCCCCCCAGATATTCCCGAAACTTCGGATCTGGGAAATTAGTATTATTAATTATGACATCACCTTCATTGAGCAGCTTAGGTATCACTATTGTATAAGGAAAAGAATACTCACCAGAAATACCCGTGGGTGATGACGGATCAGAAAGCTTGAAGTAAACCGTAAAATCCATAGAACCCTGGGCATCAGTTGTTGCTTTTTTCCTGGTAAGAAAATTCACATTAGTTAGCTTCATTTGACCAGTAACTACAAATTTTTTTCTTAGAATTTCTTCTATGTTTTGTCTCCAACCTTCATCGGTGTCACTATTGTCCACAACTACATCAGCGAGAGTTTCTCTGAGTACGCGCTCTGCCTCAGTTGGGTCAGTAATAACCGGGTCCTCCGCTTTTAATGTCTTTACTGGTGCCATTGTCAGTACCAGCCCTAAGATCAGCAGGCAGGTACAGGTTTTCTTCCATAATTGTTTTATCATCTCTCATACTCCTTTCTATGTACACCCTCTCTACTCCAATTTAGCAAAAAAAATTTTAAAAACAATGGTATGGCTGAAATTTGCATTTTTTGGCAGGAAATTACATTGTTTGGAGGTTCTTTATCATGTAAAATAGAGTAGATAAAACATTTATTTCGTGTGGATAATACAGGAAGCGAGGATTCGATATGAAAGTCGCTGTCATAGATGATCTTTCGGAATGTAGGAATGAAATACAAGACAGCCTGCATCGTTTTTTTGCGGAACATTATGCGGATGAGATTCTTACGATTGAGGATTTTAGCAGCGGGGAAGCATTTCTTTCTACGTTCAGAAAAGACACTTACGACCTTATTTTTATTGACCAGTATATGGACGGGCTATCTGGCATTGATACGGCATGGAAAATCAGGCAGAGCGATGGACTTGTCTCTCTTGTATTCGTCACCACCAGCCGTGACCATGCAATAGACAGTTATCTGGTAAAGGCAGGCGGTTATCTGCTGAAACCGTTCAGCTATGCTGCTTTTGAGCATACGTTGTCAATGCTTTCAATTGCAAAGATAAGAAATGCACGATTCATCTGTTTGGAGGAAGATCGCATCCTTCTGCGTGAGATTCTCTGGTGTGATGTTGACGGACATTATGTGCAGGTACATACCGAGCAGCGGGGGATCAGGCGATACCGGATTCCATTTAGTAACTTAACAACTATGCTGCTTTGCTATCCCCAGTTTCAAACCTGTTATAAGGGATGCATCGTAAACCTTGATCATGTGGAGCGTCTGGATAAGCTGGACTTCCTGTTGAGGACAGGCAAAAGGCTGCCCTTTTCCAAGCGGGACAGAAAGAAAATCGAAATGAACTACCATACCTATCTGTTTCAAAAAGCAAGAGAGGAGGATCTGCTGTGATAGATACCCTGATGGTGATCTTATTTCCATATCTGGATTTTATTCCCTTTGCCGTGCCGCGCTATTACATGTTCCGTGACAGGCTGCGAATTCCGTTTCGCTATATCATGGTACTGATTACCGGTGTCGCGACTCTCAACAGTCTGGTTTTTTACCTGATTAATTCCAGTGGGTATGAGACGGCGATGCTGTGGACAACAGTCATGCGCTATGGGTTCATGCTGATCAATCTCATATTGTCTTTTTCTCTGATAAAGGAGTGCTTCCCAAAACTGATGTTCACCTATCTGCTTCTGCTTTCGTGGTCTTTCTTTGTCTTTGGAAATGCGAACTACATTGAGAGCAGGTTCTTCTGGAATTTTTCCGACCAACATCCCTATCTGGTCTACAACATTGCCCGTATTATAATATACCTCATCACCTGCCCGTTTCTGTTCCACTATCTTCAGCACACTGTTACGGAAGCGCTGAAGATCCAGGATGATGCATTATGGCGGTATCTGTGGAAGATCCCGCTGTTCTCAACCTTATTCGGGATGCTGTATTGTGCTGTCGATGATGTCTACGCCTATGCCACATGGGAATTTTTGGTTTCCCGCTATTTGATGCTGTTTGGTACGTGCTATGTGTCCTTTGTGGCATTCAAAGTACTGGAGATTTCAAGAACCCGTACACAATTAGAGGAAGCATTGCACTATGCCAATCAGAGTATGAATGCTCAGAAAAAGCAGTTTGACAGTCTGGCACAGCATATGGATGAGATGAGGAAAGCAAGACACGATCTGCGACAGCACCTGGCTGTCGTACAGTCCTACATAGAGAAAGATGACAAAGAGGGATTGCATAATTACATTGAACTGTATAAAAATGAACTGCCCCATGAGGTGCTTGATTTGTACTGCCGCAATGACGTGGTGAACGCTGTCATCAGTTATTATGCGGGGGTGTCACGGGACAACGGAATACAATTTGATGTAAAAACAGATTATCCCGAACTCTCCTCCATTACCGAGACCGATATGACCGTGTTACTGGGGAATCTGCTGGAAAATGCGGTGGAAGCCTGCCTGCAGCAGAAGGATGAACAGCCGTTTATCAAGGTACGCATCAAACGCCATGGTAACTCGGAGCTGCTGATTCTAATCGACAACACCTGTAAGACATCCGTCCGCTTCATGGATGGCCTCCCCTTGTCATCGAAGCGCCCCGGTATGGGGATAGGAGCAGCGTCTGTACAGGATATCGCAGCGCGTTATAATGGGACTGTCCGGTTTGAGCAGAGAAAAGAGGTTTTTTATGCCTCTGTCCTGATTCAGTATGACAGCCAGATATAGAGATTAAATATATGAGCTATTATAATATAATGGACTTATCTATTTTCGGTACATTGGATTTGAGTGTTGATAAAACTTTATAATATGTATACAATAAATTGCAGGAGGTATACATCGAAACCTCAGAAAAATGAAAGAGCAGTGGAGAGTTTATCCAAGAATCTGTTGCTATAGAAGTCTAAGACAAATAACGAACAGGGGATACAAATGGAATTTAATGAAAAGCTGCAGCAGCTCAGAAAGAATCACAATCTTACGCAGGAACAGCTTGCAGAGCAGCTGTATGTATCACGGACAGCTATATCAAAGTGGGAAAGCGGCAGGGGCTATCCAAACATCGAATCTTTAAAATGCATATCAAAACTTTTTTCAGTTACTATTGATGAATTATTATCAAGTGATGAATTGATTACCCTGGCGGAAACTGAGAACCGTTCCAATCTTAAAAAGATCTACATGGTTATCAGCGGGATCGTTGATGTTTTGTCTGTTGCATTTATATTACTTCCGATTTATGGAAAGCCGGAAGGGAACCATGTTTACTCCGTGAATCTTCTGGCGAATACCCATACCCCCAATATAGACCGTACTATTTATTGGTCTGTCTTTACATTTTTGATCGGACTTGGCATTGCCAGACTTATATTCACCTATATTGAGAAGGAGTTATTGTACCGTTTTTTTACTAAAATTTCGATTGCAGCCGGTGCGGCAGCTATCTGTTTATTTGCAGCTGCAAGAGAGCCATATGCAACTATTCTATTATTTTTATTTTTTGGAGTGAAAGTATTTTTACTATGGAAGCAGATGCAGGCAGATCAGCATTAAATCCTTGAGAAAAGGCCCTTTGACACGAAGAGTGTCGGGGCCTTTTTCTATTGTGACGACAGGTTTCTTGTCCTTTTGGTACTGCTGGCAGATAATCCAAATGCAGCTTGCAAATAGATTATTTCCGCAAAAGAAAGGAAGATTGATTATGCAAAAAAAATTAAAGAAGTGTCTTATCATAACAGGGGGATTGTTTTTCATCTTTATACTTTTTACTGTTATGGTCAAAACCGTGGATGTTCAGCCCGTCGGTCCGGATCACTCAAAAGTTGGCCTCGCGTCCGTCAACCAGTGTGTGTTTAAATTTTTCGGTGTAAACCTATTATGGTACGATATTACTGACTGGCTTGGAGTTTTCGCGATAGTAATTGCTTTGGGGTTTGCGGTTCTGGGACTGTTCCAGCTTATAAAGCGGAAAAGCATTAAGAAAGTCGATTACAGAATATTATTGTTGGGTGTATTTTACGCGATGGTTATTGCTGTTTATGTGTTTTTTGAAGTAGTGGTTGTCAATTATAGGCCCATCATTCTTACAGAAAGCTTAGAAGCATCGTTTCCTTCCTCACATGTTATGTTTGTAAACTGTATTATGGCTACAGCCATGCTGCAGTTTCATTATTATCTGCAGGAAAGGAAGGCTTGGCTTTGGATATCGGATATTGTATCGGTTCTCATTATGATAGTAACTGTAATCGGGCGGCTTATATCCGGTGTCCATTGGTTTACTGATATTGTGGCGGGGATTTTACTTTCTTTGGTGCTGATTGCACTATACAGCACCGCAGTGTTGTATTATCAATTGGATATAATGAAAAAATATTAAGAGATCTATCCGTTTACATCTGATTTCCAGTCTTCATAAGCTCACTACTTGCAAGCTCTTATTATTTGGAGTAGTATGTAATATATACCAAAAAGCACACCATAACTCATGCCTTGCGGGCGGATCCGCAGTAAACTGCGGAATAAGGTATACTCAAAGGGTACCCCGTAATTCATGCCCTGCGGGCGAGTCTGCAGCAAAGCTGCAGAATAAAGTATGGGATAATTAGCCAGAACAGCAAAATTATGATAAAAAAAATTCCACATATTATGCATGTAATAATTTTTTTATATAAGAATGAGTTTAGAAAGATCGGCATATGATAATAAAAATCTGGAGGGAATTATGAAGTTAAAACGGTTTTTATTTTGTTTTTTATTAGCAGCAATTTTGATACTTTCCCCGTCCGTTGTACTGGCGGAAGATGGCGATACACAGGAGAAGACGGAGGAGGAGCTTGCAGCCGAAGCGGAAGCGCAGGAAAAAGCGTCATCCTATGAGGCAAAGATCGATACAAACGGCCTGGAGGCATGGCCAGAAGGTCCGAAGGTGTACGCCGATTCGGCAGTTGTAATGGATATGGAGAGCGGTGCGATCCTGTATGGAAAGAATATGGATGCAAAGCATTTCCCGGCGAGTATCACAAAACTCCTGACCACGCTTGTTGCACTGGAGAATGCAGATCTGGCCGATAAGGTAAAGTTTACAGAGGACAGTATCTCCTTTCTGCAGTATGATGATGCACAGATTGGGATGAAAGCGGGAGAGGAATTAAGCCTGGATGATTCGCTCCATGCAGTGCTTCTGGCTTCTGCAAATGAAGTTTCACATGCGGTTGCCGAAAGCGTGGGAGAGCAGCGCCTGGGTGGAAACTATGATACATTTATACAGAAAATGAATGACAGGGCAAAAGAGCTTGGATGTACCAATTCGCATTGGGTGAATCCGAATGGGCTTCACGATGATGAGCATTACACAACGGCCCATGACATGGCGCTTATCGCGTCTGCCGTGTACCAGCAGCCAGAATTCAGAACCATCATGGGGACACTGGAATATAAAATCGGACCCACAAACCTGACACAGGAAGAACGCGTATTTCAACAGAACCACAAGATGCTGTGGCCGGAAAATTACTATTATTACGAATACTGTACCGGCGGTAAAACCGGTTATACGGACCAGGCCAAGACAACCCTGGTGACAATGGCAGATAACGGAGACATGCACCTGGCCGCCGTAGTACTCTATGATTACGGCGTAGATGCCTATACCGATACAAGAGCCATGATGGACTATGTATTTTCGAACTTCAAAAAAGTTCCAGTTGAGACACTGGAAACCTCAGAAGACATCAGTAATTTTAACACAGAAAACCCCTATGTCGTACTACCCCAGAGCGTAAACTTTTCCAGTCTGGAGAAAAACATCGTATTAACCGAAAATGGAATCCGGGACGGAAAAATTATCTATACCTATAAAGGCCAGGCAGTGGGCAGCGCAGAGGTTACTCTGACAGAGGAAGGCTATCAAAAACTGATGGGAGATACTGCAGCAAGCGACAGCCGTAAAATAGAAAATAAACAGGAAACTCAACCAGCGCCGACAGAGCCTGCAAAAGATGAAAAAGCCGAACAGCCCAGGCTTAAATTGTATGTTGGAATAGGTTCCGCAGCTGTGCTTCTCATACTGATCATCGCAGGATCAGTAATGCTGCACAGAAAAAACCGCAACCGCAAGGAGTAACATATAACCGTTACTATAAGTAATACCAGACTTATAAAAATTAAATTCTATTTCTAAAAAAATATTTTTATTAACTGACTCAATCCGCTTTCACCAATATCAGTGCTCTCCCGATGCATCTATTCTACCGATTGGATGCACGCAGCCTGTAGGGAGATGTGCGGGGGAAACTACCTGCAGGCGTCCCCCCCTACCCCAACAAATGCAGCGGTTTCGGATACCCATAGGATTTAAACAGTGCCTGCATTTCTTCCTGCCCGTTATTCAAAGCCTCTGTGATGGACATCCCATTGTTTACAATATTCTTCATCACACTGCAAAGTGCAGCCTCAATCCGGCTCTGCGGGATGATCAGGGAATTTTTACTGTAAGGCCCGGTTCTTTTCCGGCAGTATTCGAAGCTTTCTTCGGTCAGTTCCATCCAGGGATAAAGCTTCAGCAGTTCGTGGCTGGAGTAAGGCGCCCGTGCAGGGGACTGGCCGTCCAGAATGGTCATGTAGATGCTGATATCTTTATGAGAGAGCCACTGGAAATACATACATGCTTCTTCTGATCTGGCAGTGCATGGATTCATCCCCAGGTTCCATCCCACGCTGGCAGGAGTTTTTCCGGGGATGGGTTCGTATCCGACACGGCCTATGATATGGTTGTGGATGCTTTGGCAGATCTGGCCCGCATATTCTGAGTAGGTGATCAGCATCGCTGTTTTTCCGGAACAAAAATCCTCGACAGTCTGTTCAATTGCAGTGTCAAACGGAGGCCTCCCGATATAATCAAGGGTTTTTAGGATACTGCCGAAGGCCTGGTTATTTTCCGGAGTATTCAGACAGACCCGGTTGTATTTATCCCATATTTTTCCCCCGTAGGACCAGAGGCGGATCAGGATTTCGGGGGCCAGTTCCTCGTCCACGATTCCAGCCATGGAAGTTCCGTAAAGGGTTGGGGAGTTTGGATTGTATTCTCTTGTAAAAAAGGAAGCGATTCCGTTGAATTCTGTCCATGTACGGGGCGGTGAGAGCGGGATCTGGAACATCTTCTTAAATTCTTTTTGTACGTTCCGGTTCTCAAAGAGATCCCTTCTGTAAAACAAAATTTGCGATCCTCCTACGATGGGAATGCCATAATAATGTTTATCAAACATACAGTTTTCCAGATTCTCCGGAAAAAAGGCCTCCGGATGAAAGCGATCGCTTTGGATATAGTCTGTTATATCTGCAATCATTCCGTTCTGTACCAGATACTGCAGCCAGGGAATGTCGTACATATAAATATCATAGCGGGATTGTGAACAGCCCATATCCTCCACAATTTTATCCAGAAGTTCGTTTTGTGCAGCGAAATCAATCTCTGCCGGAATACCGGTCTGTCTGGTGAAATTTTCGGAAAGCAGTCTGGCGGCATGGGAGGTTGCAAGGTCAGCCATCAGGATACGAAGCGGTTCCTGTGCAGTGTTTGTCTTTTTGACCGTAGGACTGTTTTTTTTTGCTTCGGGAATGAAAAGCCTGGTGTGTATAATTTCATCTGTAAAAAGCAGGGTCTTTTCCTCAAACAGAACAGGGGATTCTATATTTTTCATCAGCAGCCCGGCGGCTTTTTGGCCCAGTGTAAATGCGGTACGGGAGGTATGGGTGATTCCGGACAGGCTGGCACGGCTCCAGGACTCTTCCCCAAAAGTCAGGATCTGTATATCTTCCGATGGGTTGCTCCCGTGTATTTTGCAGGCTTCTGCCACGCCCTGGGCTGCATTTTCCGATGTAGTGATCACGGCGTCTACCTGGTTCAGGAGGGGAAGGGTGAGAAATGCCTTAAATCCATCTTCTTTGGTCATATTGGCAGAACGGATCAGATCGGGGTTCACGGGCCGACCATAATCCTGCAGAGCAGTCCGGTACCCTTCTATGGACTCGGCCTCGGAAGAGAACTGCTGCGAACCGGTAATCAGGGCAATGTTCTGATAGCCTTTCCTGAGCAGGTTTTCCGTGAGATAGTAGGCGGTTTTCACATTATCAAAACCGACAAAACTAGCATTCATATTGTCCGGCCTGCGTTCGATAAAGACGGTGGGGATATTATAATTTTTGATCCTGGTTGTAAAAAAATCCGTATTCCCGGGCTGAGACGTGATGATTAACAGACCGGACACATTGCCGCTTACAAAATCATCTATTTTATCACATTCGATATCAGGGGAGTTGTTGGAAAAAGCAACATTCATGCTGAACCCCTTATTCTGAAGATAAGATGAGATGCCTTTGAATATTTCGGCGTGGTAATAATCATCGATATCAGTGAGAACAATCCCGATCTTTTTTGAATCTGCAGTTTTGAGGCTGCGCGCCGACGCATTGGGAATATATTTTAGCTTTTCTATGGAATCCATGATCCTGGCACGGGTCTCCGGTTTTACATTTTTTGCGCCGCTCAGACAGCAGGAAACCGTTGCAATCGAGACTCCGGCGTCTTTTGCAACATCTTTTAAGGTTGCCAATGATAATCACCTCCAGTATGAATAAAAATTACAGCGTGTTTTTATTGTTTCATCATAACACATCAGGTTAAGTAAATCAAAATATCTAAACGTTTAGATTAGAATTTAAAAAATGGTATTGAATTTACAGTATTTTAGTTTATAATCAAAAATAACAAATCATTTACCGCATATAGAAAAATCTAACCGTTTAGAAATGGAGGAATAAACAGCATGACGTCAAGGGAAAGAGTCTTAGCATCTATCAACCACGAAGAACCTGATTATGTGCCGCTGGATCTGGGCGGGACGCCGAGTTCAGGTATATCTGCAATTGCTTATAACAATCTGAAAAAGGAGATGGGAATCTCCGGCGGGCATACAAGAATATATGATGTAGTACAACAGGTTGTACAGCCGGAGATTGAGCTTATGGATCAATTCGGCGTAGATGTAATTGATATAGGAAGAGTATTCAATGAGAATGACGATGACTGGTATGATGTGACACTTGCGGATGGCTCCACGGGCCAGTATCCAAAATGGTTCCGGCCCAAAAAGCTGGAAAACGGAGACTATGTAGTCCATGATGAGGAGGGCACATTAATCGCAAGAATGCCGGTCGGAGCCACTTTTTTTGACCAGACATATTTTCCATATATGGATGATTATCCGGATGATTGGTCTGACTTGGACCACCAGATGGGAAAAGTACTCTGGAGCGCTTTGGTGCACAGTCCATGGGATCATGCAGGTGAAGAGAACTTTTACCAGAAGTTAAGAGAGCGCACGCTGGCGCTCAGGGAAAAGACAGACCGAGCGCTGATGATCACCTGCGGATGTAACCTGTTTGAGTGGGGGACTTTCCTGAGGAGAATCGACAATTTTCTGATGGACACATATGCAGACCCTGAAAATGTGGAATCACTGGTAGAACAACTGATGATCCGCCATCTTGCCACACTGGAAAAGGTATGTGAATCAGTGGGGGATATCGTAGATATCCTGCGTTTTGGTGATGATCTGGGAATGGACACGGGAATGTTTATGTCCAGGGAAAAATATCAGGAATTATTCAAACCATACCACAGACAGTTAAACGAATATGTACACAAACACAGCAGCATGAAAACATTTCTGCACTCCTGCGGTTCTATATATCCGATCATAGGGGATCTGATTGATGCAGGATACGATGTAATCAACCCGGTTCAGACAACGGCCTATCAGATGGATCCTGCGGTACTGAAACGCGAGTTCGGAAAGGATATCACATTTTGGGGCGGGGGATGCAATACGAGAAGCATCCTGAACCGGTCCACACCGGAAGAAGTGTATGAGTATACAAGAAGAATGATTGATATCTTTGCTCCGGGCGGCGGATTTGTCTTTAATCAGGAACACAATATCATGCCCGACGTACCGGGAGTTAACATACTGGCTATGTACCGGGCCGTGGCGGATTCACGTAAATAGGTACTTTCAATAAAAGCAGGTTCAATAAAGTCACAGTATGCTATCATAATGTGACAGTTCTGGAAATATACAATAAGAATAAAGAGATTAAAACAGCACCGCAGTAGGAGAGGCGGGCTGTACCGGGGATCGTGCATTAAGTATGCATCCCCGGTACAGTCTGCCTCTTCTGCTGCGGTGCTGGTATATGATATCGGAAATTTCTCCGGGGCTTGCCCGCTTGGTTCCGGTTTTTAGATTTCCTTGCTTGAGACTTCCAGATACAATTCCGAATTTGAATTCATCTCATGGAACGCCTCGCTTATTCGGGCAGCTACCGTATCCACGCCTATTTTTTCTGTAACGCTCAGTAGCACAGAGTACTGAGTCAGCGATGTTCTGGTGAAAACGTCATTTTTACGCAAATGTGTGGAAAGCATATAGTACAGGGTTTCCATGACTTCTTTCACCTTTGCGGCATCCGGCATCTTTTCCTTTTTTGAATGCAGGGTAAGCAGCATCAGATAATGCCGGCCCGGCATACGCAGGGAGGAGCGGGAATGCAGATGATAGATGTTCTTAAAGATATCAAAGTTACAGTAAAAAGTCTGTCCGCTCTTATCATCTTTTCCAAGTGTTGTTTCCAGTTCGTTGATATCAAGTTCTTTGCTGGGCATGCGCAGGAGAATCTCCTGATGGACATCCCTCAGAGATCCGCTGATATCAGTACCGTATTTGGAAGAAAAGAAATCCAGGGTAGTGTGGTAGTATTCCAGCGCTGTCTTAATGGTATTCATACCCAGATAAGCAAGCAGTTTATAACGGTAAAAACGGTCTTCGTCGGGATAGAAAATAATAGATTGGTCACATAGAGCAATCAACTCGTCATAACGGTGCCTGGTATAGAGATATTCATGGTACAGTTAATATACATATTTTTATAATAGGTTATGCGGTACTGAACCCATTCGATGGAGGTGTGGTTGGAAAGGAATTCACCTGTATACAGGCGGTGCATCCGGTAGTAATAACGGAACTGCCTTTCCGGATCAGGTTCCTGCCGGGCCAGGTTGTTGTAATTCTCAAAGTCATGGATGTCGATCTTACAGTAAAGATCGGGATTCCAGTAGTAGGCATCCTGGGTAAACTTGATGTAATCCACATCCTTATCGGGATAAAGATGTTCAAGTTCTTTTCGTGCTCTGTATACCAGATTGCGCAGGGCGCCGACCGGACACTTATCCTTTTCATCGGGCCACAGCATGGCCATCAGTACATCTTTTGGCACTTTGGTATCCTGATTGGCTACCAGGTAGGATATCAGCAATGTCAGCTGTGTACTGTTGTGTGCGCTCGGAGCGTACTCATAATAGGGGCTGGATACTGTAAAATCATTAAAAAATCGAATGTGAAGGTCAGGCTTTCTTCTCATATAACCAATCTCCTTTGTAGTTTTGAATAGGGTATTTAAATAAGTAAAATGCCGGTCAGCAGGAGCAGTGTCGTTATGCTCCTCGGATAAATGCCTGAACCTATTATACATGATTCGTAACAGGAAGTTCAACAAATATCTTGGCAGGATAAACTTATATACGGTTATCCTGTTATAGATGCACAGATACATTGACAATCCTTGGTTTTATATGTTAATGTGAATGAGTCCAATCCATGAATCTGGATTCATTTCAAACATTCTTTATACTCATTATTCTTGAAATATCTAATTTCAATCCTAAGGGCAGTTTCGTCCGGTGATTCAATGTTTGAAGAATTTAATAATTGCAAGGAGGAATGCCTATGATTGTTTTTTCGTGTGCCATTCACTTTTAACAGAAGAAAATATGTGGTAAAATAGAGGAGAACTATATGGACACAAAGCGAAAAATTATACCGTTAAAAGAGTTAAACCTTACAAACCGCTTTTTGTTTGATGAAGTAATGGAAGACCCAAGAGCGCATCAGGACGTATTAAGTATTATCTTTGGGCGGAATGTACCGCTGCTGGATAAAAATGAGACGGAAAAGGAACTTCGGGTATCGCCGCTTTTGCGCGCAATTCGGATGGACGTATTTTCTATGGATGAAGACGCTATCATTTACAATACGGAAATGCAGCAGAAAAAGAGAGGAGACCTGGCAAAAAGAAGCAGGTACTACCAGGCTATAATAGACACCTCTCTTTTGGAACCGGGGGTTCCCGATTATAACCATCTGAATATGGCATACATCATCATGATTATGACATTTGATTTATTTGGCTATGATAAATATATGTATACGTTCAGATCCAGATGCGAGGAAGTACCGGAGTGCTGCCTGGAAGACGGAGCAGTAAGGGTTTTTTTAAATACACACGGCACGAACAAAGAGGAAGTTTCCGAGGAATTGGCACAATTTCTTTATTATCTGGAACATACAAACGATGAGACGGCGGCAAATATGGACAGCGAGCGGATTCAGCGCATACATCAGCGGGTACGTAAGGTGAAAACGAGTGAGGAAGCGGGGGTGAGATATGTGCAGGCTTGGGAAGAAAGATATTATGAACGGGAAGAAGCCAGAAACGAGGGAATAGCGCAGGGCTTAGAACAAGGGCTAGAACAAGGGCTAGAACTATAATGTACCCATAGATGTGGACACATTAAGAAGAAGGGTTCCCTAAAAATGGACACTAAAAAGAAGGCATAAAACCTTAAAAGTGGACAGTGTAAAGAAGGGGTTCTTTATCTCTGATAGATGTTGATATATAATAAACACATCTAAAGGAGAATGATATGCGAGAATACACCCCAAAAGAAATGAAAGAATTAATAAAAAATCCATATACACTGAAAGTAACGAAGTTTAAGCTGAGCCATACTGCAAAATTTAAGGAGGATTTTTGGATTAGCTATCAGGCTGGAAATACCCCCAAAAAAATTATTGCTGATATGGGATATAATCCAGAAATGTTTGGTCAAAAGAGAATCGACAGCCTAGTCCAGCATATAAAAAAAGCAGCACTTTCTGGTCATGGGTTTTCCGAAGGCCCGAACAGGACAAAAAGAGTTCCAATGAAGGAAGTTAAAACGGATTTAACAGAATCGCCTAATATAGAACAGATGCAGCATGAACTCCTATATCTTCGTCAGGAAGTAGAGTTCTTAAAAAAAATTATAAAAGCAGACAACACGAAACGGAAAGACTGATTATGGGTGGATCAGATTGCAAATTGGAGATTATCTATGATTTAATAAGCAAAAAAGATAATGTCTTATCGGTTACAATGCTTTGTGATATTGCAGGCGTATCAAGATCAGGATACTATCGCTGGGTCGGAGCAGCAGGTGAAAGAGAAAAGCAAGAATTACAAGACCAGGCAGATTTTGAAATGATCCTCAGTGCGTATACAAAACGTGGATATGATAAAGGCGCAAAAGGCATTTATATGGCTCTGGTTCACCAAAATCCACCTGTGATAATGAATGTTAAAAAGATCCGCCGCCTGATGAAAAAGTATGGGTTAGTATGTAAGATTAGGGCTGCAAATCCCTATAGGCAAATGGCAAGAGCAATAAAGACAAATAATGTTGCGGATAATCTTTTGAAAAGGGAATTCACATCATATGGCCCTAGAATGGTCTTATTAACAGATATTACATATATTCCTTATAATGGGATGTTCTGTTACCTATCAACGATTCTAGATGCATTTACAAAGGAAATATTATCGTATGTACTAAGTGAATCGTTAGAGGTGGATTTTGTACTATTAACGGTAAATCAAATGGTTGAAAAGCATGGGGTTTCCTTGCAGACTGATACAATGATTCACTCGGATCAGGGATGCCATTATACAAGCTGCAGTTTTATTCAGCTGGTGAAGGATAAAGGTTTAAGGCAGTCCATGTCCAGGCGGGGGAATTGTTGGGATAACGCACCTCAGGAAAGCTTTTTCGGGCATATGAAGGATGAAATAGATATAAGCCAGTGTAAGTTCTTTAATGAAGTGAAACCAAGGATTGATGATTGGCTGGATTACTATAATAACGAGCGATACCAATGGCAGTTAGCAAAGCTGTCTCCGAATGAGTATTATCAATATATAACAACTGGGAATTATCCTTTGAAAGGGATAATACAAGAACCCAAAAAGGAAGAAGAAATATAGCGATGTCTATACAGAACATATTATCCCTTCTTCTTAAATTTGTCCTTGACAGAGGGTACACTTCAAAGGCCATGATATTGGATAATCTGGAGGAGAACAAGACTGCGGAACAAATCATAGAAAAACTGATCAGACGTTTTTCCCTGAGCCCTGAAGCGGCGCGTGAATATTATTGCCAATTTGACCGGATGGAGGATATATGACAAAGATACTGCTGGTGGAAGATGACGAGACAATTGCATTTGGGATCGAGTCGGCATTAAAGAGAAAAGGGTATATGTGTACAAGCTGTGCTTCTGTAGGGCAGGCGAAGGATCTGTTTTCGGAGGGACTCCAGCTGATTCTCCTGGATTTGAATCTGCCGGACGGCAGTGGCTATGATTTCTGCAAATGGGTGAAGGAACGGGCGGATACCCCGGTTATCTTCCTGACGGTTTGTGACGATGTGAAGGACATTACCAGGGGGCTGGATATGGGGGCAGACGATTATGTGACCAAGCCATTTCATATAGCGGTACTGGAGTCCAGAATTGCGGCGGTACTCCGCCGTACGTCTGACGATGGAGGGAATGTTCTCTCCTGCGGTAATATACAGCTTGACAGGGAGAAAATGCAGGTGATGCTGGATGGGCAGTCTGTGGATGCAACGGCACTGGAATACCGCCTGCTTGAGGTTCTCATGGAGAATAAAGGGAGGACTCTGCCCCGGAACCTGATTCTGGATAAGCTCTGGGACGCAGAGGGGAATTTTGTCAATGATAATACATTGACAGTGACTGTAAAGCGTCTGCGGAAAAAACTGATGGATACGGAGTATATCGTGACGATCCGTGGGATTGGCTATCGGATGGAGGAAAAGATATGAAAGGGCGTGGAGTGAAGGCATTTCTTTTATCCTGCGTATTCTGGCTGATTCCCGGGATACTGGCTGGCGTAGTGACTGCTGTCTGTTTTAGCTTCCGTGAGTACGATTATACGGTTCGGCTGACCGAAGCCGCGCTTGAAGGCAGATCTATTCCCGCGGGTTTGAAATTTGCTGCAGATAGAGGAAATAGTCCGGATCAGGGAAGCAGCCGGGGGGAGAGCGCCATGCCGGAATCTGGCGGCGGGGCGGAAAAACCGGATCAGGATGCAGCAGATGCGGAGGCCTATCTGCGCAAATATGGACATGGAAGGCTGACTCGTTTCCCGGATCATTTGCCATATGCCCTGGCAGCAGGAATTATCCTGTTTGAAATAGCCGGTGGAATCATGTTCTTTTTTACAGAGAGAAAGGAAATGCGCTTCAGGAGCAGGATTGAAGATCTGACAGAATATCTGAAGGCGGCGGGGAGGGGCGAGGCAGCTGCACTTAACCGGCGGGAAGATATGTTTTCCTATCTGGAGGATGAGATTTACAAGACCGTTGCCAAGCTTGCCTGTACCAGAGAAGAGGCGATCAGGGACCACGAGATCTTGGCAGAGAGAACAGCCGATATCGCGCATCAACTGAAGACGCCATTGACTTCCATGTCGCTGATGACAGAGCTTTTAAGCCCTTCCCTGGAGGCAGAAGACCAAGAGTATCTGTACCGTCTGGAGGGCCAGGTGGAGCGTCTGAAGGGCCTGGTTGACGGGCTTTTGACCCTGACAAAGCTGGATTCGCATACGCTTGAATTTCACAGGCAGGATGTAGAAGCAAAGGAACTGACGGAACTTGCAGCAGAACCACTCAGAGCAATGCTGGGGCAGAAGCATGTCGAACTGGAAATTGTAACAAAAGGGCAGGGGGAATCGGAAGTCTGGCTCTCTGCGGACATGCAGTGGACAGCGGAGGCTCTGTTGAATATTTTGAAGAATTGTCTGGAACATACGCCCGAAAACAGTAAGATTCGTGTAATCTGTGAAGAAAATCCGCTTTATACGGAAATGCTGATTGAGGACGGTGGAAAAGGCTTTTCTAATAAGGATCTTCCGCATCTGTTCGAACGGTTTTACAGAGGGGAGGATGCGGCTAAAGACAGCGCCGGAATCGGGCTGGCGCTTGCAAAAGGCATTATAGAAAAGCAGAACGGACAGGTCCGGGCAGAGAATTCTGCACAGGGACATGCCCGTTTCTGTATCAGATGGTATCATCCTTAATTGCGGATATGATGTTCTGGCGTACAATTCTGCGTCCGCCCATATAGTAAGCTCCGATAATGGAAGCGAGAACAAGTATGGTGTAGCCAAGGACAGCTGCATATGGAGCAAAAGGCAGATATTCGATCAAGGTTACCTCATTGAGGTACAGGAAGCACGCAAGTACCGCGGCCTGGAACGGCAGGCTGTAAAGCAGCGGTTTCAGCCCCAGATCCAATCCCTCCAGGAACAGCATGCGCCAGAGCTGTGCGGGGGAGAGGCCGACCGACTTAAGCATGGCGAATTCCCGGCTTCTCTGGCGCAGGTTGCCGGAAATACTTGCCCATACATTGGAGATGCCGATCAGTGCCAGCAGCCCGGTTAAGAACGCCACAATGATACTCATAACGCCGGTGGATTGTCTTTGGCTCTCTTCTTTTTCTGCCAGGTCAGATACCATGTAGTCACCGCTGCCGTAATATTTACCAAGGATCGTAGAGATCTGGCCGGAAACTTTTTGAATCAGCGGATAAGAGATGCCGCCGTCGTCGTCTGTCAGAAGGATTCCGTTGACGGAGGATGCAGTATACCGCCGTTTCTCACTGCAGGATGCAGCGATTTCAAGCACATGTTCCATCGGCATGATTGAGACTACGCTAAAGTATGGCAGGCCAATGCCATCGGCGGGAAGTGCCTGCACCAGATCCCCTATGGTCAGCCTAAATTCGAAGTCGCCCGTGTCCTCATCGTAAGCCTTTTCCGTAAAAGAGAGGGCCTGCCCTTTTTGAAGCTTTAGGATATCTCTGTAGACCTTCTGTTTCTTAGTACTGACATTGGGGTCTTCGGTCCGGTTATAGATCAGTGCCTTTGCAGGATCTTTATAGTAGGAATCAGGATCTGTCCCCATCTCTTTGCAGTATTCTCTGAAACTGTCCTCCTCCAGGCCAATAAGTACAGAATAAATCCTGTATTTTCCATCCCTTTCAATAGGCGAGTACTTTTTCTTGGATACTATCTCATCGAATCCACCCAGATTTGTCTCGATATCATCTGAAGTCTGATCTTCTGTAATCCAGGTGGCACAGGGCATTTTATTCATGATTACTCCCCTGGAGACGCCGGGCACTTTTAAAACCTCAGCTAACGCCTTCTGCTCGGGCCGGCGGCCATCGCTGATGCTGAAAAAGACATGGCCCTGGGATTCATTTTGCGCCCTGTAAACCTCTTTCGATGCATTTTGAGCAGTAATAATATATAAAAATCCTGTGAGCAGAAGGAAAGATAGACAAAGGGAAATTGTCGCGGCCCGGTAGGATTTCTTACGGGCGGTGAGGGCGTTGGAAGCCAGTTCACCGCTGATTCCAAAATGGCTGGATATGCGTCCCTGCCGGATCTTTCTCCCTTTCAGCACCTCCACCTGCCTCAGGGCCTCTACAGGCATCAGTTTTGCAACTCTGCGGGCCGGTATTCTCGCCGAGAGCCAAGCTGTGGCAGCGGACAGGAGAATTGCAGGCAGTATGGCAGGAATTCCGAATGTAAGTACAATATCCGGCGCGGTCCTGCCGATATTATTTGCAGCATTAATCAGACGGAACAACTCTGTATCCAACAGCCAGCCGCATAATATTCCGACAGGAAGAGGCACAATCAGCAGGATCATTGCCTCGGATGACACCGCCGCCTTGATCTGCTTCGGGGATGCGCCGATGCCGGCCAGGGTTCCGAGCTGCACCAGCTTTTCGCTGGCAGACAAGGCAAAGGCATTGTGGATGACCAGTACAAATACGGCGATCATCAGAAGCGCAATGACCAGAAACATGGCAGGTACGGCAAGAACAGTGAGGCTGCTGATGTTTCCGATCTGATCCGGCGGGAGTATCCCGTATTTGGAGAGGAGGCCTGCATTATATCTGAGCGTATAGTATCCGTATTCATCGGCCTGATAGCCTAAGGAGCGTGCCAGTTCCGGGAGCTCCTTATAAGTACTCCTCATGGGGTCAAAACGAAGATAGACCGTTAGCTCATCGTCCGGGTTCACAGTCTTTGTATCCAGATAACTCATTCCGGTATAGGCCGGTACGGAGGAGGACGTGGTGACATCCAGAATTCCTACAATTTTGTATGTCTTTGTGCCTGTTTGACGGAAGGTTTCTTCCTCGTGGAACCCGTCTGTTTCCATGCATACCTTCCCCTGATACATGCGCTGCCCGATCGGAAGCGTGAGGGTATCGCCCACTTTTGCACCGGGGTGGTCATCAAAATACTGTTTTGAAAGTACCAGCTCATTGTCGGCTTGCGGGAGCCTCCCTTCGGTCAGGGTATCCTTTTCCGGCATAGAATCCCAGTATTCCTGGTTGGCGCCGCGGGTAATGAGGTATGTCCTGCGTCCCTCATCTTCCAGCTTTGCGGCTTCCCACGGGCCTTTGACCAGAACGGCAGAGACAGAGGCGTAGTTCTCAATGTGTTCCAGATCCTTTCCGTACGTTGTATCGAACAATTCTCCGTGCCAGTCGCCGTCCTCAAGTTTTGTGAGGACAATGGCATCCGTCCACATTGTGTAAACAAAACCGCAGAAACAGGACATCATCGTGGTCATAAGAAATAAAGCGGTCATGATGGCAATGCTGGTTCGTTTATTTCTTCGTATCGTGTCCCAAACATATTCCCTTAAAATTTTCATCAGGACACCACCTCGTCATGCAGAATTTTCCCGTCTTCCAGGGTAATCACGCGGTCTGCCTTCAGAGCGGTCTTTTCATCGTGTGTAATCAGGAGGACAGACTGTCCGTACTGCCGGTTGGAGAGCTTCAGAAGTTCGATGGTCTCTTCTGAATTTTTACGGTCCAGGTTGCCCGTTGGTTCATCGGCAAGAAGGATCGCCGGTTGGTAGATGAGGCTTCTTGCGATAGCGGTGCGCTGCTGCTGGCCTCCTGATAATTCACTGGGAAGGTGTGTGAGACGGTCTGTAAGCCCCAGCGTGGATACCAGATGGCGAAACCGCTCCTCATCCGGTTTCTGATTATCCAAAAGAACAGGCAGGAGAATGTTTTTCCTTACGTTCAATGTTGGGATCAGATTATAAAACTGATAGACCAGACCTACCTTTCTGCGCCGGAATACCGCAAGCTGCTCCATGCTGAGTGTTGAAATGTCTGTGTCCTCGATAAAAATGCTGCCGCTGGTAGGTCGGTCTACGCCTCCCAGCATATGCAGCAGAGTGGACTTACCGGAACCGGATGCACCGACAATAGCCGTAAAGCTGCCCCGTTCAAGAGATAGCGAGACATCGTCCAGTGCTGTTACCGTATTGGAACCACTGCCATATGTTTTTGTAAGATGGCTGCAGCGTAAAATTTCCATAAGTTAATAACCCCTTTCATGTTTGATGATACCATATTAAAAAAGAAAAGTGACAAGAAAGTGACAAAGGTATGAATCGGCGCATTCACAGATGTAACTGTCGTAAGATGGAATTCATTTTGATTTATGAATACTGTTCATACCACAGCCAACATCTAATTCGGGATTTAGTCGGCTAGCTTTAGACTTGTCGACGGACGGGGACGCTTCATGACAGGGAGGCCGGGGAAGTGCTGGGGCTGTATATGCCGTTGCGATATGCACCCGTGCTGCTAAGTGTTTCTAGAACAGCCGCTGCCGGATAGGCGG
>NZ_CYZU01000017.1 GCF_001404335.1 Faecalicatena contorta
TCAGCACCCAAGACTCGCTAACGGTGGCTCGCTACACCTTGCCGTATGGGATTTCCACCCACTAAACCAACCGCCCTTTTCTGGACGCGCCTACCCTTTAACTGCGCCGGACATGACGCCGCTCTGGATTTGATTATGGAATAATACATATATAATAATGACTGGAATAACCGATAAAATAATAAAAGCGTACTGCGGTCCCATCTGCGCCGAGAATTCTCCCCAAAAGGACAGCATCGCCCTTGGAACTGTATACTTGGCCGGATCAGAAATCAGCGTAAGTGAGAAAACAAGTTCGCCGTATGCATAGATAAAAGAGAAAATCGCTTCTGTAGCAATGATCGGCTTACATATTGGCAGTAAAACAGAGCGTAATAACCGAAAATCACTGCACCCATCTATGATAGCTGCCTCATCAATCTCTCTGCTGACAGAGTCCAGAAATCCGGTGAACAGAAAAATTCCCTGTGCAAGGTTAAAGCATACATAAACTAAAACAAGGTAAGCAAAATTATTTTTCAGCCCCCAGCTTGCCGCCATAGATGATATCGGAATCAATGTTGAATGGATCGGTACCATGACTCCTACCACAAATAGCATGTAAGCATGTCTCGCAAAGAAAATATGTCTTTTCCTTGAAATCGCATAGGCCGCCATCATTGCTACGATTACTTCTATTACTGTTGTTGACAATGCCACAAGCAGTGAATTCCCAATGGAACGGAAGGAATGTCCCAACTCATTCGCCACCACATAATTTTCTATTTTCCAGTGTGTCGGCAGATTCAATGCGCTTCGGTACATCTCATCATTTGTCTTAAATGACGAAATAAATACATACAGTAATGGAATAATTGTCGCAAGAAGCCAGACTCCGGCTATTGCATATAATATCAGTTTTTTCCAACTTCTTCTTTTCACCCTTATACCCCCTTTCAATATTCTTCCTGCTTAAATATCTTGTTGCAGCAGATACTTAAAACGACTCCCAGTATCAAGAGTATCATTGCGATCGCTGCACTGCGCCCCATCAGCTTAAAGGAATAGGCATTTAAATACAGCAGGATTCCAGGGGTGGAACTGGCCGCATTCGGACCTCCGCCTGTCATAGCCCAAATCATATCAAATTGCTTGATACAGCCTGTAATACATAAGATTGAATAGACCTTAAAAGAATTTTTACATAAAGGAAGCGTTATATAGCGGATTCTCTGCCATGCCGAGCAGCCGTCTATAACTGCCGCCTCATTCAATGCTTCCGGAATTGTCACCAGGCCGGAACAGAAAATCAGCATATTATAGGCAGCCGACTTCCAGCAGTTTACTAACGCGACAATCCATACATTTAGCCCCGGGGTGTTCAGCCAGTCAAAATCCATAGACTGCAGGCCCAGGTTACGAATAATCTCCATAATAGCCCCATAGTTTGGGTTAATAAGATTCTTCCACATAACAGCAACGATCGTAGTCCCCAGAATTACCGGAAGATAATAGACGGTTCTGAAAAGGTTTTTTCCCCTGATCTTGGATGTTACCAGAAGAGCCAGGCCATATGATAGCGGCATCTGTATAAAGAAGCCCACTATAAGAAATATCCCTGCGTTTCCCAGTGAACGCCAAAACGTTTTATCCGAAAATATGAATCTGTAGTTTTCTATACCAACATAAGACTTTTTAACACTAAATATCCCATTCCAGGACTGAAATGATAATATGGCATTACTGATAATAGGATATATTACAAATATAACAAGAAGCGAAATTGCCGGAAGTAAAAACACAGCAGCAATCCAGTAGTCCTTTCTTTTCATACTTTTCCTCCTCATATGAATACATTCAGCCAATGAAGCCGGAATGGATATCACAATTCAAATTCTTTATAAAGAGGACCTCCATTTCTGCCATGCAGCCACACTTTTCATGGAGGCCCTTTCTCTTCTTATTCGTAATTTGCCAGGTTATCCATAATCTCTTTGCTTACCTCTTCGGCTGATGAACCGCTTCCCAATAGCTGGAGGGCATTTCTTACAACTGTGAGTTCCGCCGTATTCGTACTCGCCTGCGCCAGTTCCGCAACATAGGCCTCTGTTTGGGACATCAGCTCATTACACTCCTCAAACATGTAATTATCAATAATGCCTTCTGATGGAATTACGGAATATGTATTCGCATACTCTTTTACCAAACCATCAACAAACTCCTGGCTTGTCAGCCATTTCACCACTTTTAAGGAAGCTTTAATCTGGTTTACTGATTTATTCATTGTACAGATAAAATAGTTCTGAGAAGCGCCTCCCATATTGGCCGTTTCATATTGAGCATCAAAGTATGGTATCTTAGTCGCATGGATTGTCTGCTTTTTAAAGCACTCGGAATCAGACAGCAATGCCCCGCCCCTGGATAAGTCGATCATGAATGCACAGTCACCTGCGCCAAAATAAGAACGTTCTGCATTTACGTCAACACTTAAAACATTTTCTCCAAAGTATCCTTTGTCCTGCATATTTTTAATCTCCTGAATCAGACTGACGATTTCAGGACTTTCATATGTAAACTTTCTTTCTGCCAGCTCATTTTCAAAATCTGGTCCATATGACTTTACCGCCATCGCACTCAAGAGATGCCCATACCGGTAATTATCAGATTCTCCTACCATAAAAGGCTGATAACCATTGTTCTTCAGCACTTCACAGCAGTTTACAAGTTCCTCCCAGCTCTTGGGGACTTCCAGATTACATTTCTCTAAATATTCCTCGTTATAGTATAAAAGAAGTTCAAATGCTGACCATGGCGCACCGTAAAGACCTTCATGCCCATATCTTCCATAATCGACCATATTCCAATTTGCTTTTACAATCCCATTGTACCAATCCGGATCAGCTTCAAAATATGGTTCAAGGTTTAATACAATGTCAGATTCTACATAGTCCAGGCAGTTGGTTCCACCATACTGCATAAAGATGTCTGGTGCGTCTCCTGATGCAAGATCTGTTGAAAGCCTGTCGAGGTAGTCATTTTCTTTCATAATAAAAATCGGTTCGATTGTAATGCCATTATCGGATTCATTCCACTCATTCACCTTATCAATAAAATACTCACTCTCCGCATCTCCGCCGTCAGCATTGATACGATGATATAATTTTACAGTTGTTTCTTCTACTTCCATTGCATCAATGTCATATCCTGCATCCGCAATATCTCCCTGCGCTTTTTCCTCTTTTTTTCCGCTTCCGCATGCGCACAGCCCGACTAATACGGAGACTGACAGAAGACAAGCTACAATACGTCTCATTCTTTTTTTCATTATATTCTCCTCCTTTTCCTTTAAAAAGTGCCCTAACTCGCAACAGTTCCGGCTATCCCGAACTGTTACCTTTACTCAGATCATCTGCATGTCTCTGTAAACATCTCTCCCTTCTCTAAAAGTATCTCCTCCCTTCCGTGAAACTCTCACCAATAAGTCTGCCAAACGTTTGAACCGATAGCTCCAGAACACCAATCTGTTATTTGATTGTTGTTAGCTGATACTTGTATTACAGGTATGAGTAAAATATAACATACACTATCATTTTTTTCAATATATTTATTTTATCAAATCTATTTTTTGGCATATTGCACAATCCATTTTTGTTAGTATTCGGTTTCTCTTTCAATTGAAATATTCATAATTCTTTTCAATGTGTGCATTCATCATTTTTACAGCCTCTTCCTCATTACGGTTTTCAAATGCTCTAATAATCTGCTGATGATAATAAATACCATTCTCAAATCCCATTTTATCAATTACAGTATCCATTGACTGCTCCAAAACATCCTGCAAAATACTATTTGTTTTTATGAAAAGAGCATTTCTGGTAATTTGGGCGATCTTAAAATGAAATTTTAAATCTGCCTTGCTAAAACCTTTGATATCAGAATTATCTTTGCAGCTCACCATTTCTGCTAAAATAATCTTTAGTTCTTCAATATCTTTTTTCGTTGCACGGTTCACAGCCAGCTTTGTGCAGCCTGTTTCAATGATCTGCCTGAATTCAAACACCTGCGCATCTGACTGGTCTCCTAAATACATAACAGGTATCAAAGCATTCATGCTATCTCCGATATCAAGATTCCTGACATATGAACCATCCCCAAGCCTTGTTTCGATCAATCCCAGTGCATTCAGCTTCTGCAAAGCTTGCCGTACAGTAATCCTGCTTACTTCAAACAGCTCCGCCAATTCATTTTCTGATGGAATTTTGCTTCCAGGCGCCCACTCTCCATCAATCAGCATCTTCTTTAGCTGTAATAATACTTGTTCACCTACATTAACCCTTTTTATCGGCTTAATCCCCATCCTGCTACCTCCCATGTTCCATAATTTTTTATTCGTCATGCATATAATAAATCCAGATTGGGTCGGGATTTTAATTGAATGCATTTGATTCTTGTATGCTGTAATACAGCTAACACTATTATTGATGATTTCACTTCAATTGTCAATCATTGAATTCAATTACTTAAAGAATACCACATCCCCGCTGTAGTCAAATGCCCCAGCAGCTTATGCAGAAGGTTCTCCTGGTAGGCCGCCATCACCGCGGCTGGGATTTCTCCGTGATACGACTCCTGCGTCCAGGCAAAGGCTTCGCACAAGGATCAGCCTTGTCGACGGACGGGGAGGCTTTCGGCTATCCCTTCATGGAGCGTCCCCATCCGTACCGCGACTAAAGCGCGTCACTAACTCCCGAATTCTTTTATTCCTCCGATAACACGAATTTCTTTTCCTCTGTCTGCACGATTTCGCCTGTCTTCCGGCCGAATTTAAGACCTCTGTCTACCGCCTCTATTAGTGCCGCCCCGCTTCGTGCATATCCCATCGTCCTGATTGTATCACGGATCAGGTCGTCTTTCGCCAGTGCCCCCTTCTCCTGTAATGTCTTACAAACAGCATTCTTCAATTCCTGTTGGCAGATGTCGGCCGGCGTGCGTTTATCATCCGCATTCACATCTATACGATAGAGATTATATGACTCCGGATTCTGTCCCTCTTTCCAATAGAATTTCATGCCGTTTTGTCTGTTTGCCTTTAAGGACATTTTTTTTATTACTTTATCGGTGGCTTCGATTGTCTGTGCACTCGCTCTGCCAATCTCAAATCCCCGAAGCGTCTTTTTGAACAGACGCTCATAAGAAATTGGCGCCTCTTTGTCCAGAATATCGTTCATTTTCTCCTCAATAAGTTTCATAGAATCCTTCGCAGCATATGCCGCTGTGGTAATTGGTGTGATCGCTACATTCGCGGACTCATATTCTATGCATTCATATCTTTCTGAATGTATACTGTCGAAAGATTCCGTCTTTTCTTCTGCTTTTACTGCAATCATCTGTGAAGGTTCGTCGGCCATTAAATCATTTTGAACAAACTTTACTTCCGCTGAAAATACAGGAGGTTCGATCTCACTCTCTTTCACATTGTCACCAGGAACAGTGTTCACCTCAGACAGAACACTTCCTGCATGTTCTTTATCTTCCTGTTTGACAGTCTCTCCCTGCAGAACCTCCTCTGTTGACTCCGCTTTGGCGTCTGCCACGTTTGCATCATTTCCCCCTTCCAGAGCATTCAGCATTTCTGCCTGGACAGCCCTTTTCTTAATGGCTGCCTCAGATTCCTCCTGCTTTCTCTTCTCGAGAAAATTCAAAAGTCTTGAAATTTCTTTTTCTCGATTCTCCCACCAGTCCATCGTCCAGATACGATAAAGTTCCCAGCCCAGCCCCTTTAAAACATTTATCTGGGCCACTTCGCGATCCTTCGTGTTGGCTGATTGCCGATAGGAGTCCCCGTCTAGCATGATGCCGATTAAGTATTCCTCATTATTATAAGGATTTACAACTGCAATATCCACCTTAAAATCGGAACGGCCAACATCTGTCTGGCACTGGTATCCCGCCTCGTTAAGCTTCTGGCAAATACGCTCCCTGATCCCCTGTTTTTTCCGTGTCTGGCTGCCCGTATTCTTTATCTGCATCCTGCCCTTTTCCGCAAACTCCAAAAAATTCTTTAAGGCCTCTACCCCTTTTGATTTTGTACGCTTTAAGTCTATCATGTCAGAGGTCAGTGTAGTGAATACAACCATTTCACATCTTGCCCTCGATACAGCAACATTCAGGCGCTTCCAGCCGCCTTCTTTGTTCAGCGGTCCGAAATTCATCGTTAGCTTTCCTTCTGCATCCGGGCCAAAGGATACAGAAAACAAAATAATGTCCCTTTCATCCCCCTGAACATTTTCCAGGTTCTTAACAAAAAGCGGTTCATCCCCCTGGCTTGCCCATATGTCGAATTTATCATCTTTGCGAAATTCCTCCTGCAAAAGATCCTCGATCAGTGTCTGTTGATTTATATTAAAGGTAACAACCCCTATCGTCAATTCACGTAAAGCAGAGTTCTCATAACGGCGTTTGATTTCCTTTACGATTGCGCGGGCCTCTGCTTCATTTACACGGCTCTTTCCCCGATCAAAGAAGCCATCCACCTTCTTCATACTTACTCTTTGCTCCCGATCATTTACGGACGGGAAAGTCAGCATATGGTTTTCATAAAACTCCTGATTGCTAAATGTAATCAAGCTCTCATGTTTGCTGCGATAATGCCATTTCAGATAGGCCTGCGGCATTCCGAGGGCAAGGCAGTCATCCAGAATACTGTCAAGATCCTCGATATCCAAATTGTCTTCGTCCACCGTGCTTCCTGCAAAGAAGCTGGTTGGCGGCATTTGATTCGGATCCCCTACGACTACAACATTTTCTCCACGCGCCATAACGCCAACTGCTTTACAAGTGGGCAGCTGGGAAGCTTCATCAAATACAACAATATCAAACAACTTCCCGTCTGCTGCTAAATACTGGGCAACAGAAATCGGACTCATAAGCATACACGGACAAAGCCGGCTTAACGCTTGGGGTATTTGTTCAAATAATGCGCGTATGGAAAGCCCTCTGCCATTACTGCTGATTGCACGTCTGAGTATATTCAGCTCCCTGCTCATCTCCACTGACTCATAGCCATCCGGCAGCTGATGGATCAGCCTATAAAACATTTCTTCCTTTGTCAATTCCATGAATTCCTGATCCAGCTTTTTAAACTGTAGAATTCTTTCATTGAATCCGGTTCCTGTAAAACCGTTTAGAACCGGTTCCTTCTGGATTAGCAACAGGGCAATCGCCTTATAGATGGATCGTAAGTATACATCCAGCACTGCCTCATGAGCAAGGCCCTCCTCATAGGCGTCACAAATAGAAGACAGCCCGGCCTGTCTGCATTCTTCTGATGATTGAAGGTAAATAATCCAGTCTTTAATAGATAAGGCATTATCCAGCAGTTTATTACAAAGTTCGATTCTGCTGTCCGGCCAATCCTCTTCCGTTTCATCAAATGTCAGCAAGAGCAGTTCTCTTGCTGCTGTCTCTGTCCTGAAAAGTATATCGAAATTTGCAATTACCTCTCCGGCCTTTTTTAGACAGTTATTTAACTGGTCACAATCTTTAAGCTGCCGAATTTGTTCCATAAACGGTGATATTGCTGCAATCTGCGCTGTTATCTCTTCCTTATACTTCCTGAATTCTGCAGGTGTACCGAATTCTTGTGCAACCCCGCCCCAATCTGAAGGCAGATTTTTTTCTAACTCTGCCACTTCCTTTACTTCCTGTTGATAGAATGAGACATCCGTAAGCAGTGCCGGTATCTTATCAGTCTCTACCCGGAAGTCTGCATATGCCTGGAGCTCCGCTGTCAAAGCTGCAAGTGCTTTCCCTTTGCCAAAGAATTTTTTATTGGCCTCTTCAAATCGTCTGCGAAAACTTTCCATATCCATCCTCAGGAAGTTTTCATTCCATTTCCCCATGAAAACTGCTGTCTTTTGACTCAAAGCATATTTTCTCTGCAGAAATTCATCCGGCGCTTCAAATACTCGTTCAATTAAGTCAGCATTTAACAGAAATGACGGGATATTTTCCACATACCGGACGCTCTTTGCACAACTTCTTATTTGTTCCATCCCGGATCGGCTGACAGGGATTGCCTGTCCCATTACTCCCGCAAAGGCTGAAGCAGCATTTTTATAATTTATCAATGCATCTTTATATGCCGACACAATTCTGGTTAGTTCTATTTTTAAACTCTGACTGTATTCGATTTGCTGCACTGCCATTAAAGGGTGTCCGTGAGGATGCCCGACAGCCCGCCCTGCGGCAACCAATCGTTCCAAAATATGTCTATGATTATCCAAGCTGCTCTGGGCTAATCCTGACACAAAAGCATCCTCAAAGTAAACTTCCTTTCCATGATCCGGAATGTATTCATAAATATCGATTAGTTCGCGCAAACTGTTTCCAAATCCCCTGCGCTTATGAAGCGCCTGCACATAAGCATCCAGATCCATTCTCATTCTGCGTATATCTTCAATTTTTTTATCATAATCAGTCCGCACGCCCTGCGCATGCAGTTCGAGTCCGCGCTTTAACTGACCCAGCACACTTTTTTTAGCCGCCTTCTGGGAATGTAATTCAAGGCAGAAATCCCCTATACCTAAGGCTGCCAGGCGTTTCTGCACCACTTCCAGTGCTGCCATTTTTTCTGCAACGAATAGAACGGTCTTTCCCTTTGTAAGCGCATTGGCTATCATGGCGGTAATCGTCTGGGATTTTCCCGTCCCCGGAGGCCCATGGAGTACAAAACTGACGCCGCCGGCAGCCATGTTGATCGCACGAAGCTGCGAAGAATCGGCTGTAACCGGCAGATAAGCTTCATCTGTATCTACGCTTTCCGGTATTGTGCAGTCCCAGTCGACAGCGCCGTTTATCAGGCTGCGCACTACTTTATTTCTTTCCAGGAACTCTGTTTTGTTATGAATATCATTCCACATTACAAACTGTGAAAAAGAAAAATTACCAATAAAACCGGACTCAATCACATCCCACATCGTTTCATCCATGATCCCATGCCGTACAGCTGCAAATATCTTATCAATGTCCAGGCCGTGTTCATCCACAGGGACAGGACTGAGGCCATTAATTACAAGGTCAAAGTTCTGCTTTAAAAATTCCAGCAGTGTAATATTTATCTGGGCATCTTCGTCTCTCATACGGAGTACATACCCTTTGCTTGCTGATTTTCTGGTGATTTCTATCGGAATTAAAATAATGGGTGCATATCGGGGAGTTGTACTCTTTTTTCCCTCAAACCAGCGCAAAAGACCTAGTGCCAGATACAGCGTACTGGCTCCATTTTCTTCCATTGACGTCTTTGCAGAACGGTACATCCTGGTTAGGCAGCCATTTAATTCCTTTTCCGAATAAATAGAATGCAGCCTTCGGTGCCGGCTTTCCAATGCGATTAAATCTGCATAAGGCCCTAATACATTGGTTGTCTCCGCGCTAAAGGTGTCCACATTGTTCAGGTCCCATTCCAATGGACGGGGAAGTACTTGAAACTCTTCGCCGTCAGCCAAGGCATCCTCCAGAACCCCCACCGATGCAGATAATAAGGGCACTACTGCTTTGGTAAGACGCATATTGATAAGCATGTTGCGCAGGCTCATGTCCAAAAGCTTCCGCTCCCACTGTTTTTGTTTTGTAACCCGCTCAATTGTCCTTGCATTGCTATATTCAAATGTATCCCCCAGGCTGCTTGGCGCACTGGTCACACCCGATTCTTCCCTTTCCGTATGTTCTACTACGTACCCCTTATCCGTTTTTATGCGGATAGGCAGTGGTCTGACTCCGCTCCTTCTGGCACGCATTATATCAATCGCAAAAACAAAATCCGGATAACTGCCAACTGCATATACAGCCATCTGAATTGCCGTATCAAAATGATTGCTCTTCCCTGCGCACATGGCTGTACACTCAACAACAAGCAGCTCATGTATCCCATTTGCCATCCGCTTCTCCAATTGGGACGGATCATCTACAATTGGATCCGCAAAGGATTCCTCTACAAGCCAGACGCCGGCAAAGATATGCCCCTTCATCAGAACCATGATTGGGTGCAGGCCCATTGCCTCCAGACAAGAGACGTAAAGCAGTGTCATATCCAGGCAAGTGCCCAGATGCTGCTCCATAACGGCTTCACAGAGACGAACACGCTGACCTACTTCTTCAAAACTGGACGGCGGTACCGCATAAGTTATATTTTTCTCCTGAATAGCAGCATACGCTGCCGCCGCCATCATTTTCACACGGTTCGGATCATGACTTTGGTACCCTTCCAAAGATGGACGGCCCGTCCACTTATCAAGCCACTTAGATGCCGACTGCAAAAGTCCTGTCACAACGGGATGGTTCGGGGTAACGAATGTGGCCAGTAAATCCGGGAAATATCTGAGCCCCGGCCATTCATCATAAGCCAATGCAATGATATCCCGGTTCTCTGATACCAGTTCATCTTCGCCCTGAAAAATACCGATATAAAGGATCCCGGAAACGCGTTCAGTCAATGATGCCAGGTATTCTCCCTTGATCAGAATTTTCAGATTGCGAATCTCCAGTTCCTCCCCTGCCTGCAAAATCTCTACTGCCTGCTGATAGGGTTCTGTCAGTTCTATATCTGTGTGTATCCTGATAACCAGGTTACCTATCTCTGCGTCCGTTGTATTTTTAATACGGATACTCCTGATAAGTTCCAGCCCATTCTGCTGTAAGGCATATGTAAAAACATCATTGATCTGAGCGGATATCTTTAAACTTTTGTTCTCTTCCATAATATATTCTCCTCAAAAGTATAATTTTTTATCAGCCTTAAAACGACCTATCGGCGGGCAGAGGTAATTCCGCCAGCTATTAGGCGCCTGCTGTCGAATGGTTCACTTCTCCCCGGTTGATTTTTTCCCTTCTATATTCTTTTGCATATACTGCAGAAGATGGGCAGACTTTTACAAAATAAAAAATCTGCCCATTAAAATTTAATTTAAACTTTTAATGTGAATATCACAATACTTTGTATATCTGCCCGCGACTCCCAGCATCAATTACTGTGATAATCAGCTTTCTATTGTCAATGGTATAGATAATCCCCCATTCCTTTTTTACAATCGGCAAGTGTATAATCTTTTCTTACTCGGACATATTCACACCTCTATTTCAAGTTGCTCCTATATTTGCAAATAGGTTTACCTATATTATATCCGACTAATAGCTGGAATTCAACCAAAAGCCAAGACAGGTCTGAACATTTATTGCACAGACCGAACGAAAGAGGCATCCTGTTCCCGCTCTGCTTCAGTCCGTTCTAAACTTGCGCTGCTAGCGCACATCACCATTCCCCGCAGGCGAATTTCAATGTGCTCGATGCGTATTAGTTCAGATCTGCCTGAACTGTTACACCCGTTTACAGAATTTCTTCCAAAATTTAATGAGGGTACTTGAAAAATTCAAGTACCCTATGTATAATTTACTTAGAAGTAATCAAAAGACTTACGCTTGTCTAATGATTTCGCTTCGGATATCTGTAGTAATTTATAGTTACCAGCTATCCTCTATTGCAGTAGAGGATAGCTATTTTTTATCATGATGATTATCTATGTAGGTTAATGCTGCAAAAATTACCAGCACTAATGTCAACACTTCGAGTGTATTCATGCTACATGTCCTCCTTCGTTTATTTCCGAAGGAAACCACCAGACTATCCTCTGACCTCTTTTCAATTATACAAAGCTATTTTACCATGCAGCCATCACTAATTCAATTGTTCTGCAGTTAACTATCAAACACTTTTTTCCTTCGAAACATCATCTCCGGTATAACCAGGCAGATCCCCGCCAATCCGGCAACCAGTACAATCCCCCATCCCACCGGATATCTGAACACATAATAGGAAAGCCTCTGCTCCATATAAATACAAATCAGCTTCAAGATCCCGCTTCCCACCGTCAACATCAGAACTGCCACAATCAGGCAATAATACAGCCCCTCCGCCGCCAGCATCCTTCGCTCCTGCCGCCGGGTCATGCCTACACTTTCCATAATCTCCAGTTCTCTTTTCCTGGACAATATTCCTGTGATCATAACATTAAAATAGTTCGTCAGCCCTGCAAATAATAACACTGCGCTGATGCTTCCAAGAATCAGCCGGTTCCCTCTGATATAATTGGCCGCCTCTGCCAGCAGGTCCGATTTGCTGATGCAGAAGATTCCTGCCTCCCCGTTCTCCTCGTCTGCTCCTGTTCCTGTCATCTTTTCCCGCCTCCGGTTCTCCCGGGATATCATATTTTGAATCGCTGTCTTTATTTTTGGCTCCTTTTTTTCATCCACATTCAATTCCATATAAAGCGTTTTTTTCTCCGTAGGCAGCTTCTCAAAGCCCTCCCTGCTGATCAGATAATAAACCATTCCCTCTGCCCCATGCCAGGTCTGCCGTATATCAGGAAATCCTTCTGCACGGTTATCCAGGTAGCCGCTTAAAGTAAACATATCCGACTGTTTTCCTCCAAGCGCCTCTTCCTCTATTACGCTGTCTCTCTCCTTTGGACTCAGCTGATTCCAAATCATCCAATCTTTTTTAGACCGCATTGTCGTAAAATACAGCGGTTCTCCCACGCTATCCTTTGCCAGCCTCTCCTGTTTCGGTGAAAGCTGATGATCATGGAGAATCATCACGCCGGTGCCATTTTCCAGGCTGTCCATATCCACCGGCAGTTGATTGTCCTCCACATACTGCCGCAGAGCGGCAATCTCCCCGTCACTCAGAATCTGGACGACATCTTCAAGCCCGCCTTCAATCATGGCATAGTTTTCACCATATCCGACGCCTTCTATTACCTGAGCGTTTTCATTAAATGAATCTCTTTTATCCAGTAAGGGCATCACGCCTTTTCTGGAAATAGTGGAAGTCATATAAGCCCCTTCCATGATGTATGACTTCTCTTGATCCACCCCGTCAAGGCTTAATAAGGCTTCTCTGACTGCTGAGGAAATGGGGGAAAACTCATCATAGGAATTGCCATATAATAAGTATAGGATATCCCCTTCTGTCAGCATCGGATCTTCACCCACATCTCTCGATTTATACTCCCTGCCGTATCCCTGTTCCTTCCCCCACTCACTGAATTCACCGGCAATCAGAAAGTCCGGACGCTGCTCGATCACATGCACATAATCACTGCCCCTAGTAATAACAACAGCCCCCAGAAAGGTTTCTATCCCAAGAAACAGGGAAAACACCGTCAGTAAAAATCTTCCCCGATGTCTGGTCAGATTCTGCCATGCCATGTACCACAGTTCCCCGGCAGCGCTTCTTTTTCGCCTCTTATGTTTTATTCGTACCCGCTTCGTTTCTGTCTTTCTCCATTTTGCCTTCTTTTGCCGGTTTCTTATCAGACCGGTATAATTCATACTCTCCACACAGGATACATTTACGATGTGGTGAATGACTCCTGCCGCTGCGCTTATGGTGAGCATCACTGTAAATACGATGGAAGCCGCCAGAAGCCCCGGCCGGAAGATCTGCAGTTCTCTCGCGCCTCCATATCCGCTTAAGTACTGGTTCCCCAGTATCTCCGGTATCACTGCCAGCAAAACAAAGGCTGACAGAAGTGTCCCTGCCAGCACCCCTGGAATTAAGATTCTCAGAATCTGCCCCAAATAAATTCTTTGCATCTGTTTTTTCGTTGTCCCGATTGTATTTAAAAGCCCCATCTGGCGGATGTCTCCTGCCATAGAGATCTGCATCACATTTTGGACCAGGAAAAACATACCGCCCAGGATAAGCAGTGCGCCAAATGCGGCCATGCCATACCCTCCTGCCAGCCGGCTGACTGCATCGTGGGCATAAGTATTGGCAGCGGTAATCTTCGCTTCAGACGCCTTTTGGGAGACATCCTGATATAAACGCTCTTCCGTCTCCTGCCAGTCCATATGATCAGACTGGCAGATCAAAATATCTGCTTCTTCCCAGATATGATACCCCCAGTCCTCCACTTTCTGCTCTGCTATATATCCCACTGCCGAATTGGACGTCTCCCCCACATAGTCTGTATACCAGCCGCTGAGACGGAATTCTTCCTGTTCCGTGCGGATCAGTCCGATACTTACCGTAAGGCCGATCCGCATCCCCATCTCCGGATGATCAATACCCAGACTTTTCAGCGACCTGGCAGAAAGCATAATCTCCTGCTTTTCCTTTGGATAGTGTCCGTGAATATCCGTATAAGCCGGTTTCCTAATCTCCTCCCACGCCGCATCATCCAGCGCCTGAATCCTGCAGATATACTGATTACCGTCAGCCGCCTCTCCCAGAGTTACACACCTTCCTGCCCGTTTCACATAACGGAGGGAACAAACCTTCTCATACTGAGACTGGTCTGCATTCTCGATGCAGACTGATGCTGCGGTTCCTGCCGCCCTTACCGCCTTCGTATATTCTGCCTGAACCTTCCCGAATGAGATTCCAAATACCATGGTCAGCGTAACAATACACAAAATAACCGTTCCCAGGAGAATCCGGTTTCTGCCCTTATTGCATTTGCCAATCTCTCTTGAAAGCATTTTAACCACCTGTTTGTTTTGATTCGGGGTAAATCCTTTTCCTGCCATAACTTACCCCTCCTGCCCACTGATTGTGCCGCTGTTTTGTATATATTCCTCCCACTCTGTCCGGCTGCAAGCTTTGCCGTCATCCTTCGCACACTCTGTCCTGCCGCAGATTCTGCCATCCTCCATCCGGATGACACGGTCTGCCATCTGCGCCACTTCTTCCTGATGGGTTACCACGATTACTGTCTGATGGTATTTTTCCGCACAGGATTTTAAAAGCCCCACCACCTCAGTACTTGTAACGGAATCCAAATTACCGGTAGGTTCATCGGCCAGCAGAATAGCCGGTTTGGTCAGAAGCGCCCGGGCGATTGCCACTCTCTGCTGCTGTCCGCCGGACAGGGTCTGGGGCAGCCGCTCTAATCTCTCATGGATTCCAAGAAGTTTTGTTACCTCTTCCAGCAATTCGTAATCAATCTCTGCTCCATCCAGCCGTAACGGGAGCACAATATTTTCATAAACACTGAGTACCGGAACCAGATTATACTGCTGAAAGACAAATCCAATATTCCTTCTGCGAAATACCGTCCGTTCCTCAATCTCCATATCCTTCAGGCTGTTTCCGCGGATCCAGACTCCGCCCTCCGTGGGGATATCCAAGCCTCCAAGCATATTCAGGAGGGTTGTCTTTCCGCTTCCCGAGGTTCCGACAATTGCCACAAATTCACCGTCTCTTACCGAAAGAGTCACTCCGTCCAGTGCGTGGACCTCATAAGTATCTGTGATATAGTATTTTTTCAGACCGGCGGCCTTCACAATTTCCATAAATTCTTTTCTCCTGCTCTGTATTTGGCAGCGTACATATCATAGCCTCAGAAGCCTGAATCCGTTTTCTGCCATATACTAGTATATGGAGTAAATCTAACAAACTTCTAACAACGCGGTTGGAAAACAAAGTTCAAGCATCAGCCCCGGGTGCATTCTCTTAGCCACCAGGAATCCGCCATGTCTGTTCACGATCTCCCTCGACAGATACAGGCCGATCCCGAATCCTTCCTGGGTGGTGACATCCTTTCCACGGTAAAATCTTTGAAAAATCTGATTCTCCTCCCCTGCCCCGATACCGATTCCATAATCTCTTACCCGGATCTTCAGGTACATTTCATTTTGTGACATGGATACTTCCACCCTGCCTCCGGCTTCACTGTACTTCACGGCATTTTCCAGAATATTAAAGACTGCCTCTCCCAGCCAGTTAGGATCATGCAGGAAAGCTGCATTTTCCAAGAAAGAGATGTCAAACTGAACCCCCTTTGTTTCTGCCTGTGGTTGGATCTGTCCCAGAGAATTTCGGAGCGTTTTCAGTATATCCTTGTCTTCTTTCTTTATCTGGATGATATGCTGCTCCAGCCTGGACATTTTGATGAAACTTTCTACAAGAAAATGTAATTTTTGCTGGCTGTTCTCAATCGCAGCCGCATATTGCAGAGACTGCCTGATATCAGAAGAACGGTTGGCGGAATCAGGATTATTACCGGCTGCTCCTGTTGAATTCTCCTCAAGATTTTCTTGCAGGAACCCAAGATATGTCTCCATGTTCATCAAAGGAGTCCGCATCTGATGCGCAATTTCTGCGATCAGTTTCTGTATCTCATCGCGGCTCCTTTCCGCTGCATCTTTTCTCCCCTGCATCAGTTCCTGGACCCGCACCAGCTGATGTTCAATCCTTGCGTACAAAGTCTCTTCTCCCGAAGCAGAGGCTTTTATTTCCCGTTCATTCAGAATCTCATCGGTCAGCCCTATCATCTTCTTCAGTTCCTGTTTCCTCTGTTTTCTCTGCAGGCAATACATACCGATGCCGCCAAGCAATCCCCCTGCCAGAACGGATATGGTCATGATAAAATACATACTATCTGCCTCCGATCCGATACCCCAGCCCAAATACATTATGAATATACTCCGGCAGTTTTGCATCCGGTTCTATCTTTTTTCTGAGCCGGTTAATTGTGACACTGACCGTATTATCCACCACAAACTGGCCATCCAGACCCCAGATCTGCTCCAGGATATTTTCTTTCGTCAGCACTTGCCCCTGATTCCTCATCAGATACTCCAACAGCTGATACTCCTTCGCGGTCAGGGCGATCTCCTGTCCCTTTAAGAAGACTTGTTTTCTGTCGGGATACAGCGCTATATCCCGGCAGGAAAGCATCTGCTCTTCGCTGCTGCGTTTGAATACCGCGTTGATTCTTTTCAAAAGCACTTTCATAGAAAATGGTTTCACCACATAATCATCCGCACCCATGTCAAACGCGGCCAGCATGTCCTGCTCTTCATCCCTCGCCGTCAAAAAAATGGCGGGAATGTCCCGTTTTTTTCGGAGCTCCTGATACAGTGTGATTCCATCCCCGTCCGGGAGTCCGATATCCACTAAGAGCAGGCCCTCCGTCTTCCCCAGCAGAGAGAGGGCCTCCTTCTTTGTATGTACACATATGGTATGATAGCCTGCATTTTGCAGGGCAATATCTAAAGCTTGATTCAATAAAAGATCGTCTTCTATAATTCCAATTGTCATTGCGCTTCTCCTAATGGTTCCTTTTCTTAAAAGTTCAGGCGTGGCTGAACTGTTCCTCTTTTTCATTTATTCTACCACGAATGGCAATAAAATGCGGAGCAGTTTCCTGCTCCGTGCTTATTTTATTTATAGTGCCCATATCGCCGTACCGCCTCATGCATCGCAGCCAGATTGTCCGGCGGTGTCCCCGGCGACAGGTTGTTTGCCTCCTTGATGATAAACTTCCGTGTGAAGGGCTTGACAGCTTCCAAAATAGTTTTCGCCGCATTGGCGACTTCCTCCGCCGTGCCGGCACGCAGTGTCTCGACATGGACACCGCCTTTAACCGTGATGTCAGGTCCCAGCTCGCGAACTACCCTGCCATGGTCAATGGGGAAGCCCGTATCGAATATGCCGGCGTTCAGTTCCCGCACCAGTGTGGGGAAGAACCGGGAAGCATCCCCGCAGAGATGGATCCAGCCCGGCTCCTCCCCTGTACACAGTTCACGCATCATCTTTTTGTGGAATGGCAGTATCAGCTCTGTATAGGTTTCCAGGGACAGCAATGCAATGCTGTCGTCGGCAAACCCGAAGGATTTTGATTTTTCCGGCTGGCCATAGCAGCGGCGCAGGGCCTTATTCCTCGCAATAACCGCCTCCGTAATATAATCCAGCAGCTCCATCATATAATCCTGATCCACATAGAGATCCATGCAGGCCTGCGTAGCGCCGATCAGGCTGCACGCGATAGTAAAGGGGCCATCTGTTCCCAACCCCGCCATCCCCGGGCTGCCCAGGGGCTTTCCTTTGTACGTATATCCTTCCTGCCGCTTATTTTTAAAGAACTCATAGTGGGACAAAAGTGTACTTACAATTCCGCCGAGAGGATCCGTCAGGGGGCGCGTATTTTTTAAAAGTTCATATTTCGTCGTTTCATCCGCGCATACTTTTGTGCCCGGTTCATTGCACCCATGGAATGCAATCTCACAGCCCAGGCAGGCTCCTTCCAGAACATTTTGAAAATCCGGGTACGGTGTTATCTCCTGCAGATTCTCAAAGCCCATGATGCGGTCGCTTATGAGTGATTCCGCACAGTATTCCTGGAACTGGCATTGAATTTCCAGCATGATCTGCGGATCCTTTAAGTATTCCTCAAACGTAATCCGGCGCGGGTTCAGCATTGGATCCGAGATGATCATCCGTGGATTCATCGCAAGCTCCATCATAACACGCTCACATTTGCCTTCTTCCGCCTGCTGCAAAAGCCTGCGGACTTCCTCATTATGCTTTTCATAATTCATGTTAACACGCTCCTTCTCTACTCTGTATACTAACAGTTTATACAGGAATCCACAGCGCGTCTTCCAAGATATGATCATCCTTTGATTCTGTACATTTTTTCGGCCGGAATCACATTTCAGGCGGGCCCCAGGCTGTTACAGGCCAGAGCCTTAGACAGTCTGTTACTGTTCACAGCCTGCGGGCGTGCACAGTAACGACGGTCTTCCATTTGGCGGCCAAATTGACATTTTTTTTATCCCATGATACAGTAAAACGGTATCCTAAAGGCATAGAAAACAGGATGGCCTTTGGGTAAAGCTGATCGGAATATCTGCTGCCGCAGGCTTTGCCGGGTAAATAAAGCATTTTATACGTTTTCCAGAATCTATCAGGAGGTGCCCCAGATGAACTCCCAGAATGTTCGAATAACCACAGATTTTTCCGGGTTGGATATCCCCAACCTTCACCTGATGTCCCGCGTCGAATACCGGGGATCTGACAATGCTCCTCTGAAGCCGCACCTGCATAAGGATTGTTTTGAACTGTGCTACCACTTCGAAGGCCGGCAGCACTATGAACTGGGGGGCCGCCTGTATGATGTGCACAGCGGCGATATCTTTATTGCCATGCCGAACGAACTGCACAGTACCGGCTTGTGGACAGAAGAAAAATCAAAATTTTACTATCTCATCTTTTCCTGTATGCCTGACACCAGAAATTTCCTTGGTCTGGACGACGCTGCATCCGATTGTATCCGCGACACGCTTTATTCAATCCAGACACGTTTATTCCGGGGAATTCCCATTTTGAAGAAGCTGATGGATGAACTCTTATCCATCAGTACAAATCCTTCCCCATTTTGCCGTGCACGGACGGTCAGTCTCCTGACTGAGCTTTTTTATCACCTGTCCAGGTTATTGCAGGCAGAGAATACCGGAACCGATACGATCCCGGAGGATATCCGGACTATTATCGACTATATGGGTGCACATCTTGACGAAAGCTGCCGTTCGGAATCCCTGGCCGGTCTGATTCACCTCTCTCCGCCCCAGTTTCAGCGGAAATTCCGGAGAAGTACCGGGTTTTCACCTTATGACTATTTACAGCGCCTGAGAATTGATAAAGCCCAGGAACTGCTTACCGGTTCTGAAATGTCAGTCACCGATATTTCGCACTCCCTCGGCTTTTCTTCCAGCCAGCACTTTGCCGGTGTATTCAAACAATATACCGGCCAGACTCCATCTGCGTTTCGTCGGAAATTAAGATAGCTGATCCCCCCTGATAATTCACTGTTTCCAGGCCGATATGTACTAGTACAGCAGTGCGTTCATCTTTCAGTAATAAGCGCCTGATATCTGCGTCAGAGTTGTGCCTGCTTTCACGACACCGCTTTGCGGCTGCATACCTTATCGCTGCGTATACAGCTCCCAAAGGGTTTTTATGATATGCGCTGTGCATATAAGTCATAATTAATCTGCCATTCACCGTCATCCTTCACTCTTATATCCTGCCAGTGAAAATTATGATCCTCGATTTTGACAAAGACCCATTTTCTCTTTTCATCCTCAATGTTCGTAAGGACTATCAAACCGTCTTCTTTTCTCGCCTCAAGCCGCATAATTTTTCCTGTATAACAATAGGCAATATCCCAGGCACACGTACCGGGATTATAGACGCGGAGCGTCGTTCCGTATTCATAATCGGGCAGGATAATAACATCCTGAATCGCCATACCATCAAGAACCCATGAAAAATGCCATTCCCCCTTAATTGAGCGGGAATTACTATTATCTATATAGTCGATTTTCCAACTGCCGATCAGCTTCCCGAAAAAATTAAATTCTTCAGGCAGCGCCGCATTTTTACATTCGCTTGTCAAAGTTTTGAGAAAGTTTTGCATTCGTTAATTCCTCCGTTAATCTTAATAATGTCTGCTACAAATTCCGCTTAAGTTCATCCACAACGGTATTCTCCACTTTCATGCTTTCCTGACACTCACTGCATTCGCTGTCATGGATAGAAATAATACCGCCGCATTTTGGACACGTATATTTCCGTTTCTGCATTTCCATAAACCTTTCCACCCCGTGTTGACGAACAACTTCACTATTCTCCATAAGGCTCGCCTGATACCTTTTGTTGTAGCTTTTTTCAAGGTTTTTGATCAGTTTGCAGGGATAATCGGAACATGCAAAGCAATAAGACAGCCCTTTCGCCTTGGCACAATCTTTTATCTTACATTTACGGCAGTGTTCAGGCTTCCCCATATCGCTGTTTAAACATCCGGCGCAAGGCTTTTTATGATAACAATGCTTATAACAAACCATACAGTTCATACCACAGGGAGCAAACATACCCGTATTCATGTTTTCTGTTGGCATTTTCATCGCACACCCCCGCTTATCTCTATTTTTTCTAGTTTCAATTCTATCACATTTCCGATGGTTTGGAAACCGTGCATATTAGTTTGCAGACCTTCGTTTTTCGGATGGATGGAGGCTGCACTGCCCTGCCAAACGAATCCATCCACTCCCCCCATTTAGAGCCTCTCCGAAGAACGCTTCTTTCCGACTGGATGAACCCATCACCGTGAAGGGACAGCAAGGAAACTCCGGAAGGGTATATGCCCAGCGGAAGTGCTAGAGTACATCTTAGAAATTCTTAGTAGAAAAAGGCAGAAAATTGGAGAGAAAACGTGCTACCGAAGCGCGTTTTCTGCTGACCCAGCGCGAGAAATCATCAGATTTCTTGCGCTGGGTCAGCTGTACTCCAATTTTCTGCCTTTTTCTACTTAGAATTTCTTAATGTACGGGTTGCACTTCCGCTGGGCATATACCCTTCCGGAGTTTCCCGGCTGTCCCTTCACGGTGCATCCCTATCCCCCGAAAGTCTTTCTTCGCCTACTATTTCTCCGGCACCGGCATATAAGTTATCCGGCTCTGCTTCAGCCCCATCCTCACATTCAGCTCCAGCATCATGACTGCAGACTGCGCAGCCTCCAGCACGCATATCTCATAGCCTGCAGCGTGCAGCCTGGCCTGTACGGTTTCCGTGACATCAACCATGGCTGTACAGCCAAGAACAATCACCTCTGCCCCATCCTCCCGGATCGCCATTAAACTTTCTGCATAAAGCGCATTACAGAGCTTTTCATGACTAGAGAGATCAAGTACCGGTATATCTATACTGCGGACACACGCGATGCGCCCATCCAGATGCGCCTTTGCGATATTGCCTTTAATCAGAGGAAGTACGTTTGGAAGCACCGTAACGATCCCGATCCGGTCGGCCAGCCCCATGGCAAGGTGCATTACCGGCTCGAAGCCGCCTACCACCGGAATATTTACGCGTTCCCTCGCGGCACGCACACCCGGATCTCCAAAACAGTTGATAAACACGCCTTCATATCCGGCCTTTTCTGCTTCGATACAGTGTTCGATGATATCCGGCGCGCACATCGCCTCATCATATTCGCATTCAATACTCGGCGTCCCTTTTGTAATCTGAACCACATCTATCTGTGTATCCGTGCTTAAATACTGGTTGATATAACGTTCCATTTCCGGTGTGATCACTCCCGCACCTGTAACCGGTATGATATCCAAAAGTTTCATCTGCTTTCTCCTCCTCTTTTCCTGGCTTTATCATGCCTGCTGATTTTAATTAGAATAAGATAATTGAGAATTTAGCCTGTCATTTTGGGCTAAGCCTGCAGTTCTCCTGCCGCCTTAATTTTCACCCGGTTTGTATTGCCCGGATAGTACGCAAGCGGCACGTCCTCCACCTCAATAATTTCGACGGTACTGCGGATTGCGCCTGCGCCGACAGCTATCTCTACCGCCTCGGCCTTTGCCTGCTCCAGCGCCTGTTCTCTCGGGATCTCATCATAGTTGATCAGCTTTTCAAAGGTGCCGCTGACTTTGGAAATCGCAGAACCAATTGCATTAGCACACCCGAAATGCTCCGGCTTTGTTACGCTTGCAGCGCCCTCTAAACGATCTGGCAGGATAATAGATCCGCCGCCCACAAGGATGACATCCATATCCGCATTGGAGATCTTCATTGAATCAATGGAGTCCTCCACAAGTCCGCGAATGACAGCCATTGCCTTTTCTGCCGTTTCCCGGCTGATACACTCCGTTTTCGTTATGTCTCCCAGTTCCACCATCCCTAAACGCACTGCAATATCCGTGGCCGTCATCACATCACCGCCGAATATAAGTGCCTTTTTCGTGATTTCAAACCCTACACTGTCCGGTCCCACTGTGATGGTTCCGTCCTGGTGTTCCCGCACGATCGAGCCTCCGCCCAGTCCGATTGAAATCACATCCGGCATACGGAAATTAGTCCGGACGCCGCCGATGGTAACCGCCACACTGGACTCCCGTGGGAATCCGTTCTGGATCACGCCGAGATCCGTTGTGGTACCGCCCACATCCACCACAATTGCATTTTGAATATGACTCAGGTAACCGGCTCCGCGAATGGAATTAGTTGGGCCGCAGGCAACCGTCAGAATCGGGTAGCGGCGGGCATATTCCATTGTCATCAGCGTTCCGTCATTCTGAGAAAGATAAACGTCGGCATGTTCAATTCCTTCTTCCGCAAGGCTGTTTGCAAAGCCTTCCGTAAACCGCTCGGCCACGCGGTAGAGGGCCGCATTGAGGATGGTTGCATTCTCACGCTCTATCAGCCCCATGGAACCAATTTCGCTGGAAATAGATACATGCACATCATCGCCCATCACCTCACGGCAAAGCTTTGCCGCCGCCAGTTCATGCTCATTGCGGACTGTGGAGAAGACGGATGAGATTGCAATAGACTTGATTCCCTGCTCCTTCATATCCACAAAAAACTGACGCGCTGCCTCCTCGTCAAACACAGCCAGTTCCTTTCCGTCGTACTCAAATCCCCCGCCTATAATCGCGCTTCCGACTGCAATCTTCTGAATGTCTTCCGCCCAGTCCACCATCGGGGGGATACCCAGCGTAGCTGGCGCACCGATACGCAGAATACCGATCGGCGCCAGTGATTTTCTCTCCACAATCGCATTCGTGCACTGCGTGGTGCCAAGCATTGCCTGTCCGATCTGGCTTCTGTCAATCCCGGATACCTCGAGGACCCTGCGCAGCGCTCCCATAATTCCTTCATAGATGTCTTCCGAAGTCGGATATTTAATTTCTGCAGCCACCTGCAGGTTTTCATCAATCAGTACGGCGTCCGTGTTGGTTCCGCCGACATCAATACCAAGCTTATACATTACTTTCTCCCTCCCCTGCATCGCTCCTCCAGCGGTATATAATCGGTATCACATCCAAAGTAACGTGGCCCTACCAGCTCCAGCCCCTCCGGTGTACGCCACATTTCAAAGCATTTCAGCCCAACTACCAAGACTCGTTTCCCGTATTTCAGGGCATCCGTCGTAACAGGGGCAAAGGTTTCCGTATCCACCAGGCAGATCAGATCCGGCGTGGTAGCAAGGATCTCCCCGTCAACCTCTGCCGTAAGATTCTCATTCTGGAACTCCACGCTGGCGCTTCTGCCGCGGTCTTCCCCGATTCCCTCCAACATCACCCTGCCGAAGTTAAAGGCGCCGCGTGTCTCACGCAGGACATCTGCGATCTTCCCCTTGAACAGCCGGAAGCCTCCGGAAAATTCCAGGAAATGCTCCTCCGGCGTTTTTCCGGTGCATTCCTTTACGGTACGGATCGCTTCCCCCAGCTGCTGGCTGCGGGTAACAATATTTCTCACCGCATATTGTTTCATCTGTTCGCCTGTCATCGGATACAGAGAGACGGATACGGAACCGCCGCAGCTCATTGTCACTGCCCGTGCAAGTTCCTCCGTCCATTTATTTGTAATGGTTTCAAAAATAACACTATTGCCTTTTTCGTCTGTCAGCGCCATCGGAGAAGCGCTGATGCCGCCAATTGTAAATGTCACCATCTGCAGCTCCGGAAAGGCTCTTCCCATGCCATCCGCATCCACCAGCGGAAGGCCGAGGCGGGCACACGCCGCGATCGGAAGCATACTGTTGACCCCTCCTGCCTCAATCGGCATGAATGCATAAATTTTCTTTCCAAAAAACCGGCTAACCATATCATGCAGCGTCTGATATTCCTTGCCGCCGATCCCCTTTTCCCCCAAAACAGTGGGTGCCCCCATCATGGCGATTGGAATTACCAGCGCATCATCCGGCACTTCCTCCGGCTCCAGCAGCGTAACAGGCCCGCACTCCTTAACGGCGCCGACAGCCACCAGCTTTCCCACATAGGGATCGCCGCCCCCGCCGGCTCCAAGCAGAGCCGCCCCAAGGGCAATGTCTTCAATTTCATTTATTCCTATCGTTCTCACAATCAACTTCTCCTTTTATTTTTTTTCCTTTGTTCTATACTGATGTGGCAGACTGTTCTGCCGCAGTACGTCCCGAGAGTTTCATAAACAGTACATACAGTACCATTGACACTACGATCCCATTAATCGGACCAATGAAAAACGGTATGTTCCAGGACGCAAGCGGCGGAAAATATGTAAAGGTTCCACCGGTAAGGCAGGCCGCAAATGCTCCTATGAGAAAGGCAAGCATGCCTTGTACACACACGCCGTCCCGGATCCGGAAGTTCTCTTTCTTTCCCTTTCCTACAATCCAGTAATCTGCGATCATAACCCCCACAAAAGCCGGTACCAGGGCGCACAAGAGTGTTAAAAATGCCTGAAACTTGTCCATGATTCCCACGGCTGCCAGAATCGTTCCTACGAATCCTGCAATTCCTGTGCAGATACGGCTGCGCTTTTCGTCAAGCCCAAGCAATATCGAGAGGGAAAGTCCGCCGGAATACGCATTTGTTACATTTGTCGTCCATGTCGCCAGAATCAGCGCCACGAGTCCAATCGCCGGAACGCCTGCTGCGGTCAGCACAACACTGATATCATACTGCCCCGTTATAATCGAAAGTGCCGCGCCAATCAGTAGAATCAAAAGCCCTGCCGGCAGTACTCCAAGAACTGAGGATTTGATAACATCCTTCCTGTTTTTTGCGAAACGGCAGTAATCCCCGGCAATAGAGCCTCCCACTGCAAAGGAACCAACCGTAAGGCTGACGCCGCTTAAAATACTTATGGACGCCATGGGCTCATAGACTGCGATTGCATGAATCCCATCGTTTCTGACGATTGCAACAATGACTCCATACAGCAGAACCACAATCAAAAGCGGCACTGCAATATAGTTCAGCCATTTCAGGCCCTTAAATCCAAAACACGCCGTTGAAACCATAATAATTCCCCATACCACAGAACACAGCCAAACCGGAAGTTCAGCCCCCGTCATAGATCCGATCATGGAGGAAAAAGATGCGCCGCAGACCGCTGCCTGAATCCCGAACCAGCCGATGCAGGCAATCGCAAGAATCGCACTGATTACATACTTTCCGCCGGTCTCTCCCAATGCACCGCCGGCCATTACCGCAGTGGGAAGTCCTGTATCGCACCCCTGCATCCCCATAAAGCTCATATAAAGGCAGACAATGCCATAGCCGATTAAGATTGTAATAATACATGTTCCAATGGACATTCCTTCTCCCAGCATACCGCCGACCATCAGGCACGCCACACAAATCATTGCACCGATCCAGACAAGCGCAATAGACTTCCAGCTCTGCCGCTGGCTTTCTGCAATCTCAAACCCTGATTTTTTCTCACTCATAATCTCACTCCTCCTGATAGAAAATACAGCCAACAAGGGGGCAAACCTGCATTGGCTGTTTCATGCAGTATATCACTACAGTGCGATAAAGTTAATTGTCACAGGGGCAAAAAAATCCCCTGCGTCCTTTGTCCAAAAGGACAAGGGACTCAGGAGATAAGAAAAAAGCCTCTCTTTTGTAACAGTTCAGGCCTTTGTGAACTGCTACTGATTTATAATCAGCGGTTTAAACGGTATACTGCCGCCGCCTGATAAAGCTTCATGCATTCCGGCATTTTGTTCGGGCGGTACCCCAGCAGATCTGCGATCCGCTGCAGCCTGTATTTGACCGTATTTTTATGAAGGTACAATATCTGTGCCGTTGTAGTTACACTGGAATTTCCGTCAAGCAGGTATACTGCCAGAGTTTTTCTCAAATCTGCTTCCTCTCCACCTGCATACAGCGGTGCGAGAAGCTCCATACAACTCTCCACTGCCGCCTCTCCCTGCTCCATCAGGCTGCGGCAATCCCTGGCAAATTCCAGTTCTCCGAAGCAGAAAAGCTGCTTTTCCGGAAAGATTACCTTCACGTCCTGCAGGTATTCCTGATGGCAGAGAAAAGCCTCACGTACTGCACCGGTATTCTGCAGATTACTGCAGCGCGCCAGTGTAGCTCCCGGTTCTTCAGAGCATACCGTCTCCAGGATATCCCTTAGCTGCTGTTCCGCAGCCTGGCAGGAAACCGGTGTATTCAAAAACAACACCATTTCTTCCCCGTATATGTCTGTCACCACCGGCCCCCGGCACTCCGCAAGAATCTTTTGCACCTTCGGCAGCTTGCTGGTAAGCAGCCTGGAGAATTCTTGACTTTCACCGTGCAGAATCCACATCTCATGAATGGATGCCACATCAATGTGGAAGAGCTCGGCAAGACGCCTCATTTTAATCGGCTCATCCTGAAGGATCGCACGCACCAACTCATGAACCGCAACATCACCATGTCGGGAGCTCCAGATATTAATGCTGATTCTGACAATATCCATTACCTGCTCCAGCAGCTTCGGTGAAATCGGTACCCCCTCTTTAATCAGAAGCAGCTCCATCTTACGGCCCGCATCCGAATCAAGCCGGTAACGATACATCCTTGCTCCCGGAAGAAAACGGCACTCCGACTCCTCCTGTTCCCGCGGAAATTCCTCCAGGCTGCCCACTCCTGCCTTGATTACCTCTTCAATGCTTCGCGGCCATGCAATCAGATTCAAAATCTCGTGTCCGGAATTCGTCAGAATTACCGAAGCTGAAATCCGGTCGCTGAGCATTTTCAGGACCGTGTTGATGGAGCGGTGGTGCTCCGGAAGCTTGGAAACCCGACCTAAAATCTCCGAAACAATCGACTCATTGTCCATGCGGTCACGGTAAATACACTCCATAACATCATTCAGCACTTCACTGTAACGCAGCATTCGCTGCCCTTCCGGCATAGTGATCAGCACAAAATCCAGCTCGTCTGCCACGTCAATCAGCCTCTGATCCACCTTTTGAAGATAGACCCCAACGTAAAACAGGATCAGCCCTACCTCACCGCCAGCTGCCAGCCGGCGCATATTGGCACACTGACATTCCACATCATCCAGGGCATTTAAAAAACCCGTAATCACAATTTCACTTCCAAAAAACTCATCTTTCGGAAACAGACAGTCGATCAGCACAGACGGGTCTGTAGACTCCAGCACGGAGATCGAGGATACAATCTTTGAAAGCCCCCTCGCACCACCGAGAACCTGCGCGCCGCGCATGGACGGAAGTGTCAGTAAATCTGCTATTGTTACGCTCATAGTTATCCCACCTATAATGACTTATTATGTTATCATTTAAACACACGCTTAAACGCACGCGTGCGTTTAAGCGTGTGTTTTCGTGCGTTTAAGTTAATAACTTATATCGTGCACCTCTGCCTTTTCCTACTAAAACAAGCTTCTTTTTGTCCACCAGCCCTTTCAATACCCGATATGCCTGGCTGTTATTTATGTTTAATAGCTCACTTACATTATCCCTTGTAACATATCCTTGCTGCTTAGCCAGCTTTATCACAAGTTCATCATGCTTCAGTTTGTCTATCCCCGTTTGTCTGACATATCCCACTGCATTATTCTGCGCTCTGTAAACCTTTGCGCTTAAGATGTAAGTTCTGGCTTTCCCATTTCCACTCGCCTCTACCAGACCGCTCTCAAACAATTTCTCTATATTTGCTTTCGTTCTCGCCTCGCTTACATGGATGGTTTCCGACAATTCACTGATTGATACACGTCTTTGATTTTGCAGCGCTGATAAAATAAGCAGTGAATTAATTGGCAGCATTCTCCCCATTCTGTTCTCTTCATTTGAAATCATCCTAGCAAATGCCAGATCTGGCTCTGCTCTTTGGATAAATAACTTAACATATCGTTCCGTTGATTCTGAATAATCCGGCAGAGGACGTCCATAGATGATAGACCCTTCAAAAATACGATCAATCCCCCTTCCTGTCCGTTCAGCCAGCCCAACTCTTTTTAGTGCATCAGCCAGCGCCGGGTTCCGCCCATGCGGCTCCACTGTAAGTAGATTATTCAAGTTAACACCATCAATAAATCCTCCCGGACTACTAATGGACATTCCTTCATCCTCAATCGCTAAACGTACCATCTGCAAAATAGAATAATCCCTGTGACAAAAGGCATTTACCAATCCTTCTCGAAAGGCTGATTCTGAAAATTCCGGAACCGGTATTCGAAACAGTCCATATTCCATTTCCCGTTCCGGATTCCATGCCTTTAAATAGTTTTCAAAAATTTCAAATGTGGCCAGTAAAGGTTTTGTAAACTGTTCATTTATTCTTACCTGTGTTCCCTCAAGCACCTGAAAACTTGATTTTGCTGTCGGTATCACCTCCTGTAGCCTTTCTTCCTTACCAATGAGTAGCATACCTGTAACTGTGGGATAAAGAATTCCATTTTCTTCTTTCACTAAACGCAGAGCTTTATCCAATTCGGTATCTGTTAATTCCAAGAGGGACTTTTCGCCTTTTCGTATCTTTATAATACTCCGCAGGCGAGCTCTTTCATTTGGGTCTAAATCGTCAATTGTTGTTCCCGAAACTACTTGTGCAGAAAAATCGAGCATACTTAGTTCCGATAATCTGGTGTTAATTTCATATGGGTACATAGGAATATTTTGCGGTGTCCCATCTAATTTTAGCCGGCGCCTTAATATCTTACCATCCGAAGATGCTACAATTGTTTTACTCATCGGAATTTCTATTTTTAAAACATCATACCCCTCTTCATGCATGAGCTCTGTTCTAACGGGAACGGATGGAACTGTTCTGTTTGCGATCAAAGCCGCCGCTCCAATCTCGTCAGTATGATGCTTGTGAACGCCTGTGATATCACCATTATCTTCAACTCCAAGAAATAACACTCCGCCTTCCGTATTCGTCATTCCGATCACTGCCTCTATTAAATCTGTATCGCTCAGTTTTTTCAAATCACTTTTAAATTCTATTGTAAGAGTCTCTTTATTTGGTATTGTTCGCATAAAAACACCTCCTAAAACGCATTATATCACACTGTATGTGTTTAATCAATTACCCAAAACACACGCGTGCGTTTATTGGTATATTTCATAACAATTCGAGCTTGCCCATATATATCTTTATTTCTACTCAATAACAATTTTCTTTAAAATAGAGACCGCATCGAGTAAAGAAATTGGATAATAAAAAACCTTATCGATGTTCATTTACAAGATCGATAAGGTCTTTCATCTTATTATACTCCTAACGCTACGATGGCGCTCTGTTCCAAAATACCAAGCATTCACTAAATTGACTCAATCATCCAGCACCTCCATCAGCCGGTCCACATCTTCTTTCGTATTATAAAAATGAACCGACACGCGGAGTCCTCTCCGGTAATTAACGCAGATATTCTTTGCTTTCAATTCTTCAAAAACTTTCTCCGCATTTTCACAACCAAGCAGCGTGATACCTGCAGCCCCGCCCTTACCCGGTGACAGCAGTGTAAGGTGCTTCCTGCTCCGGATCTGCTCCCTCAGATATCCGGTCAGCTCCTGTACTCTTTCCGTGATCTCCCGCTGATGCTCCAGAACCACCTTGACTCCCTGACGCGCCCCATATATCCCTGAAAAGTTCATATTCCCCGTCTCATACTGTCTTGCTTCTCCCGCCAGGTCAAATTTAAAGGTGCTGTAATCAAAGATATTCTTCATGCCGGCCCATCCCGTAAAGGGAACCCCCAACTCCGGCAGTGCCTCTTTATTGACGTAAACAAATGCGATTCCGTCCGGTCCCAGCAACCACTTAAAAAAACCGCTGATGACAAGATCCAGATGCACCTTCCGCACGTCCAGCGGAAGAACTCCCATCCCCTGAATTGCATCCAGTACAAAATACATATGATTGTTTCTGCAGAATTCGCTGCACATTTCCAAATCCGCCACCATACCATTGGCAGACTGTACCCAGCTGATACTCAGCGCTTTGGTTTTCTCATCGCATATTTTAAAAAGTTTCGGCTCGTCCAGCACTCCGTCCGTAATATCCAATATACGCACTTCTACCCCACGGGCTTCCAGGTTCATCCAGGGATAGACATTCGAAGGAAATTCCAGATTGGTAATCACCACATTATCGCCCGGTTCAAGCTTCAACGCTTGTGCCGCCAAATTAATTCCCATGGAGGTGTTCTGGAGAAACATGATTTCTTCCGGGCTGCTTCCGATCAATGAGGCTATATCCTGCCGCAGCAGATCTGCTTCCTTCCAGTATTCTGCAAAGGCCGGACCGTATTTGCGCCGTTTCTCGTGAAATGCCTGAACCGCCTGCCAGACTTCCTCTGGCATAAGGGACATGGCCCCTGTATCTAAATAGCATTTTTCGCAATTCGAATGGATGCTCTCTGCAATTTTATCTAAGGATTTCATCTATTCCCTCCTCTGCTGCTCTTAATATCATATCTTTTAACACCGCTGCCGCTGTTTCAATCTGACTGATCTCGATGTATTCTTCCCGGGTATGCGCCTGATCGATGGAGCCTGGCCCGAATACGAAAACGGGGATGTCCCACTTTGCCAGCTTACTTGCATCACAGCCATATGGAAGTCCCGCAATCTCCGTCTCCAGCCCATGTTTTTGCATCACTTCCTGCATCCCTGATTCCAAATGTTCCGGCAGCTGCGCTCCATAGGCTGGATCAATCAGATACGGAGCGCCAAACACAACGCGTTCCTGATCCTCTTCGTTTAAATTCTCCAGAATAATACTCTGGATTTCCCGATATACTTCCTCCCAATGCTCACCCGGTATCATTCGCCGGTCCACATGGATTGCACAGTGATCCGGCACGGCATTCACAATCCTCCCGCCCTCAATCAGAGATACTGCAATGGACGCACTCCCACATCTAGCATCCTTTCTGCAGACGATCTGCGCCTCGATCTTCTCCTGAATAATCCGGATGATCTCCGCCATCAGATAGATTGCATTCACGCCCTTCTCCGGCGTGGATGTGTGCGCGGCCACCCCCGTTGTCTCTATGCGAAAGCGGATGCTGCCCTTGCATGCAGCGGCCAGCCGCAGCTCAGTCGGTTCCCCGACAATAACTGCCGCCACCTTGTCCCGATGTTCCCAGGCCAGGAACTCATCCACGCCTCTGTGCCGGAACTCCTCATCGCAGCACAGGGCAATGCATATGTCAAAGGGCAGATTGCCATGTTTCTCTCTTAACTGTTCCAGCGCCAGGATCATCGCACACAACTGCCCCTTGGCATCGCAGCTTCCGCGCCCCCGGATTCTTCCCTGCTCTGCCCGAGCACAAAATGCCTGCTCCATCTCCTTTGCATCCACCACATCACTGTGTGTCTGCAGCAGAATGATGGGCTTGCTTCCAGGCATCTTACTGGTGCTGATAAGCAGGTTTGTTCTGCCGGGCAGAACCTCCTGTTCCGAGCAGTAATATCCCTTCTCCGCCATCAATTTCCGCACATGCCGGACATATTCTTTCTCCCCGAACACCGGATGCTCATCGATGGCATGATCCCCGGGGTTCACACTCGGGATTTCCACAAATCCTGTTAAAAGCCTTATGATTTCAGCTCTTAGTACACCTTTGCGAATCGCTTCCCTGTTCTGTTCCGCCCCTTTCTCCTGTCTGCCTGATTTATTGCCACTGCTGTTTTCCCGCTTGATTTCTTTCTTTTCTTCCATTTCCCCCACACTCAAAATGACGGCGGCATAAATGCCCTGGACATATGATAGATTGCTTTATCCACATGATCCTGTGCATGGCTCAGAATCACCATGCGGTGTCCCGGGAATAAAATATCCAGGTCAAGTCCCGCCAGCTTCTTGATATCCTTTCTGTATAAAGACAGATCGCAGCCCGGGCAGTTTAATAACCCCACTACCCCATTTGCAAATACATAATCTCCGGAAAAGAGCACCTTTCTCTTTCCGTCATCCAGCAGGTACAGCAGCATTCCTGCACTGTGCCCCCTCACTTCAATTGCCTTCAGGCAGTACTTCCCGACTCTGACTTCATCTTTGCCCTGCAGAAATGTATCCGGCTCCGGAAAGAGATACTCCCGCCCCTCGGGATAGCACCCCGTATGCCGGGAGATCTCATATGCCTCTTTGACATCCTCCGGATTTTCCTGCATATCCTTCCATTCTCTCAAAGGGGCAGCGACTTCGATCCCCAGTTTCTGCAGGTCTCTTCCTCCGCCACAATGGTCGGCATGCAGATGGGTCAGATATACCCGTTTCAGTTTGCGGATGTCGATGACCTCTCTGATATTTTGCAGAATCCGTTCTGTGTCGTAGCCCACACCGCAGTCAATCAGCGCAGCCTCCTCCCCGCCGTCAATCAGATAAACATGACAGTCATACTCATTTGAGATCCCAAATTCTGCGCTCCCAACCAAATAAATGTCTTCTGTCAGCTTCATGGTTCCATTCAGCTCCTTTCCACGATCCTGCCGCTGTCACAGGACTGAATCAATAACTGGCAAAATTCAATTCCCATCACAGCCTGCTCCACAGTTACAATCTGCCGGTCTGTTCTGCCAAGCACAAGATCAATCATGTGCTGGTCTTCATTAACAAGGGCTCCTGTAAGCCTTCCGTTCACCTCCGGCCAAAGCGTCATATCATAGCTCTCCATCTTCCCGTCAAACATGGACGAAAGCGCATTCCCCGGACAGTTCAGCCTGATCTGCCCCTTAGACGTCATGATAACCATCTCCGTATCCAGATACTGGCCGTACTCGTCCGGCAGCCGCCATTGTGTCTCCAGATTGCAGAGCACGCCGTTTTCCATCTCTGCTATCCCAAATACAATATCCGGGCTTTCAAATTCTTCCTTTGTCCGCTTTTCCATTCCGCAGACCTTCTTTACTCTGGAACCGGTCAGCCATGTTATGATATCGATATCATGCGCCAAAGCCATAAAGACCGGATGCGTCCTGGAGTGCAGAGAGAATCTCTCAACCGGTACATTCCTCTTTACACGGATCGACTGGATTTCTCCATGCTTTTTTGCATCCTGCAAGATACGGTGCGCGTTATTATAAGAAGCATCGTATCGCAGAATGTGGCCCGGCAGAATGTGAAGCTCCGTACTTTGATCCAGGGCCAGAAGTTTCTCTCCATCCTCCACGCTCAGACAGATCGGCTTTTCCAGAAGCACATGCTTCCCCGCATGGATTGCCTTCTCAGTAAAACTATAATGGGTATCTTCTCCGGTTGCAACAATCACAACATCAATATCCGCATCATCCACAAGTTCATCCACATCCGTGTACCATTTGGGGATATCATACTCCTCACATAAAGCCTTCAGCCTGCTCTGGGTTCTGCAGCTGACAGCCACAAGTTCCGCCTCCGGGATCTGCTTCAATGTCTGAATGTGCATGCCCCCAAAATCACCCACACCAACAATTCCAAACCTTACCTTCGCCATATGAAACCTCCTTATCAAAAAGGGTATCTTAATATGCTCGCATTAAGATACCCGGTATTATTATTTTTGTTCCGGCTGTGCTATTCTTTGAAAGAACTGAGCCATTCCCGTTTCTTCTTTCGTTTTTCTTTTAACCGCGTATGATACGATCACACATACGATCAATGATAAACAAGTACTTGTAGCGGTTGTTACTGCCAGCCCCTGAATACCGCCTGTTCCGGTAAATGATACGACTGCCCCGCCAATGGTTCCCGCAATCAGACCTGACAGCGCCCCTGTTGCGTTGATCTTCTTTACAAATAATCCAAGTACAACCATGACGAAGATTGGCATGTCTGTAATTGCAATTACGTTCAGGATTGCATTCAGCGCCCCGCCGATCTTGGGTACAAGCAGCGCCCAGCAGGTTCCCAAAACCGCCATGATAATGGTAACCAGCCTGGATACTTTCAGATACTTCGCAGAGGATTCATTAGGTCTCCATTTTTTGTAAAAATCTTCTGTTATCAGAGAAGATGACGCGCACAAAGCGGAGTCTGCCGTTGAAAGGCCGGCCGCAATCAGCGCCGAGAAAAAGATACCGATTAACCCTGTAGGAAGCAGTTTCATAAATATGGTAGGACCTACCATGTCAGGGCTCATAGATGCAACTGTCGCGGGGTCCAGCATGACTTTTGCCGCGATACCAGGCATAATCTCCATAATTGCCATAGGAATTGCAATCACGCCTGCCAGCAGAATTCCCCATCTTGCCACATTGACCGTCTTTGCCCCAAGTCCTCTCTGCATCACAAACTGGCTTGTAATGAAATAAGGGAATCCCAGCAATGTCATTGCGATAATATACGGCCAGCCGTTTGGATGTTCCAGGGCTGGAACTACTTCCATCATTTCCGCAGGCACTGCGTTCACAAGACCGCTCCAGCCGCCGAATTCCTTGAAAATGAAGACCATACCGATAAATAATCCGATCCACATCAGCACAAACTGAATCACGTCCGTCACAACAACAGATGTAAGACCGCCAAGATAAGTGTAGATCAATACAATTACCGCCGTACCGATGATAACAATCCAAAGCGGGATGTCAAACAGCAGGCTGAGGATTACTGCCGCCGCATAAGTCGTAACGCCCATTCTGTTCATGGTATCCGCGATAATCCATATCACGCTGATCAGGCCGCGGACCCTGCCGTCATATCTGTCTTCAAAGATCTCTGACATCGTCGTATAACGGAGCTTTCGGTAAACAGGGACGAATACGACCGCCGCCAGCACACATGCACAGGCATTCAGAGCAATCCACACAACAGATATTCCTGAGTTGTACACAACGCCCGGCTTCCCAACCATACTCCAGGTGGAGAAGTTTGTCGCCCCAAAGGTTGCCGCCAGTGCGAATGGCCCGAAGGATCTCCCGCCAAGGGCAAAGTCTTCAAATCCACTGACTTTTTTTGATACATAATAGCCGATAAACAACGTAAAGATCAGGTATAACACCATGATCGCTATATCAATAAATGAAATATTCAAGGATGCACCTCCTACTCTCCCAGCATCTTAATAACCTCATTCCGGATTACGGCGATAAAACCGCCAATGAACCAAACTGCATATCCGCCCAGCACGATCACGGTAATGATATGCCCGGACAGCCAGTTACGGAGGACGCAGCCACCGATAAACATTACCGCCCCAAGGGCCATCACCCACATGCCATACCGTTTCCTTGTAACCGGCGCGTGCTTACTTTCGAGAAAAAATATTTTCCCCCGGAACTCCATAAGCGGACCTATTATCATCAATAATGTGGAAGCAATGATAGAACCCATGATTAAAATAGTAACAAAATCCATTCAATTCCCTCCTTCCCGATCACAGCTACTTCAGTTCTGCGATCAGCTCAATTTCAACCGGTGTATTAAATGGCAGTTCGTTGGATGCAATTGCGCTTCTGCTGTGCCTGCCGTCTTCTCCGAAAACCTCGACTAACAGCCTGGATCCTCCATTGATGACTGCCGGCTGTAAGACAAATCCCTCTGCGGAATTCACAAACCCCAGTACCTTCACGATCTGTTTGATCTTACCGAGATCTCCGACGTACTGCTTTAAGACCGCGATCGCATTGATCATGCACTGTCTTGCCGCCTCCTGTCCCTGTTCCACAGTCAGCTCTCTGCCAACCTTGCCCTCATATAAGAGCTTTCCGTCTTTTTTGCAATCCTGTCCGGACACAAAAAGCAGTTTCCCTGCCTGTTTTACAGGCACATACTCTGCAATTGGCTTCACCGGCACAGGAAGTATAATGCCCAATTCTTCCAGTTTTTTCTCCGCGTCCATTTCTTTCGCCCTCCTTTATTCTGGTTTGTTTTCTCTTACCTGGTCCAAATAACTGTAAAATGTATATTTAGATATACTTAGAAAATCTGCTACCTTTTCTCCAGCTTTCGAAATTACAAATGCCCCTTTCTGATCCAGATACTCCAGTATCCTGCATTTATCCTCCTTTTCTAGTTTATTAAGCGGCTTGTCCACTTCCTGAAGTGCCTGCTGCAAAAGATAGTCTAACAGTTCGTTTACGTTATTTACGAAGATCTCTCCCTGCTCCCCGGCTGTCGTCTGATCCGTCTCGCTGTAGAGACTGTATCCGTTTCTCTCATGGAGCTGCTTCTCCATATCAATGGATACCGTAATGTCTTCGTTAATACAGATGGAGCCGATTGTGGTTCCCTCATCATCCTTGATGAAAACGGTAGAAGACTTGAGGATCCGGTCATTCTTTGTATGGGTAATATACTTATACATATCCCCGTCCTTCACCTTGCCGGATAATACCCGCAGTCCAAGATTGCTTCCGCAGTCTCCGATCTTACGGTTCGTAATGTGCCCATTACGGATATCTACGATCGTATGGTTGTAGTCTTTCGTCAAATCATGCAGTAGTATTTCTGTGTTGGTGCCAAGCTGCTGCTCCAGCATATCCAGAAGTCTTTTAAAAAAATCCCATTCGTCATATATACTTTTCATATCATCGCCTCCCAAACTATTTATTTGTATACTAACAATTTGTTTGATTTTTGTAAATAGACAATTTCACTATTTTTTTGTGTACTTTTTTGTTAATTATGTATGATTGACTTTTATATATAGCTAATTTACACTAAAAGAAACATAACTTTTTGTTTTGTTCATAACTTTTAGTTTGTTATAATATAACTTTTTGTCAGGAGGTCAAACATGAAGTATGATTTAGTCAGCGTGGGAGAAACCATGGTCTGCTTCCTTCCGGATTCCGTCAATCCATTGCGATATGTCAATGGATTTCGAAAAACGATCGCAGGGGCAGAAAGCAATGTGTGTATTGGATTATCGAAACTGAATAAGAAGACCTGCTGGATCAGCAGTCTTGGAAAGGACGAATTCGGTTCCTATATAAGAAACCAGATCCGAAGCGAAGGCGTAGATGTATCGGCTAATATTTCCGAAACTTCTTCCACCGGCATCATGTTCAAACAATTTACTTCCCACCGTGACAATGCCGTGTTTTACTACCGCAGGAATTCGGCAGCATCCGGCCTCACCCTGGAGGACATCCCCCTTGACCGCATCAAAGACACAAGGCTTTTGCATCTGACAGGCATACTTCCCGCATTAAGTGAATCCTGTCGTGAGACAGCCATGGGGCTGATTGAATTTGCGAATGCCCGCCAGATACCGGTGTCCTTTGATCCGAATATCCGGCTGAAACTCTGGGATGTATCCGCAGCCAAAGCGGCGCTGCTCCCCATGTTAAAAAAGGTGGATCTTCTCCTGCTCGGGGAAGAGGAGGCAGACGTTCTCTTCGGCGCACACGATCCGGATACCCTGCGGAAGGTACAAAAAGAAAACAACTATACCATGCTTGCCCTGAAGCGGGGTGCAAAGGGCTCTGCTGTCTTTACTCCGGATAGGGTTGAGGAGGTGGATTCCTTTCCTGTTAACAGCGTGGATAACATCGGAGCCGGAGATGCCTTTAATGCCGGATTCCTGTATGGTTATCTGGAGGAATGTTCCCCCAGGCAATGCGGTGTTCTGGGCAATGCAATGGGCGCATTTGCCGTTATGGGCCCTGGCGACACCGAAACCTTGCCTGATGCAGCATCACTGCATAACTTTATACAGCATCGTGATGAAATCTTACGGTGACGCGGACACTTGAAATGCCATGGAAAAGGAGATTATTTATGATAAGTGAAATTCTGAATCAGATCCGGAAAACAAAGATTATAGCGATTGTTAGAAATATTCCCTTCGAGTACCTGAGCGGCACCCTGCAGGCACTGTATCAGGGCGGTATCCGCAATGTAGAGATCACGTTCAATTCTCCGGATACCCTGGAAATGATCCGGTTTGCCAGGGAACACTATGGCACGGAAATGCTCATCGGAGCCGGAACCGTATTGGATGCCGAAACTGCCCGCAGTGCCATACTCGCAGGTGCGGACTTTGTTCTTGCGCCAACCCTTGATATTGACACCATCACCATGTGCAGCCGCTATTCCCGGCTTGCCGTTCCCGGAACACTGACCCCGACCGAAATACTGAGGGCCTGTGAGGCCGGAGCCCAGTTGATTAAAGTATTCCCGGTCGGGCCGATGGGGCCGCATTATATCAAAGATGTCCTCTCCCCGCTTCCTCAAGTAAATCTGTTGCCTGTCGGAGGTGTGAATCTGACTAATGCGGACGAACTCTTTGCCTGCGGGGCCTTTGCGCTTGGTGTCGGCAGTGATCTGGTGGATAGAAAGCTGATTATGAATGGGGAATATTCCAAGATTAGCTCTATTGCAGAGAAGTATATGGATATTGCGAATAAGTACGTAGAATAAACTTAGAAGACTAATAACATATCGTGAAAAAGACCTTACCGATTTCCACCGCACCATTTCCATTTGATCCTTGGCGCTGGTCTATATACATTTTTATACATTCAACAAGAGCTTCCGGCAAATATTTTGGTGCGAGAATTGGAGCTAAAGCAGCCGGAATGCCAAATGCCGTAAAAAATTAAGGGGGACTTGAATGAACAAGTCCCCCTTACCTAAATGTCCTAATCCACCTTCTGTAATTCTTCCACCACGCTGCCAGAATTTCCAAACCGGAACGCCAGATACGGAACCAGTACTCCAAGTAATATCAGAACCGGGAATACGATCAGCATCGGGGTAATCAGGAATTCATACCTCATAAACCACATTCCCTGGGACAACGCCTTAACTATGGTCAATGAGATGAAACACCCCGCTGCCAGAGAGAATGCGATGGTCAGCAGAGCATAATAGAGCCCTTCCACAATGACCAGTCTTGTCAGCTGCCTCCTTGTCATACCAATCGCCTGCATCATGGCAAATTCCCTCTGTCTTGAAATAATTCCTGTCAGAATGGAATTGACAAAGTTCAGTATCCCAATAAATCCAATGACAAATGCAAGAGAACCGCCCACCATCAGAAACATTCCTGTTATAGATGAAAATTGCTCTACATACTGCAGTTTTGAAGAATAATTCATCAGCGGTTCACGGCTCCCGGTATAGCTGTCCAGCCATGCATCCACATCTCTGTCTTTTCCCTCCTTTACGTTGAAGGAATAACTCATAAGGAACTTTTCAGATATGATTTCTTTAAAGAAATCTGCACTTACATAGTAAGTAAATTCTGTATTCAGGCGGTTCGTAAGATTCCAGTAATCATCTTTTATTACAGAAAGGACAGTGACCTCCTTTTCCTTATACTCTCCGTTTTTATCCATATAATTGAGTATAATCTTATCCCCAGGCTGGTGAAGTACTTTATCTTCAAGCACCTCGCCTTTGTCATCAACCTCTGTAGAATAGATGATGTAATCCCCCGTGGCAAGCTTTTCCCGGATAGTATTCGCATCGCTTTCGCCCTTCCACACTTTCATCTCGCCCACAACAAAGTCTTCCACTCCATAAAACATAACGGAATAATCCCCGTTCTCCATCTGTGGAATTGGTATAAAATTTTTTCCGTAGTACTCTCCCGGATTTCCATTTTCATCGACGTCATATCCTTCCGGAACCGCTATATTATCTTTCTTAACCCCCACTTTTCTATTGGCGGCATAGATGCGCCCGCCCTCTTCAAACCCGTTAATTCCCTGGCATGCCTCTATAAAGGATTCCGTAAGATTTTCCTCGTCAATCTCTTCTTCGGAGATACCATGATAAAAATCCGTGTTAAAATACTTGGCATTGGCGATTAAAAAGTCGGAATTTGTAAAGCTTCTGAGAAACAGATCCATGTCAAAAGAATTTGTGATCGTGAACACGCTGTTTAAAAGTACAACTGCCAAAGACAACGATACAATAATAATGGATGTTTTTCCCTTACTTCTTCCCAAATTAGAAAGCGCCATCCTCCAGATTTTTCCGCCGCCTGAAGAACGTTTCCCTTTCTTCTTTGCCCTCTTACCTTCCGTAAAGCGTAACGCTTCAATTGGAGAAACTTTTGCCGCCAATCTTGCAGGATGCCCGGTAGATATAAATATCGTAACCAGTGAGAATGCCGCTGCCCCTATAAAAATTACCGGGTTGACCGGCACCTGAGTCTCCCCGCGAGTTACTGTCCCGGTAGTATTCAAAATAGCAGGGAGCAGCGCTTTTCCTACGAAAAACCCGGCCAAAAGTCCGATTGGGATCCCTATGACAGAAAGCTTCAAAGCCTGCCTGCGGATAATTTTTTTAATCTGCCGTCCCGTTGTCCCGATCGTTTTGAGCAGTCCGTAATAACGAATATCTTTCATGATGGAAATACGGAAAATATTATATATGATCAGATATCCGGTAATCAGAATCAGCACAAGAGCTCCCGCTACAGCGCCTACGGTGGTGAGATCTGTGTCTGCCCCGTCAGAAACATATGCCCAGTTGGCATTGCTGGCTATATAATTGTCATCTCCCGGTTCCGTTGAAAATCCGCTTTCCGTCAGCACCCGATCCAGCTTTTTCTGGATACCCAGACTATTGGAAAATATAACATCCATACGGATAGCACCCATAGTGGAGCCGGTGTCATCCTGCCCCTTATACTCAAGCTCCTGTGCGTATTTTTCTACGTAGGCCTGGGATACCAGGGCAAATCCCACATCCAGAGCCGGATCTGATTTGATAACCCCGGACACAGTAAATGTGCGCTCTGTAATGGTTTCATCATAATTATGCAGCTGCAGGTCCAGAGTGACTTTCTGTCCGGGCTCTTTCGGAAGCCCCAAAAGCTCCATAGAAGTCTCATCCAGTAGGATTTCGTCTGCCGCTTTTGGTGCTTTTCCTTCTATGATGTCTATAAAACAGTGCGGGTAGGCTTCTTCCGGATAGTACCAGGCTTCGGCATGGCGTTTTAAAAATTCCGGATTCCGGACATAATCCGCCACAAGCCGGCATGGCATGCTCTCCTTAATCAGCGGGTGTACTTTAAGTTTCTCATACTCCTCCTGTGTAAGTTCTTTGAATACCCCGTGTGCATCGCCGCCGGACTGCCTTGCCGTCTGTCTTTGGAAGGTATATACGGTCCCAATGCCTACAGAAAACAGTGCCGAGAACAGCATTGATGTCAGGGCTATTGCAGCCACAGCTATCAGATTCCTTGTCTTATTTACTTTAAAGCTTTTATCCGACAGGCGGCGGATCACCTCTTTGTTCTTCACCTTACGCATGGCTTTCACCGCCTTTACCTCTCACCTTTCCGTCCTCAATCCGTATAATTCTGTCTGAAAGCTGGGCAATCCCCTCATTGTGTGTAATCATTACCATGGTCTGCCCGTACCGCTGGCTTGTAATCTTCATCAGGCTTAGTACGTCCTGGCTCGTGGCAGAATCCAGATTTCCCGTAGGCTCATCCGCCAGGATAATAGCTGGCTTTGATGCCAGTGCCCTTGCAATGGCAACCCTCTGCTGCTGTCCGCCGGAAAGCTGTGAAGGCAGGCTGTAGCATTTCTCATTCAGTCCCAGTGTTCTGATGACCTCTTTTACAAACGCCTTATCAACCTGGTTTCCGTCCAGTTCAATCGGAAGGACGATATTCTCATATACATTCAGTACAGGAACAAGGTTAAAACTCTGGAAAATAAATCCGATCTTTCGTCTGCGGAAAATAGTCAGCTCTTCATCCTTCAGGGCAAAAATGTCTTTTCCGTCCACGTATACCGTCCCCTCCGTTGGGCGGTCAAGTCCCCCCAGCATATGAAGAAGCGTGGATTTTCCGGAACCGCTGGTCCCTACAATCGATAAGAATTCCCCTTTCTCTACGCTAAGGTTTACCCCGTCCAGGGCCCTCACAAGGATTGCATCTTTCCCGTAATATTTTTTCAGATTCTTTGTCTTTAATACAGCCATTTGTTTTCCTCCTTCTGATGTTTCAACAATTCTGTTCCGATTCACGGCCTATGGCCCGTGCATAGTAACACAATTCTCTCATATGACTGAAAGGGCCATATCTCCTATTGATATGAAAAGATTGCACCGAAATGCAATCTCCTTTCGTATCTTCAATATTACAGGGCAATCCTAACTACATTCTGTCTGAATCCTAACAGTTGTGATAGAATTTCACAAGAATCAGACTCCCTTCCCCAGATAAATTTCAAAAACCGATCCCTTCTCTGTGCCGGGCCCTACTTTGATATATCCGTCATTTTTTCTAACGATTTCCCTGGCCAGGTAAAGGCCGATGCCGACGCCTTCCTCCTGCTGGTTGCCTGCCCCCCTATAGAAACGGCTGAATATCCTGCTTCTTTCCTCCTCCGGGATACCAGGACCTTCATCGGCTGTTCTGATGCACACATACATTGGGTATTCGATTACAGATACTGTTAATGTGCTGCCATTGGGAGAGTATTTTATCCCATTGTCCAGAATATTAAAAAGCGCTTCTTCCGTCCACTTCAAATCAAAGACCGCTTCAATGCTGTCAAAATCTGGTTCCAGGATTGTGATGGACTTTTCCTGTGCATGGGCTTTTGCATCCCTTATAGCATTCTCAACCAAAGGCCTGAGCGGTTGTTTCACCGGAACAACTTCCAGAATATCACTCTCTAGCCTGGACATCTTCACCAGTGCTTTAATCAGGAATTCCAGCTTTTCCGCCTGTACATGAAGCTGCTCTGCAATCACCTCCCCCTCCTCGGTTAGCGGCTGTTCTTTTAAAAGTTCGCTGTATAGAATGATATTAGCAAGTGGTGTTTTTGTCTGATGTGAAATATCTGAGAGAATGGACTTGATGTCCGCTCTCTCTTTGCGTGCCGCCTCAACTGACAGCTTCGAGGTGGAAAGATACTGTTTCCATCTGGATTCCAGCCTTGAAAGCTCTGTCTCGTCATAATTGACTTCCTGAAATGTACCTTCCATGGCCTCATCAAGCATCTGTTCCAAACGTTTCATCGTTTGATTCGTTTTCAATATGCCCATCATCTATTCTCCTTTTTCCCACACATACCCGATTCCATAGACAGTCCTGATCGGGCTTTCCTTCTCTTTGCGCTTCAGCTTTTTCCTCAGCCTGCCCACGGCAACCGACAGGGCGTTCTCATCAATATAATCAGATCCCTCCTGCCAGATTCCCTCATTCAATATTTCCCTTGTCAATGTCTGTCCCGGGTGCGATATAAACATGCGGAGAAGCTTCTGCTCCGTACGGCTCAGCTCGATCGGATTCCCCAAAACTTCAAACACCTGCCTGTCGAACGCGAAGGAATAACCGCCTTTTTCGTATCTGCTTCCCGTATCATTTTCCAGGCGCGCAAACAGGCGCTCCACTCTGGCCCTTAAAACCATCAGGCTGAACGGTTTCGTAATATAATCGTCGGCCCCCATCTCGATTCCCCTGACCTCATCGATCTCCATATCGTTGGCAGTGAGCATGATAACCGGAACGCTGGAAGTCGTACGCACATGCCCAAGAAAATCATATCCGCTGCCATCTGGCAGATTAATGTCCAAAAGCACCATGTCCACTTCTGCTGTCTCCCAGTATTCCATGCCTTCCTTCAAAGAAAAGGCTTGCAAAAACTTCCAGTCAGGTTTCCTTAAAGCCAGTGCCACGCCTTGGTTCAGGCCCTTGTCGTCTTCTATAATTAAGATTATTTTTCCCATAATCTGTCCTTTCATAATTCCTGTTGCGGATCAATTTTTATAACATACAAAATAGTTAACAGCAATTTCTATCTGAATCTTCCATAAAACAACATCATCAATTTTAAATCAAAAATACAACAGGTAATCTCCCAGACTACCTGTCAGTGCAATTTGATTCAATTACATATCTATCGCTGTTGACATCGGGATTCCTAAACGTGACAGCACATCTTCGGCACGTTGTTTTACACTTGGATTCACTCTTAAATTCAATGTTGCTGATTTTTCCATATGCTTTCATCTCCTTTGTTTGATTGTAACGCAATTGTTGTTACGCAACAAGCACGAACCCCATTTTTTAGTACAATAAGTTACTATTCACGGCCTATGGGCCGCGCATAGTTACGGCATCTGGCTTATTTAAAATCGCCAGTGGTGAGAAGCCAGATGCCCGCCCCCATTACTTTATTTGCTATGTACATTACAAAAATAGCAGGTAATCTTATAGACTACCTGCCATTGCTATTTTAAAAACAATCTTTTTTACTGGCCCTTTTTCTTCATTCTTTATGCACGGCATATGGGCATCCTGTGGTGCATAATACCCAAATTTCCCCTTATTAAGAATATTATAACCATAATTTTTTCTCTTTTTATAAAAAATAATATCTTCTTTAGGTGTTCTATCCTCTTCCGTTTCCAGTTCGTCCGCAAAATCCACATAGATTCGTTCTTCTCCATCAACGATATACTGCAGATCAGCGTATTTTCGATGTGCTTCCATTCTTCCGGCTCCCCGGTCTTTTGTTTCGTAACTCTGCACGATTGCAAATAGCTTGTCTCCATCTAACGCGTACCGTCCTTCCGCAATTCCTTTTTGTTGGACTTGTTCGATAAAGGATACTATCTGCTCTGCATACGGCTTTATATCTCCATAAGTCTTCAGATTTTCTAATTTATCAAAAATCATTTTTATCTATCTCCAGCTTCGTTTACTTCTTCTTTCCAAACATTTTCTTCACAGCAGGACCAAGTATCGGTGAAAAGAGAGAAATAACTGCCAAAGCTAAAAATACTGCACAGATTGGATGTGTAAAGAAAATGGAGAATTTTCCATCACTCATTGTAAGCGCTCCCCGGAAATTAGTTTCCGCAAGTGCACCTAATATGATACCGATAACAATCGCCGACATAGAGAACTCAGTCTTATTCATAAAATATCCAAGGATTCCAAATCCAACCATTACAAACACATCTATTATAGAATTGTTATATGCATACGCCCCGACAAATGTAAGTGTAAAGATGACCGGAAGAAGAATTTCTTTGGGTATATTTACAACTTTTACAAATACACGAATCATGGAAAATCCCATAATTCCCATTACAACATTCGCAAGCAGCAGTCCTATGAAAATCGCATAAACTGAGCTTGCCTGTTCTTTGAATAATAACGGCCCGGGCTGCATTCCCTGAACCATCAGCGCTCCAAGCATAATTGCTGTTGCTCCGTCTCCTGGAATTCCAAGTGTCAGCATTGGAATCATCGCTCCACCTGATACAGCATTATTTCCTGCCTCAGGTGCAACGATACCTTCCGGCTCTCCATTTCCAAAGTTGTTCTTATATTTTGACCATCTCTTTGCCTGATCGTATGATACAAAAGAAGCAATATCTCCGCCTGTTCCCGGAATGCAACCAATAAATGTTCCAAATATAGAAGAACGAAGAAGCGTAACAAATACACGTCTGATATCCGCCCATGTTGGAAATACTCTTTTAATCTTTACATCCGTCTTTGTATGCTTTTCTTTGTAACAGTCTTCAACACTTTGAAGTACCTGAGAAAACGCAAATAATCCGATCAGTATCGGAACAAATGAAATTCCTCCAAGTAAATAAGTAGAACCAAATGTAAAACGCATAGAACCACTGAGATTATCGATCCCAATTGTTGCAATAAATAATCCGATAAATCCTCCAAGCAGCCCTTTTGCTATGGAACCTGATGATACACTTGTAATGATACTGAGTCCAAATATTGCAAGTGCAAAGTATTCAGGTTTAGAAAATTTCAAAGCAACCGATGCAAGTAATGGTGAAAAGATGATCAAACAGATTGCACTGAATACTCCGCCAAACGTTGAGCCAAAAGTTGACAAGCCCAAAGCTCTTCCTGGTTGTTTTAACTTTGTGGCCATGGGATATCCATCCAGTGTTGTAGCAACAGATGCAGGTGTCCCCGGTGTCTTCAAAAGAATCGCTGAAATAGATCCGCCATATATCGCACCACAATATATTCCAAGCAACATTAGAATACCGCCTACACCCTGGAATGCAAATGTAAGAGGAAACAACAGAGCAATTCCCATATTAACAGAGAGTCCCGGCATGGCCCCGATCAGAATACCTGCCCCTGTTCCAAAAACCAAACCCAGCAGATTTGTCACTGTAAATACATTACCAAGTGCTGTCATTATATCTGCCATTCTTTCCACCTCCTATCTCATAAATATCGGGTCCGGCAGAGAAATATTCAGCAACACACCAAATAGTACATATACCGCAGCCAGCGTAATCACAGTTGTCAATACAATTTTTTTAACACTTCTTACTTCCAGCAAATACATAACCGCCGGTATAAACAGTAATGCTCCGATATAAAACCCAAGGAAATAGAGAATTACACAAAACAAAACGATAACCCCAAATAAAATATATACCCTCATATTTGCCGGAGTTGATATCGTAAATGTTTTTTCTTCCAGCATTTTTTTATTCTTCAATGTTGAGATTGCCAGTCCCACTGCGAAAATGATAATCAAAGCTCCAAGAAGCATTGGCCAGAATCCTGCTCCCGGATCGCCATCGCCAATTTGAATCTTTAATGATGATGACATCACCACAATTCCTAATCCCACTAAAAACATGATTGCAGAAATTATGTAATTTGCTTTCTTCATGTTTCCCATATTATTCTGCCTCCTATTATTTGGGAAAAGGAAATTTTTCCTTTTCCCATTGTTGTACTATTCCACTTCTATATCTTTTAACAGATCTTCATACATTGCAAAGTCATCTTCCATCATTTTCTGGCAGTCCTCACCGATAATGCACTGTGGATCAATTCCCTGCTTTTCGAAATATTCTACAAATTCATCACTTTCGCATGTCGTTTTTGCGGCATCTCTTAATTTTGTCAGAATATCTTCTGGTGTATCTTTTGGTGCAACAAGGCTTGCCCATGCACGGATAACCATATCATGTCCCATCTCTTTAAATGTCAAAACATCTGGATAAATGGTGGAGCGTTCTTCTGACATAATACCAAGAATCTTCATTTCTCCTGCGTCTACCTGAGATTTATAACTTGACGGATCAGCGATTGTTGCATCAATATGCCCGCCTGTCAGAGCTGCTGCAATATCAGCAGAACCGTTCGGATATGGTATATGTTTTAACTTAACATCAAATTCATTTTCAAAACTTACTGCTGCTACGTGCCAGATTGCTCCCATACCAGAGTTTCCCACCTCTACTGATCCAGGATTTTCTTTACAATAAGCTACAAAATCATCAACTGTATCATATGGAGAATCTGCCGGTACAATCAATGCCGCCGGCGCAGCAATCGGAGCACAGATTGCTGCGTAATCTTCCGGTGTAACCTGACATTTGTCCTGCCATGGGAACATAGAAAGTTCTACTGTAACCATTCCAAGCGTGTATCCGTCTGCCTTTGCTGCTGATGTCTCCACCATTCCTGTCACACCACCGCCATCCGGTTTGTTTGTTGCCACAAAATTAGAACCTTCCAGATTTTCTTTCATATACTGCATCAACCCTCTTGCCGCTGTGTCGGTTCCCCCGCCTGCAGCTTTCGGGATAATTACTGAAATATCTTTGCTTGGATAATCATCTGCAGAACCTTTTTCAGAACCTCCGCTGGAACATCCCACTAATGCCGATACAGCTAATACACCTGCCATGATTAATACCGCTAATTTTTTACACTTCATTTGTTTTTCCTCCTCTACTCTGATACTATTTCATTTATTCTTTTTTCTAACCGGTTAAGTGCCCGTACTTCTTCTTTGAACGTATTTGTCAGTCCTTCTTTTTCTTTTACTCTACTGTTGGTTGTGATATGAAGCCCCTCTATTTCCGAAAGATAATATTTCGCATTTACCGGATAATACTGCCTTTCAATCAGAGATGCTATTGTCAGAAAGTCGGAGACTTCTCCGGCTTTTTCCTCTGTATAATGTTCACACAGCCATGTATAAAACTGCGGATGGAAGTTAGCCATTACACCGCTGAATCCAGCGGCTCCTTCTTTCAATGATTCCAATAGGGTGGTTGTATTTGCATTATACAATTTTAGATTTGTTCCCTTTATAATCTTTAGTTTCTCTTTGATCTGATCGATATCACAGCAGGTATCTTTCAAAAAATAGAATCTCCCGGTAGACGCGCACCATGAAATTGTTTCTGGTGACATCAATCTTTTATACGGATACGGGCACTCATAAAAACCGAGTGGGATTTCGTATCCTAGGTTATCTAATATTTTTTTACAATTTTCAATCCATACTGCATCGTCTTCGCCTTCTTTTGCGAGTCGGTTTGTAATTAGTATTACCGCATCCACCCCTGTTTTTGCAATCTCATTCAGTTCTTTGATCTGATCTTCCAGATTATCTGAGACATGACCGGATGCGATAACCGGAACCCTTCCCGCTGCATACTCCACTGTTTTTGCTGCATATTTTACACGTTCTTCTAATGACAGACAGAACATTTCACTTGACTGGCATACGGCAAACATTCCTGATACTCCATTTTCAATGTACCAGTCTACCAGTTCCTTCAGGGCATCATAATCAATTTCATTTTTGTCAGTATAAGGTGTCAGCATAACTGGCCATGATCCCCCTGGAAATTCTTTTTCCATTTCGCTTCTTCCTCACTTTCCTTTTTATTTCTTTATTTTGCAAAAGGCTATATTTTCCCTTTTGTAAGTGTATGTTATATACAGAAATTCTTCATCCTGAATGATCGCCGGATAAGCGAATTCCCCATCCCCTGTACTTAGATCCTTAATCTTCTTCCAGGTTTCGCCATTGTCACTTGAGACAGCAAGTGATATAGGTGTTCTTTCTCCCCAGTTAACTCCCACTGGATTATACACAAGGAATTCTCTTCCGTCTTCTGTCTGAATCATATCAATCCCACTGTTATTATTAGGCAATTCTGTTGCATATGCTTCTGTCCATGTCTCTCCTCCGTCTTCTGAATCACTGCGGTATATTTTCCCTTCCGTGCTTCGCAGAAGCATATGAACCTGATTCGGTTTAGTTTCCCAAAGAGTGGGCTGAATCACTCCTCTTCCGTAAAATGACTGTTCACTTACCGGAATAGAACTTTTCTCTTTTGCAACAGTTCTCTCTCCTTCTTTGTATGCCAGCCGTTTTATTTCTACTTCTTGTGATTTTCTCCAGGTTTTTCCTTCATCGTCTGAATAATCAACAAATGCTTTCCATATTCCCTGTTCGGTAGATCCAGGAGCTAATATTCTCCCACTTTTCAATCGAATTGGTTTGTTTCTGACAGGTCCCCTTCCTCCGAGATCTCCTTTTACCAACTCTTTTTCTGCTCCAAAGGACTCGCCATTGTCTTCTGAAATACGATACATCGTTCTCCAGCTGCCGATTTCATTTCCGACCTTATAGAAAATTATGATTTTCTTTTCATCGATGCGAAATAAAACCGGATTCCAATGTGCTTCATTTGACTGTGCAAGAATTACAGGCTCTTCAAAATGCTTTTCATTGCCTCGTGCAATCCAAATCGCTACATCTTCCATGCCCTCTTTTGTACCGCCGAACCATGCTACAATAAATTTGTCCTGATCCAGTTTCAATATGGTTGATGCATGGCACATAGCTGTTGGACATTTTTTCATTATCAGTTTCATTGTTTCTCCTCCTTTCGTTCTGTAATGCAGAACGCTGTTCTGATATATCCCTTTTTTTAATGTGAACGTTATAAAATACGTTCACACTATTTATTCAACCATGATATTCTTCTTTTACAACCTATTCTCAATCTTTGCGACATACTTTTTTATCAGTAGTGCCCATTCTATTATCTGGTCTTCTGTAAAATTAGCAGCCAGGCCACTGACGCTAATTGCCGCATACAATTTATGAGCTTTATCAAAGATCGGCATTGCAACACACTTTACGCCAAACTCATGTTCCATGTTGTCAATCGCATACCCCCGCTGTCTTGTTACCTCAAGTTCTCTTTTAAGCTTTGACACATCCGTAATTGTATGATCTGTATAAACTGTAAGATCTTTTTCCATATATCTATTAATCTCTTCCTCAGAAAGATTCGCTAACATTGCTTTTCCGATACCGGTACAATGCATTTCAGCCCTCTCTCCCAAAATAGATCTCATCAGATTGACTGATTCTGCCGGATATGTAGCTTCCAAATATACAACTTCTCTATCATGCGGTATTGCCAGATAAACTCTTTCATCTGTGATATTAGCCAGCTCTTGCATGTATGGCATAGCTATCTTAATAATGGAAAATGTATCCCCCATAGCTCTGCTCAATGCAAACACCTGCATTCCAAGCTTATATCTCTCTGTCTCCTCATCCTTTTCCAGATACCCCATTATCTTAAGTGTTGTAAGAATGTCATATACATTACTTTTATATAATCCTAGCCTTTCACTTATTTCTGTAACTCCCCAAGTTGGTTTTACCAGGAAACAGTTCAGAACATCCAATGCTTTTTTTAGAGACTTAACTTTTATTTCATTTTCAGCCATTTATAATCCCTTCTTGCTATCGTTCTGTATATCAGAACTTTGTTATAAATTTATCTTAATAAAAGGATAGCATACTTATTTTGTAATGACAATAGGATATAATCCATATATTTTTCAATGCTTTTTTGTTCATAATGTATAGAAACTTATAATAACCTGTCACTCAGCCAGCTCCTCTTATTTCAAAAAAACATCTCCCGCTTTATCTCCGCTGTGCCCCAGCTCGATTCCGCTGCCGCTTCATCTCGCTGATGGGCTTTCGCCCTATAAGTCTAAAGTCAAAAACAGCCGCAGAAGAACATAAATGCTCTTCTGCGGCTGTTTCAGCCTTTATCCTTGCACGGCTCACTGCCTGCCTACTCGAACTCAATCGTAGCCGGCGGCTTAGGAGACATATCGTAGCAAACCCGATTCACATTCTCCACCTCGCCCAATATCCTCTCGGTTATCTTCTCCAGCACATCCCAGTCTACCTTCTCAATCGTAGCCGTCATAGCATCAATCGTATTAATAGCCCTCAGTATAACCATATACTCAAAGCATCTCTCATGGTTCTTCATCCCCACAGATTTAAAATCCGGTACAACCGTAAAATACTGCCAAACCTTCTTATCCAGTCCGGCCTTCTCAAACTCTTCCCTCAGAATAGCATCCGACTCCCTGACAGCCTCCAGCCGTTCCCTCGTAATAGCACCCAGGCACCTCACGCCAAGTCCCGGCCCCGGGAATGGCTGGCGGTATACCATACTCTCCGGCAGTCCCAGTTCAATGCCGCATGCGCGCACTTCATCTTTAAACAACTGTTTCAGAGGCTCAACAAGCGCAAACTGCAGATCCTCCGGCAGACCGCCCACATTGTGATGAGATTTTACCATCTTAGCAGTCTTGGTACCGCTCTCAATAATATCCGGGTAGATTGTGCCCTGTCCCAGGAACTCAATCCCATCCAGTTTCCGTGCTTCTTCCTCAAATACGCGGATAAATTCCCCGCCAATAATCTTTCTCTTCGTCTCCGGATCTGCGACTCCTGCCAGCTTATCCAGGAACCGGTCCGTTGCATCCACATAGATCAGGTTCGCATGAAGCTGATTTTGGAAGACTTCCACAACACTCTCAGACTCATTTTTCCGCATCAGTCCATGGTTTACATGCACGCATACCAGCTGCTGCCCGATCGCTTTGATCAAAAGCGCCGCTACTACAGAAGAGTCAACACCGCCTGAAAGCGCAAGGAGAACTTTCTTATCCCCGACCTGGCGCTTCACAAGCTCCACCTGATCCTCAATAAAGTTCTTCATATTCCAATTTGCCTCTGCTTTGCACTGGTCGAAGATAAATTCCTTCATGGTCTCGTCATCCGGAAGCTGCTCATACTGCTTCTCACATTTTGCGGTCGGATGGTCTACGGAAATCACCGGATATCCGCACTCGTATAATGCCGGACTGACGTCAACTGCCTGTCCGTCGACAACGCGGTTCTCACCGCCGTTTAATATAATTCCTTTTACATTGTCCAGTGCATTCAGCTCGTCCGCGGTGATGTCGTGAGGGTGAATCTCACTGTATACGCCAAGGCTGCGGATTTGACGGGCAAGCACGGTATTGTTGGTACTTCCCAGATCCAGAATAACAATCATGTCCTGTTTCATTTGTTTTCCTCTCTTTCTTATACATTATTCCGCAGTTTAACTGCGGACCCGCCCGCAGGGCATGTGTTACGGGGTGCCCTTTGGGTATACTTTAATCTGCAGCTATGCTGCAGACCCGCCCGAAGGGCATGCATTACGGGATGCCCTTGGGTATACCATGAACCCAAAACTGATTCCCCATGTATTTAGGTTCATAATATATTCGTACATTTTTTCTTTCTGATTTTTCGATGAGCCATGCGCACAAACTATGATTCAGTGTCCGCTCTGTATGCGCATCCCGCTCATATCTTAGAAGGCCAAAGATTTATCCAACGGCCCCATACTTTTTTATTATAACTGAACCCGTCTTTAATTTCCATCTAAGAAATAGAAATAACACATATTTTTCTCTCTGCATATAATAATTAAAATTGTATTTTGTCAGGAGTTTCACAATGGAATATCCCCAATACGATTATGCGGTCATTGGAGGCGATATGCGGCAGGTATATCTGGCGGAAGAACTGGCCCACCATCAGAACCGTGTATGCTGCTATGCCCTCATGGCTGCGCCCGACGAGCGCAGGTGCTCCGATGCCTCCGTTGTAAACGCAGTTTCCGATCTTCGGGAGGCCTGTGCCGGTTCCCGCTGCGTCATTGGTCCCATTCCGCTCAGTAAAAACGGGCGTGATATCAGCCAGAATGCACCGGAAGGCTGCCTGCATCTGGATGCACTGCTCTCCTCTCTGAACTCCGGCTGCCATTTCTTTTCCGGCTGTATTCCGGAATCTTTTAAAAATGCGGCGCTGGAAAAGGGCGTTTCTGTTCATGATCTGATGGAACACAGTTCCCTAGCTTACTACAACACGATAGCCACAGCAGAGGGCGCTTTGTGCGAGGCGATTTCCAGAAGCCCGCAGAATCTCCGCCAGAGCAGTTGTGCGGTCCTTGGATATGGAAAATGCGGCCGTACACTTGTCCAATATTTAAAAGCCCTGTGCTGCCGCGTCTTTGTCTTTTCTATTGATGAACAGGAATGCGCACAGGCTGCTGTTGCCGCCGATACTTCGATGCCCCTGGATGCTCTTTTAAAACACATCGGGAACTTTGATTTTATTTTCAACACAGTTCCCGCTTTGATTGTAACGGCGGAAGTACTGGAAAATGTAAAAAGTTCCGCCACGATCATAGATATTGCGTCTGCCCCCGGCGGAGTCGACTTTGCAGAGGCGCAGAGGCTGGGAATCACAGCCGCTCTGTGCCTGGGACTGCCCGGGAAATATGCCCCTTCCTCCTCAGCGAAGGCGGTAAAGGAAACCATCGAATCTCTGCTCTCTCAGGAGCATACGGCTCAAATTCATAAGGAGTGATTAAATATGTCTTTAGAAGGAAAAACCATTGGAGTGGCCCTGACGGGCTCCTTCTGTACCTATGAAAAAGCATTTGAAGGAATCCAAAATCTTGTAGACGAAGGAGCTCTGGTCCAAACTATTTTCTCAGACGCTTCCGGCACCATTGACAGCCGCTTTGGCAGTGCGGAAACGTTTCTGAAAAAAGCCGAGGACATCACGGGTGTCCGCCCCATGATGACCATATCCGAAGCAGAGCCGATCGGTCCCGGCAGTCTGCTGGATATCCTCGTGCTCTTCCCCTGCACCGGCAACACGATTGCCAAGCTGGCGAACGGCATCACCGATACACCAGCCCTGATGGCGGCAAAGGCCCACCTCAGAAATAACAAACCGCTTCTCATCTCCATTTCTACCAACGATGCCCTTGGCATGAATATGAAAAATATCGGCCTGTTACTAAACGCCAAAAATATCTATTTCATCCCATTTGGCCAGGATAATCCACAGAAAAAGCCCAACTCCATGATTGCACACACCGAGCTTCTGATTCCTGCACTGGAAGCCGCTTTGGAAGGACGGCAGTATCAGCCTGTCATCCTTTAAGCCTAAGGCGCCTCGTCATAATTCTGAAAAGACTGGAAGAAGATATGACATTTATATGAAAAAGGAGAAGAAAAAATGTGTGGAATTGCCGGATTTTTTAACCCTTACATGGATTACAAAACGAATGAACCAAAGTGGCAGCATATTCTGGAGGATATGAACCGCGCGCAGAAACGCAGGGGGCCCGATGATGAGGGTACTTATCTGAGCTCTCTGTGCGGGCTGGCACATGTAAGGCTCGAGATCATCGACCTGGCAACGGGGCATCAGCCCATGATCCGCAGGTCACAGAACCGTGAATGTGCGATTGTATTTAACGGTGAAATTTACAATATGGCGGAGCTGAAAGCGGAACTGATCCTGGAGGGAGCTGATTTCTGCACGTCCAGCGACACAGAAGTCATTCTGACAGGGTATATGCTCCATGGAAAAGATTATATCAAAAAACTGAACGGTATCTTCGCTATTGCATTGTGGGATTCGGTTCCCGGTGAACTCTGTCTGTTCCGTGACAGGCTGGGCATCAAACCGCTATTTTACACCATGGCCGGGGAAACCCTTGTATTTTCCTCGGAAATCAAAGGGCTGTTTGCCTATCCCGGAGTGACCCCGGTATTGGATCGCGCCGGGCTCTGTGAAATCTTTGCCCTGGGGCCTGCCAAAACATACGGCAAGGGCGTTTTCAAAGACATCCTGGAAGTTCTGCCGGGCCAGTGCATCACATTTGACCGGACCTCTTGTACGGAGGATTTCTATTGGATGCTGGAGAGCCGTCCCCATGAAGATTCCATGGAAAAAACGATCGAGAAGACCGCGTGGCTTGTGGAGGATGCGGTCAAAAAACAGATGCTTTCCGACATCCCAATCAGCACCTTCCTGTCCGGCGGCGTAGACAGCAGCCTTGTGACCGCTATTTGTGCCAGGGAGCTGAAAAAACAGGGGAAAGTATTAAATACCTTTTCCTTTGACTTTGTGGATAATAACCGCTACTTTCGTTCCAATTCCTTCCAACCCAGCCAGGACCGGCCCTACGTTGATAAAATGGTGGAATATGCCGGTTCGAACCACCGGTACCTGGAATGCTCCAATCAGGATCAGCTGGACTGCCTGTATAAAGCTGTAGATGCAAGGGATCTTCCCTGTATGGCGGATGTGGAATCCTCCATGCTGTACTTCTGTTCCCAGGTGAAGGACTACAACAAAGTCACCCTGACCGGTGAATGCGCGGACGAAATCTTCGGCGGCTATCCCTGGTTCCACAGCCGGGAAGCCTTTGAAACCGCTGCCTTCCCCTGGTCCCGGAGCATGGAGCCAAGACAGACACTTTTGGATGACTGCCTGATCCGGGATTTGCGCATGGAAGAATATGCCCGGGAAGCCTACGAGAAAACAATCCAAGAAACACCACGCCTCCCCGGGGACACCCCTGAAGAAAAAAGACGCCGCGAGATCGCCTGGCTCAATCTGCGGTGGTTCATGGTAACACTGCTCGACCGGATGGACCGCACCAGCATGTACAGCGGTCTGGAGGCAAGGGTTCCCCTGGCGGATTACAGGATCGTAGAGTATATTTTCAATGTACCCTGGCAGATGAAATGCCCCGACGGCATTGTAAAAGGTCTGCTCCGGCACGCAGGAGAAGGGCTTCTCCCCAGCGAAATCCTCTGGAGGAAAAAGAGCCCCTACCCGAAAACATACGACCCCGCATACGAAAAAATGCTTGGCGGCCAGCTGAAAGAAGTCCTGACCGATCCCAATGCGCCAATCCACAGCCTGCTGGATACCAAGAAAGTCCACGCATTTGTAAACAGCCCGTCCGACTATGGGAAGCCCTGGTACGGGCAGCTCATGGCCGGTCCGCAGATGCTGGCCTACATGCTCCAGGTCAACTATTGGCTCGCACATTATAAAATTCGATTCTAAAAAGATGTAGACACACAGGGAAATAAAAGCGCATAATTAAGACAGGAGACGTTTGCCGTTGTCCCCTGTCTTTTATGCCGAAATTCACGTACGCCTCCCCGCCAAACAGGCGGTTCACTCTCATTCTTCCCTGACAAACATAAGTACAAATCCCCCCGCCAGCAGCGCCCCGGCTATCCATATAGACTGCAGCCCAATAGCCCTGCTCATAACCGCCCCGACCGCGGCCCCAACCGCAAAGATCAATATCACAAAATAATAATGCAGACTTTTCTTTTTCAGCGCCTTATCCTTTGTAATATGATATTTACAAAGCATTTCCGTGGCACTTCTCATATTGCCGATGCACATTGTAGTAGCACAGGGAATCCCCCTAAATTTACGAAAACTGTTCACCTGCATGGCACAGGCAAAAGACATCAGCACATTAGCCAATACATCAAAAGTATGAGGCAGAAGCCCCACCACGGCAAGCAAAACCACTTCCACAACAAGGACAATCTGCCGCCAGTGTATTCTCTGATAATCTTTATATAAATGATGCACCCATTCCGTCACATACACCCCGCCGACAAATGCAGCCAGAGGCATCAGATAATGCAGCGCCGTCCCCCAGTTCCCCTGAGCCAGGTTCTGCCCAAGCAATACAATATTCCCTGTCTGGGCATTGGCAAACACCCTGCCCCTGCAGTTATAGGAATACGCATCCTGAAATCCCCCCGCCAGCGTAAGTAACACCGCCAGAGACATCGATTCCGACATCTGCTGCTTTGCTTTTAATTTCATCATCTGTCTGACCTCCCAATGCTACAAAAATATTTCACCCATAATTATACGACTAATTTCCCCAAAGTAAAGGGATTTAGTGGACGCGCTTTAGTCGCGGCCACGGATGGGGGGACGCTTAATGACAGGGATACCGGGGAGGGACCGGGGCTGTATATGCCGGTGCGATATGCACCCGTGCTGCTAACTGCCCCTAGGACAACCGCTGCCGGATAGACGGGTACACTGAACACATCACGGGAAATCTGATGATTTCCCGCGCTGGGTTCAGTAAAAATTTGATTTGGTGATCAAATTTTTCCCCGCCTATCCGGCAGCGGTTGTCCAAGGGGCAGTAAGCGCACTCTAGCATTTCGCACCGGCATATACAGCCCCGGTCCCTCCCCGGTATCCCTGTCATAAAGCTGGCTCATCCGACCGGTAGGAAAGGGCCCGTTCACCGGTTTGGATCCCTGACGGGGGCAGCGGATGTGAATTGACTACACGGAGCGTTCATCTGCATGAACGGATTCGTATGACTATTCAGGATGACATTCCCTAATAAAATTCCCCCCCCTCATAATATAATACCTAAACAATTAAAAACATTTAAACAAGATGCACATTACACACATCCAATCCCATCCGCCTCCCCCGTTTAGACCCCCACTAGGGAACGAGTCTTTTCCAACCGGTCGGATGAGCCAGACAAGCGGACTGTAAGCGGCAAGCCCTCCGGCCTGTATGGTCGGTTTAAAACGCCTTATAGCGGACGATTAGAAGCTCTTAGAGAGCCGGAGGCATCCGGAAGGGATGAAAATTGATTCTCCGAAATCAATTTTCAATCCGGCCTGTGCTGAAAAAATATCAATTTTTTCAGCGCATGCCGGATGTGCCCTTCCGGGTGCCTCTGGTTCTCTTAGAGCTTCTTCGTTAAGCGCTCAGGATTTTAAACCGACCATACAGGCCGGAGGGCTTGCCGCTTACAGTCCGCTTGTCGTCCCCCATCCGTCACCGAGTCTAAAGCTCGTTGACTATGCAATTGATTTGATGATCTGTTCTTTTAGTACGGATTGTCCCGAGATGAGTACTGCTACGATACAGATCAGGATATTTACCGCTGCCATCAGCAGAACAGGCAGTGGGGACATGCCCGCCTTGGGATGCAGGTACAGATACACATGAACCATGAAGTAATACAGGATTTTCTGTAAGATCAGGTACATCACCACCATGACAAGGCTGGAATACAGACCGTATCTCACACCCTCTTTCACCAGCATTTTCCGGAATCCTGCATCGGTGATACCCATGGCCCGCAGGATGCCGAATTCGTGCTTTCTTGCAGCCACCAGATATTGCATGCTGTTCAGGATATGGAGAAAACTGATTGCCAGGAGAATCGCTCCCACACCATAGAAAAACAGCATTTTCCGGGCAAGGTACTGATTCTCTTGTTTGATCTGCTCCGTATAATCTTTTACAACACATTTCTTGACTCCTGACACTGTCTTGCGTATCTCATCGGATACTTTCGAGGCGTCTGCCCCTTCTTTCAGGCTGATGCTGATTGTCCGGTAACCGCTGACTCCAAAATTCTTCTTCATCTGCTCATTTGTCATGATGATATCAACCCGGTCCCTGCCGTCATCCCCTATAAATGTATCCACCTTCGCCAGAGGCCGGCTTGCTACTGCGGCTGCCTGGAAGTCTGAATGTCTGTACCGGATCTCCTCTGATTCAAAACGCAGCACCTCCCGGGCGGCTTCTGGGCTTGCAGGCGTTTTCAGAGTGATGTTATCGCCTGCCTTGATCTCGATCCCGTCATAATTTCCCTGCCCGTCCATGATGGTCTTGAAGATCATACTGTTCTCTGCGCGCATCCTGTCCGGATCAATTTCTCCCTTCAGAAGATACTCGTTCAGGCCTTGAAGCAGCTCATCGTCATACCCGTATATATTTGCTTTCAGCAGATAATCCTTCTCTCCGATCTGCACAGCTACGCCATTGTACTTCTCCATCAGTACCGGATCTGGTTTGATATCCCCACTGTTCGCAATTTCAGGATAATAGGAATTCCATTTAAATGTCCCGTCCAGGAATGATACTTCCCCCAGCATATATCTGACCGCGTTCATGCTTTTGATTCCCTGTATCTGTCTCAGCTCCTGAACCGTCCGCTCGGGGATGACCGTCTCCAGTGCATCCGAATCTACATAGATCTGGATATCTGAACCCAAGCCGTCATCAGCCTTGAAGGTCAGTTCATTATTAATTCTGGTATTTTCAGACACGTATGCCGCACCCAGAAAAAGCAGGCCTCCAACGGACAGAGAGAGCAGAATTCCCAGAAACGCTCCTTTTCTTGCAAACATAAACTTTTTTGTCAGAACCCCCGTGAGATTTGGAAGCTTTACGCTGTATATTTTCCGGTTCTTTCTTTTCTTCCCGCCTTCTTTGGCAAGCAGCTCCCTGAGCGTCAATTTGTGCATTCTGCGCACCAGTATGAAGCTAATCAGAAAGATCAGAACAAGGAAGAATACCGCCCCTCCCACAATGACATCTTCAGATATATAAAATCTGCCGGGGGCAGGCAGGCTCACGGCTATCTGCCTGGTATCCCCGCTCTGGTGTACAATAAAGTCTTCCGGATACACGAAAATCTGCCCCTGGGCTCTATAGATCAGTGAGGCGGCAGCATTTCCCAGGATACAGCCCAACGGGTACCCGGGCAGAAAAATCATAAATAATTCTGCCGCAAGAATGCCAAAGGTACTTTTCTCCCCCATTCCCACGGTCTGCAGAATGCTGTACTGGGACATTCTCCGGATAACGGATACCTGGAACAGGCTGTACATGATGAAAATACTGAACAGCCCCAGTGCGGCCATAACTACCTTTTCGGTAAGATTCCAGTTTTCATTCAGCATGTACCAGATATAAGGCAGACCGGTGCCCTTCACCGTGACGCCCGTCTTAATCGTATTCAGCACAGACGTGCCGCCCTCTCCGCCCAGATATTTGAGCATTTGATTATTTCTTTTCAAACCGGATTTTTCAATCCCAAATGTATCTGCCAGTCTTGCCGCCTGCTTATACACCTTGCGGGACTCATCAAACTTCATATAAAGAAACTCACCGTTTGTCCCGTAATCCAGATCCTGGTCAACCAACACCTGCATACTGTCCGCATCCGGCATGCTGGAAATGATTCCGCACAGGGTGAATTCCTCATTGTCCAGCTTCACCCGGCTTCCGATCTCCGCCGGAATATCCAGATTTCTGAGCGTGTAGGTATCCATTGCCACTTCATTTTTCTGCTGTGGATAGTGTCCCTGCTCCAGCCTGCGGCCCATGATATCCAGATAACCTGAGTCTGCATATGCCATGGTAATCTCGTAGGGCTCTTCCATGACTTTCCGGATCGTCAGAACCCCAAACTTCTCTACTTTGTATCCCTTTCCCTCGGTATGCCCCTGAAAATCCGTGAACCAGGGGAAATCGCAGCGCACATAATAATGCCAGTCTCCTGCCTTTCCTCTGGCATTTTCAAGAGTAGCGTTTCTTCCGCTCCCCATCAGAGAGCCTATACCGGTAAGTATGGACGCAGAAAGAAGAATCCCCAGAAACAGGGACAGCGTCTGTTTTTTGTAATATTTTAAATAGGCAAAAGCCAGCCGGATGGTGTTTTTCAATGCTTCTCACCGCCTTTTGCGTAAAATTCTCTTTCGCCGTCATACAGCCGCCCGTCCTCGATGCGTATCAGCCTGTCACAGGTCTGAGCAAGCGCTTCGTTGTGTGTCACCATTAAAATTGTCTGGTTATACTTTTTGCTGCTGGACTTTAAAAGCCCCATCACTTCGATGGCCGTGCGGGAATCCAGATTACCGGTGGGTTCATCCGCCAGTATGATGGCTGGTTTATTCGCCAGCGCCCTGGCAAGGGCCGCCCGCTGCTGCTGACCGCCGGACAGTTCATTTGGGTAGCTCTTTCTCTTCTCCCAAAGTCCCAGCTCTTTCAGCAGATCCTCTATATAAGCGTGATCCATATATTTTCCTTTGTCGAAAGTGGCCGGAAGAGCCACATTATCGTATACGTTAAGCACCGGCATCAGGCTGTAATTCTGGAAAACGAAGCCGATATTACGGCGCCGGAAAATCGTCAGCTCTTTCCGCTTCAGCTCTGCTATATCGTGGTCCCGTATGATCACGTTCCCCTTCGTAGGTATATCGAGCCCCCCGATCAGATTCAGCAGGGTGCTTTTCCCGCTCCCGCTTGCCCCCACAATTGCCGCAAACTCGCCCTGCTCCGCGGAGAAACTCACGTCGGACAGCGCCCGGACCGGGATATCCCGGGAGCCATATACCTTATCTACATGCTGTATGTCTAAAATCTTCATCCTAAACACTCCTTTCCTGTTCATTCTGATTTTATCAGGGCGTGCTTACATACATCCTACAAATAAAAAAGAAATTCTTACAAAACTGTCAGAAATCAATTTCCACAGTTCTGTAAGAAAACAGAAAAGCAGCTTCCCTTCCCAGGCTCAGAAGCCACGTTCATATATCCTTTCTCTTTTTCCAGAATCAACTTGGACAGATACAGGCCAATCCCGGATCCGTCCATATTTTCCGCATCCTTACTCCGATAAAAGCGCTGAAAAATCTTTGTCAGCTCCTCTTTCGCGATTCCCATCCCTGTATCCCGAAACCAGATCTCCGAATACATCTCATACCGCCTCATCCCTATCGTAATACACCCTGACTCCGGCGTATACTTTACGGCATTCTCCAGAATATTGGCAAATACCTCTGTAGTCCATTTGGGATTATGGTACAGGAAACAGTCCGGAAAATACTCGGTCTCTATCTCAATCCCCTTGCGTTGTGCCTTTTCGTAAACCAGATTCACCGCGTCAAGCAGCGTCCGGCGTATCAGTGCCCCCTCCGCCTCAAATACAATCACATTCTGTTCCAGCTTCACCATCTTAAACAGAGAATTCAGAATCCACTCCACCTTTACCGACTGCTTCTTCATCTTACCAAGAAACTTCTCCTGTTCCTCCCGTGGAAGCGATCCATCCTCCAGAATTTCTTCATACATCATAATGTTTGCAAGAGGAGTCTTCAGCTGATGAGACATATTGGAAATCAAGCTTTTTACCTGCTCCTTCTCCCTCTGGGCGCCGCCCACTTCAGCCTCCAGTTTTTCCTGGATACGCCTCGCCTTCCCCGCAAGGGCAGACACCTCCCCCTCACTCAAATCCGTCTGTTCAATCCTTTTATTATCCAGAATCCGGTCCATCATCCGGTCAACTTCCCGGTAAAGCCTCTGTTTCTTCCGCCTGAACCACAGCGCTGCTCCGGCAAAAACAAGAGCCAGTCCGCCAAAAATCCCCATCCATAACCATTCCATCATTCTCTACCGCCCTGTTTCTATCCACCCTCACATGCGTAATCAGACACTCATTATTATTCGATATACTAGTTCTCTTTCCATATGTATCCCAGTCCATGCACCGTCTTAATACAGCTGGGGGAATCCGGGTTCTCCTCAATCTTAGAACGCAGTCTCCGAATATTCACAGAAACCGTATTCTCATCCACAAACCGCCCGGAACTGTCCCAGACATATTCCAAAATCTGTTCCTTAGACAAAACCTGATTCCGGTTTTCCAGAAAAAACAACAGCAGCTTATACTCCACCTTACTCAGCAGAACTTCCCCGCCATCCCGAAAAACCCTGCACTCCCGCAGATCAACCCGTATCCCATTAGACTGGACAGCCTGTCCTCCATCACGCCGCATAACCAGCCGTTTCACCCGCGCTTTCAGAACCGCAACCGAAAAAGGTTTCGTCATAAAATCATCAACCCCCAGCTCCAGAGCCATCACCTCATCCAGCTCCGTATCCCTGGCCGTCAGCATCAATACAGGCACATCACTCTCCGCCCGAATCTCCCTGCAAAAATCAAATCCGCTCCCATCCGGCAAATTACAATCCAAAATAACACAGTCATACCCGCCCCTGGCCAGCATCCGCCGCCCGTCCCGGATACTAACCGCCAAGTCCGTGACATACCCGTCCGCCGAAAAAGCAAACCCAATCCCTTCCCCCAAATCAACATCGTCCTCAACAATCAACAAACAAGCCATACTCAATCCCTCACTTCACAATCCCTGCAGTCACCAACATCCTCACAAAAAAATCCCCGTGCTGACCATATCTTATTTTAATATTCTATCATAGTAAAAAACTACTGTAAATCCAATCCAGCAATACCATCCCCACACTGGCTCCTCCAGCAAATATCCCCCTCTACTTACTACCAGTCCAACTCAATCTACTTCCAACCCAATCCGCCTCCCCCGTTCCATTCACTCCCGAGAAAAGCCACGCCCTTCCTACCGCCCGGATGCGCCCAGCGGTTTTGTCGGACAGACGGGAAGCAGCCTTCCGGCATGTGTACCCGAAGGCTGCTTCCCGTATGTCCGTCAAAACCGCGGACCTCCTACCCTTTCATAACCTCCCCATAAGCCATTCGTTTCTCCACTGCCGATCCCATCTTCCCCATCTCAGCCACATCCCCGATCAGGATAACTCCGCAAAGTCTATTATTAAGGAAGTAATATTTCTTATACTGTTTTCTACCCATATCTTTAAATTCCACCGTCTTATACACAAGGTTCGGGTTCTTCCCCGTATCTCCCACTGCATAAAGCGCGGTATTCATTCCGTTAAACGTAAGCGCCGCCGGTACCTGCTCATATTCAACTTCTTCTCCTGCCGCATTGGCGCCTGCCACTTTTCCCTGTTCCACGGCTTCCGGCCAGATTGCATAATTGACGTTCTGGTATTGTGCACAGTCACCGCATGCATATACATCTGCCATACTCGTTTCCATTCTGCCGTTCACCACCACGCCACGATCCGTCTCCAGCCCCATCTGCTCAGCCAGCCCGATATTGGCGCGGACTCCGCTGGAAATGATAACCATATCCGCAGGGATTTCCTCCCCGCCTTTCAGCCGAACTGCGGTTACCCGCTCTTCTCCCAGAATCTCCTCCACCTGTATGCCGGTCCTGATGTTAATTCCACACTCTCCGCCAATATCTTTTAACAACTCTCCCGCAGAAGCATCCAGCTGGCGCCCCATCAGAACAGGCGCAATTTCCAGCACCGTAACACTGCACTTTGCCTTCTTCATCTCCCAGGCAGCCTCCAGCCCCAGTACGCCGCCGCCAATGACAACGACATTTTTTACCTTAGGAAGAAGATCGGCAATCTTCCTCGTATCCTGCAGTCTCCGGATAGCTACGACTGCTTCCTTGTCACTGCCGGGAATCGGAGGGATAAAGCACTCCCCGCCCAGAGCATAAATCAGCTTTGTATATTTCAGGCGTGTTCCATCCTCCAATGACACCTCTTTTTCTTTTGTATCCACGGAAGTCACTTTCTTACCCAGAACCTGTACGATTTTCTGTTCCTGATACCACCTTTCATCCTGAATGGCGATCTGGTCCTCATCTAATTCCGCCATGATAGACTTTGTCAGCATGGGCCGGTTGTATGAGCGGTAAGGTTCATCAGAAATCATCACAACGGAAGCTGTCTTATCCCGTTCACGGATAGCCTTTGCCGCCTGATAACCTGCCGCGCCATTTCCCAGAATCAGATAGAAGTCTTCCGTATCTTTGCGGTAAGAACTCTCCTCCACTTCCACGGGAACAAAGTTTTCCTTCCCCACCCCGCAGACCGGGCAGATCTCCAGTGAGGCATCGAATATCTCTCCGCAGACAAGGCATTTTACAAGGCCGCTCTCTGCGGTTTTCTTCTTTGTATTTGGTCTGTCCAGAAGGATACACCCAAAATTATATCCAAAATCAAAGGCGTCCTGTCTGTCCGCCTGATCCGGTCTGAAACGAACCTGATACCCTTCCACCACCTGCATCCTCAGCTGTTTGAGGCGCTCTTCTATATGGGGAACGCCTTCGCCGCTCCATCCGTAACTGCCGAATACGCCTGCAAGCTTGCCGCCATGGGTAACCGGCGTCATAGCCAGCGTCAGATCCCAGATCGGTTTCAGCGCCTCCCCCACAATCGTAGGCGTCCCAAGCAAAATCCCGTCTGCGAATCCCAGTTCCTCCACGGCTTTGCCCGGATCTGCCTCTACCATATCATAAAGGCGGATATCAATATCCCCGCATTCCCGAATCCCTTCCGCAATGTTCTCTGCCAGCTCTTTTGTATATCCATAAGCACTGACATAGGCAATAATAACGGTTTTCTTCTGATTAGGATTGCGGACGTCACACCATTTCTCATACCATTGGTAGATCTGCTCCAGCTTTGTGTCCAGAACCGGCCCGTGACCGGTACATATCATCGTAATATCCAATTGGCGCACCCGCTCCAGCGCCTTGACCATATAAGACTTAAAGGGGCCGATGATACAGTCAAAATAATACTTCGTGGCCTTTTCATAATCCTCCCAGTTCTCCACTCTGCTCAGCAGCACATCATGAAATCCATAATGAGAGCCAAAAGAATCACAGGTTACAAGGATCTGCTCCTCCTCAATGTAAGTGTACATCGTATCCGGCCAGTGCAGGTTCGGCACAGCCATAAAATACAGCGTCTTATTCCCAATCTGCATACTCTGCCCATCTTTAACCACAATTCCCGTAAAATCCCGGTTCACGATCTCTTTCAAAAAACCGTTTGCAGTCCCGGTAGAAATAATCTTCAGATGCGGACACATATCCAGAAGCCGCTCTACGCTTCCCGCGTGATCCGGCTCCGTATGGCTTACGACCAGATAATCAATCTCACTGACTGTAGTCACTTCTTCCAGTTTTTCCAGGTAATCATCCCAGAATTTCTCTTTAGCTGTCTCGAACAAAATTGTCTTATCCCCGGCCTTTAATACATACGAATTGTATGTAGTTCCAAACTCCGTATACATAATGATGTCAAATACACGCAGGGAATCATCCACAATACCGGTCCAGTAAAATCCTTCTCTTAATTTCAGGCTTTTCATTGCGCATCTCCTTTCAGGAAACAAATGTCTTTTTCTTATAATACCACAGAAATCATTTTCTTAAACCTTATAACATGATTTCCAAATAAACGTTTAAAATATGTAAGAGTTCAGGCACGCTCGAACTGTTACTAAAATATACTTATAATCTTTATGAACTTAGCAATACTAATTTTACTGATTTTATTACTGAAAGGTGCCACACTCATGAATAAAGAATATTTAATAAACCAAAGACCTCTGAAGGCACTTCTTGTCTTTGCCTTTCCTATTATGATCGGAAACCTGTTCCAGCAGTTTTATACCATGGCCGATTCCGTCGTGGTCGGACGGTTTGTGGGCGAAGATGCCCTGGCTGCAGTTGGGGCGTCCTATTCGCTGACCAATGTATTCATTTCTATCGCCATCGGCGGCGGCATCGGTTCCTCCGTTGTTACGAGCCGCCTTTTCGGTTCCCGGGATTATACAAAGATGAAACGCTCCATATCCACCGCACTGCTCACATTTCTTGGTCTGAGCATCCTGCTGGGCGCTTTCGGCTTATGGCAGAGCAGCACGATCATGCTGTATTTGAACACGCCGTCCAATATCATGGGACAGGCCACAGAATACCTGAATATCTATTTTCTGGGGCTTCCCTTTTTATTTATGTACAATGTGCTGTCTTCCATGTTTAATGCGCTGGGGCGCTCCCGTATTCCGCTCTACCTGTTGATATTCTCCTCTGTATTTAATATCCTTCTGGATATCTACATGGTATATTCCCTGGATCTCGGGGTAGCCGGAGTCGCATGGGCCACGCTTATAGCCCAGGGCATCTCTGCAATCACCGCCTTTATTCTGTTCTTAAGGGAACTGAAGGCATACCCCGCCGGGCCTGCTGTACCGTATGGCAAAGAGGAACTGAAGGCTATGACCAGAATCGCACTTCCATCTATCCTTCAGCAGTCCACGGTCTCCATCGGCATGATGCTGGTGCAGTCGGTTGTCAACAATTTTGGTTCCGAAATCCTTGCCGGATACTCCGCCGCCATGCGCGTGGAGGCCCTGTGCTTCGTCCCCATGGCCGCAATGGGCAATGCCATGTCCCCCTACACAGCCCAAAACATCGGGGCCCGCCGGTTCGACCGGGTACAGAAGGGCTATCACACTGCCTATGGGATCGTTGCCGCATTTGCCGTATTGCTCTGCCTCGCACTGCAGCTGTTTTACCGCCCGATCATCACCATGTTTCTCGGGGAAGGCGGTTCCGTCCTGGCTCTGGATACCGGCATCCGCTGCCTCAGATTCATGGGCTGGTTCTACGCCCTGATCGGCCTGAAAATGATCACAGACGGTTTACTGCGCGGAGCCGGAGATATGAAAATGTTTACCGTAGCAAACCTGGTAAATCTTGGAATCCGGGTCTGTTTTGCTGCCGCTATGGCTCCTCTTTTCGGCATATCCATGGTCTGGCTGGCAGTCCCCATCGGCTGGACGGCAAATTATCTGATCTCATATATGGAGTACCGGACGGGGAAATGGAAAAAGCTGCATCAGCAGGAATCGGTTTCCCGGACATAAAGACAAACACATTGGAAGGCTTTTGCCTACCCAATGTGCCAGTTCCGACTTATACATCTTTTAACCGTTCTTGTATACATGATACAGGCCTGATCCCAGGCTTCTAAGCACGGATCACATAGCCGGCTTTCCTCGGCTTCGCCTCCCCCTGTTCCGCCGCATATCCCAAAATACAATGCCCCACGCCAATATACCGGTCCGGATCCAGGCCCCAGCCTGCCAGAATCTCTCTGCCCTCTTTCCCGGCAAACACCTCTCTCGCCCGATGAATCCAGCAGGATCCGATTCCAAGTGAAGCCGCCGCGTTCAGCAGATTCCCAATAACCAGACTGCCATCCTCAACGCAGGTCCCCCTGGATCTGTCTGCCAGCACGACAATCACCGTTGGAGCCCCGTAAAAAGGATCGCTGTCCGTCCCCATAACCTCCGCATTCAGAGCAGAAAGCCTTCGGATCATATCCGCATCCTGCACAACTACCATCACCGGAGACTGCAGCCCCATCCCGGTGGGCGCATACGTGCCTGCCTGTAGGATCTGCTCCAGAATCTTCTCCGGAATCTGCTCTCCCGTATACTTACGAATACTCCTGCGTTCCTCCAGACACCGCAATGTTTCATTCATTCGAATCACTCCTTCATACACTCCTAAACATCACAAACGGTTCCATCCCCATTGTACCACTTATATTTCTGCAATAAAACCCCATATGTCGCATAGCGCCATTGTCGTTACGATTCAGTTACTGTTCAGACCGTGCCGTGCACCCTGCTGCACAGAATCGGAGCCGATGACGTGATGGTCTCCGGGCATCTGCCCATGAGCCGTGAATAGTAACCCTCATCTTAAACACTCCGCATATGCGGCAATTCTCTCGAAAATTTAGGCTATCTTACAGACAGCTGCTGCTTTTACAATTTTCTAACGCGCTTTAGCAGTAAAACGCCCGGATTGCCCTGCACAAATATTTCGCTGTTCCGTCTCCATAGGCAGTATTATAGTATTTGTCCATTCCTTCGTCCGTCTCATACATCTCTGCCAATTCCAACATCATCGCGCTCACATCATCCATCTGATACAATTGTCTGGAAACAAAATCCAGCTCCCCTACAATCTGTTTTACCTCAAACGTGCTTACATCCTTCCCCTTTAATTCCGCAAGTTTTTGATAAAGTGTTTCGCTTCTTTTCTGATAGGCATTAAAAACTTCTTCCGGCAGGTTATCTTTTACCGCGTCCATTGCTTTGTCTTTACTTCCATACCATTCAATCATCTTCTGATAATTTTCCTGCGCCTGCCCGGAACCGGCTTTCTCCAGAAAAGATTCCTTAAATTTGTGCAGATCACCATACTGTTTTTTCAGAGCATCTTTCTGCGATTCTCCCATATTTTCCAGCATAAGGCTGTACATTTCCTCGATATCCGCTTTACTGAATACTTCAAAACTCATCCTGTTCTCTCCTTTCAGAATATCCATGATCGTACCGATCAGCCGGTTCAGCCTGTCCCGTTTCAGTTCCAGCATCCGCATCTGGCTGGTGAGTACTTTATCCTTATCAAATTCGGGATTATCCATAATGGATTTGATCTCCTTTAAGGGCATATCAAATTCCCTAAAAAACAGAATCTGCTGAAGAGTCTCAAGTGCGTTATCGTCATAAAGCCGGTATCCGGCCTCACTACATGAAGTAGGCTTTAACAGCCCAATCTCATCATAATAATGAAGCGTGCGCACGCTGATACCCGTTATTTCTGATACTTCTTTCACTGTTCTCATTTTTCATACCCTCCTTTGATAAGACTACGATACACCCTGACGCACCGTAAGGGTCAAGACTTTTGGGGGAAGAATTTGTTAAGATTCGGGGAGGGGACGCCAAGGGGGAGGTGGGACGCAGGACTTTCTGCCTGTAAGGCCGGTTTAAAATCCTGAGCGCTTGACGAAGAAGTTCTAATAGAGCCAGAGGCGCCCAGAAGGGCACTTCCGACATGCAACGAGAAAGCCGGATGCTTTCTCGTTTTAGGCCGGAATGAAAATTGATTTTGAAAATCAATTTTCATCCCTTCTGGGCGCCTCTGGCTCTATAAGAACTTCTAATCGTCCGCTATAAGGCGTTTTAAACCGGCCTTACAGGCAGAAAGTCCTGCGTCCCACCTCCCCCTTGGCTGGTTCATCCGGACGGAAAGTAAGAAATTCTTTTCGTTGGTACCGTCTGAACGGGAGCAGCGGATGGAAAAGACTCCTCGGTACTGTTTTTGCCCCGGTTATTAAAACACTTTGTTCTTTAGCTGACACTCTTTAAGAGATCATCTGTAATATGACTTTATACTTCATAGTCAATAAACGGAAAAAGCTTGCGCCCTAAGACCTTTACAGACAAATTCCCCCTCTAAAAAACATAAATCCTAGTGAGCCCAAATACGCCGCTCCCGTCGTAGGCTTCCTCCCGGGAAATGAGTCCAAATCTTCCGTCCTGATGCGCCCAGCTAATGAGAAGGCGAGTCCGGCGCCTGGCGGGGCAATGTCTGCTGGTGAAAAGTCCATAAAGCAAGCTCTAGAAGCTGTTGAAGAAAACGGAAGGCAAAGAGGGGGCAGAATTTGCCTTACCAGGCAAATTCTGTTGACGCCTGCGGCGCGAATGCATCGGCATTCGGGCCAAATGCGTCAAGTACCCCTCTTTGCCTTCCGTTTTCTTCTACAGCTTCTTAGCGAAGTGTCAGGACATTTCACCAGCAGACATTGCCCCGCCAGGCGCCGGACTCGCCTTCTCATTAGCGCCCCTCATCCGCGCCCCCCACTCATACCCCAATTCATTCTTTTTAGATGGTACGTCTGCAGTAAGTTTCTGCCGTTAGTACACAGAACAATACTATATTTACGGCTGCAGCCACTGCCATGACACAAGGTACCCAGAAGGCATGCTCCCCGATAAACAGAAACCGGGTATCCAGCAGGGCGTACAAGAAGCTGTTCCCCATTCCTGTTCCGCCCGACGGCAGCACCGCGCTGATCCAGTCGCCCAAACCGCTATTCCAAAAGCTGTTGAGAAAGAAGGGCAGAATGCAGAAGACGAGAGCTGTGATGGCGGTTGAAGACACGCTTTTTAGTCTGCTGGATAAAAACAGGGTAAAGAAAATTGTGGCGAGTAAGGTCAGATATCCCATTCCTATAATAAGCAGCTGCAGCTGCCCCACTGTCAGTTTTATAAAAGTGATTGCGGAAAACAAAAACTGCACATCTGTCTGCCTGGCCTCCCAGCCAAATGCTGTGTTAATTATGATTGTGAAAATCGTCATGCATATCGCATATATTACGGTCAGTATGGTAAAGCAGGCGAGCAGTTTTACGATCGCAAGCCGACGCTTTCCATGTTTTGTGCAGCGCAGGATCTGGTCAGACTCTGTCTGGTATTCAATGGAAAATATTGGTACTGTGATTACGACTCCTACCACTGCCATCAAAAGTACCATGATCCCGAAATATTCTATAGAATTGGAATCCGTACCCGGGTAATAGGAAAAGGGCTTATCCACTTTTTCGTACATGGCCGCAGCCTTCTTCCTGGCCTGGGGATGATTCGGCTGTTCCAGATTCATCACATCTGACAGGTGCTGGCTGCACTGCTCATAAAACCGCCCGGCATCCTCCGCCGTCAGGCTCATTTCATCTGCTGCAAATCCTGATTTATCGTCTGCATACACCTCTGCCAGTTTCCTGACAATAAAGGAAACCGGCGCTATTTTTTCGTTGTATTCATTGACAGGCATATTTTCATCGTAAATACCGTTTTTATACTGCCCCGCGCATTCCTGATATTGTGCCAATGCCTGTACGATCATCTCCGGCGTCACGATTCCCGCATAGTCCGCCTGGGCCTCCTTCTGTACCCGTATTGCCTCCATCCCTTTGAACTCCGACTTATACCCGGAATCATCCTGTATGGTGTATCTCACAAAGCTAATCGGTGCATATGCCAATAATGCGGTCAGCAAAAGGGCTCCCAGTATCACGATCTGTACGGATCTGGTTTTCAGAATTCGTTTCAGTTCCATTAGAAAAAGTCTCATATCAGTGTTCCTCCTTTCCCGATTCTTCCTGCGGAAAGAGCCACAGATACAAATCCTCCAGTCTCGGCTGAGCCTGTACGGAATCGTGAAAAACCGGCTGGTCCGAGAGATAACGGACGGATACATAGTCACTGTTATCGTTGCGCAGATTTACGATCCTGGCCTTCTGCTCTGCCCGATGCACATCATAGGCGGGCATCTGCACATTCCAGACTTTGCCGTCCATAATTCCTACCAGCTCATCTGTCGTCCCCGATGCCAATATACGTCCGTCTTTCATGACAGCATTCTGGCTGGCTATATACTCTACATCCGGTACGATATGTGTGGAGATCAGTACGATCCTGTTTTGTGCAAACTCAGAGAGCAGGTTGCGGAAACGGACCCTTTCTCCTGGATCCAGCCCGCTTGTGGGTTCATCCAGTATCAGGATCTCCGGTTCGTTTAACAACGCCTGGGCGATTCCCACACGGCGTTTCATTCCGCCGGACAGCTTCGCAATCCTTTTATTTTTTACCTCCCCCAGCGTCAGTGTCTCCAGGAGTTCTCCGATCTTTCGTTTTGACTCCTGCCTGGTCAGCCCTTTTAACACCGCCATATATTCCAGGTAATCTTTTACGGTAAATTCCGGATAAAATCCAAACTCCTGGGGCAGATATCCAAAGATATCCCGGTAGGTCCCCCCAAGCGCAGCGATATTGATCCCGTCATACTTCACGCAGCCCGAGGTGGGTTTCATGATTCCCGCTATCATTCTCATCAAAGTCGTCTTCCCGGCTCCGTTTGCGCCGAGCAGCCCCCAGATCCCAGGGGTAACCGTCAGGCTAACATCATCCACCGCCGTCTTGTCTTTATATTTTTTTGTAAGATGTTCTATTTTCAGCTCCATATTTTCTCCTTTCAGCTCGTTTTACTTCGTACCTGCAGCAGTTCAGACGAAACTGAACTGCTGCCTCTGCTTAACATATATTTCAGCAAAACGCCGCTCCGTCCTTAAGGCTGTCTTTCTTCCAGATTCTCCGGATTTGATATGCACACAGCGCCAGGCAGAATACACATGCCGTCCATCCCACTGCTTGCGGCAGATCCGCCAGTTTTTTTGTGTCCAGCCGGTCCATGATAAAAGCGAGTACAAGAATGCATACCACCCCCGCGTTGCAGCTTTTCACATAAGACTGGATTCTGATGTGCCCAAGCAGGCCGGTACAGATACCGCTTACTGCCAGAAATGGCAGCAGACTTGTAAAAATAATCTCGCTGAAGCGGTATATATTTCCCGCAGCCGTAATACAAATCATTCCCGCCATCAATACAACCGCCCCGGCTTCTGTAATCAGCAGCCTTGCCGCCATCAGCCGGCCGGCCGAGAACAGAGATGCACTCTCGACTTCTGCCATATGGTATCGGAGGCTTCTTCCCATCATGGGGACTGCCATCCACGCCAGCATCACAGCCATCGCAAACAGAAGATAGGGCAGATGCCTGGAGGCCACCTCCATATTCGCTAAAATGGTATGAAGCGCACAAAACATTCCAACCAGCACCATCAACTGTAAACACCATATTTTCCAACCGATAAACCGGACCTGGCGCAGAACCAGTTCACCAAATCCGATTCTTCTGGCCCTGGACAGGCTGTTCTGCCTGCTTGTATAAAAAGTTTTCACCATACCGGCCGTTTTTTCCAAATGTTTTTCACAAATCTCCGGTTGTTTTTCCCGGAACTCTTTTCTAAGCTCCGTTATAAATGCATCATTTTTCATCTCCATCACCCCGCCATTCCTGCATGTTTTGCAATGTTCCCTCTTTGTCCTGCCCTGCAGCAGCCGTCTTTTTCAGCCTTTTCAGTGCATAACGAAGCTTTGACTGTACCGTTCTGACTGGCAGCCCGGTAATCTCCGCGATCTCCCGCAGTTTCATTTCCTGTCCATAACGCAGAAAGACCAGTTCCGACATTTCCTCCGGAAGCTGCCTGACAAGCCTCAAAAAGTCCGTATCGTCTTCCGTCTCCTGGAAGGAGGAATCCACCAAAGGCACTGCCTCCAACACCTCGTCCTCCACGGGCACCTCACATTTCCTCCGGCTCATATCAATGCATGTATTCGCAGCAATCCGATAGAGAAAGGCTCGGAATCTGCCCCGGTGGGCATACCTGTCCATATAGCGGACTGCCTTCAGAAATGTCTCCTGCACCGCATCTTCTGCATTTGCCTGGTTAGAGGTATGCCAACAGCAATACCGGTATATTTCCGGATAATACATACTGACCAGCTCATCCAGCCCCTCCATATTCCCTTGTTCTATTTGTTTAAAAATTTCATTTTCGCGCGTCAATTTTTCCTCCTCAGGGCGTCCCCTACTAATAATAACGGATGGGATTCCTGAAATGATTTAAATTTTCTAAATTAAATATATTTTCAAAGACAGCCAAATCGTGGATTTTGCCGCTTAAGCCAAGTATACATTCCGCTTTCCCGCCTCCTGTAATCTTTCATATCCTCCCATATCTCCTGCGGTCTGTCAACTTGGTGTATCTGGCAAAAAACAAAGTGGGCAGGCCCGCCTAAACTTCTCATCGCCTCACTCATGAAGGGCTTGCACACTTTGGCGCCGCCGCGATGCCGCTTTGCGGCTATATACCTTATCACAAAAAAGGAGGCATATCCCTGGTTAAACATGATTAACCGGAAGATGCCTCTTTTTATCTGTTTCTTTCTTTATTTTTTAACTGCCTGCAGTTAAAGAATCATTCCCATCTTCTTCAGCCTGCTGCGTATTCCGCCCTCTGAACGGTGATGCACTTCGCTGATCTCCTTTATCTTCATACCGGATTGGTACTCTTCCTTCAGCCGCTCCTCCTCTTCTTCGGTCCATGCCGCGTAAGCCTGCACAACACCCTGTGAGACCAGGCTGTCCCGGTATGCCTCAAATCCGTCTTTGATGGTTACTTTCTTTTTACCCGTCTTTTCGTCCAGTTCCTCTTCCGGCTCTGCCTTTGGCTCTACTTCCTCCGGACGGATCCCTTTTTCTTCCATATATGCCTTGACCATGCCCATAAAATCTTCGCCGTACTTTTCATACTTATTTGTACCAACCCCGTTAATCTCAAGCATGGCCGCCTTATTAGAAGGAAGATAAGTACTCATCTCTTTCAGCGTCCTGTCCGAAAAAATGATATACGGCGGCACATGGTTCTCCTGTGCCATCTCATACCGTTTCTGACGAAGGCGTTCAAACAGATCCGGATATTTCACGTCAACCACTTTCTGCTTCTTTTCCGCCTTCTGCTTTGCAGGTGCTTTTTCCACTTCTTTCGGAAGTTTGAGAATCACCGGTTCCGGAGTTTCCTCCCAGACCAGATTCCTTCCCATTTCTGTCATTTTCAAAACCGGGTATTCATTCGTGGTCAGGAACAGATATCCCTTCACCAGCAGATCATTCATAATCTGCCGGATGCGGACCAGCGTAACTTTTTTCAGCGTACCGTAATAAGGATTTCTGTCCAGCCTGAACTGGCGTACTTTTGCATTTTCAGATCCATGAACCGCATCGATAATGGCGTTGATGCCATATCGTTCTCCGCTTGTCCTGACCAGGTTGATCAGACTGACCGCCTCCTGCGTCACATCAATATCCTGGAATTCCATCAGGCAATTCTCACAGTTTCCGCAATAATTACCGCCGTATTCGCCAAAATAGCGCAGAATATAATCGCGCAGGCACTCATTTGTAAAACAGTAAAAGGTCATTTTTCTAAGCCGCTCGTTATCCCTCTCCCGTATCAGTTCCCGCTCTTCATAATCCAGATCTTCGTTCTCTGTCTGCCTGCCGATCAGGAATTCATTGATCTTCACATCCTGCCCGGAATACAGAAGTATGCACTCCGACGGCTCCCCGTCACGCCCGGCACGTCCGGCCTCCTGATAGTAGCTTTCTATATCCTTGGGCATATTGTAATGGATGACAAACCGCACATTGGACTTGTCAATCCCCATCCCAAACGCATTTGTCGCCACCATGATGGGCTTTATATCATAGATAAAATCTTCCTGATTCTGTTTCCTCGCGGAATCCGACAGGCCCGCGTGGTACTTTGCCGTCATGTAGCCTTCCCGCAGCAGAGCCTCATGGACCTCCTCCACATTTTTTCTGGTGTTGCAATAGATAATCCCGCTCTTATCCCCATTCTTCTGAAGATACGCCAGCAGCTCAGCCATCTTATTTTTTGGCTTTTTCACCGCAAAATAAAGGTTCTTTCTGTCATACCCCGTAACCATGACCGTCGGTTCCTGCAGACCCAGAATACAGACAATATCCTCCTTAACCACCTTGGTGGCAGTTGCCGTATAGGCCGCAATAACTGGTCTTTTTGGCAGCATATTGATGAAATCCACGATCTTGAGATAGCTGGGCCTGAAGTCCTGCCCCCATTGGGATATACAGTGCGCCTCGTCCACAGCTACCATGGAGATATTTACACAGCTGACAAGCGATAAAAAGGACTCCGTCAGCAATCGCTCCGGCGCCACATAGATGATCTTGTACCTGCCGTTTCTGGCATTGTCCATCGCTTTTCTGTATTGAACCTCCGTCAGTGAACTATTAATGAAGGCGGCGTGTATCCCCAGCTGGTTCAGGGCCGTCACCTGATCCTTCATAAGAGAGATCAGGGGAGATATAATGAGGGAAATCCCCTCAAACAATAACGCAGGGACCTGGTAACAGATCGATTTTCCAGCCCCGGTCGGCATGATCCCCAGTACGTCTCTTCCCTGCAGCGTGCTTTCAACAAGTTCCTCCTGTCCGTCACGAAATGAATCATATCCGAACACTTCTTTCAAAATTTTATATTTATCCATTCATTTCCTCTTCCTGTAAATTAATGCCATTGGCTATTACATAATCTGTCAGATGTTCCTTCTGTCAAATTCTTCCCGCAGCCATAAAGCTTCGTCCATTGTATTCTTCCAGCCGTCCCGTTTTAAATCTACCCGCCAGCCGTCTTCTGTCCAGAGTACCTCCACGCCCTCATTTTCCAGCATCTGCTTCTGCAAGTCCGGCGTGGCAAATGCCGCGGCTCCGCTTAATATCCCTTTCGCGTTCACCACACGGTGGGCCGGCGCATCCTCCCCCGCAAGCCCGCGGCTCAGGGCATACCCAACCTGCCTGGCATGCTTCGGTTTTCCGCACAGCAGCGCAATCTGCCCATAAGTAGAAACTTTTCCTTCCGGAATGATTGAACATACCAAGGCTGTCCTTTTGTAAAAATCCATAGTCACACCCGCTTTAAACCTCTGCATCTTAACACCATTATAATCCCTTAGGCTTTTAGTATATATCACACATTCCCAAACTGCAATATCGGGATTTAGCAACGAGATTTAGCAACGGGCCGGAGGGCTTGCCGCTTACAGTTCGATTGGCTGGTTCATCCGACCGGCAGTAAAGCCTCAGTCCCCAGGTTGTATCCGAGACGGGGTAGGCGGATGGAATGGGCTATTTGTATCGTGCATCATGTTAGAATAGGGGGGGGGGAAACTTTTAGGTATGGGAGCTTTGGGGTGTTTACGGATGATACTATGAAATTCAAACCAAATCTATTTTCTATAAATTCTATAAATTTTTTATACAATCTGAAGAGCTTCGATAGATATTGGCACTTCTGTTTGATATAATGATATACTATGAAGCATAGATGAACGAAGTTGTGTCTTCCTGGCAGTATAATTCCGCTATGCTGTGAAATAAGTTCTACATAACAAACAAATTACAAAAAGGACGCGATTGCATTGCACAGTAATACATCTCAGGATGAAAAATACCGGATGATGACGGAGGCGCCCATCCCCGGATTGATTGGCCGGCTGGCTGTTCCAACGATTATCAGTATGCTGATTACCTCATTTTATAATATGGCCGATACATTTTTTGTCGGCCGGATCGGCACCAGTGCGACAGCGGCGGTAGGGGTAGCATTTCCACTCATGGCTGTGATTCAGGCGCTGGGCTTTTTTTGCGGACACGGGTCGGGGAATTCTATTTCCAGAAGGCTTGGTTCTAAAGATGCGGATGCAGCGGGGCAGCTGGCGGCCACGGGATTTTTCCTGGCTCTGTTCCTCGGTTTTGCAGTAATGGCACTGGGACTGATTTTTCTGAAACCGCTCTGCATTGTACTTGGTTCTACGAAAACGATTCTGCCTTACACGGAGCAGTACCTTGGGATCATACTGATTGGCGCCCCCAATATGACTGCACAGCTTGTATTGAATAACCAGATCCGTTTTCAGGGAAATGCTTTTTATTCCATGGTCGGGATTACCATCGGGGCGGTCCTCAATATCGCGCTGGACCCGCTTTTTATCTTTGTCTTTCACATGGGGATCTCGGGAGCCGCCATTGCCACGATACTCAGCCAGTTCGTCAGTTTTATTCTGCTGCTGGCCGGCATCCGCATCTCTGGGTGCATCCCCATCCGGTTCCGTAACGTCCGGTTCCGAAAAGAACGGCTGCGGGAGATCCTGGGCGGCGGGCTGCCGTCGCTTTTCCGGCAGGGACTTGGCAGTGTCGCTACCATGACGCTGAATATTGCCGCGAATCCCTATGGGGATGCCGCGATTGCCGCCATGTCCATTGTGAGCAGGATTACCATGTTTGCCAGTTCGGCTCTGATCGGGTTCGGGCAGGGATTCCAACCGGTCTGCGGGTTTAACTACGGCGCTAAAAAATATGGCCGTGTCCGGGAGGCTTTCTGGTTCTGTGTGAAGGTCTCCACCGTGGTTCTGTTCGTTCTGGCGGTCACCGGTGCACTGCTGTCCGGCCATCTGGTCGGCATTTTCCGAAATGATTCGGAAGTCATCCGGATCGGAACAACGGCGCTTCGGTTCCAATGCCTGACTTTTATACTGAACGGATGGATTATTATGAATAATATGATGATGCAGACCATGGGGAAGACTGGATATGCTTCCGTGCTTGTCTCCGCCCGGCAGGGGCTTTTCTTCATCCCTGCACTGCTGATTCTGCCCCCGCTCTTCGGCCTGTTTGGCATTCAGATGGCACAGGCGGTGGCTGATGCCTGTACCTTTGCCATCACGACAGTCTTGTACCGCATTGTGATGAAGCAGATGCGCGGTGAGGAATTCGTAAGTAAAACTGACAGCTAATTATTATTCGAGGTACTCGCCAGATTCTATCTATTCTTGGAGATATTTTATATGCTTGTGAGAAAGGAGGAAATTCTTATGATACTCTGCATTGACAGAACTCCATGCAAGGTCTGATACGGACGAAACTGCATGGAGATAAGAAATGGGAAGCGTTTCATCTCTGCACTGTTTGACTGATGCACTGGTGCAGCAGCGCTTGACTATTTTTCGTCCAACCGGACTTTGCATTTTTAATATGACGATTTAAGTAAATGATTAAAAAGGAGCAAAGTCAAATGAAAAACTTTAAAAAATTATTTCAGGGATTACACTCATTCATCCTTCTGTGGGCAACCCAGTCATTTTCGGAACTGGGAAGTTCTATGACCAGTTACGCGCTTGTTATCTGGGCTTACCAGCAGACCGGATCCGCGCTTACATCCGCTCTGCTGACGGTGTGTTCTTATGCACCCTACGTACTGCTGAGTATCTTTGCAGGCGCTTTGAGCGACAGATGGGATAAAAAGCGCACCATGCTGGTATGTGACAGTCTCGCGGCAGCCAGCACCTTACTTGTATTCTTTCTGCTTGGGACGGGGCGCCTGGAAATCTGGCACCTGTATCTGATCAATGGCTTTAACGGATTGATGAACACCATCCAGCAGCCTTCCTCGGACGTAGCGGTCAGCCTGCTCACGCCAAAGGAACAATATCAGCGGGCCGGGGGAATGCGTTCATTCTCCAATTCTCTGATCACAATCCTGTCCCCGGTCATTGCCACCGCCATTTTTTCGCTTTTTGGAATGACGGCTGTCATTGCCTTTGATTTTCTGACGTTCGGGATTGCATTTATTACACTGGCATTTTTTATTCCTATTCCTGCCGTTAAGGTATCCGCCGGGAAAGCGCAGGAAACAGTTCTTCAGGCCGCAGGAAAGGGGCTGCAATTCCTTACCCGGAATAAAGGAATCTTTTACCTGATTCTTTTTCTTTCGGCCATCAACCTGACCGCCTCCATGTACAACGCGGCGCTCCCGGCAATGCTTTTGTCGCGCAATGGGGGAAGCGAGGCCGCCCTTGGGCTGGTCAATGCCTGTTCCGGAATTGCAAATGTAGCAGGAAGCCTGTTTGCTTCTTTTGCTTCGAAACCAAAGAGCCGGGTAAGGGTGATTACCAATTCTCTGCTTTTTTCTATGAGCACAGAGAATTTTCTGCTGGCACTGGGACACAGTGCACCCGTATGGTGCCTGGGCGCACTGCTTGGATGGCTGTTCATCCCGATTATGAATACGAATATGGACGTACTGCTTCGCACCCACATCCCTGTGGAGCTCCAGGGGCGGGTATATGCCATCCGCAATACCTTTCAGTTCTTTACCATTCCGATTGGCTATTTTCTGGGGGGAATCTGCGTAGACAAGGTGTTTGAACCATACATGAGCCAGAAGGCGGCTGACAGCCTGCCGGGGCTTTTATTCGGCACCGGTAAGGGAAGCGGTGCAGCAATGCTGTTTTTAATACTGGGATTTATCGGTGTGATAACCTGTCTGATATTTCGGAAAAACAAACACATCTGGGCGCTTGAAGAATAGCCAGACGTGCAGATTTCAAATTAGAAAATGCCTCTTCTGATTCAACATCAGGGAGAGGCATTTTCCACTTCGTCATCGTTCGTACGTCCGCCGGAAAACGTAAAAGGCTTTTCCAGGGAGTACCTGTTTGTTAATCAGACAGACCTGCAGCCTTCTACCGTAATTTGCGGCATCTGGAAATACGTCGTAAAGCCAAGCTTCAGGATATCCCCAAACTCTATTTGTTCAGGCGGCAGATAGACATGTCCCAATTCACTGGGTACCTTTTTGTATCCATTTTCTTCAAGTTTCTCATCCTTGCCGGCAAACCTTGCCAGCACCTCCACATAGGAGCCGCCTCATGTGCTGCACGCGCCAAGGAACAGCACGAGGTCTTTCTGACCCTTTTCGTTCATGTATTCTTTCAGATTATTACTCATTATAACCTTCATAACATGACCTCCTTTTCTTTAATATTATTATTATACACTATCTGTCTGGAAAAATCTGTGATTAAGTCACATAAAAGGGGTCTGACCCCTTTGCCCACCGTTTTCAGAATATTCTGAAATTATCTCTGGGGCATTTTGAATTCCTTCAGCGCCTGATTTAAATATTCATTGAATGGAGCCATAAGCCGAAATCGTTCAGCCGCAAATTGGATGAAAGCATCCTTGTTCTCCAGTCTCTGATCATTAAAACCGTCTTCAATATACCAGCTCTTGTTTTTTAAGTACTGCGCCATAGGGTGTTCGGCGTTGTACCCTTTTGGGACATTTTTTAATGCGCTTCCTTTGATTACAAAACCCGCCTTGCTGTCTTTGAATTGAGGGGATTCCACGATTTCCTGCAGCTCTGCTCCGTGAACGTTTATATAGTCTCTTACCATGGCAGTGGCATCACGGAACATGTCAGCAAATAATCCGCCCCCTAGAAATGATCGGTCTCCCGGGCGGATACACAGGAAATATCCGACCGGCACGGGCAGCTTGCCGGCAGGTGATATATGACATCGAAAGGCCGGATTGTACGGAGACTTGTCATTACTGAACCTGGTGTCCCTCATCAGCTTAAATGTAAGTTCTTTGGGCTGGTAGTTCAGGATTCTGGCATCGTCTTTGCCAAGTTCTGCCATCAAACCGGCGATGATCTCTTCAAACTCCCCGAACGCCTCCTGGTACTCCGCCTTATGGGAGTGAAACCACTCGCGGTTATTATTCTGTTCCAATTCACTAAGATAAGTAATTATTTTTGACATGTTGGGCCTCCTAATATTCCTGAATCTTTTTCATCTGGGAAGAATTCATTACCATTAGCATTCTTTCCTTTATCGTCTCCGGGGTCTGGTACATCGGAAGTTCATCAAATACAAGCGAAAGCTCGTCCAGCTTTTCCATCTCGTCTTTGTACTCTTCCAGCACCTGGTTTTCAAGGGGATGGAGCTTGAGGTACTCCAGGCGTTCCGGGCTGATTCTCTTCTGCCGGACCGCATATTCCACCCGCTTCCTGCAGGTGCACATTCCCACGCCGGACAGTCCGCAGTATTCTGCAAGAAATGCAGCCACCTTCCCGCGGATTCTGGAAAGCCTCTGCCGGAAATTTTCAGGAGACATCTGCAGGATCTCCCCCGCGGTACGGCTGTTGATCCGAAACATCGTCCCCAGAATAAATATACATCTGCTCTCTGCATCGAGACACTGCAGCATCACATTGGTACAGGACAATTTCAGTTCCTCCGCCAGCTGCTGCCTGCTCTCCTCCTCAATCAGCCCCTCCGTCTCATCCAAAACCGCGTATTTGATATCATTTCCATAAAATTCAAAATCCAGCGGCTGATGCGCAAACATAGACTTTTTATAATTAAGCAGATAATTCACCGCAATCCGGTACACCCATGTTTGAAAATCGCTTTCTCTCCGAAATGTCCCCAGATTCGTCATAACACGTACCAGGATCTCCTGCGCCGCATCCTCCGCATCCGGGATTGTCCCCAGCATCCGCAGAGACAGATTAAATACCATATCCTGAATTCCGGCCAGAAGTTTCTCCAGCGCATCTGCATTTCCACCGACTGCAGATTCTATAAGCGCATATTTGTTATCGTTTGCTTCCTTCATCTTATCCTTCTCCTAACTGTTTATTTTTTCTTCCTTTAAATTAGACACCATCTGCTCCATGGTGTGACAGATATTTTTAAAGTTTTAGCACAATTAATAATAATCAAGGCATTAGCAATTTCCCCCTATCTATCATCAATTATCTTTATATGAATCTGGGAATCTCTTCTTTTTTTTAGTTCTTCGGACTCTTTTTCTTCTTCATCAACTTCTTGAACCTGCGCATCACCTGTACCTGAAAGAGCTTCTAGCATCTTGGCTATCTCATTCATGGCTATGGGACCTGAACCCAGGGAAAGGATCACCATTAGGGTGATAAAAAATTTATATATCTTTTTCTTCACTAATATATTCCTCCAATTCAATCTCTGCTTCGCTCTAAAAATAGGTATGCGGTTGATACCCGCTATCTATTTGCATACAAAAAAGAAGCCATTGTTTGATTCTAAAAATGACTTATAACCACCAGAACACTTGCAATAAGGGATTCGTATGGTCATGTATATTTATGCTTTGGCCATGATTTGCGAAGGAATTGATTCAATTGTCCAGACGTATCTTTTGATTAATTAATGTCCATTTATCAGGCAATAATATAAATAAGGTTAAATAGAAAAAAAGAAAAACTATAATAAGAAAAAGAAGCAGGCCGGTTGCTTTTGGGATAGCTGCAATCGTGAGTATTGAGCATTTATTCTTCGTTATAGTTTCATTACTAGAATTATTTTTGTCCAAAAATGAAGTCTTAAAACAGGTAATATTATTACCGTCTTCATTGGTAACGATACTTCCTGAAATTTCGCACGTCTCAAAAACAGTTGTCTTATCTAATACTTCATATAGATTGTAGGCACTACAAAAAAGTGCATTCACAGTTATGCACACAGCAAAAAGCAACAGGATGAAAAAGACTCTAATACAGGATAGATGATTTTTCTTTATATTTTTTTCCATTACAGTTCCCTTCTTAGCTGCCGCTGCGGCTAGAGCGTGTCTGAAAATTTCAATTTACTTAATTATACCAGAGTAAATAGAAAAAATGAAGCGCTGTATATTTATACTATGAATAAACATTGCGTTCCGAGCTGTAACCTTGTTAGTATAAAAGACTTTGTCTACAGTATGAACAATTCCGGCAGCCCGGAACTGTTCAACCGGCTATGACCTGATTTCCACACCACCGCTCCGCTCCCCCTTGACTTTTCATTAAGAAATGATATACTAAAAAACAGGTTTGTCAATACCGTTAACGCGAAGACAGGACGAGTAAGGTGAGCAACCATACAGAGAGAAAGACATTTGCTGAGAGTCATTTCATGGGACATCATCCGAAAACCACCCTGGAGCGGCTTTAATACAGCCCGGCCGACACCGTTACCGTCTAATGAGTGGCACATGCAAAAAGGGTGGAACCGCGGTATCAAAGTCTATCGTCCCTGAACAGTTTTCAGATTGTTCAGGGGCTTTATTTTTTAAGGAGGAGAAAACAAATGAAAGTTACACTGAAAGATGGATCTGTAAAAGAATACCAGGAAAGCAAATCCGTCATTGATATTGCTTTTGATATCAGTGACGGGCTGGCAAGAGCGGCATGCGCAGGAGAAGTGGACGGAGAGGTCGTTGACCTCAGAACAGTCATTGAAAATGACTGCACTTTGAATATCCTGACCGCCCGTGATGAAGCAGGGCTCCGGGTTGTACGCCACACCTGCTCCCACGTACTGGCCGAGGCCGTAAAAAATCTATATCCGGATGCAAAGCTGGCAATCGGGCCCGCAATCGACACGGGATATTATTATGATTTTGACTCTGCGCCGTTCTCTCGGGAAGATCTGGATAAAATAGAAAAAGAAATGAAGAAGATCATTAAAAAGGGCGCCAAATTGGAGCGTTTTACACTTCCAAGAGAGGAAGCCATCTCTTTTATGGAAGAAAAAGGTGAGCCGTATAAGGCAGAGCTGATCCGTGATCTCCCGGAAGATTCCATCATCTCATTCTACAGACAGGGAGAATTTGTGGATCTGTGTGCAGGCCCGCACCTGATGAGCACAAAGGGAATCAAAGCATTTAAACTGACTTCCTCTTCCGGCGCATACTGGAGAGGCGACTCCAATAAAGCCATGCTGCAGAGGATCTATGGAAGTGCTTTTGCCACAAAGGACGAGCTGAACGAGTACCTTCAGTACCTGGAGGAAGTGAAAAAACGCGATCACAACAAGCTGGGCCGCGAGATGGAGCTGTTTACCACAGTGGATGTCATCGGCCAGGGACTCCCCCTGCTGATGCCAAAGGGCGCTAAAATTATCCAGACACTCCAGAGATGGATAGAGGATGAGGAGGATAATAACTGGGGCTATATCCGCACAAAGACTCCGTTGATGGCCAAAAGCGACCTGTACCAGATTTCCGGTCATTGGGACCACTATAAAGACGGCATGTTCGTGCTTGGAGACGAGGAGAAGGATAAGGAAGTCTTTGCTCTGAGACCCATGACCTGCCCGTTCCAGTACTATGTATACAAAGCCAGCCAGAAGTCCTACCGCGATCTTCCGCTCCGCTACAGTGAGACCTCGACCCTGTTCCGCAACGAGGAGTCCGGGGAGATGCACGGCCTGACCCGTGTCCGCCAGTTCACAATCTCCGAGGGGCACCTGATCGTCCGCCCGGACCAGATGGTAGAAGAATTTAAAGGCTGCCTGGCCCTGGCTAAAAAATGCCTGACCACCCTGGGCCTTCAGGATGACGTCACTTACCACCTGTCCAAATGGGATCCGAATAACACGGGAAAATACATTGGGGATGCAGAAGTCTGGGAAGAAACCGAGGGCCACATCCGCAATATCCTGACCGAGCTGGACGTACCTTTCGTGGAGGATGAGGGCGAGGCCGCATTCTATGGCCCCAAAGTCGATATTAATGCAAAAAATGTATACGGCAAGGAAGACACCATGATCACAATCCAGTGGGATGCGCTGCTTGCCGAACAGTTTGATATGTACTACATTGACCAGAACGGCGACAAAGTACGCCCCTATATCATCCACAGAACCTCCATCGGCTGCTACGAAAGGACCCTCGCCTGGCTGATCGAAAAATATGCCGGCATGTTCCCCACCTGGCTGTGCCCGGAACAGGTACGTATCCTCCCTGTTTCCGATAAATACCTGGATTATGCAGGCAAAGTGGAGAAGGAGCTGAAGGCTAATCATATCCTCGCCACGGTGGACGGCCGCTCCGAAAAGATCGGATACAAAATCCGCGAAGCAAGGCTTGCCAAGATCCCTTATATGCTGATTGTCGGGGAAAAAGAAGAAGCGGAAGGCACCGTATCCGTAAGAAGCCGTTTCCTTGGAGATGAAGGTGCGAAAGGCCTTCCGGAATTTATCGACGTAGTCTGCCGGGAAATCAGAACAAAAGAAATACGAAAAATTGAAGTACAGGAACAGAAATAGCTGCTGTTTGAAATACGCCGGAAACTTGCATAAACGATACGTTTTTGCAGGCTGCCGGCGTTTCTTTTATGCCTGTAAGCTGGTAGAAAAAATATCTCTCACCGCATTCCGTATATTCCGAACTGAGGTATTAGACAGCAGGAGTAAAAGTTCCGGCTTACCTGAACTATTACGGGCAGGAAACAATGCTATAAACTACAGACTATTTATATAGTAGGAGCTCAAAGTAACAGATCATTCAAACACATAATTTTACTGCCTTTACTCTCATAATAGCGCAGCATTTCGTCGATTTTTCTTTTATCATAGCTGGTAATACAATCCGAAAGTACGGAAACGCCGTAATTTGCTTTGCATAAGTTGTAGCAGGTCGATTTCACGCAGGCAGCAGCATCTGCACCTGCTATGTAGAAATCACATATTTCATTTTTGCTGATAAAGTCTGCAAACTCTTCACTGGTCAATGCGTTTCCTTTATATTTTGTAAAAATATTATTTGATACTATTTTTAAGTCTGAAGCTAATTCCGCCCCGTGTGTATTGGGTTTGAAAGTCCTCGTGCCTGCTGATAGATTTTCATGTCTGATATAAACCACATGAATATTATGATTGTCTGCCCAATCGACAGCTTTATTGATATTGTCTATAATATCTTTGTAATTTTTTGTGATGTCATTTTGAATATCTATTACTACTAAGGCTTTGTTCTGCATTTTGTCTCCTCCTACAGGTAAATTGTTTTGTTTGCTTTTTTATGATAACATTTAATTGTTGACAACATTATGGCAACAATTTATATTTAAAATAAGTTTTTGAGTAACAGTTCCAGCCTGCCCGAACTGTTACGTTTTGAAAGGTGGTTCTCACATGAAAGTTGACAGGCTTATTAGTATTATTATGATACTCCTTGATAAAGAGCGGGTAGGCGCACAGGAGTTAGCAGATATGTTTGAAGTTTCCCGCCGCACAATCTACCGGGACATAGACGCGATCAACATGGCAGGTATTCCTGTCCGCGGGGCATCGGGAGTCGGCGGCGGCTTTGAAATCATGCAGAATTACAAGGTGGATAAAAAGGTGTTTTCGACTGCCGACCTTTCCGCTATTTTAATGGGACTTTCCAGTCTTTCCAATATGATAAGCGGCAGTGAACTGGTAAATGCCCTTGCGAAAGTCAAGAGCTTTATCCCCGCCGACCAGGCGAAAAACATAGAATTAAAGGCAAATCAAATATATATAGACTTAAGTCCGTGGATGGGGAACATAAACATACAACCCTATTTAGAAATAATCAAAACAGCTTTACAGGAAAGCAAACTGATTTCATTTGATTATGCAGACCGCTACGGAAATAAAACTGCACGAACAGCCGAACCCTATCAGCTTGTATTGAAAAGCAGTCATTGGTATTTACAGGGGTATTGCCATAAAAGGAATGATTTTCGCTTATTCAGACTATCCCGTATGTCAAATCTGCAAATGAACGAGGAAACTTTTGCACCACGTGATTATCAAAAACCGCAGTTTTATTTTGCTGATATTTTGGCATCTATGCAGACCAAAATAAAAATTCGTTTTCATAACTCTGTCATGGACAGGGTACTTGATTATTGTACTTATGAAGACTTCTCGCCGGACGGTAATGAGCATTGCATTGCTAGTTTTCCTTTCATAGAGAACGAATATTACTACAATATTCTTCTCAGTTTTGGAGACAAATGCGAGTGTTTAGAGCCGTTACATATCCGTACAGAAATGAAGCGCAGATTATATGATATCGCTGCCATATACAAGAATTAATACGCAAAGAAAGACAAAAAAAGCACGCCAAAACTATATCACTCAGTCCGGCGGGCCTTTTTCATGCAGTCCAGTTCATCTTATATAAATCTTTGTTGATTACATTTTAAAATGATTATAAAAATCCTTCAGATCCTCTTTTACATCCGGAGGCAGCTGCGCCTTCTTGATCCCCCGTATTGCGCCCTCCAGCGAATACAGACGGTGGATACAGGCGGATGAATCGATCTCCTGTATTTTCAGCCAGGCCTGTTTACTTCCCATCGCCCGGAGCTGATCAAACGTAGTAATGCCGGCCTCCCGAAGCTGTTCTTCCACCACCGCTCCTATATTGGGCAGTTTCGATAATTCTCCCATTATACCTTACCTCCTGTCATCCGAATATTATATTTATTATACATCAAACAAACAAGGTGCGCCAGCCATTTCTATAGGATAACCACTACTTCATTAGCTACGAGACCTTGCAGCTAGTACATCGTAAAATAAGTAACTGCAATTTAAGCTGAGATAAATTTTCGAGAGTGCTGCTCCACAAACGCAGGCGTAGCGGGCTACGCTGAGGCTTGTGGAGTAGTGCTATCGGAAATTTAGGTCAGCTTATGTGGCAGTTACTTATTTTACGAGGCACTAAGTACACGGCATGGTCTGAACTGCAGCTAAGACTCCTCAGCCAATTTCCGGTAAACATAGATAAAGACTACCGTTAGAATACCGAGATTCACTAAAATAGTCCCCCAGGCCTTTGCTGTACCGCCATCGTCCATTCCGCTGATCATCAAGTAAATCTGCTGTGAATAAAAAACGGCAGCTATTTTCTTAATGGTATCGTTAAACGTAGACAGCATTGGTAAGAAAGAGAGCACCATCATAACGGGCACTGTCAGGGAAGTTGCGCTCATCTGGCTTTTACATGCAGTTCCGATAATTGCACCGATCAGAACGGACAGGATGATCCCCGTCATCATGACGCCGCAGAACTTCAAAAATGCCATGCCGGAAAGTCCAGCCGTCAAACCGAAGCACACCGTGCCTGCCAGACACGCCAGCAGGACGCACCCGCCCACTGCCGCCAGATACTGAGGCATTCTGACATTTGCCATCAGCAGCGCCTTTAATGTATGTTTTTCCTTTTCTTCTGCCAGAACCTCCGTCGTAGCAATAAGCGGCGCCATTCCAATATACATGGACGCAAACATATAAACAAAATAATTTCTCGGCAAGCCCGGCATCTCCACTGCAAACGTCATGATAACCGCTAATACAGGAAACATGACAAACTGGATCAGTACATTTTTATTTTTTAGGGTATCCTTCCATTGTTTTTTCAGAATCGCGGTTACATTTCTCATATCTGCCTCCTAATATGTCGTACAGACCTCCCTGCAGCTCTTTCTCAATATCAGTCTACGCAAGGGGATTGCCTGCTTCAGCCTTTCACCAGGCTTCTTCCTGTCAGTTTCATAAATACAGTTTCCAGATCCGGCTCTGTTGAATGGATGCTCTCTACCTCTCCCTGCCGGAATGAGGATGATATCGTGTCAGCAGCCTCCGGGGAATTGGGCAGAGTCATCATCTCTCCGTTTTTAAATAGAATCTGAATCTGATTCAATTCATTATACTTGCGGCACAAAGCGTCCGGTTCGCCGTATTCCACAATCTTTCCCTGATGGATCAGCGCGATATGGTCGCACAGCTTTGCCGCCTCCTCCATATTATGAGTGGTCAGAAATATGGTGGCGCCTTTCTCTTTCTGCTCACGAATCAGCCCGTGTATTTCCGCCGTCATAGCCGGATCCAGGGCACCGGTCGGTTCATCCATGAATAACAGCTTTGGTTCCTGCAGAATCGCCCTAGCGAAGATCAGACGCTGGCGCATCCCCTTGGACAGGCTGGACGCAGCCGTACGCCCTTCCCCGTCCAGGCCTACCTGGCGCAGTACTTCCCGAATCCGGCTTTTAGGAATCCCATGGATATCAGTAAACAGCTTCAAATTGTCGTAACAGCTCAGCCTTTCATAAACACCTGAATCATCCAGCATAGCCCCCATCTGGCTGTAGATTTTGGCCCGCTCAGTGACCGGCAGTCCCAGTACCCGGATCTCCCCCCGGTCCGCCTTTAACTGACCGGTAATTAACTTAATCAGCGTTGTTTTCCCAGCTCCGGAAGGCCCCAGCAGGCCAAAGACTTCCCCCTTCTGGATCTCGATAGAAATCTCTTTAAGCACTTGCTTTTCGTGAAATGATTTGCTGACACCTCTTATACTAATCGCGTTCTCCATCCTGATCCTCCTTCCATCTTTCCTTCAGATACTCCAGGCTTTCCTCCAGTTTCTCATTTTCCATCCGGTTCTTAACAGACATGATCCAGACGCTGGCCCCAAAACATATTGCAAAGCATAATACAAACATCACCCAGGCCTGCCACATCTGGACAGGAAACCATTTAAACAGAATAATAAAGAGTACAATTACCAGAACAGAACAAAGCAGCATCAGGCAGATCCGGTACAATTCCGGCATATATTTTGCCGCCCTTTCCGAAAAGAAAAGGAACCTTATCCCGGTGATCAGTATGGCTAACCCCAGATACTGGCACATCGTAGCCAGCGCAATCCCGCTCCCGCCCAGCCTGAACATCGTGGAAAGAGTGCGGGTCTCTTCTCCGAAAGCAAACGTAAAGATCATCATCAGGATCATCATAAACCCAAATGTACAAAGTACATTTTCCGCAAAGTCAAAAAAATTCTTTTTTTCTTCCATTTATTTCACCCCCAGTTTCTTTCGCACATAGTCCGCATACTGCCTGGACACGGTCAGCTGCTCCCCGTTTGTCATCGTTACCCGCAGCTTCCTGTCCAGATCCGCACGGATCTTCTGGATCTGCCGCAGATTAATAATGCAGGACTTTCCTGCCCGAAAGAAATCGAACTCTTTCAGTTCCTCCTCAAGCTCATATAATTTTAAGCAAGATTCAAAAACATCGTCCTTGGTATACAAAAAAGTTTTCTTATCAGCCGTATCAATATAAAGGATCTTAGAAATATCCAAAATATGCGATTCCCCGTCCTTCTCTCCCAGCAGCTTAAAATCTAAAATGCGCAGGATCGAAATCACCCGCTCCAGCTGCGGAGTCAAATGCCGGCAGGTAATCTGGATCTCTGTCTCATCAATCTGACTGTCCGTTTGAATCGAGATTTTCAAAAAGCCCTCCCCCTTTCAATATCTGTATTAACTATACTTGCTCAAAATCAGAAAAACAATCCCCATAAACTAACCTGCCTAAATAAGGGGCTGAGTTTCCATGTGGAGAGGATGAAGAGGACGCCTGGCATGGGACGGAACGCAGACGGAAGCATCTGTTTGTTGGGGATTCTGGCCGCTGTGCTAAGCAGCAGTAAAAGGTAACCCACAAAATCAGCCGGCAAAAATTGGATCATAATCAACTTTTGCCGACTGATTTTGTGGGTTACCTCTTACTATTCCTATAATTTAAGAAATTTGCTGACCAGGAAAAGATCCCACTCCTCATAAGTTTCCTCGTAAGCTCATTCTCTAATATATGACGCAATACCGTTTGCTATCCCCTCAGCCATTTTTTGCTGAAATTCTGGATCTGCCATCTGCGTATCATCCTGTTGGTTGGTCATAAATCCCATCTCAAGAATTATAACCGGAACCTGGCTCCAATTAATTCCTGTCATGGTATCGTCCGTTTGAACGCCTCTGTTATAAATACCGGTGGCTGCGCAGTATGAATTCAGGACATTCTCTGCGAGCCGGAAGCTCTCCTCGTACAGGCCTCCTGCATAAGGATTATCCGGTGACATAACCAGACACAGAGCACCGGCACTCTCTGGACTCTCACTGCCGTTTGCATGAATCCTTACACAAAGTTCTGCTCCGGATTCATTTGCAATCTTTGCACGGTCCTGATTGCTGACCGATGTTTCATGGTTTTCGCGGGTCATCACCACCTGAAAACCTCGTTCAGCCAAACACGCTTTTACCCGATTGGCTATATCCAGGTTGAGCTGATATTCCGCAAGCCCGGTAAAACGGCCTGCAGTGCCCGATGTTGTCTTCGCCTTCATGATACCGGAACCCGGCCCGTCCTCTTCTTCTCCCATCATTCCCGCATCCGGTCCCTGATGGCCGGGATCCAGCGCTATGATGATCTGGTTCTCTGTTTTCTCATGTTCTGCTGCAGTATCTGGTTCCTGAGTGTCCGGTTTTACAGGATCTGATTTCTTTGTATTCGATTCTTCAATATCTGATTTCTCAGTATTTGATTCCTCCGTGTTTGATTCCTTCGCGTTTAATTCCGCTAAGCCGGCTTTGGGAGTGTCTCCGTTATTCTGTTTCTCAGCACCGGCTTTCGGAGTTTCTGTCTGTGAGGAAGCCTGCCGGCTGACCTGACCGGCCATTACCTGTTTTCCTGCTGCCCGTTCCGGCTTTCTGGCCGAATAGATAAAGACTCCGGCCGCGGCTACCGCTAACACCACGGCTATTCCCGCTATTCCTCTGATTTTCTTCTTGTCCATAATTCTCCCTTTCAGCCGCATTTCGGGCCCTATTACAAATATGAGATATTATATGCCCCGCTTGTCCAAATTATGAACAAAAAGAAAGTTTAAAGCACCTTTTTTGAGTGTTTTTTCCGATGTCCGTTTTTATAAAAAATCGAACAGACTCATCTGTTTCCCACTGTCCGCATTTTTACGTTTGTCTGCCCGCTCCCTGCAGATTTCCTCCTCAGGAAGTTCCGCGAGAAATTCGGATTCTTCCTGGGAAGTTGTCAGTATCAGTTCGTCTTTCGCCCTTGTCATACCGACATAGAAAAGCCTGCGCTCCTCTTCTGTATCTACAGTATCGTCTTTTTCAAAGGGGATAAGCCCTTTTCTGACACCATAAATGAATGTTACAGGAAATTCCAGTCCCTTCGCCCCGTGAAGCGTCATAAGTGTGACCGCCTCGCCTGTATAGCGCTTGTCACCGCAGCGTTTTAAATCGCTCTCCACGCCCATGCTCAGCGCCTCCATAAATTCATCCATATTCTTATAGAACACAGTCATCTCCGCAAGTTTTTTCATCGCAGTGCTATCCTGCATCTGCATTTCTTCTATCCATTTCTCCAGGAACTTCTGAGGCCTGCTTTTTGCATAGAGGGGTCTGAACTTTTCTGCCATTGCCTGAAATACGCCCTCTGCCACCACATTCATTTCCATATTCCATAACAGCTTCAGGGATATTTTCTTAGAAAATTCATCCGCCGGATTCGCCAGGCATTTGAAGAAGGAAATGCTCCCTCTTACTTCATCCTCTGCCAGAAATGCTTCTCTTCCCGCTGTAACATATGGGATTCCTTCTTTTCTGAGGCATTTCTCCAACAGGTCAGCCTGCCGGTGTGTCCGGTAGAGCACGGCAATGTCACCGAATCCCCGTTCTTTACCGCTTCCGGCGCCGATCTCCTGGGCCTCCAGCATGCCGATTCCGCCTGTAAGCCTGTTGATCTCCTTTGCTGTAAATATGGCCTCTGCCATCTCGCTTGCTGCTTTTACTACGCGTACCGGCATTTCTTCCTGCCTGTAGGCCATGAGCCGTCTCTCCGGTCCCGGATTGTGTGAAATAACAGACGCAGCCGCATGAAGTACGGAAGGTGTACAGCGGTAGTTCCATGCAAGCCGGATCTCCTGCATATCCGGATCATCCTCTTTCAGCTTTTCAAAACAACACGCATCCGATCCGCGGAAACCATAGATGGACTGATCCGGATCCCCAATTACAAACAGCTCCCTTCCGCCTTTGCTCCAAGCCTGAATAAGCCGGTACTGTATGGGACTAATATCCTGAAATTCATCGACAAGCAGATAGGAAAACCCTTTTTCCCATCCATCCTGTGCGCCTCCCTGTTCCATCCGCTTTAATGTCTCCAGAAGCAGGTCGTCAAAATCCAACAGCTTCTGTTCCTGCAGAATCCTCTGGTATGCATCCACTCCTTCCTGCCAGTTCAGAGGCATATCCGGCGCCTCTTCATCCGCACCGTTTTGCACCAGCCTGGTCTGCATCTCTACGGCGGACATTCCCGATTTGAGAAGAGATACCACCCGGTGCAGTTCTTTTGGCTTCATCTTCAGCCCGGTTTCGTCCACTGCTCTTCCTGCCGCCTCCAATGAGGCCGCATCATCCGCCAGTGAGAATTCGATTCCCTGTTTTTTCAGGAAATTCAGGCAGATTGCGTGGAAAGTCCCTACCTGCATTTTGTTCAGATTTCTGGATCTGCCAATCTCCTTTTTGATTCTTTCCATCAGCTCCCCTGCCGCCTTATTTGTAAATGTAACCGCAGTAATTTCGGAAGGCTTTACCTTTCGCACTTCCAGCATATGTAAAATCCTTGCTATCAGAGTCTTTGTTTTTCCGGTACCTGGCCCGGCAACCACGGCAATTGCGCTGCCCACGGCACGAACGGCCTGTTCCTGTTCCGGGTTGAGTCCCGCCGATTGGTTCTGGCTGCCCGCTTCCCCGGCAGTTTTCTCACCGTCTGCCATGCTCTCTGGTACAACATTTTCTGCACCTGTTTTTGCTGCAGCCTCCTTGCCGTCGCCGGACATCTGTGGCTTATCAGCCTGATTCCCCTCTTCATTGATGCGTTTCTCTACCGTCTCTGCCGCCTGGATACAAAGGGCATCAAAGAAACTCATTTGCCCATCCAGACTGTCGATCTCGTTCTGCGTAAATAATTGAATTGTCCCATACTCTCCGTCAAACCCCGGATTGCGCTCTACCTTCCCGTCTCTCAGCCTTCGGATACCTTCCGCAATCAGATGACCCGATATTTTTTTCACCTCTTCCTCAGGGACCGTCCGCAGTATTTCGAACTCCGGTCCCAATGTACGCAGCATATTCCGGTACTCCTTCTGTACTTTTGTACTCGCCGCGGAGTGCCCCAGGGACGCACCAATCACTTCCGGCAGCGGCACCAGGCTCTCAAAACCTTTCGCCTCAGTCAGAACGTAGCCTTCTTCCCGGTCAGCCAGTTGTTCAACCCGATGCGACACTCCGATTGTCAGCTTTCGGCCGCATACGGGGCAGATGCCCCTATATTTTATCGTCTCCGCGGGCGTCAGGCAGATGCCGCATTTTCGGTGGCCGTCGTAATGGTATTTTCCCTCTTCAGGGAAAAACTCAATCGTTCCATACAGGCCTTTTCCGGTCTATATTGCCTCCCTGAGTTCTGCAAACGAAAGCCCGATATCCAGCAGATTCGCTTCACGGCCCAATTTAGCCGGGGAATGCGCATCTGAGTTGGAAATCAGCTGATACTGATCCAGCGCAGAAATCCGCCAGTTCATCGGCGGGTCAGAGGACAGGCCGGTCTCCATAGCATGGATATGTCCTGCTAAATCCCCAAAGCACTCCTCCACGGAATCGAATCCTGAGAAAGCACCGAAAAGGGAGAAATGGGGCGTCCAAATATGAGCGGGCACATAAATTGCACCGGGGCACAACTCCAGCATAATTTCCAGCAGATCATGACAGTCCAGCCCCAGAATCGGCCGGCCGTCTGAATGGATATTTCCAATGATCTCCAGCTTTCTTGCCAGTATCTCCGCATCCTCCAGGCCCGGCAGCAAAATCAGGCTGTGTACCTTGCGGACTCTGTCGTACTTCTTATAGATGGAACTGATTTCTCCTGTGATTACAAACCTTGGGATCATCACATCCGCCACAGAGCCGTCTGATATGCGGTATTCTTCTTTCAAAGTGTAAAACCCTTCTTCCGCCGGCTGGAGCTTTTCCAGCATCTCTTCCCGCCAGGCCGGATGGGTAAAGTCACCGGTTCCGACAATGTGAATCCCCTTTCGTCTCGCCCATAAGTCCAGGTTTTCCAGATTGCAGTCCCTGCTGGTGGCTCGGGAATAATGGGAATGGATATGCAAATCTGCTATGTACATATAAACACCCTCTCTTCTGAATACTTTATGAAATTACTTGTCCGCTTTTGTATCTTTGCTGTTCATTATAACATGTGATATCGTCGGAAATCCAGTCTATCGCATCCTGCCATGTATAGAATATAGTCCTGCCCTTCCTCCTCATCAGCTGAGAAAAATACGTGCTTATTATGGCCGCCTGGCCCCTGCTTCCGGGAGGGGGCATTACTGGTTCTATTGGAAATCTGCTGAGGATGTCGGTGTAACGCTTTTTCTGGTAAATCGGATTTCTGCTGGAGAAAAGTGATATTTCCCGGTATTTTTCCTGTCCGTTTTGGCTCGGATAGTCGTATATTTCAAAAAATAGTTCCAGGGCTTTCTGTACTAATTCCGGGGAACGGTATACACCGAATGAACAGGATAACACTTCTCTTGTATCTCTGCTTAGAAGAACACAGAGATAGATGTTTCCATCCATCTCTGTGTGATATTGTCCTATGCCGACACACAGCTTGTGCGGGGACGGGACCTTTACGCACGGCTGATTGCACGGCTGATTTGGTATTGGGACGCCCTCTGTTGTATACGGACACTTGTCTAGCTGCGGTCTCTCGGCTGTTTGAACTTTCTTGGCGATCCGGAGCCATCCGGCCCCTTGCTGCAGCTCTGAATCGTCCTTCCAGCGGAGAATATCTTCTGGTATGTCTTCGTAATCTTCCATGTGGAGTACGGGATTTAACTGCTCTAATCTCATACTTTATCTCCTAATTTTTGGTGATTTTATGTTACGTTAAAAACAGGCGGGATCTGTCTCGCAGCTATATTTTGTCATTTTCCAGGATATGTAACAGCAGGCCTTCGCATCCTTCTACTATATCGTCGTATGTTCTGTCGAAATTGCCTGTGTACCAGGGGTCGGCAATATCACGGGGATTGACGGTAAAGTCTAGAAGGCGGTGTACCTTGTGGTCTGGGTCGGATCCTATGATGCGGTGGATGTTGCGGATATTGCGGTACTCCATGCCTATGATGTAGTCGTATGCAGCGTAATCCTTCTTTTGCATTTGGACTGCATATTTGCCGGCTGTACTGATGCCTTGGGTCTTTAACTTTTGGACCGTTCCGTGATGGACTGGGTTGCCTTCTTCTTCGCGGCTTGTGGCTGCTGAGGCTATGGAAAATGAATTGGGTAAGCCTCTCTTTTGGACCATGTCGCGGAAAACAAATTCTGCCATGGGGGAACGGCAGATGTTGCCGTGGCAGATAAATAGTATTTTTATCATCTTGATTACATCCCTTCCAGTTTTTGAATAACACATTTTAGGTTAATAAAAATGGGCTATCTAAATCTAATATACAGTCAAATACATCCTTATTATCCAGTTCATTATCAAAGCCAAGTATTCTGAAACAAACATTTTTATCTCCCATACAACAATATTCATTCTTTAAGCATTGCTAAATAGCTGTCCAGTCTTTCATTCACATATCCCGCAAATAATTTCTCCATCGCTCCCAAATTATGCTTCACATGGTATTCGTCAAAAGCATTGTAATACGCAATTCGATCCGCAAATTTTATGTCGATCGGTGGATATCCAGCTTTCATCAATTCCAGATTCACAAGCAAGCGCCCCGTGCGACCATTACCATCGATAAACGGGTGAATGCCTTCAAATTCAATATGAAGCCGGGCAAGCTTGGGAATGATATGCTCTGGGCTTTTTCTATAACGCTCCAACAACTGATCCATCTTCGGCTGGATTAAATACGGCTGTACAGGCTCATGTTTTGCCCCCATAATTCTTACCGGGACTTTTCTGTATACACCCCTGTCATCTTTTTTATCAGCCAACACTAAATAATGGATTTGTTTAATGATACTTTCTGATAATGGTGACTGTTCTTTCACCAATTCCCGCACAAAATCGAAGGCTTCCTTATGTCCAACCGCCTCCATATGATCTTTTAACGGCTTCTGATCAATGGTCAAACCGCGCAGTACCATATCAGTTTCACGGAGAGTCAGCGTATTCCCCTCAATGGCATTGGAATTGTAAGTAAATTCAACCACAAATTCCTCTGTCAGCCGCTCCACCTCTCCCTCAGTCAAAGGACGTCTGGAATCCAGTTCTATTTTCTTCCTATCAATGTTCTCAAGCAGGCTTTCCGCAGACTTATACCGGCCATCCTCAGGTTTTTGCGCCTCTGCTGGAACCTTCCAACTGCGCCCCTCACGGATAACGCCTGGAATTTTCCGCTCTGCACATAATATTCGTACTCTTCTATCTGAAATGCCCCATTTCTCTGCGGCCTGTTTTACTGACATATACATATTTCTGCACCTCGCTTTGAACAATAGTATACCAAATTATCGGAATAATAGCAACGCTATCGGAATAATATTACCCGTTTTTCGGAACAATACAAAAGCCCAAAAGCGACTTTTTCCAATGCAAGTAAGTAGGTAATCATCCGACAGTTTGGCGGACCATGGGAGAATATCCACCATCTCTTCCTTTACCGAAAACGCACCGAAATCTTTCATTTTTTCCATCACATGTGAGAGATAGTTGTATGGCTTCAGTCCATTCATAAGCGCAGTTTCTGTGATACTGTACAGAGTTGCACTGGCCTGTGCCCCGCGGATGGTGTCCGGCTCGTCGATCACCTGGACACGGGTTGCATCTCCATGGGCATACCTGCCCTGGAGGAATTCTTCCTTCATCAGTCCATAAAGTGGCTGCAAATACCTTTACGCACACTGAATGATCCAATTTGCCATGGTTTCCTTAGAAAGGTTCAGACCATAACGGGCAAATTCCCGCTCCTGACGCGCCAAGGACATGCCATTGACATACTTTGAGCTCATGATACCTGCCACCAAGGATGGTGTTGCCACACTGCCATTAAGAAGGGAAGGCGTCTTTTCCGTTTCAAAGGCGGAAAGGTCTTCTCCTATTTGCCGGGACACTTCTTTCCTTTATAGGAAGACGGATGGATTTCCTCCATTTCCGGCTCCGGCGCACCCGGATCTGTTTCCTACTCTGCCCCGTTAAAAAGGCTCAGCTGGGTATATCCATCCGCGTATTTTTCGCTGGATGTGCCAAACTGTTTCCGCTGCGCAAGGGTCAGACGGTCAGAGATCACCGCGTTCAGGATTTCAATTCCTTTGTTTTTTTCTTCAAGGACCTAGAGCTTTGTCTCCTGTTTCCGATACTGCTCCTGCATGGTTTTCATTAGGGTGATGATATCCTCCCGCTCATCCTGTTCAGTTGTTCCTCTATAAAAAACGGATCCATAACACAGCCTCAATTTTCTGGAATCTCTACCAGAAGTATACCATAGGAAAAATTTCATTCCTATAGGGTACTGCATTCCGGGGCAGAGGAAAATTTGCCCAGAATAAAAGAATTTTGGCCTTTTTGCGGTAAGAGCTTAATTTTCAGCCATGATAGAAAAAATACCCGACTACTTTTCAGCAGTATACGGTAAATCACTAGTACCGTGCTAGTTTTATCTATCTATGAGATAATAACTCCAGAAAACTACAAGTTT
>NZ_CYZU01000018.1:0-55647 GCF_001404335.1 Faecalicatena contorta
ACCACCGTCTGTTTGCTTTGCCCGCATTTTGCGGGCTTTTTTTATCAATTGGTTCGCCATTTGGCGAACTTTCCTATTATATAAGAAAAGCAGTGCTTCTTATGCACTGCTACTCTGATCGGGGTGACAGGATTCGAACCTGCGACCTCACGGCCCCCAGCCGTGCGCTCTAACCAAACTGAGCCACACCCCGCCTCACTTGTTCTATTATATAAGACTTTTGCCAAATTGTAAAGTGGAACCTTTTTAATTTTCTTCCATACTATAATATTGTAAATGATATGGAAGGAGATATCGCAAATGGCGAATTGTCAAAACAATATGCGCTACGGCAGACAAATGAACTATAATAACTGCCGCAGCATGCCGAACGGTAATAATAACTGCCGTCCTGCACCTGCCCCCATGCCAAGAACTGACCGCCAGTGCGGAGCACCGGAGCCTTGTGGATGCCGCACTCCAGAGCCACGCAAACCAGAACCATGTGGTTGCCGCACTCCAGAACCACGTAAACCGGAACAGTGCGGTTGCCGCGCTCCAGAATCCCGTAAACCAGAACAGTGCGGTTGCCACACTCCAGAACCACGTAAACCAGAACAGCGCGGTTGCCGCACTCCGGAACCATGCGGACATCATCCGGAACACCACAAACCAGAACAGTGTGAATGCCGCACTCCGGAACGCCATCCCTCACAGCCGTGTGGATGCCGTTATGATGCATTGGAAGATTTCCCAATTGCTATGGCATACGTGCCCTGGCAGAAATGGCGGAATTTATACGAACCTTGTAAAGGCTTCCAGAGAGGTACAATTTTTGAAGACCTCTCAAAACCATTTCATGGAAGAGGAGGGTGTAATCGATGAGTGAACGTCCATGCAAAAAAGATTTACTTGACCATATCAATGCGGTCAGCTTCGCGGTGGATGACGTGAAACTTTTTCTTGATACCCACCCCTGCGATGAAGATGCACTCGCTTATTTTCGCGAGTACAGCCGCATGAGAAATGAGGCTCTGAAAGAATATGCCGCATACTATGGTCCTCTTACAATTGATACCACTGTCTATTCCTGCGCTGACAGGTGGGACTGGATCAATGAGCCATGGCCATGGCAGGAAGGAGGATGTTAGTATATGTGGGGTTATGAAAAAAGACTGCAGTATCCAGTAAAAATTACACAGACCAACCCGAAAATTGCTCAGATCATTATTACACAATTCGGGGGACCCGACGGCGAACTCGCTGCTTCCATGCGCTATCTTTCTCAGAGATACACAATGCCTTACAAAGAGGTGACCGGTATTCTGACAGATATCGGTACGGAAGAACTGGCTCATATGGAGATGATCTGTGCCATTGTCCATCAGCTCACCAGAAACCTGACACCGGAAGAAATTGAGAAATCCGGCTTCGGTACCTATTATGTAGACCATACCCTTGCGCTCTGGCCGCAGGCGGCGAGCGGAATGCCGTGGACAGCAACTGTGTTCCAGTCAAAAGGCGATCCAATCACCGATCTCCATGAAGATATGGCTGCAGAACAAAAAGCTAGAACTACTTATGACAATATCCTGAGACTGGTGAAAGATCCAGAAGTCTGTGATCCTATTCGTTTCCTGAGAGAACGTGAGGTTGTTCATTATCAGAGATTCGGAGAAAGTTTGCGTATCGTTCAGGATAATCTGGACAGTAAAAACTTCTATGCCATCAATCCTGAATTCGATATTCGTCAGGACTGCGGCTGTAAATAAAGTGGCATCAGCAGGCTCTGTCAGTTGATGTAAACTCTTCATACGAACGGTTTATAAGTTTAAAATACAGGACGCTGCCTTACCATAAAGGCTGCGTCCTGTATTGTATTTATGCGGTATCTGCCGCTGTGTGTTCTTTTTATCCCTGCAGGAAATACATCGAAGAGGTCCTGCAGGTATATATCTGCGTTCCTATATGGCTATTCCGCCTTTGCACCTAATGTTACCTGATAGGTATTTTCAGTGTATTCCCCGTTACTTCCTGGAACCTGAACCGTCAGCGTCACGGTGTCACCTTTTGCATAATATCTTAACTGTTCTTTCAGTGTATTCATGCTGTCAATGGTAGTTCCATTCAATGCTGTTATAACTCCGCCCTTTGTCATTCCAGCTGCTTTTGCTCCGCCTCCGCTGGTAACATCTGTCACATAAACGCCAAGCGGCATATTAAATCTCTGCGCGTTCTCAGAGGTCACATCAATACCTTCGATTCCCAGATATCCTCTGTCTGCTTCCGCAACTTTGGATTTTGTCTGCTGATTCATAAGATTTGTAATAATATCTGACACATCGCTGATCGGAATTGCGTAGCCGACACCTTCAACAGAGCTTCCTACGAGTTTGGAGGAGTTAATTCCGATAACCTCTCCGTTTGCATTCACCAAAGCGCCGCCGCTGTTACCTGGATTGATCGCTGCATCTGTCTGAATCAGTCTGACATCGCTGGTTGTTGTTTCACCTGTCATAGTGTCTGTAGTCGTACTCTCACGATCCGTCGCGCTTATAACACCAGTCGTAACAGACTGGCCGTATCCGAGTGCGTTTCCGATGGCAATGGCCGGCTCCCCAACTTTCAACTGAGTAGAATCTCCCAGGGTAGCTACTGCAATCTTATCCATTGTATCTTTGGAAATCGTATCCAGCGGCACGGCAATGACTGCCAGGTCATGGGACGGGTCTGTCCCTTTAATATCTGCCTCAAGGCTTGTGCTGTCATCGAATGTAACTGTCAGTGTCTCACTGCCTTCCACCACATGATTGTTCGTTACAATCAGAAGTTCCGAGTCATTCTGGGCTATGATAATACCCGTACCTGCACTCTCGCTTTGCTGCTGAGATATGCCTCCGAAGAAATCCTGCACCTGCTGGACGCTCATATTGGTGATTGAAACAATGGAAGGCATAACGCTCTCCACAACACCGGACACATCCGATGTGATGACACTGGATGTTTTGGTAAGCGAACTGCTGTTAACCGGAGCCGTATTCTTGGCCGTTGTATTAGACGACTCATTCAGACCCAGTACCTTACTGCCTACAATATTAGATGTTAAAAATGTTGCGCTGGAGACAACTCCAAATAATAGAGCGCATCCGGTTACTACCACAGCCTTGGGCATTTTCTTTTTTGGTTTTCTGCTGTGACTGTTATGATCCGGCTGGCTATTATACTGAGCATTCCCCTGCTGTCCTTCGGGATTGTAATAATTATATTGGTTTTCCATACAAATACCTTCTTTCTCTTGTATTTTATATTGATATAATAGCCGCTCTTTGTGATGGAATTGTGTTTATTTATTTAACAAATTTTGAAACAGCAGTTATTTTATTCAACTGTTACCGATTTAGCGAGATTTCTCGGCTTATCCACATCGCAGCCCCTGCCTACAGAAATATAATATCCAAACAGCTGAAGCGGGATGATAGCCAGGGAATTTGTAAAATAACGGTTTGTCTCCGGTATATAGATTACATAGTCAGCTGCGCGCTCTACCTCGTCGTTGCCCTCGTTTGTAACAGCCAGAACAAACGCCCCCCGGGTCCGGACCTCCACCATATTACTGATCATCTTCTTATACAAATTCTCCTGCGTCAGAACCGCGGCTACAAGCGTCCCCTCCTCAATCAGGGAGATCGTACCGTGTTTTAACTCACCTGCAGCATATGCTTCCGAGTGTATGTAAGAAATTTCCTTCAATTTCAAGGAGCCTTCCATAGAAATCGAATAATCGATTCCCCTTCCGATAAAAAATACATCTCTGGCCGCCAGATATCGATTGGCAAATTTCTGAATTCTGTTTTTATTATTCAGAAGCAGTTCTACCTGATCCGGAATCCGTTTCAAGTCCTCAATATACGTCTTTAGTTCCGCATCGGTTATTTTTCCCCGTACTTTTGCAAATTTCATAGCCAGCAGATACATCGCGATGAGCTGACAGGAATATGCTTTGGTGGTAGCCACCGCGATCTCTGGTCCTGCCCAGGTATACATGACATTATCGGCCTCCCTGGCAATGGAACTTCCCACCACATTTACGATTCCCAGAACCTTGGCCCCTCTTGCCTTTGACTCCCTCAGGGCCGCCAGTGAATCTGCTGTCTCACCCGACTGGCTGATGATAACAACCAGGGTTCCCTCCTCAATGATGGGATCCCGGTATCTGTACTCCGAGGCCAGGTCCACTTCCACGGGAATCCTCGCCATTCCCTCGAATACATATTTACTGGTCATCCCTGCATGGTATGCGGAACCGCAGGCTACGATCATGATCTTGTCGATCTTTTGTATCTCCTCGTCCGTCATATTCAGCTCTTCGATCACGATATCACAGCCTTTGATGCGCGGTGAAAAGGTATCTGTAATCGCTTTCGGCTGCTCATACATCTCCTTCAGCATAAAGTGCTCATATCCGCCTTTTTCGGCGGCATCCACGTCCCATTCGATATGGGTGGACTCCTTTTCAATCGGTTCCTCATCCACATTGAAAAACTCCATGGAGTCCGCAGTCATTCTGACAATTTCTTCGTTTTCTATAAAATAGACGTCTCTCGTATACCTTAGCACTGCCGGCACATCGGATGCTATAATGCAGCCTCCCTCAGATTTGCCGACAATAAGCGGACTGTCCTTGCGTACCGCATAAAGCTCATCCGGATGGTCTTTAAACATAATTCCCAGCGCATAGGATCCCTCCATACGGTGCATAATCTTCGTGATCGTCTGCAGCGGATTTCCCTGGTAATAATAGTCCAGCAGATGGGCGATCACCTCCGTATCCGTATCCGATATAAATTCATACCCTTTATTTACCAGTTTGTTTTTCAGTTTCAGATAATTCTCTATAATTCCATTGTGTACAACGATGATACTCTCTTCTTTATTGAAATGCGGGTGTGCATTGACATCGGACGGTTCCCCGTGGGTAGCCCATCTCGTATGCCCGATTCCCACCGTTCCCGGCAGGGTCGCCCCGTCATGGGTCAGCTCATTCAGTACCTTGAGGCGGCCCTTGGATTTCTTCATCTCGATCTCCTGCCCGTCATATACTGCAATGCCGGCGGAATCATAACCGCGGTATTCCAGTTTTGCCAAACCGTCCAGCAAAATCGGGGCTGCCTGTTTTTCACCTACATATCCAACTATTCCACACATAATGTAACTCCCTTCATACTGTCTAACTCATCTGGTACAATAGTTCAGACAATTCTGAACTCTTACTTTTTCTGCATCTTACGGCAATGTATAAGGCGCCTGGTTAATTGCAAAATTAGGGTTATAGAACGGATCACCATTTTCCAGTATCTCCGGCCATTTCTTCTGAAATTTTTCTACTTCTTTCTCAAAACGTTTTAACTTTTCTGGAGTATCTTCGTAGCCTCTAGATTTTGATTCATAGTGATGCCACTCTGAAAATGCATTATAAACTATCAGTTTATCTGCTTTTCTTAATTTCAGGCAGAGATCCACATCATTGCAGGCAACAGCAAATTGTTCGTCAAAGCCGCCTACCTCCTCAAAAAGGGCCTTCTTGGTCATCAGGCACGCGGCTGTTACCGCACTATAGTTGCAGTTTATCCGGGCCCTCACCATATATCCATAGTCATCGCGCTTCAGTCCTACGTGTACATGTCCTGCATAATTTCCGAAACCAATGACTATCCCTGCATGCTGTACTGTATCATCAGCATACAGCAGTTTCGCTCCTACAGCTCCCACATCCTTCCGCATACAGATACCAAGCATCTCTGAAAGCGCAGATTCTGTTATCATCTCCGTATCATTATTCAGAAACAGCAGATATTCACCGGCAGCATACTGTACACCAAAATTATTGATAGCAGAATAATTAAATCCTTCTTTCCAGTATACTACTTTAACATTGGAGTATTGCTCTTCCAGATATTTATAATATTCAAAGGTTTTCTTTTCGCTGCTGTTGTTTTCTATGATAATAAATTCGTAATTTTTATAAATACTCCGTTTCTGAATTGATTTAATACAGAGGTCTAAGTCCTCTATATGGTCTTTATTTGGTATAATAATAGATATTTTAGGATCTCCCGGAGTCGCATATTTTACATGGTACATTCCCCACAGTCCCACGTGCTCAACAGACGCTTCGATTCCAACTCGTTTTAAGTGCTCTTCGATTGCATGTTTTCCTGCTTCATATGCATACATTTTGCTTGCAGGATCACCGGCTACAGAATTCATATGAATTCTCCAATGATATAATATTTTCGGTATATGCCGTATCTTATCAGACTCTTCAATGCATCTGAACATCAAATCATAATCTTGAGATCCGTCAAATTCACTTCTGAACCCACCAATTTTTTTAATAATTTCTGTCTTAACAACGAAGAAATGCGTAATATAATTATGGGAACGGAATAAGTCCATGCTGAAATCCGGCTTAAAATTCGGATCATTGAACTCCGAACCGTCTCCTGTCATCTTATCCTCATCTGTATAGAGTATATCGTATCTGTATTCCTGTAATGCACTTGCCACTTCAAAAAGGGCATCCGGTGTCAGTACGTCATCATGGTCAAACAGCCCCACATAATCTCCGCTCACTAAATCCAGCGCTGCATTTGTATTTCCTGAAATACCAAGATTTTCTTTTAGTAAACAATATTTGATTCTGCTGTCCATGACAGCATACTCCTCAAGAATTCTTTCTACGTTTTCGTCACCACCGCTTCCGTCGGCAATACACAGCTCCCAGTTCTGATAGGACTGATTCCTGACAGAATCAATCATCTCCCGTAAAAAAATCTCCGGAGTTTTATAAGTGGGAACAATAATACTGACTTTCGGCTGCCATGCAAATATGGTCTCTCTCTGCTTTTTCAAATCTGCTTCTGTTGCTTTATTTTCCTCAAACCACTGTTGATATGGTTTCCCCTGTGCATTTACACAGGACAAAATGTGATCCTTCAATCCATGCAATCCATTTTTCCGAAGGTACTTCATCCCTTTTTCTATGTTCTTTTTATTTAATGCCTTTACAAACCGTACTGCAAACTGCTTGCTGCGCTGTGCTCTCTCGTACTTTTTAAGTTTTACCGGATCAAGCCGGATCTTTTTCCGTTTCACCCCGTCTTCTATAACCAGTGTATAGCATTTTCCTGGATCGCATATAAATTCAACTATAAATCCGCATTCCACATTGTGCGCCTCAATGAGCCCTGCATCCTCTACATCTTTGCGCTTTGTCCTCTGCATTTTTACTTTTAGAGCCTTGCCCATATCATCCCTTACACTGACATGCACCTTATCTGTACCCGATGTAGATACTGCCCATCCTGATAGTATGATTTTCAGCGGCTCAACATGCACCCAGTCAATATTGTAAGAAATCGTACTCTCATCCTTTAAAGCAATGATCTCTTTACGGTCCATGGAGACAATACATTTTCTGTAACTGCCCCGGCGGATGTAAAGACGATAGCTTTCCGGAGTAACACCATTTTCGACATAAGTCTTTATGTGAAACCCGGTATCTGCAGCCGGACTATACTTTCCGTTAAACTTGCTTTGTACGTCAGGACGTACAATTTTTTTAATTCTGCTCTCCACCACTTTACCATTCACTTCTGATTCGTAGGTAAACGGCTTTCCTTTTTTCTCAAAACACCATCCATTTACACGAATATATCTTTCTGCCGGTTTTATTCTGAACTTTTTTTGATCAATATAATATTTAAAATCCATACAATCCTTCTCTTTCTGAATCTGCCTATTTGAATAACCTATACAAAAACTTAATGAACACTGCTACATATAATATAAATACCAACAGGACAATAAAGGTCTCCAGATCAAATCTTTCTGTTACTGCTTTAAGAATCATTGTTCCTGTTGTACTTACGCCTTTAATTGTGAGTTCCGTTCCTGCTTCTGTTTCAGGCTGAAAACTAAACCCTATTCCCTTAGATTCATCCACACTTTCGTTCTCAAAAATTATTTTGTACGTATTCCCCTTACAATTTTTCACAGTGTCAAATTTAAAATAATAAAAGCGTCCATTTGTTATTTTTTCAGCATCCGCAGTGCCCTGTGCCTCTAGCTTGCCGTCATTCATGTTTATCAATGAATATTTTACTTTCATTCCCGTAACATTCCCAATCACTTGGCACTTGGCACGAATTCCATCCAGTGTCTCCTCCTGACTTACAAAAGTCTGCTCTATTTCCGCTACAGCTCCTGTTGGAATATACTGACTGTTATCCACATTCTTATCATATACCAGATTATTTTTTCCTATATGGGCATACAAAAATGCAGCCGCGAGTATAAGAACAATTATAATCAGACTTTTTACTTTTTTCATCTTATCTCCTCAGCACTTATCAATAGCATTTACTATATTCTTCACAGATTTTCTCTGCATCTCCAAATTTTCTGAGCTTTCCCTTTTCAAGCCAGACAATCTTGTTGCAGATAGATTTTACCTGCTCAATGCTGTGGGATACAAACAAGATTGTTGTCCCGGAATCCATCATGTGGTGAATCCGCTCCTCACACTTTTGCTGAAAACGAAAATCTCCGACAGACAGCACCTCATCCACAATCAATATATCCGGCGTACCGATCGTTGCTATAGCAAACGCAAGCCGGGACACCATTCCTGAAGAAAAATTCTTAACCGGTACATCCATAAAGTCATGCAGCTCGGAAAACTCCACGATGTCGTCGTAATACCCCTCCATCACTTTCCTTGAGTATCCCAAAAGTGCCCCATTCAGATAAACGTTCTCCTTGGCCGTCAGATCAAAATCAAATCCTGCACCAAGTTCAATTAACGGGGCCACATTCCCATAGACTGCCACGGAACCCTGGGTAGGTTTTAATACCCCGGCTATTGTTTTAAGCATCGTACTCTTCCCGCTGCCATTGAGACCAATCAGTCCCAGAGAGTCTCCCTGCACAACCTCAAAAGATATATCTTTCAGCGCCCAAAATTCATCATAAGATACCTGATTTTTAATGCTCTTTATAATATATTCCTTAAAGCTGTCAAACTTTTCAGATGAAAGGTTAAACTTCATTGATACATTTTCTACTTTTACCACTGTTTTCCTATCCATACTCAACTCCTAAATATTTAAAATAAACTTATCCTGATTTTTATAAAAGACGTACAGACCAATCCCCAAAGACAAGCATGCCTCAACAAGTGCAATCAAAAATGAAGATAAGCTAAACATACTGTTGTTTAACATCACATCACGGAACATCATTAAAATATTAGTCAATGGGTTCAGCATGACCACTTTATATAACCAGTCAGGTAAAATCGACATCGGATAAATAACAGGTGTTAAATACAACAGACCTGTTACAAAAACTCCATATAAATGTATAATGTCTCTGAATTTAACTGTTACTGCTGACAGAATCAGACCGATTCCTAATGAAAAGAGTACCAGCAGGATCAACGGTATGGGGAATAAAAAGGCTGTCCAGTGAAGCTCTGTTCTTGTTGCCACCATAACAATCAGCATCGCTGTAAAGGATGCCATCAGATTAATCGTGCTGGAAAAAACTCTGGACAGAACAAATAAGTATTTAGGAACGTACACCTTTTTAATTAACGCTGCACTTCCTATTATAGCCGACATAGCACCCGATGTAGCATCTGAATAAAAATTAAAAATCACCTGACCGCTTAGAATATATAATGGGAAATTTTCAATATCGAATTTAAACAGATTTGAAAAGACCACGGACAAAATAATCATCATACAGAGTGGATTTAGTAAGGTCCATAGTACACCCAGAACAGACCTTCTATATTTAATTTTAATATCCCTTGCAACCAGTTCCCCCAACAGAGGTTTAAATTTCAAAAAATTTTGAATATATCTTGACAAAACAGTTACTTCTCCTCTTCTTTTGCGGTAGTTGAATCTATCAGAAGATACCCTGCAGAATAACGCGAACTGGCAGCATCCCGGGATACTGCCAGGTTCTTCCGCAAATTTTTCTTATCTATTATAGCACCCTGTTCCATATAGAGCAACGTTTTCTGTATCATGAAAAATGGCTGGTTTTCCCAGCCATTCTCTTTGATACATTCAACAGACTGTTACAAATCAATAAAATCTACTGAATAATCATCGTCATCTTTTTTCTTTCTGTTTCTGACTGAGGGTGTTTCTTCTTCATATTCTTCAAATTCGTCATCATAGGAATCATCGTCATCCTCATATTCGTCATTGAAGTCTTCGTCATATTCTTCGAAATCGTCGTCATAATCATCGTCATAATCGTCATCATATTCTTCCTTATCTTCCTGGAAACCGACAAACTGATCTCTGTCCCTCTTTCTTGACTTCGGCATATCATCCGGCTCATCCCCATCAATGTCATATTCATCATACAGGTCGTCCAACTCCTGATTCCTGCGGCTCAGTTTTACGCCCAGGACGATTATGATAATCAGCATGATAAGAAACACGCCCCATACAGCGCATAATATAATTGTCATATATTTATTTATAAAGTTTGTAAGCTTATCAGTCAGCGTATTGCTGCTCTCTTTTTTCTCTACCACTGGAAGCGTATATCTCTGGTAGGTCTTCTCTGTAGTATCATATTGGTAATATCCTTTGGTACCCTCACTGCTGAGTGCATATACTAAATAATACTCTTTTTCAGATGTATTCTGCCATGCAGTAAACACCTTTCCACCAATATCCGTTGTTGTCTCTTTATACTCTTCCGGCAGACCTTCTTTGTCCTTGTGGTCCATCAAAAAAATGGAAAGTGAAGAATTAACGTCCACTACCGCTGTCTGTGAAAAAGAGCCATCGTCACTGCTGTAAAGAAAATAGTCAGAATTGCCGTCGCTGTCCTGCAAATAGAATATATACTGCCCACTGGTCTCCTGAAGCATTGCCTTCGTCTTCTGACCGTCCAGTTCCGTATCCGCTGCCGCAAATCCATTTGGGATCACCGCCTCTGAAAAGTTTGCATTTACCGTATACTCTTTCCCGTCTACGGTTACTTTTAGCCCGTCTGAACCTGCCTGGCCTTCGTTTTCACCTGCTTCTTCCTCAGGAACCGGCGTACCACCCTGTATGGTCACCTGTGAAGTACCTAAAGTAAGATTAAGAGCTTCGTCATTGGCCAGATATGCCGTATATTCTTTTACCTCAAGTGTAGCAGTCCCTTCTTTTAGGGCCGTAAACTCCATAGAGTAACTTACTTCCATCGAAGTCCCGTCACCCTTTGCAGACAATTTGACTGTACCGTCGCCGCCAGTTGCATTTGTTCCACTTACAAATTTTAATATAGAAGGATCATAAGTGACTGTAATATCCGTGTCGCCCACAGCAACGCCTTCTGCGCCGGATATCACCTTTGCTGTGACCGTAACATTTTCTCCTGCCGCCGCTGAGGGGTCTGAAAACTGCAGAGAACCTTCTGCCGCCAATGCAACAAACGAAAAACATGAAACCGTCAGGCACAATGTCAATATTGCGGTTCCTATCTTTTTAAATGCTTTTTCCATCTTATCTACCTCTTTTGCCATCTTTTATTGTACTGCTCCACTTAACTGGTCTGAAGTTCCGCCTTCGGCTTCGCTCTCAGGATACTCGGTATTTCCACCTGTTCCAGAACTGTTTTCTCCGCTTTCCGGTACGCTGCTGCCGCCAGTGCCATCTGTATTCCCTGTACTTCCGCCGGTAACGTCCGTATTCCCTGCACTTCCATCATCATTTCCCTGGGGTGCATCATTATAATAATAGCTGCCCTCTTGTGGTTCGTAAGCTGCGGCCTCTTCATCCGAAATTATATTCGTAGCATAACTGCCTATCTCGGTACTTATCTCAGTTACAGTAGAGGACGGACTGTATCCATCATCACCAAAGAAAAATTCATGCAGCAAAAGGACATTACTCTGCAGTGTCTCCGGTACCACTGAACTGCCTACCCCGGATAAACTTGCAGTAGATTTATCGAACGGGAAACCACTCATATCTGTTAAATTATATTCAAAAGCATCTTTTGCATATGCTAAAATTTCTGTCAGTGAAAAATTAGTTTCAATCATCGGAAATACTTTATCAATGATCTTATTGATAGTAGTAAGATCAGCTGTCTGAGCTTTCTTTACAATCTGTTCCAATACCGTGCGCTGCCTCTCTGCCCGCTTGAAATCATCGCCCTGTGTATAGCGGATTCTGCAATAAGATGTGGCCTGTACTCCATCCAGTATCTGTTTGCCGGGCTGCGTCAGTTCGGTGGTCGTCTTACCTGTTACCCTTGATGTTTCCGTGCAGTAGCCGTTAGTCCAGAAAACTTCTTCTGACGTAAGATCCAGCTCAATGCCGCCCAGTGCATCTATAACATCGACCAGCGCATTAAAATTAACCGTTGCATAATGCTGTATGTCCATATCCAGATTTTTATTCAGCATGGCTACAGCCTCTTCAGGACCCCCAAAAGAATAAGCTGCATTTGCTTTATTGTATGATCCGTCCTCCTGCTGAAGCAGTGTATCCCTGAATACGGAACATAATCTGACTTCTTTATTCTCACGGTTCAGGCTTGCTATAATGATAGTGTCACTTCGTTCCCCCTCTTCGGGATTTCCCGGCCTGGTATCAAGGCCGAACAACGCCACATTCAAATATCCAGTTTCATTATGCTCAACTTCTGTCGATATATTCAGCTTTGATGCATCCAGCTTTGTGGTTTCTATCTTATTGAGCTTTGATGCCGCAAAGGCTACTCCGGCAGTTGTCAGCAGGATAACAGTCCCCCCAGCGATAGCCAGTGCTTTCTTCCATACTGCCCAAGATGCAAATCCTCTCTTCGCTCTTCTTCTGCGTCTTCTTATATTCTTTTTTCTCGCCATTGTAAATCCTTCCTAAAATATCGAATTCATGATCACAATTAATCATACAATACTTCCAGCTAAACTTCAATCTTAATTTCCGTATTCTTCCTGCTTCAATTCCAATATTTAGGATTTGAGGAGAGCTTTACTACTAGCCTTTGTGGAAGATGCTTATAACGCTGTCCCAGTTTATACCCCAGATACTTAAACCCACTTTTTATTACAAGCGGCATAATCAGCCAGGGGCTCCTTATCTTAATAAGGTATCCTGCCGTATCTCTCACCAGTCTGATTCCTTCACTCTCAGACTTAATGCCGCCAAATATATCTGGATTATCAACCTGTGAAACAGCAACATCAAAATTTCTCTTGAACTGTTGAATACAAGAATAATTATGTGAGTGAATCACCTTTGCTTCCGATGCATATACACAACTGTACCCCGCCTTCAGCATTCTCCCAGCCATAATCATATCTTCATTAAAAATTGCCTTTTTCACAAACCCCCCCAGCTCATCATAATAGGTTCTTCTGTATGCCGCACATACATTAGAACAAAAAAATGCTTTTACCCCTATTTTATCAACCGAATTTAAATCTTTTATACAACCTTCTGCCGGATAATTAAAGCTTCTCGTATAGCGTTCAATCACATCACACTTCTCGTCCGGCAACTGCCTTGCATAGGCACAGGCGACTTTATCATCCTTAAAAGCCTCAGAAAGATGCAATATAAGATCACGGTCTGCCGGAACGGCATCCTGGGTCATACAGATAAAAATATCGGCTTTACTTAAACCCGCAGCCATCCGGCGGGTTCCTCCGTGGTCAAACGCTTCCTTCTCAATCTCTTTCACTGTCACCTTGCTGTCCGGTCCCACAGCTTCCCAGGGAAATCGTCCCCCTTTTGTATGGATAATAAAAATATTCTGTATGGGATATGACTGCCTTTTCAGCCCTCTGATCAGCTTTTCAAATTTTATATCCGGTTTGTAAGCGGGAATAATAATATCTACTGTGGGTGTGTTCATAATTACTTCTCCTAATATCCTGCAGCATCTCCGTAATCAGCGCCACTGCTATCTGAGCCATCCGTATATCCATAATCTCCATTATCCTGGGTATCTGTAGATCCATAGGCATCTGTGCTTCCGGTTCCGCCTGCAGTATCCGTGTCTTCTGCACCGCCGGCGTTATCATCGTAAGAACCAGCGATTCCTGTCAGATAAGCTACATCACTGTCAATCTGCAGCACCTTGTCAGATACCTGATAATTATCCACACCAAACAAGAACTTGTGGAGCTGTCTCACATTATCAGCAAAACCAATTGATACGACAAAAGAACCCTCTAGCCCGCTTACTTCTTCCGATGTGGTAACATCAAACGGAAATCCCGACATTTCACCGATTGTATACCTTGCAGCACTTGCTGCCAGACCTACAAAATCGCTGGTAGACAAATTAGTCGAAACCTGTGGAAGTACCTGGTCAATAATTTTATTCAAAGTAGACAGGCTCGCGCTCTTCGCCTTATCAACCACCTTCTGCAGAACAGTTCTCTGCCGCTCGGCACGTTTATAATCATCCCCCTCTGTATATCTTATTCTTGCATATGAAACTGCCTGAATCCCATCTAAAAGCTGATTTCCAGGCTGGGTCAGTTCTGTTGTTTTTCTTCCTACTACCTGTGAAGTTTCCGTACAATATCCATTTGTCCAAAATACTTCCTCGGCAGTCAGATCGATTTCGATACCTCCAAGTAAATCAATCACATCTGCCAGGGCATTAAAATTCACACTCATATACTTGCTGATATCCAGGTCAAAATTCCGGTTCAGCAGTGCTATTGCCTCCTCCGGGCCTCCAAATGAATATGCGGCGTTCGCCTTCTCGTATGTCCCGTCGTCCTGCTGGGTCAATGTATCCCTGAATACAGATACAACTTTTACATTTTTTGTTTTATTGTCAATGCTTGCGATCATCATACTGTCGCTTCTTACTCCACCGTCCAGTTCTCCTTCTCTGGAGTCAAGTCCGAACAGCGCGATATTGGTAAATTCTCCCGTATCCTGATAGATCTCCAGGTTTGAGGTGTCAACCGTCTTAAAATCCAGTTTGTCCAATTTGGACATTGCATAAGCTGCTGCTCCCAAAACAAGAAGAATAATAATTTCAACTACAAGCAGTATAATTCTTTTTCTCATCTTTTTCTTATGTAACAAAGCACGCTGCTGCTTTGTCAGTTTACCCTTGGATTTTTTTCTAGCCATTTTCACTTCCCCTTAAAATTGATCTCTGCCTAATAGGCATTTTTGTTTACAAAACCCTTAAAAAACGTCAGGAACAATATTTTAAAATCAAATCCTATCGTCCAGTTCTCAATATAGTACAAATCGTATTCTATACGCTTTCTAATGGAAGTATCTCCCCTCAGGCCGTTCACCTGTGCCCATCCTGTCAGGCCGGGTCGTACCTGGTGTTTTACCATGTATCTGGGTATTTCCTCCCTGAACTTTTCGACAAAAAGCGGCCGTTCAGGCCTGGGGCCGACCAGGCTCATATCGCCTTTCAAAACGTTAAAAAGTTGTGGGAGTTCATCAATGCTTGTTTTGCGAATAAACTTACCTACGGTTGTTACTCTGGGATCATTTTTAGTAGTCCATCTGCTTTTCTCTTTTTCTGCCTCCTGCACTACCATAGAGCGGAATTTATACATGGCGAAGGGTTTGTTCTGCAGTCCCACTCTTTCCTGATTAAAAATAAGCGGACCGGGGGATGTCACTTTAATTGCCAGTGCAGTAAACAGCATAATGGGTGAAAATAATATAATTGCCACAACCGCGCCAAAAATATCGACGCTTCTTTTCACCACTTTATTCACGGTATTGTTCAGAGGAACACGCCTGATGTTAATCACCGGCAGCCCTAGCAGATCCTCAGTATATGGCTTTGTTGGAATAATATTATTATAGTCAGGAATGAATTTTGTATGCACACCTGATTTTTCACACATGTTTACAATATATTCAAGCTTATGATACTCGTCAATGCCAAGAGTTATAGCGATCTCATCCACTCTGTTTTGAGGCAGAATAATAAGAAGATTATCAATACTTCCAATGACTTTTACGCCTTTATATTCCGTGCCTCTCGGCTGATGGTCATCCAGAATTCCTCTGACGGAATATCCCCATTCCGGATTAGCCATTATCCGGTCAATATATTGTTCCGCAGCGCGGCTGTAACCAACCAGAATCATATGCTTCTGGTTGTATCCGTTTCTTCTGATATTGCGAAGAAAATATCTTATCAGGTTCCTGGACAAAACTTCCAGAAAAACATTTACCACAAAAAACACGAAAATCATTTTTCGTGAAAAGTTGGGCTGCTTTGTCAGGTAAAGAATCAGGATGAAGCCCAGCAGTCCTATCACATTTGCCTGGGTAATGTGCCATGCTTCCAGTCTTCTGCCTTGAACACGCCTTGGTGTGTACACCTGAAAGCATCCATATAGGATCAAATATCCAGGAACAATATACGTCAGCGCCCGCATATATATTTCAAAAGGCAGATACCAGCCATCTACCTCCATCAGTCCGCTTCTGAATCGCAGATACCAGGCAAGCGCATAAGAAGCTATGATGACCAGCCCGTCCAATACCACCTGCATCCGGTTCAGATATTTCTGATTGTCTTTAATCATTATTTTCACCTTGCTCGTTTATATATAATACCATATACTGCGGCTATGCCGCAGACCCGCACGCAGAACTTGTATTACGAGATGCCCTGCGGTATTCTTTAATAGTGAATCTCAATTCATAGATTAGGTTATACATTATCTGTTATATGATACAATACTTTCGGTAAAAGGACAAGTGAAATCTATGTGTTCTTTAACATTTGCTTAATATTTCCGTAATATAATTCGGTTTTTACAGAATAGCCAACTACCGGCCCAGATTGATTTTGTACCACTTGTCCGTCGGTTCTGATAAATATATAATTACGGTGTCTTCTGTTTCCTTTATGCTATTCTCCCCGGGCCATGGCTCCATTCCCGGTGTCAACTCTAAAGCATGCTCTATCTGCCCCGGTGTCGGCTGGTTCAGGCTATATCCTACTGTTTTCATAAAATTACACATCCTGGAGATATTTCCGTCATCCCATTCAAAGATGGCGCTGCCGACAGTGTCTGACTTTACGAGCCCTACGTCATCCATAGGTTCCATTCCAATAAACACAACTGCTTTCTTGTCATACTCAATCCCCTGGCTTTTGATATCGTACATCACCTGGTTCGCAACATTTTTGTCATATTCATAGGCCACATTTGCCGAGTAAAAAAGCATATTCATATTTTTCGCATTTAAAAACAGCAAGTAGGCCCCGCCAATCATCCCCAGCCGCTTAAGCAGTGGCTTCTTCAAAACAGAGAGGATCAGATACATTTCAACAGCACCTGAAAGGGCCAGTCCCAACAGAGTACGGCCATGCGTCTTGTAGGTGCCGAGGGCCAGATATAATATAAAGGGGGCGGCCGTCAGCGCGACTGTAAAAAACAGAATGCCCAGCCTCCTTACCGCATGTTTTTCTTTCAGAAAACTCCACACTGCAAAAACTACAAATAAAACAGTAACTATCCGGATCACTTCGCCGCCGTATATGTACTCTTCACCAACCGGAATTGCAAAAGATACCCTTGCAACATTAGCCAGTGCCATAAACAGAGCCTTCCCAATACCGCCCTCCTCAAACCATCCCACGTAATTATCTGCCAGATAAGTAGATGCTCCGAATAATTTCATTAGCAGAAGATTAATACCATAATACCCCGCAAGGCCGGCAGCAAATACGCCGGCCCATCTCACAAGTTTTTTCCCGAGGCCATCCATACCATCCAGATAATTTTTCAGGCAATACGCCACAACCGCAGTCACGTAAACACAGGTGTAAGCCTGATAAACAGCAAACGCATAAATCAGCATAATCAATGCATACAACCATTTTCTTCGGCATTTCTCTTCAATTGCCTCAACACTGAACATAAATCCCACTGCTGTACACAACATCCCTGACGCAATCTGTAAACTGAACATAGAAAAAGAGAACATTTCACCCATCACAAACGGTAAAGAGCAGAAGTAAGCCTGAAAAAAAAACAGCGGAACTTTTTTTGCTTTATCTCCAAATAAGGTGAAGCCAAACAGTGCTCCACCTGCGTTCCATAAGATAATAGCAAGGATATCCCATAAAACTGGCGCATACCGCCCATTATCCATGGAAAGAAAGTTAAATAAATCAATTCCCCATCTACCCTGGACAAACCATTTAGTAAAAGGTTCCTCAATCTGTATCCAGGTTTCTTCATCAATTGATACCCCCGGATTTACAAGCATATAAATAAAACACAGAAATGATAAAATACCCGCAGCAATAAAAACAGTCCTGTTTTTCTTAAAAAAATCATTCACTCTCATCTTATAGTTCTCCTGATAAACCGGAGTCTGCAGTGGTGAAACACTCCAGACTCCGGCCCTACTCTTATGTCACTGTCTATTTAGACTTCTTTTTCAGTTTTCTTTGTCCCCAGTCTGCGGCATAAGCCCATGTATTCACAAAAAGTTCCCATTCTATCCGGCAATAATGGAAAAAGAATTTCCACTGGAACGGCACTTTTCGGCACATATTCAAAGTTTTCAGTCCTTCTTTAAGTCCATCACGGTAATCCTTTCCAAATCCATTTTTACAGAAAAACAGATACTTCATTACGTAACCTGCCGTCAACGGCAGAAAATTCAATGCCAACTGAAATACTGGCATATTTTTGTAATTTAGATAAATACTGTTTCTTGCAGACAGTTTTACTTTAAACGTGTTATACTTTGATCCACTTGTACCACTGCCCACATGGCGAACCAGCGCTGTTGGACAGTAAGTATTTTTATATCCGTAAATTTTTGCTCGGTAGCCTATGTCTATATCCTCTAAATATGCAAAATGGCTTTCATCAAAATAACCTATTTTTTCGAAAACAGATTTCCGGTATATTGCAGCTCCTGCGCAGGCAGAAAAAATCTGGTCTGTCTTCCTATAATTCTTTACTGACCGACTTACTCCGCGGCAGATCCCCCAGCCCAGCAGTGTATACAGATCCCCTGCACTGTCGATCAGATCCGGGTGGTATAATTGGATCATCTTGCTGCTCACCGAAAAAATCTTACAGCTTCGTTTCATTGCCTTGACCATTTCCTCTACGTAATGTTTTTCAACAACTGTATCATTATTCAGAAGTATTACATAGGGGGTATCAGACATCTTTATGCCCTTATTCACAGCATAACTGAATCCATAATTTTTATCAAGCGCTTCTACTTGTATGTTTGGATATGAGCTTCTCATATAATCCAGGCTTCCGTCCGTCGAACCGTTGTCTACAACAAGTATCCTGAAATCTTGATAGCTTTGCCTTGCCAGAGATTTCAAACATGGCTCCATAAAATGCCTGCCATTATAATTTGGAATGATAATTGTAACTTCCATTACATATCCTCACTTTTATCTTTTTTCTATTCCTGTCATGTAGCGCATCAGCATCGTCGCACACGCTGCACGGTCAGTCGAGCTGCCCGGGGCCAGTGAACCATCACCGTTTCCGCTTATAATGCCTGCTCCTACGGCCCATTTAACCGCTTCCATTGCAAACTGGCTTGTCATTTTCCCGTCTGGAAATTGATCCAGACTGCCGCCAGCTGATACATTATAACCTCTGTATTTTGCATATCTATTCAGCATAACTGCCAGCTGTTCACGCGTGATTTCATCTCCCGGTCCGAAATATCCGTTTTCATATCCCGTAGTAATTCCTGCCGATGACGCCCATAAAGCCCCGCTTGTATAAAACTCATTATTCTTTACATCTGGAAATCTGGGTGAATATGACACCTCCGGTGACCCTGCCATACGATACAGTATTGTTACGAACTGCCCTCTGCTCACTTTTTCAGAGGCACCGAATGTGGTGGAATTCAGCCCCGTCATCAATCCATTCCAGTACATATAATAAACAGCATCATAACACCAGCTGTCCTTGCTTAAATCTTTAAAAGGCAGGGTATCATCCATCCAGAAATTCAGATCCACATTTCCGCTGATTCCATCCACTTTCCCTGAAGAGGTACACTGCCATATGTCGTAATTTCCGCTGTAATCACAGGTAGTATTATATTGTGCAACCCATTTCGACCATGAACTGTTATTGAATACAGGATCTGTCAAAAGCCTGCTCCACCAGTCCAGATTTGCATATATTCCTGTTTTGTAACCTGCATTTGAAATTGTATCACAGAAAGTTTTTGCTATACTGCCCAGCATCTTTGTTCCGACGCCTGCTGTGGAACTGTCTTCCATATCCAGATATACCGGATAGGATGGTGTATGTCCCCTTAAAAGGCGCAGAACATGCGCTGCCTCACTTTTCGCCATTGTGATATCGGTCGCATAGGAATAAATATATACTCCATATGGTATTCCAAGGCCTTCGCATTCTGATACATTTCTTGCCCACTGTGCATCGTCCTGGTATGAATAATCATCACCGTATCCACAACGCAGTATGGCAAAATCAATGCCATCACTCTTCACTTTATTCCAATCGATTATTCCCTGATGTTCACTGACATCAATCCCCTTTTTCGCTGCCCCCACAATTATATTTCCGGTATTGTTGACATAAACACCATTCACCTTTTCCCATGCATTAGGATGCTGTGCGTAAAGCTCAATCCCCGGAATCGGACTTCCGTCCTCATACCTCCAGCTGTTCTCACGTTTTCCCCCGTCTTCTGTTTGAGCTTCACCGCCTTCTGAATTGCCAGAATTTTCAGATGTAGACTGATCACTATTTGCTGCAAAATCAGCGCCGTTATCTGCTGCTTCATCCCCCGCTGCCTTTTCCACATTATTGTCTGTGTATTCGCAGTAGCCCCCGTCCGGTTCACTGCCATCTATATTCTGAATATCCTGTGCTATCGGATCTCCGCCCATCGCTGCTGCATTGCTAATCGTCCCACTGACCGGTGCTCCGAGCGTTATCATACCAATACCAAGTACCGCCGCAATTAATCTTCTTATGTGTTTTAACATCTAGCATCTCCTCTCTGTAGTTAACAATTGCCACCTGCTAAGTATATATACTTTTTCCTGCCCTTGTCAATAGAACACTTCAAGCACAAAGGCATATGCATCCTTTTTTATGGATACACATGCCTTCTTCTCACTCAATTCTAAAATAACTTCTCCGGATATACTCCCGCATCAACAAGTCCCCTTACCGCTGAAACCACAGCATCTTTATCTTCCTTATAAGTTACTCCAAACCATTTATCCCCGGACTTCAGCACCTTAACGGCCAGTTTTCCTTCTCCCAGCAGCTCCCCTATAATCGTTGGAAGGAGGTATTCGGCTTTTAGGTTCTCCTCATCTGTCATACTCAAAAACTCTTCAAAACCATCCACAAGTATCTGGAAGAAGTCCGGCCTCAGTCCCCACATGTTCATGGAAACCGGAGACTCCACATCAATCTCCCGGCTGCCGCATTCCTTCTGCACGACCGCCCGGCCGTCAACTTTTTCGATGTTATGGGTCTCCTCGATGTCTGCAAGCATGCCATTTTCATCCACGCTGCATACACCGCGGGTCACTGCCCCATTGTCGCTCAGTGTATTTTTTAACACAAAACTGATCATGCAGATCTCCATACCATCGCTTCGGGACTCCGCCGTGAGATATTCAAACCCTTCTTTGAATGCCTGCTTACCGTAATAATCATCCGCATTGATCACAAGAAACGGCGCGTCCACCACATCCTTGCAGCAGAGAATCGCCTGACCGGTTCCCCATGGCTTTGTTCTTCCGGCAAACCGCTCTTTATAAGGCTCTGGAATATCATCCACCTCCTGGAAGGCATAATCGACATCGATTACCTTCTCAATCCTGTTTCCAATCACTTCCTTAAAATCTTTTTCCAGATCCCGTCTGATTACAAATACAACTTTGTCAAATCCTGCCTCCATGGCATCATAGATCGAATAATCCATGATAATCTCACCGTTCGGCCCAACCGGCTCCAGCTGCTTAATGCCCCCGCCGAATCTGCTTCCAATACCAGCCGCCATAATCACTAATGTAGCTTTACTCATCTTTTTCTCCTTATTTCTGCCTTATCATAGACTGTATTCTATTCTCCTAAACCATCTTCTACAATACGTACCATCTCCCGGAGTGCGGTTTCCTCGTCGTCTCCTTCACAGATAATCCGAATCTCATCTCCGCTTTTAATGCAGGCGCCAAGCACGCTTAACACGCTTTTGGCATTCGCTGTTACATCCTCGGACTTTGTTTTCTTCTCCACCGTAATCTTGCTGCCATATTGCATGGCAGTTCTGCAGAACAGGCCTGCGGGCCTGAGATGCAGGCCTGTAGGGTTCTTTATCGTAACTTTTTCGCTTACCATGTGAACTCTCTCCTCCCGTTATTCTTCCTTTGTTACGCTTTGCTCCTCTTTTTCATCTTTCTCAGTAAGAGTAACCTTTACCGTTGGATTCTTCAGCAATGTAATATTGGAACCATTCGCGCCGTCCATATCCAGATCCACGTTTACCGGCACTTCGTATGACCCCGGTTTTGTATAAGTCTTTAAATCTATATATACTGCATTTTTCACATCCAATTTCTCAAGTGCTTCCTGAGCGCCTTTAAACTGCAGCTGAATATCTGTATTGTCCTCAAAGGATACCCTGAGATTATCCTGCACATTATTCACCCGGATGGATTCTGCGAGAAGCTCAATCGTTCGGGTTCCTTCCTGCTCAATGGATACGGTTACTACAACATTATTGGCGGTCTCGTCTACCAGTTTTATCCCCTCCGGCAGATATGGCACAATATCAATCGTCTGCTCCAGCTTTTCCGTAGCTCCGCTGATGTCGATCTCTGAAGCCGGTACGTCCAGTTCGGTGAACCCGCTCAGGGCCTCCGCCGTACCGCAGACCTGAATCCGCTCCGGTTCACTGGTAAGGCCGCTGTACACATATCCTTCTTCCGGAGTCCCCATAACATTGAAATTCAATGCTACGCTCTTTGTATTGAGTATCTCCACCTCGACGGTAATGCCATCCTCCCCCAGATTATCTTTCAGCTGGCTCTTATCCACCGGATTGCCGTTGCTGTCATAATAGGTAAGCTCGGCCTGCAGTACTGTCGTCTTGGACAATCCCGATACATCCACCTTTGCCACCGCTTTATCAATACTGTTGACCAGTGATTCCGCCCCGCTCACGGTAACCTTCGCCGGATTGGTCGGCGTATTGCCGACTACATACCCGTCACGCGGTATGCCCGTCACACTGACATTCACCGGGAATGGATTCTTTGTCTGATCCTCTATCTTAACCTTTAGGTTGCCTGGTGTTGCTTCCGCGGTATACTTTCCTTCATAACCTGGAACTGTTGCTGTGATGGGAATCAGTGAACTGATCTGCATCTCACTCATGTCCGCCGTCGCAATGATACTGCTGCTGGACAGCTTAGCCAAAACTGATCTCTTCGCACGCACTACCACACTTACCTTCTGTGTGTCGTCTAATATCTTATAGGTCTTTCCTTCATTTGTCACAACCTCGGTATTCTGTACCGTAACATCTATATTCCGGAAGGTCGTCGACTCCACCGGATCATCTATATTCACTACGATCAGCCACAACAGGGCAGCGAAAACCAGTGCCATAATCTTCAGCCCCAGGTTGTTCGTAAACTTATATTTCTTCATGCCTCTGCCGTCCTTTCCGTATAGTAAATTTCTTGCCTTCCGCAGTTCTATACTGGATTTGGTTCAGCCTTGTGGCAAGGTATTCCGGCGTAACTCCTCTCGCAAGCTGCCCGCCCATCGCAACGGAAACCTGGCCCGTCTCCTCGGATACAACAATAATCAGTGCATCACTTACTTCACTCATCCCCAATGCAGCTCTGTGCCTGGTCCCCAGGTCTTTGCTGATTGACATGTTATCTGAAAGCGGCAGATAACATGTGGCTGAAGTAATTCTGTCTCCTCTTATAATTACAGCTCCGTCGTGAAGCGGAGTATTATGTTCGAATATATTCAGCAGAACCTGGGAAGAGACTTTGCAGTCCAGTTCGATTCCGGTCATCTCATATTCCGTAAGACGGATGGCTTGCTCTACTACAATCAAAGCCCCTGTACATACACTCCCCATGTCAAAGCAGGCTTTTACAAGACTCTCCAGCGTTACATCGGAGAACCTCTGGTTTTCTCTGCTTCTGTCAAACAGATTGATATTGCTCAGAAGGTTTTTCTCCCCCAGCTTTTCCAGCGCCCGCCGCAGCTCCGGCTGAAAAACCACCACAGCGGCTATTGCCAGAACGTTGATCGACTCTCTGGCAAGGAACAATATGGTATGCATCCGAAATATAGCAGCTACCAGTATAAACAAGCCAAGGACGATCATGCCCTTCAAAAGCATCCATGCCTTTGTATTCTTAATCCACAGCATAATCTCGTAGACGATGATCGATACAATGATAATCTCTATGATATCTGTCAGGTGAACATTCGGAAAGTACATGTCGCTCACATAGTTGTCAAAAAACGTTTTGATCCACTGTTCCATTCTGCCACCTCCTGTCTTAATTATGAATGCTGCTCCCTTTATTCATTTAATGCCCAAAGAACATAAGTCCCTGAGTTCCCCTTAGGTATTATTTATCTTCCAGATCTTCAAGATTTATACCCAATTCTTTGGTAAGGCTTCTTGTCAGCAGAATCTCGTCCGCCGCCCTGGCGTGATCTATCTTTTTCGCGTGTTCCCCCTGTTTTGGCGCCGGGCGCTTTCTCTGCGCATGCGGCTCCCCTGCCGCCCTCTGTACATTTGAAGTATCAATCAGCACCGTCTCCTGGCTGTCCTGTGACTCCTGCCATTCACTCTGGTCCTGTCTTTCATTAATATGCTTCACACTCATCTCAGGTGCAGCTACTACAATTTTCGGAACGGCTTTTACATAATAATAATATTCATCATCCTCAAACTGCATACGCTCCGTTCTGGAATAGTTCACAGAAAAGAACAAAAACTCCAGCACCAGCCCAACCACAATCGCTGCAACACCGCTGACCACCATTGTAACGTATGACAGATGCGCGTCCAGTGTAATATTCCCCGCAGCAGCGATGACAATGCCTGCAATCGCACCAGCGACCGATCCGATCTTCCATGCATGGTCAACGGATCTTGTGCGTACGGCATATACAATCAGAAGACTGACGGCAGCCGCAATCACCATCACCCACATCTCCTTATTGGTCAGAGACTGCTTTGTGAAAACCATCAGGCTGTCCACCAGGCCTTTTGCATCCCCTCCCTTGAGGGCGGTGGATGACATCTTTACGAAATGCAGCATATAGTAAACAATCGTCCCAAATGCAACGGGAAGCACACAGACCGGCGTTCCCAGTAAGCCAAAGGCAACCGGAATCACAAACGGAACCTTCAGTGCAAACGCAACCGGCGTCAGCAGAACAAGCCATGCTTTTTTCGGTGTAAACCGGAAATAAAAGATGTACATGATCAGAAAAATCGCCAGAGATACAAGAGCTATGGGCATGGATAAGGTATAAAAATGCAGCAGTACCAGCAGCGTGGCTGCGATCACCATCACCACCAGCGGCAGAAATGCACAGACTGCGGAAAGCCCCACAGTACAGACAATAGACGACGCCGCCTTCATAAAACCGATGTTGGAATTAATCAGGCCGAAGACACAGAGTCCTAAAATAAATTGTAATGCTTTCATTATATATGTGGAATACTTCGCATATATTTTTTGCAGTTGCTCTTTCCAGACAAGTAAAGTACTCATATTTTATTTTTTCTCCTTCATACACATCTTTCCCAGGCGGGATAAATCCCGGTAATACTTTTTCACACGCTGTTTTGCTTTATTGTGCTTCGACTTGTAAAAGCTGCTGGCACATACGCAGTAAGCCACAAGTAAGATAATATATGCACCCACCACGACAGCCGCGATTATAATCAGCTTTGCAACCGTCAGATCCTTCAGCATTGCGTCGATGCTGCACAGGATAACCAAACCTGCGGCAATGGCGTATCCGATCGTGACCCAGATCGCTGTGATCAGTGTGTTGAGACTTGAATAATCTTTCTTATAATAACTGCTGATTTTCAAATCATCCGGCGCCAGAGTGTTCTCATATGCCGCCATCTTTGTCATCAGCCTGATGCGCTCCTTATCTAACATTTCCTCACCTCTAAGTTTTCTTTCAGTGCAGGCACGCCTTGGCGTACTTGCGGCGAGGCACGCGTCATGCTCTGCATGACATCATACTTCTGCGCGCCTCTGCCGCCCGCCGGCGGCTTTATTCCGGAAGGAGACCAGACTCCCTCCTAAATTTAATTTTTCTTAACCACCTGTAAAGGTGGGAGTCTTATCTCCTTTTAAGATAAACATCATTTTTAGTATAGCATATACTCAGAGTCCTTGTCCAATGCTTATAGTTAAAAAATACACTTTTTCAGCTCCTGCAAGTCTCAGCATTTTTGCGCATCTGCGGATCGTGCTGCCGGTCGTATAGATGTCGTCTACAATCAGTACTTTTGCCTTTACCGTCTCTTTTCCGGACACCCCGAAGGCCCCTTTCAGGTTGCGGATTCTCTCCGTGCCATTGAGGCTTTTCTGCGGCCTGGTTTTGCGTATCCTGTAAAGCACGTCTTTCCTAACCGGTATATGAAGAAGGCAGCCCAGCTCCTCAGCCAGTATTTCCGCCTGATTATATCCACGTTTTCTTTTTCTGGCGGGATGGAGCGGAATCGGGATGATCTCTTCAACTCCCCACCTTCTGATTTGAACCCCGCAGTGTTCCGCCATTTCCCCGGCAAATATCCGGCCGTAATTCCTTTTATTTCCATACTTGAACCGATAAATTGCGCCCGAAACAGGCTCCCTGTGCACCCATACGCTCCGCCCCTGTTCATAGGCGGCATCATGTTTTGCGCAGTCCCTGCAGTATTCCTGTTCCGCCTTTTCGAGCGGCTTGCCGCAGCGCATGCATCGTGGTTCCTGTACATAGATAATCTTCTTTTTACAGGCACTGCAGATCCCCTGTTCCGATATTCTGCCGCAAAACGGACAGACCTGCGGATAGAGCAGATTTAAAATCCGCGTATACACTCCGCCAGGCTTGTGTAACGGTTCTGTTCGTTTTTGTTCTGTATCATTTCCTGAAATGTCGCTTCACTCCCCACTATTGTCAGGCATTTTTTTGCACGGGTTACCGCCGTATATAAAAGATTTCTGTTATATAGCATGCGCGGTCCCTGCAGCAGCGGTATCACTACCGCAGGATATTCGCTCCCCTGAGATTTGTGGACCGTAATGGCATATGCCAGTTCCAGTTCTTCCAGCATCTCGAAGGGGTACTTTACCGTTCTTTTCTCATCGTACTCGACAACCATGGATTCATCATAGGAATTGATTTCCTTCACAATCCCCATATCTCCGTTAAAGACTCCCATGCCTTTATCCACAGTGAGTCCGAATTTGGTGCAGATTTCCCACTCCAGCTGGTAGTTATTTTTTATCTGCATCACTTTATCCCCAACACGGAACAATCTTTGCCCGCTTTCTTTTTCCGCTTTCTCCGGAGAAGGCGGATTCAGATAACGCTGCAGGATTGTATTCAGCCGCTCCACCCCCAGCAGTCCCTTCCTTGTGGGAGTCATGACTTGAATCTCCGTGGGCAGTGCATCGACATACCTGGGAAGCTTTTTCTGAATCAGGGTAATCACTACACTGATAATCACATCTGCTTCCTGCCGTTTTAAAAAGAAAAAGTCACGGCTCTTGTTGTTCAGTACGACAGGTTCCCCGGCATTGATCTTATGGGCGTTCACAACAATATCGCTCTCGCCTGCCTGACGGAATATCTTTGTCAGCGTTACCACCGGAAACGAGTCCGAAGCGATAATATCCTTCAGAACACTCCCGGGTCCCACGGAAGGGAGCTGGTTCACATCCCCCACTAATATAAGCCGGGTGCCTTCCACAACGGCTGAAAGCAGGGCATGCATCAGCGGAAGGTCTACCATGGACATCTCATCAATAATCAGCACATCCGTCTCCAGGGGATTCTGCCGGTTACGCATAAAGCCATTTACATTGCCCTCTTCCTCCGGATTCCCGCTGACCTCCAGGAGGCGGTGGATCGTCTGCGCCTCATATCCGGTGGCCTCTGTCATTCTTTTAGCGGCCCTTCCTGTAGGCGCCGCCAGCAGAATGCTCATCCCCTCACTCTCAAAAAACTGGATCATGGTATTAATTGTAGTCGTCTTACCGGTCCCGGGCCCGCCGGTCAGGACCAGAAGCCCGTGCTTGATGGATTCTATCACCGCCCTGTGCTGCATGGGGTCTAGGGAAATCTGTTCCTGCCGCTCCACCTTTCTGAGCCGCTTCTCCATCATGTCCTCCGGCATATTGCAGTCGATATTCAGATCATGCAGCATCCTGGCCGTATTGAGTTCCAGGTAATAATAGCGGGCCGGATAGATCCTGATCTCGCCCTCCGCCTCTTTGCGCACCGTCTTTTTCTCAATGCAGAGATCCATGATATACTTTTCCACATCCTGGATGTTCACCCCAAGAAGCTGCCCGGCGCGGGCCTCCAGTACCTGTTGGGGCAGATAGACATGTCCCTCCAGGGTGGACTGCTGCAGCGTGTAAAAAATACCGCTTCTGATTCTGAAATCCGAATCCGTATGTATCCCTATTCTGGAAGCGATTTCGTCGGCCGTCTTGAACCCCACGCCTTCTATGTTATCCGCCAGCTGGTACGGGTTCTCCTCAAGCACCTGGTACAGCTTCGTTCCATAATACTTGTAAATCTTAACGGCGAGAGTCGTGGATATCCCATATTTCTGCAGATAGATCATCGCCCGGCGCATATCCTTCTTCTCTTCTACCTGCTCGGCAATCTCCCTGGCCTTCCGCTCGCTGATCCCCTTCACCTCAGCCAGACGCTCCGGTTCCTCCTCAATGATGCGGAACGTATCCTCTTTGAACTTCCTCACGATTCTCCCTGCCAGCGCCGCTCCAACCCCCTTCACGGCCCCGGATCCCAGATAACGTTCTATAGATACAAGATCCTCAGGCTCCTTTACCTCATGGGAGTTCACTTTGAGCTGGCTTCCATACACACTGTGGTTCACAAACTCCCCGTGCAGTTCCAGCATCTCCCCCTCATTAATATAGTTAAAACTGCCAACGCAGGTAGTCTCCCCGTCTTCATTTTCCAGATTAAATACCGTATATCCATTGTCCTCATTCCGGAACACAATATGCTCCACATATCCGGTGACTACTTCCAAAATTTCCTCCTAACCGGAGCCTTTCGTCTCGCAGAGTATCCGCGGAACGTCCGGCAGGCTCCTCCGTAACATAAGTTAAGACAGACCCCTTCGACAGCGCATTGCACCGTCTGAAGCAGTCTGTCCCACCCTGACTTTCTCCCTTAGAAGTCAGTCCTGCCGCTCATAAATTCTACGAACTGACCTGTTCCAATCGCTACAACCTTCATGGGGTCTTCGGCGGTCATTGTATGAATCCCTGTCTTCTCCTCAATCAGTTCCTCCAGACCGCGCAGCATGGCGCCTCCGCCGGTCAGTACGATACCCCTGTCCAGAATATCCGCGGAAAGCTCCGGCGGTGTCTGTTCCAGTACGGCAATTACTGCCTCTACAATCTGCCCTGTAGCCTCCCTCAGCGCTTCCTCAGTCTCCGAAGACGTCACCGTGACTGTTTTCGGAAGTCCTGTCACAAGGTTCCGTCCTCTGACCTCTATGGTCTCTTCCTCGACAAGAGGATATGTTGTCCCAATTTTAATCTTAATATCTTCCGCCGTGCGCTCACCAATCAGCAGATTATGCTTCTTTCTCATGTAACGCACGATTGCCTCATCAAAATCGTCCCCTGCAATCTTGATCGAAGTGTTGACCACTGTACCGCCCAGCGAAATCACTGCTATATCCGCAGTCCCGCCTCCGATATCCACAATCATATTCCCGCAGGGCTTGGATATATCAATCCCCGCGCCGATCGCAGCCGCTACCGGTTCTTCTATCAAATGTACTTCTCTGGCTCCTGCAGCAAACGTGGCCTCTTCCACCGCTTTCTTTTCCACCTCCGTTACACCGCTCGGCACACAGATACTGATGCGCGGCTTCTTAAAAGTCCTTTTTCCAAGCGATTTCTGTACAAAATATTTAATCATTTTCTCAGTAACCGTATAATCCGAAATAACCCCCTGGCGCAGCGGCCGCACCGCAACAATATTCCCCGGAGTTCTTCCCAGCATCAGGCGCGCTTCTTCCCCGATCGCCTTGATGACATTCGTATCCCTGTCAAACGCTACAACTGAGGGTTCCTTCAACACAACCCCTTTTCCTTTTACATACACCAGTACGCTGGCTGTTCCCAAATCTATCCCGATATCTACAGACATATTTACGCTCCCTTCCACAACCCATATTACTCTTTATCTCCACTCATTCGTACTCCTCTGCCCCGCAGAAATTTTTCTTCAAGTATATTTTTAAACACGCCTTGGTCTAGATAAATTTCTCTGTTTCCTCATGCAGTCTCTCCCCAACTTGCACCAATAGTATAATAAACTTTTCCAGAAATGGAAACCCCTTTTTTGTATTTTTAGTATTTCTTAAGGATTGTAAAAATACACCCGCCAAAATACGACCTTTTTTATATTTTATGATACTGGTATGTAGTACCCAAAAATATAAGATGTTCTGTTTATACTTATTTAGTATGCAGAATTCGAAAGTTTTTATGTCAGCGTTTCAGCAATAATTAAAATAAGAGTTCTCGAGAGTGCTCAATCAATAATCTGAGGCGTGAAATCTCAGCCCGCTATGCTTTCACCATCTGGTTAAGAGTGCATATTTACCGCACAATCAGAAGGTGTCTTTTCTTATTTAAATTCGTGTGCATTGTTCACTGTTTGTTCAGGTACCCAGATGATAAAATAATCTTACATAATAAATATCATATGATAATTATCAGTCAAAGGAGGCAAGGGGGAAAAGAATGTATATTAAGAGTATTCCGATACTCGTATCTCATCTATTTTAAGTATGCTGTCTGCCTCTCCAGCAGGTGTTTTGCAGAAGCAAAGGCTCGATCTTCAGCCCAGTCCGCGAGGGCTCTTTTTTAGTAGACGTCATAAAATAAAGAGCAATGCCGAAGATAATCAGCAATACTTAGGATATGTTTTTTAAGGTTGTTTTATAAGGTTATTTCTGCATCAACAAAATCTGTGGTATTCATGTACTTATGCACTTATTGAGAGGAGTGGTTTAAAGATGAGCAACAATAATGAAACAAATTCATTTACATCGGGACCCATATTGTCCCCATTTCTTAAGTTTACGTTTCCGATTCTGATATCTATGTTTTTACAGGCTTTATACAGTGCAGTTGACTTGATTGTTATCAGCCGTTACTGTGGGCCTGCAGAAAGTGCCGCTGTTTCCTCGGGCGGTAATGTAATGTATCTCCTTCAGGTGGTTGTCACAGGGCTTGCTATGGGTGTTACTGTAGCAATAGGGCGTTATATCGGAGAGAACGACGGCGAAAGCGCCGCAAAATCTATGGGAGCTTCCATCAGCATATTTGCTGTTTTTGGCGTAATTCTAACGATTATCATGGTTTTTGTAACACCAGTATTGGTAAGTGCTATGAACGTGCCTGCAGAAGCTCATGATTTTGCCGTTCAGTATTTGTCGATTTGCTGCGGAGGATTGGTTTTTATTGTCGGATATAATCTGCTGAGCTGTATATTCAGAGGTATCGGCAATTCTATTCTTCCGTTGGTTTTCGTTATCATCGCCTGTGTAATTAACGTTATTGGTGATGTTGTTTTAGTTTCCGTATTTGATATGGGAGTAAAAGGTGTAGCTATTGCTACCGTAAGCGCTCAGGCTATAAGTCTGATTTTATCAATTATTATAATCCGCTTTACAAAGCTTCCTTTCGTCTTCAAGTTAAGCCACATTCGATTTGATAATTATATGATCAAAGAGATGTTTTCCATTGGAACACCTGTAGCAATGAAGGATCTTGTTACACAGATTTCATTTCTCGCTGTCAATACATTCGCAAACGGCATGGGGCTCATCATGTCAGCCGGATACGGTATTGCATGGCGTGTTGTTAGTTTCGTGTTATTGATACCGATCTCATACATGCAGTCAATGTCTGCATTTATTGCGCAGAACATGGGGGCAAGGAAACCGGAAAGAGCAAAGAGAACGCTCTTCTATGGTATGGGGACTTCCGTAGTAACGGGACTTATCGTGTTCTATTTTGTATGCTTCCACGGTGATGTTCTGGCTTCAATTTTTACCTCGAACCGCGAAGTTATCGCAGCAGCGGCACAGTATCTCAAAGGATTCTCTATTGACTGTATACAGGTTGGTATTTTATTCTGCTTTATGGGATTTTACAATGGCTGCAGCCGAACAAAGTTCGTATTTTTCCAGGCTTTCTGGGATTCATGGGTTATGCGTGTACCAGCCGCCTATATTTTCAGCCATATGGCAGGCGCAACACTTTTCCATCTTTCACTGGCAACGCCTACTGCTACAACGAGTACGATTATCGTTTGTATTATTTACTATAATATTATTAAGAAAAATATTTTTAATTATCCTAAGACGGCACCGAAAAAAGCAGCTGGATAAGCGTTTCATAGTTACCTGTGTTCCTGTATAAATGTGGAAGAATAACAGATAATTTCATTACCAGGCAAAACGTATCGGTCAAAAAGGGAACTGCTGTACAAAGTAATTTGTACACAGTTCCCTTTTTTAGTACCTTGTAGCCACTGTATGCTGCGGAGCTGTTTCCCGTTTATACAGGAAAACATCCTGCCCTGCTGCTTAAAGATACCTGCCGTATTAGATATTCTGACCAAGGAATCACTGCAGCACTTGTCCCAGTTCCGCCACATCAACCGGTTTCGCCAGATGTACGTTCATTCCCGCCTGCAGCGCGTCACATACGTCTTCTTCAAACGCATTGGCCGTCATTGCCACAATCGGCAGGGTTAATGCATCATCCCGGTTCAAAGCCCGAATCGCCTTTGTTGCCTGGTATCCGTCCATAACCGGCATTTGGATATCCATGAAAACCAAATCATAATACCTCTCCGCAGATTCCGACACCTTCCGCACCGCTTCCTCTCCGTTATATGCCTCCTCCACCTGGACGCCGCTCTCTTCTATCAGTGTGCGTGCAATCTCCAGATTTATTTCGTTATCCTCTACGAGCAAAACACGTTTTCCATTGAAATCTCCGGCAGTTCCATTGAACATCGGTTTTGGCGCTTCCTCGTCCCCGCTTAGCTTCCTAAGAAGACTGGATATTTTCTCACGGTAAAGAGGCTTGGTAAGAATTGCTGTTGCTCCGCAGCTGCGGGCTTCGCTCTCTAATTCCGCCTGATCGTATGCAGTCAGGACGACCGCAGGAATATCATTTTCCACCGCTTCCCGGATACACCGTGCGGCAACACCCCCATCCATATCCGGCATCTTCAGACCCAGGATCACCAGCCGAATCGGATCCTGCGTATCCTTCGCCTGTAAAACAAAGGAAACGGCCTCCTCCCCAGAGGCGGCAGAACTGGCATGCATTCCCATGTCTTCCAACAGTTCCACCATGCTTTCACTAACCTGCGGGTCGCTGTCCGCAATCAGGCATCGTGCCCCGCTCCATTCGAGGGGGGCAGTCTCCGGTCCTTTTGCCTGTAGCTTCAGCGGAATACTCACGGTAAAGGAAGACCCCTTTCCCAGTTTGCTCTCCACCCGGATACTCCCGTCCATCAAGTCCACCAGGTTTTTGGTAATGGCCATCCCAAACCCGGTACCGACAATCTTGCTGCTGGTAGTATCCTGTACCCTTTCAAAAGGTTCGAATAGTCTCTTTTGGAACCCCTCGCTCATTCCGATTCCCGTGTCAGAACAGCGGAATATAAAGCTGGAGTATCCGTTGTGACTCTCCTTTACCTGCCGCACATCCACACGTATTTTCCCATCTGAAGGCGTGTACTTCACCGAGTTGCTCAATATATTGATATAAACCTGCCGAATACGGAGAGAATCTCCTATTACTGCTTCGTTCTCCAATACAGCCAGATGCACATCCAGCTTCAGCCGGCATTCTGCCGTCTGCGGCCTGAAAAGTTCAATGACATCCGTTACCAATTCAGCAAAATTAAAAGGCTCCTCTCTGATTGACAATTTCCTGCTCTCTATCTTCGACATATCCAGCACATCGTTGATCAAACTGAGCAGATGCCTGCTGGAAATATCGATCTTTTTCAGGCAGTCCGCCACTCTGTCCGGATCATCCGGATGCGCGGCCGCAATCGCAGCCATCCCAATGACAGCATTCATGGGTGTACGGATATCATGGGACATATTTGATAAGAATTGGCTCTTAGCCACATTGGCGGCCCTGGCGCTTTCTAATGCACTCTTTAAAGTTTGCTGCTGTTGTTCCTCCTCATACCGCTGCTCATCGATCCGCCGGGAAATCAGGATCGCCAGCTTATCCTCGGAATAGGGATTGTCTACCGCAATGATTTGAGTAGAGATCCAATGATACTTCCCATCCGCCAGCAGGTGTTTATATTCCCCGCTGATTTCATCTCTTTCTCCGCCCAGGGCAGCCAGAAGGTATTCGGGCGCGAAACGCTGCTTAAAATGCTCCCGATGATCTTCGTGAATGGACGGCGCCATATCGGCATACAACTCACTGTAAGACTGCTGTCCTCCAATGGAGAGCATAAGTCCCGGCCTGATATACACAAACTTCAGAGTATCATGGGACAGGTTAAGGCTGATGATCAAAGGATACGCATTCGAGATCGCTCCCACCAGTGTTAAACGCTCCTGCAGATCCCTGCGCTTAGCCTCTTCTTCTGCCAATTTTTCCTCGGTAATGTCATGAATGGCAATGATGAATACCGGATGAGCATTTTCATCCAGAGTTTTTTCCACAATCCCGGCCGCCCAAAAGTAAGAATCCGCCCTTTTTCTGACCCGGATTTCAAAAACATTCTTATGCCCATTCTCTGCGGCATCCTGAAACAGCTGCACCGCTCTTTCATAATCCTCGGGATATACCATGCTGCGGAGACTCTTCCCTTCCAGGACGTCGTTCGGGGATCCTTTCGGAAATCCCAGAAGGCGTAACCCCTCCTCATTGACCTGCAGAAACCGGTACGGCTCCTCTGATGTCGTTAAGGCAATTCCCTCAGGAACAGCATTATACAGGTGACTGATATACTCCGCCTGATTACGGAGCCTGTGGTTCGCCCGGTTTACATAACGGAAATACAGCAGAACCAGCAGGGCTATTCCCAGGATAATACAGCCAATCAAGGCAAAGGTGCGCATTATAATCTGGCTGGTCTGCTTATTCACAACAGCGGAAGGGATAATGGAAACCAAATACCAGTCAGTATCCAGCTTCAAAGGGATATAGCAGAAAACAGTATTTTCTCCCTGATAGGTAAAGGTGGCCCATCCCGTTTTCCCCTCCTTTAGGGACTGTGTAAAACGCTCCAGCCCGGTGTGGCTGTTTTCAGGTACCTGCAGCATATCAAAGAGATTCTGTACGGTTTTGTTGCTGTTGGGATGAGGCGGCCGGATAAGGACATTGCCTTCTGTATCCAGCACATAAGAAAAGCCTGTGTCCTGATAAAACGAAACAGTAAAAGTGTCGACGATCCGATCCACCTCAAACTCTTTGAGCAAATATCCTTTTGTACCGTCTTTCAGCGTCACCTGCACATACAGGTTAAACACATTGACGCCAGTAACACTGCTGATATGCGGGGCAATAATTCCCTGTTTCCGGTCATTCTTCGCCAGTATTTCCGTTAAGTTTTCATCGATCCCCACATCATCCGGATAGCATGCTGCATTCTCCAGGTACAGGAGGATGCCTGTGTCCACCGCACTGTAATCCCTTAAACATTCGTCCAGTTCGTCGGCCTGCGAACTGGTAAACCCACTTAAATGGGCCGCCACGGTTCCCATTACTTCGTATTCCCCTTGCAGCTGGATCTGCAGCGTGTTGCGCCCCTGCTGGGTACTCTCAAGAATGGAAGCCATCGACTGCTGCCACAGCTGGCTCTGTACCGCCCTTACGAAAAAGGCTGTAATGGTACTGAGCAAAACGCCTGTAACAAGCGCTGCGGTCACAATCAGCAATTTTGATTTTTTTGGTTCTGTTGCTTCATTCTTTTTCAAGGCATCCTGTCCTCCTCCACCTGCAGATCCATCCAATCCATGACTGTATCCAGCGCTTCCCCCGCAAGCAGCTTCTGTGACGCTTCAGCAGTCAGCTCCCAGATCGGCAGATCCAGCAATGCGTCCGTGCCTATCACCGTACGCCCGCTTCTGTAACAGGACACCAGCGGCAGGATCTCCTGCGCCGGTGACGGATCTGCCCCCTGCAGCGGATTGAATGAAGACTGCTGATCTGCAAATTTTTGTATATTTTCCGCCCTGGTAAAATACTCTACAAATTTCATAGCAGCATCTATATGCCCGCTGCCGGCATTTACGCTCAATTTTGTATCCGGATTGATCACCAGCAGGGAACCGTCCTCTAAAACCGGAAGTGGATGCACCTCAAAGCCGAACTCCGGCTGCATCGCGCTGACGCGCCCGGCCGCCCATGCCCCCGTCAGCATAAAAGGAGACTCTCCCTTGATAAACTCTTTCAGATCATCGGAGGTTTTCTTCGTATCGAGTGCCTTTTCTCCGTCAATATATCCTTTCCGGATAAAACTTTCCACTATGGAGAACCCGGAACTCAGATAATGGCTCAGCGTCTCTTCACCGCTGTTAATCCGAGCAAATACTTCTGCCTGCACCTCTTCCTGATAGATAGAGTAAAATCCGTACCCGATGGCCAGTGTCTTCAGGGAAATGTCATTGTTAGCAATCATCGGTGTAATCCCCCTGTCTTTGAAATAGCCGCAGACCGTTTCCCATTCTCCGAGATTCTGAGGCACCTCCTGCCCGTGTTTTCTGAGTAAATCCATGTTACAGTACAGCCCAAACGCCGATACCGTGGTAGGCATCCAGTAGATTTTCCCGTTCTCCTCCATTTGGCTGCGCATCTGCCTGGTATACTCCGGGATCACGCTGAGTGATGACAGATCCGCCACCTGCCCGCTCTGCTGCAGCTCCAGCAAGATATCGTGATTTACCATAAAAACGTCGTTTCCCTTGCCGGAAGCCATCCTCTTTCTTAAGGCTTCAAAGTATTCGGTCCCTTTCAGGCTTTCATAGGAAACACGGATACCAGGATTCTCCGTCATGAAACCGGAAATGATCTCCTCTATGACCGTAACATTTTCCGGTTCATACTTATTCCCAAAAAAGGTAATGGTTGTAGTTTCTCCGTCCTGACCATCATAGTTTACTACTCTGCTGTTCTCTTTGCATCCGGATAATATACACAATATTAAGGCAGAAAGGATCAGCAGAGCAATCGTTCTTTTTTTCATATCTTCTATCCTTTCGCTCGTTTTCCGAATTGACGATCAATAGCATGCACGGATAATTTCATTTAAACTAAGTAAAAATCCAATATGGACCCCATCCAATATCGAATCATTATACGATGTAACTAAAATTCATGACTGAAATTCTCCATTTAAAAAATGTGCGGACATGATCTTCCCACTGACACTCATTATACCATAAACAGCCTTTTTTGCAATGTTTTCCCCTCACGGAAGGCGAGTTTCCGTGGGCTGGATGCGTAACCGTTCAGTCCGTCCTGAACGGTTACATGGTCTCGCAATTATACAGAACAAACATTCGGTTTTTACTGTACATTTTCCAGAACCTCTGCTATAATCATATCTGACACTATGAAAGTATGAAATTCCCAATTATAGGGAATTGTTTATATATGGAGGTATCGGGTTTATGGATCATTTTGAACTTGTATCGGAATACCAGCCCACGGGTGACCAGCCGCAGGCCATTGCCGAGCTGGTGCGTGGGTTTAAAGAGGGCAATCAATTTGAAACTCTGCTCGGCGTTACCGGTTCCGGTAAGACATTTACCATGGCTAACGTGATTCAGGCGCTGAACAGGCCCACTCTGATCATCGCACACAACAAGACTCTGGCCGCTCAGCTTTACGGGGAATTCAAGGAATTTTTTCCTAAAAATGCGGTCGAATATTTTGTAAGTTACTACGATTATTATCAGCCGGAAGCCTATGTTCCCTCATCGGACACATATATTGCCAAGGATTCGGCGATCAATGACGAGATCGACAAGCTCCGCCTGTCCGCCACCATGGCCCTGGCGGAACGTCGGGATGTGATCATCGTAGCCAGCGTATCCTGTATCTATGGACTGGGAAGCCCGATGGACTACCAGAACATGGTGATTTCACTGCGCCCGGGCATGACGCGGGACAGGGATGAAGTCATGGCAAAGCTCATTGAGATTCAGTATGACAGAAATGAAATGGATTTCCACCGCGGCACCTTCCGGGTGCGGGGTGACGTTCTGGAGGTGATCCCTGCTTACTCCGAGGATACCGCGATCCGCATCGAATGGTTCGGGGATGAGGTGGAGCGGATTACCGAGATTGACGTCCTGACCGGAGAGATCAAGGATGAGCTGAAGCACATCGCAATCTTTCCCGCGTCTCATTATGTTGTGGACAAAGAGAATATCGCCCGCGCTGTAACCGCTATTGAGGCAGAGCTGGAGGAGCGCGTTAAGGAATTCAAGCGCCAGGATAAGCTGCTGGAAGCACAGCGGATTGCAGAGCGCACAAATTTTGATATCGAGATGCTCAAGGAGACCGGATTCTGTTCCGGCATCGAGAACTACTCCCGCCATCTGTCCGGGCTTGCACCGGGGCAGCCGCCCTACACGCTGATCGACTACTTTCCCGATGATTTTATCATCATGATAGATGAGTCCCACAAGACCATTCCTCAGATCGGCGGCATGTACTCCGGTGACCAGTCGCGCAAGTCTACCCTCGTGGACTTCGGATTCCGGCTGCCGTCGGCAAAGGACAACCGTCCGCTCAATTTTGAGGAATTTGAGAGCAAGATCAATCAGGTTTTATTTGTATCTGCCACACCGAGTGTTTATGAGCAAGAACACGAACTGCTTCGGACAGAGCAGGTTATCCGCCCCACAGGGCTGTTGGATCCCGAGGTTACAGTCCGTCCGGTGGAGGGACAGATCGACGATCTGATCGGCGAAGTGAATAAGGAGATTGCAAAAAAGAATAAGGTTCTGGTAACCACGCTGACAAAAAGAATGGCCGAAGACCTGACCGACTATATGCGCGAGGTGGGCATCCGTGTCAAATATCTGCACTCCGATATCGATACCCTGGAGCGAACTGAGATCATCCGTGATATGCGTCTGGATGTATTTGATGTACTCGTGGGCATCAACCTTCTGAGGGAAGGGCTGGATATTCCCGAGATCACACTGGTGGCGATCCTGGATGCGGATAAAGAAGGGTTCCTGCGTTCCGGCACCTCACTGATCCAGACGATCGGCCGTGCAGCACGTAATGCAGAGGGGCATGTCATTATGTACGCGGATACCATAACAGATTCCATGCGGACAGCTATGGATGAGACACAGCGCCGCCGCGAGATACAGATGAAGTACAATGAGGAGCATGGAATCACACCGCAGACGATCCGTAAATCAGTACGTGATCTGATCAGTATTTCCAAGAAAGTTGCCGCAGAGGAGATGCGGATGGAAAAAGATCCGGAATCCATGAGCCGAAAAGAACTGGAAAAATTAATTGCAGACCTGTCAAAGCAGATGAAAAAGGCTGCTGCTGAACTGAACTTCGAATCCGCTGCTGAACTGAGAGACAAGCTGGTGGAACTCAAAAAAGTCCTGAACGATATGGACGACTGACAGATCATTATAAATACATTAGAAGGAACAGGAAGGATTACACATGGGCAAAAAAATGGACGCCAGAAAGTACATTAAGATACGCGGCGCAAATGAAAACAACCTGAAAAATATAGATTTGGACATTCCCAGAAATGAGCTGGTCGTACTGACCGGTCTCAGCGGCTCCGGGAAGTCCTCTCTTGCATTTGATACAATTTACGCGGAAGGCCAGCGCAGATATATGGAATCACTGTCCTCCTATGCAAGGCAATTTCTCGGCCAGATGGAAAAACCGAATGTGGAGAGTATTGAAGGACTCTCTCCTGCAATTTCCATCGACCAGAAATCAACCAATCACAATCCCCGTTCTACAGTCGGAACCGTAACGGAGATCTACGACTATTTCCGACTTCTCTACGCGCGCATCGGTATCCCCCACTGTCCCAAATGCGGCAAAGAGATTATGAAGCAGACCGTGGACCAGATGGTGGATCAGGTCATGAACCTGCCCGAGGGAACAAAAATACAGCTTATGGCCCCGGTGGTCAGGGGCCGAAAGGGAACCCATGCCAAGCTCCTGGAACGTGCAAAAAGGAGCGGCTACGTGCGTGTACGCATCGACGGAAACCTCTATGAATTATCCGAGGAGATTACCTTGGATAAGAATATTAAACATAACATTGAGATAATCGTGGACCGCCTTGTCGTAAAATCCGGTATTGAGAAGCGCCTGACAGATTCTGTGGAAAGCGTACTGAGCCTTGCAGAAGGCCTGCTGACTGTCGATATCATCGGCGGAGAAGCAATGAATTTCAGCCAGAGCTTTGCCTGCCCGGACTGCGGAATCAGCATTGAAGAGATTGAGCCGAGAAGCTTCTCATTCAACAATCCCTTCGGCGCATGTCCGGTGTGCTTCGGCCTGGGATATAAGATGGAATTTTCTGAGGACCTGATCATCCCCAATCCATCGCTCAGTATCAGCGAGGGGGCCATCACAGTCATCGGCTGGCAGTCCTGTACGGACAAATCCAGTTTTACCAGAGCGATTCTGGATGCGCTCTGCAAAGAATATAAGTTTGATCTGGATACTCCCTTTGAAAAGTATCCAAAGAAAGTGCATGACATCCTAATCCACGGAACAAACGGAAAATCTGTAAAGGTATATTATAAAGGGCAGCGCGGAGAAGGCGTCTACGATGTGGCCTTTGAAGGACTTCTGAAAAATGTGGAGCGCCGTTACCGCGAAACGGGATCCGACTCTATGAAGGCAGAGTATGAAACCTTTATGAATATTACCCCCTGCTCCGAGTGCGGAGGGCAGCGGCTGAAAAGGGGGGCTCTGGCCGTTACTGTAGGCGGTCAGAATATCGCCGCCGTTACCGCTCTGTCCATCAATAAACTGCAGAAGTTCCTTCAGGAGCTGCAGCTCACCGAGACACAGCTGCTGATCGGCGGGCAGATACTGAAGGAAATCAAGGCCCGGATCCAGTTTCTGATGGATGTGGGGCTGGATTATCTGACACTGGCAAGGGCAACCGCCACTTTATCCGGCGGAGAGGCCCAGAGGATCCGCCTGGCTACCCAGATCGGCTCCGGCCTGGTAGGCGTCGCCTACATTCTGGATGAGCCAAGCATCGGGCTGCATCAGCGGGACAACGATAAGCTTCTCGGCACACTGAAGCACCTCAGGGATCTGGGCAACACTCTAATTGTCGTAGAGCACGATGAAGACACCATGCTGGCTGCCGACTGCATCGTGGACATCGGCCCAGGCGCAGGCGAACACGGCGGAGAAGTGATCGCCGTCGGAACCGCACAGGAAATCATGAAAAACAAGAACTCCATCACCGGAGCCTATCTGAGCGGCAAGATCAAAATACCGATTCCCGAAAAAAGAGAACAGCCTGCCGGATACCTCAGAATTATCGGTGCACAGCAGAATAACCTGAAAAATATTGATGTAGACATTCCACTTGGAATTATGACATGTGTGACCGGTGTTTCCGGTTCGGGTAAGAGTTCTCTTGTGAACGAAATCCTTTATAAAAAATTGGCAAAGGAACTCAACCGTGCAAGGACAATCCCGGGGAAACACAAGCGCATCGAAGGATTGGATCAGGTCGATAAAGTAATCGACATCGATCAGTCCCCGATCGGACGTACTCCCCGTTCCAATCCTGCAACTTATACCGGAGTCTTCGATCTGATCCGCGATCTGTTTGCTTCAACCCCCGATGCCAAGGCGCGCGGCTACAAAAAGGGGCGTTTCAGCTTCAACGTCAAGGGCGGACGCTGTGAGGCCTGCAGCGGCGATGGGATCCTGAAGATCGAGATGCATTTCCTTCCGGACGTATACGTTCCCTGCGAAGTTTGCGGCGGCAAGCGCTACAACCGTGAGACTCTGGAAGTTAAATATAAAGGAAAGACCATCTATGACGTCCTCAATATGACCGTAGAGGAAGCCCTGCAGTTCTTCGAGCATGTTCCAAGCATCCGTAGAAAGATGGAGACCCTCAACGATGTGGGCCTTTCCTACATCCGCCTGGGACAGCCTTCAACGGAATTATCGGGCGGCGAAGCCCAGCGGATTAAACTGGCGTCCGAACTGAGCAGACGCAGCACAGGAAAGACAGTCTACATCCTGGACGAACCAACAACCGGCCTCCACTTTGCCGATGTCCATAAACTGACAGAAATCCTAAGGCGGCTCTCCGGTGACGGCAACACCGTCATCGTAATCGAACACAACCTGGATGTCATCAAAACTGCCGATTATATCATCGATATAGGACCGGAAGGGGGCGACAAAGGCGGAACCGTAGTCGCAACCGGAACACCGGAAGAAATCGCTGAGAATCCGCAATCCTACACAGGTAAATATATCAAAGGAGTGCTGAATCGGGATTGAGGGATTGCGGTAAATGGGCCGCAGACGGGAAAGGCGGCTGGGAATGGGTCTACGGATATATAATCTATAGGTTATTATCACTTTATTGTATGTTTCTTACCGAGCATTCAGGCAACATCCGCTGCTCCCGTTCTGATTTTCTCCCGAGGAGGGATGATTTTCCGACCGTCCGGATGCACCAGCTGTCTGGAATCGCGGCAGTCCTCTTTGGGATGCTTCTTTGCGGTGTTACAGCCGCTACATCAAAATGAAAGCCAGCATATGGACTAATCGCAGGACTTCCAGTCCTGCGATTAAGCCGACTCAAGCGGGTATGCATCGGCATACCCGTGTTTGTCGGCGGTGTCCATCATGCTGGCTTTCATTTTGATTAGCGGCTGTTACGCCGCAAAGCCGCATCCCAAAGAGGACTGCCGCGATTCCAGACAGCGTCCCCCCCCCATCCGTTCGTTAAAAACCTCACTCCCTAAACAAATGTGATTGATGCGTCTTTTGGGAGTGCCAGTTTACATTCTACTTCGATGCATTTGATGATTCCTGCTATGGCAGGACAAGATGCATGGCCCGGAAGTTTTTCTGCTGCATAATCGTAGAGCGGGCCGGTCCCTGGTTTTCCAAGACAGACTTCGTAGGCGTCCCATGTATCACCTAATTCTTCTGTCATTTTATTGATGGATTCGCAGCCAGATGTAATCTTTACCTGTACTTCCATCCCGTCCTCTGAAGTTGCTTCTACCTGTGTGTCAAGTCCGCATGGGCCTGGCTGAATTAATACCTTTGTCATAGTAACGCCTCCATTTTCTTTATATGTAATTGTAATACAACTATTATAGGCCTGGAATCACCGGGAAGTCAATTCTTATTATGGTTCATGGGAAGGGGAATTTGCTTCCTGGTTTTCCCCTGTCATATCGTATCATTCCATGTTATAATATTATCGCTGTTTATAACTCTTCAGAAGTACAAACGGTACTGCTGTATTTATTTTAAATATAATTAACTGCTTAGTTAGGGGAATTCATAGAATGAAAAAAGGAATTGACTTGTTAAATGGCCCCATAGCCGGGTCGCTGGCCAGACTGGCCCTTCCCATTATGGGGACTTCGCTGATTCAGATGGCCTATAATCTGACCGATATGCTCTGGATCGGACGGATTGGCAGTAATGCCGTGGCAGCCGTTGGGGCGGCCGGCATGTATATCTGGCTTTCCGCCGGATTTACCATGCTTGCAAGGATGGGGGGACAGGTGCTTACGGCCCAGTCTCTGGGCGCCGGAAAAGAGGAAAAGGCGGTACAGTATGCCACTGCTTCCCTGCAGATGGGACTGCTCTTCGGACTTCTCTACGGTGTGATATCCGTGATATTTAATAGACCACTGATTGGCTTTTTCCGCCTCAACAGCCCGGAAGTGATTCTGGATGCCCGCTGGTACCTGGCGGTCACCTGTGGAGGAATTGTATTTAACTTTATCAATCAGATTCTCACAGGGCTTCTGACGGCCATGGGAAACAGTATGATCACATTCTGGTCCACAACGATCGGGCTTGTGATCAATCTGGTCCTAGACCCGGTTCTGATATTCGGGCCTGGGCCGCTGCCCCGTCTCGGCGTTAAGGGGGCCGCTGCAGCTACTGTTTTTGCACAGATAATGGTGTTCTCAATCTATCTCCTGCGTATACGGAGGGATGCTCTGATCTTTTCAAAAGTCCGTATTCTGCAGCGGCCTGCCGTAAACCGCATGAAGGAAATTCTGCTTGTGGGTCTTCCCGCTTCCGTCCAGAATTTGATTTTCACCGGCATCTCCATGCTGATTGCGAGAATGATCGCAGGCTGGGGCGATGCAGCCGTTGCAGTCCAGAAAGTCGGCAGCCAGATCGAATCCATCTCCTGGATGACCGCGGAGGGATTTGGCAGTGCAGTCAATGCATTTACCGCGCAGAATTATGGCGCCGGCAAAAACGACCGTGTCAGAAAAGGCTACTTCAGCGCACTCAAAATCATGTGCACCTGGGGTCTTTTTACGACGCTTGCGCTCCTTCTTTTCCCGGAAATCCTGTTCTGCGTCTTCATCCCGGAAGCAGACATCCTCCCAATGGGCACAGACTACCTGCGCATTCTGGCTGTCTCACAGCTTTTTATGTGCACAGAGGCCGCATCCGCCGGAGCATTCCAGGGACTGGGCAGAACACTGCCGCCATCTCTGATCGGAATCATATTCAACACACTTCGGATTCCACTGGCAGCCGTCCTCTCGGCCAGCGTGCTGAAACTCAATGGAATCTGGTGGAGTATCAGCATCTCCAGCGTCCTGAAAGGCATCATTCTGCCCATCTGGCTGATGCTCTGCATGTACAGCCTGCACCACGTAAAAAAGAGCGGAAAACGCCGAAACGGCTTGTAAAACCATCTGCTTCCCGTCACACTCTCCTGTCTTATCAATATACTGATTATATAAGAAAGAGAAGGAGTGTATCAATATGAGACCAAATTGTTGTCCACCGCCAATTCCACCATGTCCGCCCGAACCGCCCGGGGAAAGTATCAATTTTTATGCCCAGTACGGCGTACAGTCCAGTCCGCCGTCAGGTTCAAACCTGCCTCTGATCCCCATTTTCCAGGAGGGCACTCAGATACACCTAAACGGAAACACCGAAATCATTCTGCCCCCCGGCTATCTATACCTAATAAACTATCTGCTCCTGGCCACCACAGAGCCAGACAATTACATGCAGATCGTTCCCAGAATCAACGGAACCCTGCAGCTGCTTTATTCCTTCCTTGCCCCCGCAGGCAGCGGCTCCCGCAACACCTCCGCCGCCGGAAGCTTCACCACCAACGCAGCAGCAGCCGAAGAAGCCCGCCTATCCTTCAGCCTGACCTACCCTCCGGAAGTAAGAAACATAGACATCTCCGGAGCCATATCCATAACCCCACTAATAAAAATTTCCACCCAAAGCACCTAATTCTTCAAATACGAGAACATAAAAACAATTTTAACCCCCATCCGTTTAAACCACCTCCTGATCCGTCGCACCGCCTCACCGGATGCGCCCAGCCTGCCAGCGGTTTTGGTATCAGGCACAGGGGAAGTGTGTGCTGGTTTTACAGGCATAGAATAAGCTTAGCGCAGCTTGAGAGAAAACGGCCGGATTTTATGGATGACATTTGATTCACAAAATCAAATGTCATTGAAGGCTGAGCTGCGCTGTCATCAGACAGCGCAGTGAATCCTTCATGTTCCATAAAATCCGGCCGTTTTCTCTCTAGCTGCGCTTAGCGAATGGACAGCCAGTAAAACCAGCACACACTTCCCCTGTGCCTGATACCAAAACCGCTGGCAGGCGGACCCCGAACCCCGGACCCCTACTCCCGCAGCCCCAGAACCCCCTCCACGAGTATCTTTACATCATCGAATATATAATCAAAAGCCCCAGCCTGGCACATGTTTATCAGTACCATTCCGACCGGAACCGCCAGGATCAGCCCGAGCACGCTGCTCACCTTGTATCCAATATAGAGCAGCAGCAGCGTCACAAGCGGATTCAGTCCCATGCTGTCTCCTACCAGTTTCGGCTGCAGAAGCTGACGCACCAGCTGGGTGATCACATAGATCACAAGCAGCGCCACCGTCATCTTGTAATCCCCCGTTAGGAGCTTATACAAGGCCCACGGTATCATGGCTGTGCCCGTACCAAAAAAGGGCAGGAAGTCCAGGAATGCGATTAGAAACGCAATCAGAATGGCGTAATGTACACCGAACATCCCCAGTCCTGCAAACAGGATAAGAAATACGATTCCCATGATCTTGAACTGCGCCTTGAAATATCCGCCCACCGCATATTTCAGATTGTCCATGACAAGGCTCATCCGCTTTTCCACCGATGGAGGGGAAACTTTTTTCAGCCATAGGATCACTTCTTCTCTCTGAACCGTGAAAAAATAGGCCGACATCATCGCCACAATAAAGGCTATCAGATAGGACGGCAGACTCTTTGCAAAGTTGCCCGCTGCAGTTACCGTCGGCTGGCTGATCTTAGTCACCAGCTCGCCCATCGACTGATCCAGATTTGCAACAACAGCATTCCAGCCGTTTTGTATCCCCGCAGGAAGCTTCGAGAATACTCCCGACAGTGTGCTCCCAATCTCGCGGAGGCCTTCCTCCAGCTGGGCGTAAAGATCCGGAAAATTTTTAATCAGATCCCCGATCTCCGCAGATACTTTACTGACGGCAAAGTAAATAAGCAGTACGATCAATGCCAGCACTACGATTACAATCAGGGCCGAACCCAGTTTTTTCACAATCTTCAGTCTTTTCTCCAGCCAGTTCACTACGGGCGTGGCAATCGCCGATATGATCCAGCCAATGACAAACGGCATAAAAAATCCGATTGATTTTATTCCAATAAACACAAAAGCCGCTGTCGCCGCAAGACTAAAAACAAGGCTTACAGCGACCTGCCAGTACGGCCGTCTGTTCTCCATATCTACTCCACCTCTGCTCTGTCTAAATACTCGCTTTCTATAAGCTCCCAAATCTCATCTCTGCCCTGTTTTGTGGTTGAGGAGAACGGTATAATCTTCGTCCCTGGAACCAGGTCAAGGCCCTCTCTCACCATTTTCACATGCTTCTGAATCTGGCTTCTCTTTAGTTTATCCAGCTTTGTGGCAATGATGATCGGCTGGAATCCCTGTTCCACGATCCAGCTGTACATCATCTTATCGTTAGCAGAAGGCTCATGCCGGATATCGATCAGCAGAAAAATAGCCTTCAGCTGGGTGGATCCATTCAGATAACGCTCGATCAGCTTTCCCCACTGTACCTTTTCCTTTTCTGAGACTTTTGCGTAACCATAGCCCGGCAGGTCTACAAGATACATCTCTTCGTTGATATTATAAAAATTAATCGTCTGTGTTTTACCCGGTGTAGCGGATATTCTCGCATAGGATTTCCGGTTCATCAGCGCATTGATCAGCGAAGATTTCCCTACATTAGATTTCCCTGCGAACGCGATCTCCGGCTTGTCATTGTCCGGAAGCACGCTTGTGATCCCGCAGACTGTCTCCAAATTAATGCTTTTGATTACCATTTTTATTCTCCTGTCTGCGGCTTATCCCCGCTCGTCTCCCCGGTCAGGGCCGCCTTCAGTACCTCATCCATACTTTCAACGGGCAGGATTTCCAGGCCCTTCGTGATCTCGGTGGAAAGACCATCCACATCTATTTTATTTTCTTTTGGAATCAGCACCGTCTTGATCCCGGCGTTTTTCGCCGCAAGCAGTTTCTCCTTCAGTCCCCCTATCGGGAGCACCCGGCCGCGCAGTGTCACTTCCCCGGTCATGGCCAGATCTGCGCGGACTTTCTGTTCCGTAATGGCAGAAAGCATAGCCGTTGCCATAGTAATTCCTGCGGAAGGGCCGTCTTTGGGAACCGCCCCCTCCGGAATGTGTACATGGATATCGTGCTTTTCGAAGAAATCCTCTGCAATCTGATACCGCCTGCTGATGGAACGAATATAGCTGATTCCTGTTCGCGCCGATTCCTTCATCACATCACCCAGTTGCCCTGTCAGCATAATCTCGCCATTTCCGGGCATGACGTTCACTTCAATCTGAAGCGTGTCTCCGCCCACACTTGTCCAGGCCAGGCCGCGTACAATACCGATCTCGTCCGAAGCATTTGCCATCTGATACGTATATTTTTCTTTTCCGAGATATTTATGAATATTCTTCTCTGTTATCGTGATCTTATTCTTGTTTACTGTCAGTATTTCCTTGGCAGCCTTTCTGCAGATATTCCCGATCTCCCTCTCCAGCTGTCTGACACCGGCTTCCTTCGTATAGTTGCGTGCCATCTTCCAGATCGCATGCTTACTGAAAGTCAGCTGCTCCTCTTTTAATCCGTGTTTCTCCAGCTGTTTTGGAATCAGATGCTCTATGGCAATGTGGAGCTTCTCATTCTCCGTGTAGCTGCTCACTTCAATCACTTCCATACGGTCCAGAAGCGGCCTTGGTATGGTCTGCAGCGTATTTGCCGTCGTAACAAACAGCACTTCTGACAGATCCATCGGCACCTCCAGATAATGGTCCCTGAACTTGCTGTTCTGCTCGCTGTCCAGTACTTCCAAGAGAGCGGAAAATGTATCCCCCTTATAATCGGTGCTTACCTTGTCGATCTCGTCAAGCAGCATAACCGGATTTTTCACGCCCGCAGTCTTCATCCCATTCGCGATTCTGCCGGGCATGGCTCCCACATATGTCTTTCTATGACCGCGGATCTCGGCCTCATCCCGCACACCGCCCAGGGAAATTCTGACATAAGGCTTTTTCAGCGCTCTTGCAAGGGACTTTGCAATCGAGGTCTTACCGGTTCCCGGGGGGCCCACCAGACACAGAATCGGGCTTTCTCCCTTTTTAGTCAGGGAGCGCACTGCAAGAAATTCCAGCACTCTCTCCTTCACCTGCTCCAGACCATAATGATCCTCATCCAGCACTTTCCGGGCGAATACGATATCTCCGCTGTCTTTTACCGACTTATTCCACGGCATTTCCAGCAGCGTCTCGATGTAGGTCCTGATAACGCCGCTTTCTGCAGGACTGTTCAGGGAACTTTTAAAACGGCTGATTTCCTTCGCCAGCTTCTCTTTCACTTCCTTGGGAGCCTTCAGTCCCTTCGCCGCTTTTTCAAACTCCTCTGCATCCGTGAGGGTTGTATCGTCCCCCAGTTCCTCCCGGATTAGTTTTAACTGTTCCCGGAGAATATATTCCCTTTGGTGTTTATCCACCCGCTCCTTTACTTTCATCTGGATCTCTTCTTTAAGGTTCATGATCTGTATTTCATTCACCAGTTTAAAGGCCAGCGCCTCGTAACGCTTCCAAAAATCGGTTTCATTCAGAATCTCCTGAAGATCTGTATAGAACAGCGGAGTATTGGCCGCGATCTCATCGACCAGCTTTTTCAGCCCCTTGATCTCCAGAACCTGTGCCACTGATTCTTTGGACATCTTCCCGCTCTTTGCAGCAAAGTCCACAAACATATCTTTAAGGCCGCGCTCCATGGCCTGTGCATTCAAATCATCCCTAATCAGCACATCGGATTCGTCCATAACATCCACTTCCGCGCGCAGATAGGGATCCTCGTATTCGATCTTCTGCAGGACGCCTCTCGTCTCCCCGGAAACGAGTACCCGCATGATATGCTTCGGCAGCTTAATAATTTGTTTGATCGTTCCTACGGTTCCTACTTCATAAAGATCCTCCTGCTTTGGATTTTCAGTTTCCAGATCTTTCTGTGTTATCATGAAAATCTTCTGATCTTCTACCATAGCCTCCTGGATCGCCGCTATTGAACGCTGGCGGCTTACATCAAAATGCACCACCATCTCCGGCATGATAGTCATACCACGCAGCGCAACCATCGGAAGGCTCTGTTTTTCACTTTTCATATTATCTCCTCCACCCACAATACTGCCTTATCGGCTTCTTATGTGCATGTGAAAAGGCGGATACATGGTATACCACTGCACCCGCCTGTCTTTCTTATGCACTCTCCGATGCCAGGAACGATCTGCGTTCTTCTCCATCGCATTCATACAATGGTTTTCCCGTCCCTTTCACCACTTCTTTTGTGATACGGCATCCTTTGATCGTATCATCAGACGGCACCTTAAACATGGTGTCCATCATAATATCTTCCATGATCGCCCTAAGGCCTCTGGCTCCCGTCTTTCTTGCAAAAGATGTCTCTGCGATTGCGTAGAGAGCATCCTCATCAAAGTCAAGCCTAACGCCGTCTAATTCCAGCAGCTTCTGATACTGCTTCACAATTGCACTCTTCGGCTCTGTCAGTATCCGGATCAGGGCCTCTTCATCCAGCATATCCAAAGTCACCGTCACAGGCAGACGTCCGACAAGCTCCGGTATAAGGCCAAACTTTACCAGATCCTGCGGCAATACCTGATGCAGCAGCACATCCACATTGTATTCATGCTTGGATGCAATCTCCGCATTGAATCCAATCGACTTCTTATCGATACGGGTCTCGATCATCTTATCGATCCCCTCAAAAGCTCCGCCGCAGATAAACAGGATGTTAGTCGTGTCTATCTGAATCAATTCCTGATGGGGATGTTTTCTCCCACCCTGAGGGGGAACCGATGCAACAGTACCCTCAATTATTTTCAAGAGTGCCTGCTGTACTCCCTCACCGGATACGTCGCGTGTGATGGACGGATTTTCAGATTTTCTTGTAATTTTATCGATCTCATCGATATAGATGATGCCGTGCTCTGCGCGGGCAATGTCTCCGTCTGCAGCCTGAATCACCTTCAGAAGGATATTCTCAACATCCTCTCCCACATAACCGGCCTCAGTCAATGCCGTGGCATCCGCAATAGCAAATGGTACATTCAGAATCTTCGCAAGAGTCTGGGCAAGCAGCGTTTTCCCGCAGCCAGTCGGCCCAAGCATCAGTATATTACTCTTTTGCAGCTCCACTCCTAAATCCTGCTCTGCCATAATCCGCTTGTAATGATTATATACAGCTACTGAAAGGACTTTCTTTGCTTCATCCTGTCCGATTACGTACTCGTCCAGAAATGCCTTTATCTCCTCCGGCGTCAGAAGATTAATATCATCAAACGCTCTTATCTCATCGTATTCGAATTCTTCCTCAATAATCTCGGCACACACGTCAATGCACTCATCACAGATATATGCCCCGTTCGGACCTGCGATCAGCTTACGCACCTGCGCCTGCGTCTTATTACAGAAAGAACATCTAACTGTATCATCGCTTACTTTTCCTGCCATAATGCTTTTCACCTCATATTGCCCTTAATGACTGGCAATTACCTCATCTATTAATCCATACTCCTTAGCCTCCAGAGCCGACATATAATTGTCCCTCTCCGTATCGACCTTGATCACGTCCAGGCTCTGTCCGGTGTTCTCGGCCAGTATCTGGTTCAACTTCTGACGTGTCTTCAGAATATGCTCTGCTACGATCTGAATCTCTGTCGCCTGTCCCTGTGCTCCGCCTGACGGCTGATGAATCATAATCTCGGCGTTAGGAAGCGCAAAGCGTTTGCCCTTCTTGCCGCCTGACAGCAAAAACGCCCCCATGCTTGCCGCCATACCGATACACACGGTAGAAACGTCGCACTTGATGTACTGCATGGTGTCGTAGATTGCCATTCCTGAGGTTACAGAACCGCCAGGGCTGTTGATGTACAGCTGGATATCCTTATCCGGGTCCTCCGCTTCCAAAAAGAGAAGCTCTGCAACAATTACGCTTGCCGACACATCATTTACCTCTTCTCCAAGGAAAATGATTCTTTCTTTTAATAATCTTGAGTATATGTCGTAGGAACGTTCTCCACGGCTCGTCTGCTCAATGACATAAGGTACTAAACTCATTGATGTCCCTCCTAATAATTATTGAATACGGACTGCCCGGATTGTACCGGGCAAGTCACCGGGTTATCTCTGCTCAGCCATAAAGCCCATTGATTTACTCTTCCACAGCAGAAGCTACCAGCAGTTTAATGGCTTCCTGTACGGCAAGGCCATCCTCCATCTGCTTCTTTTCGTTCTCTCCCATGAATCCTCTGAGTTTCTCAACTTCCATCTCATAAGCATCCGCCATCTTCTGCAGTTCTTCCTGCAGACGTTCCTCGGATGTTTCAAGATTCTCAGCTTCTACGATTGCTTCCATAACCAGTTTCGTCTTAATGCGTTTCTCTGCCTCCGGCCTTAATTCCGCAAGCATCCCCTCTTTTGACACACCTGTAAACTGAAGGTACTGCTCCATGCTCAGGCCCTGCTGCTGTATGCGCTGTTCTAATTCTCCCAGGATCTCTCTCATCTTCAACTGGATCATCGCTTCCGGAATGTCTACCTGCGCATTCTCTGCAGCCATATCAATGACTTGATTCTCTTTCTTTTCTTTTCCTTCGCGCTCTTTGCGCTCTTTGATCTTTTTCTTTACTTCTGCCTTATAGTCCTCCAGCGTCTCACACTCGGATACTTCAGAAGCAAACTCATCGTCCAGTTCCGGAAGTTCCTTTGCCTTGATTGCATGTACTGTACATTTAAATACAGCATCTTTTCCGGCAAGTTCTGCTGACTGATATTCCTCCGGGAATGTCACATTGACTTCCATCTCTTTGCCGATCTCAGCGCCGATCAACTGTTCCTCGAATCCCGGGATAAAAGATCCGGATCCGATTACCAGCGGATAATCCTGTGCCTTTCCACCTGGGAATGCCACTCCGTCAACAAATCCTTCAAAATCCAGAGTGATCTGGTCGTTATCTTCCACTGCGCGGTCTGTCACATCAACTGTTCTCGCATTGCGCTCGCGCTCTTTGTCGATCTCTTCATCGATCTCTTTTGCGGTAACCCTGGTAGATATCTTATCTACCTTTAATCCTTTATATTTGCCAAGGGTCACTTCCGGCTTTACTGCTACTTCTGCAGTAAAGATAAATGGCTTTCCCTTTTCCAGCTGTACAACATCGATCTCCGGTGGTGTCACAAGCTCCAGCTCGCACTCATCAAAAGCTTTTGCGTAGGCTTCCTGAACCAGCTTGTTTGCCGCATCATCATAGAACACTTCCGGTCCGTACATCTTCTCAACCATCTGTCTCGGCACTTTTCCTTTGCGGAAACCAGGCATGCTGATCTGATTGCGCTGTTTTAAGTATGATGCCTGGAGAGCCTGCTCCACTTCCTCGGCCGGAACTTCGATTGTAAGTTTCGCCATATTATGTTCTAACTTTTCTACCTGTAAACTCATTTTTTATCTTCCTCCTTGATTCGTACCATTCGTCATGCAGTTTTGTATCAGTCAGGCGGTTCCGCCTTTCGGTTCACACCCTTCGGACGTGCACAGTCACGGTTCCGTACCTGATAATATACATTCACAGTCATTAAAGGAGTATAGCACATTCGTCAGTAAATTTCCAGTACTTTTTACTCGTTATTCCTTATTTTTAGGGGTTTTTTAAGCCTTTCGGACACTTTTTATCCAAATATGATTGACGCTCTGACTTCGTCTGACTTTTCAGCCCCGTACAGTATGGAAATCAATTCCAGAGAAAATGAAATTGCAGTACCCATTCCACGGCTTGTTATGATGTTTCCATCCACTGCCACAGGCGTCCGTACCACTTCCGCGCCGGTCAGTTCCTTCTCTTTTGAGGGGTAGGAACATGCCCTGCGTCCTTTCAGAAATCCAAGTCCTCCCAAAATACTCGGCGCCGCACAGATTGCCGCAATATATTTTTCTCTGCCGTAAAAGTCCTTTAAAAGCCCATTCAGCCCCGGATGTTCCTGGAGATGCACTGTCCCCGGCATGCCTCCCGGCAGTACCAGCATATCTGTCCCGGCGAAGTCTGCCTCCTCAAACAGCGTATCCGCTTCCACCTTGATTCCGTGGGCGCCGCTGATCACAGAGCGTCCGGTTACGGATACTGTTTCGACGGCAGCCCCCGCCCTCCGGAGCAGATCCACAACGGTGAGTCCCTCGATTTCTTCAAAGCCGTCCGCCAGAAATACTTTCACATCCTTCATCACTGATTCCTCCTTCAAATTACGCTTTACTGTCTGCATTTTCAGCACAATTTCAGTGTATCAAATGAAGTCAGGAAATGCAATGGTTTACAATTTATACGCGCAGTATTATGATAATAAAAAAATGATAAGGAGCACTTTATGGAAATCGAACGCAAATATTTGATCGATAAAGACAACATTCCCTGCCGCCTGGAAGAATATCCAAGCCGGCAGATCGAGCAGGGCTATCTCTGCACAGAACCCGTGGTGCGCATCCGGAGAGACAACGAAGAATATGTACTCACCTATAAATCAAAAGGGCTGATGGTACGCGAGGAATACAACCTCCCCCTGACCTCAGAGGCCTATCAGCACCTGAAGGCCAAAATAGACGGACGGCTGATCCAAAAGACACGCTATATGCTGCCGCTGGACAACGGACTTACCATTGAGCTGGATCTTTTTCACGGCGATCTGGCGCCGCTGATTCTGGCTGAAGTTGAATTTCCGGATAAGGAAACCGCCGTCTCCTTTCAGGCGCCATCCTGGTTCGGCGAGGATGTCACCTTCTCCTCCAGATACCACAACAGCACATTAAGCAGATAAAACAGGTGGCAACGAAAAGTTGCTTTTCACATCAAATATACGTTTCGTGGCAACAATATCTATTTGCAGGAAAAATTGCTATAATTTATGAAGATTTCAATTTCCCTGTGAATGGAGGTGTCGCATTGGCCAATATACAACTGGTTAAAAACTTGAAGCGTTACAGAACGGCCCGCAAATTGACTCAAAAAGAACTTGGTAAAATGCTGAACATCTCCCGGCAGGCATATTCAAATTATGAAACCGGCAAAAGAACGCCGGATTTAGATCTGCTCCTTAAAATCGCACAGATTTATAACATCACACTGGACGATCTGATTAAACATCCCTACAGGGCAGACGGCATAATCCATGAAGATAAAGGACCGTTTCAACCAGGAATAGAACTCCTGACTGGTAACACCATATATCTTTCAGAAGAAGAGGTCGCAATTGTCCTGGGCGTCCGGAATGCAGGTGAAGACGTAAAAGCTGTAATCAAAAGGCTGCTTGCTGAATAGTGGAGGGTACGCGGACGCCGGAGGAGATGGGAATATGGCCTGGCTGAGGGCTGCCGGCGGCGGTAAGCGCCCCTAATCAAAAAGAGCATTGAAATATTGGACACCG
>NZ_CYZU01000018.1:55939-94915 GCF_001404335.1 Faecalicatena contorta
CCCATCGGAGATAATGGAAAGTCCTGCAATCGTATCCTAAACGACTTGACATTCTGCTCTTACTCCAGCCATATCCACTACACAATCCCAGTCCCATACGCCTCTCCCAAAAAGGCCCCCATTCGAACCTCCCCTTTGATGCGCCCAGCTTTCCTGACCAGGAAGAAGTCCTCCCGCACAGCACCGCACACACACGGGCCGGACTTCTTCCTGGTCAGGAAAGCGCCCCTTTCGATCTTACTCCGCCAGTCCGAATCTGTCGTGTACTGCTATCATGGCTCTTTCTACGTCGTTTTCTTCGATCAGCACAGTGATCCGCACTTCGGACGTGGATATCATGTTGATATTTACACCTGCGTTGAACAGCGCCTCGAACATTTTTGCTGCCACACCCGGGTTGCTCATCATGCCCGCACCGACGATGGAGATTTTGGCCACGTTGTCTTTGTGTTCGATGGCCTGGATCGTCAACTCTTCTTTATTGTCACTCAAGATACTAAGCGTTTCTTCCAGGTCGTCCTGTGCAACGGTAAAGGAGATGTCTTTTGTCCCCTCACGTCCTACAGACTGAAGGATGATATCCACATTGATCCCCTTCCTTGCCAGTGTGTTGAATATTTTAAATGCCACGCCGGGCTTATCGTCTACACCGATCACGGAAACTCTGGATGTATTTTTGTCGGAAGCAACTCCGCTGATTAACATTTTCTCCAATTTCACTACCTCCTTGACTACCGTTCCTTCATTTCTGTTCAGACTGGAACGTACGACCAGCTGTACACCGTATTTTTTGGCCATCTCCACGGAACGGTTGTGGAGCACTCTCGCCCCCAGTGACGCGAGCTCCAGCATCTCATCATAACTGATGGCATCCAGTTTCCTCGCATTCGGCACAATCCGCGGATCGGCAGTGTATACGCCGTCCACATCCGTATAGATCTCGCAGGCATCCGCGTGAAGTGCAGCCGCAATGGCTACCGCGGTGGTGTCTGAACCGCCTCTGCCAAGTGTTGCATAATCCTCGTATTTATTCACGCCCTGAAAGCCTGTGACAACCACTATTTTTCTGGAATCCAGTTCGTGGCGTATTCTTTCGGATTCTACCCGTTTAAACCTGGCATTGCCGTAAGCAGATGTGCAGTGCATCCGTACTTGGAATGCATTCAGTGAGACGGCCGGCACTCCCAGCGAGTTGACGGCCATGGCCAGTAGAGACGCTGAGACCTGCTCTCCCGTTGTAAGCAGCATATCCATCTCTCTTTTCGACGGTTCTGCAGTGATTAACTTTGCTTTTTCTATGAGTTCATCCGTTGTGTCCCCCATTGCAGACAAGACAACGATCACGTCGTTTCCTTTTCTGTATTCTTCAATACAGCGCTCAGCCACGCGGAAAATGCATTCCCTGTCCGCAACTGAACTTCCCCCAAATTTTTTAACTATCAGCATGTTGTCCTCCTGGTTTCTGACCGGCTGCGCATTATTTCTGCTCAAAAAGATGGGAAATCAACGTGTGTCCCACTTCTTCAGTTATTCCGCTGCTACGAGCACTTTCTTCGTCGTAGGAAGCCAGGCCCTGCACCGCATTTCTGCTGTCAAATAGCAGGTATGGCACTGGATCTCCTGTATGAGTGCGCACGCTCACCGGTGTCGGATGATCCGGAAGTATCAGCATGCGGAACTCTTCCCCTGCCGCTTCCAGCATCTCCGCCGCCGGGCCGATGATATGGGCATCGATATTCTCAATGGCCGTAATTTTATTTTTATAACTGCCCTGATGCCCCATCTCATCCGGAGCCTCCACATGGATGTAAGCAAAATCATACCCCTCCTGTGTCAAAGCTTCCACAGCTGCCTTTGCTTTACCGGCATAATTGGTATGTAAACCGCCATTGGCTCCCTCCACTGAAATATTGTGCATTCCGGCTCCTGCCGCAATGCCTTTCAGCAGATCCACCGCTGAGATCATGGCGCCTTTCTTTCCGAACTTTTCCTCAAAGGAAGTCAGCATTGGCCTTGTGCCTGCTCCCCAGAACCAAGCGGAATTGGCCGGGTTCTTCCCCTGCCTCTTTCTCTCCACATTCAGCGGATGGACGGACAGTATGTCATAACTTTTTTCCATCATTTCCCGCAGGACAGGATCGGCGGGCAGATAGTCCCCGATTCTCCTGGTCAGAATATCATGGGGTGCAGTCAGATCCACTACTCTGCCCTCTTTCTGAATCAGAAGGTGTCTGTAGCTGGTTCCCACATAGAACTCGTAGCCTTCCCGCTCCAGTCCTTCCTTCAGTGCCTCTACGAGTACGGCCGCGTCCTCCGTGCTGATTTCATCGGAGCTGTGATCCACAATTACTCTGTCTTCATAACGGTCCTGCTCCTCCGTCAATGTCACAATATTGCAGCGGAAAGCAACGTCAGACGGTTCCATATCCACTCCGATACTCAACGCTTCCAGCGGGGATCTTCCGGTATAATATTCTTTTGGGTCATATCCGATCACAGACAGGTTCGCCGTATCGCTCCCGGGCGCCATCCCTGCAGGCACGGTACGAACCATGCCTATCTCTGATTTTGGCGCCAGTTTATCTGTGTTGGGAGTCGCAGCCGCCTGCAGCGGAGTTCTGCCGTCCAGATCCTCCAGCGGTTCATCTGCTGCTCCGTCACACAGTACAATTACATATTTCATGTTATGCCTCCAGTTTATTTTCAGGTCTTTATCTTAACCTTCTACACGTATCATATGCAGAATGCTTGGAAATTCTTTCGCATTTTCTTCATAAGTACCTTCTGTCATCACACCTGTAACGAAACCGAATTCGTTTTTCAGGCCTTCTGCCTTCACAATTTCGATTGGACCGAACTTGCTCTCCAGATGCGCCTTCATTGCATCGGCATCCCCCTGGATTCTTACAAAATACTTTTTACTGGTTGCCGAGATCGGCTGAAGGCTTAACTTTTCACTCTTCCACATGGTCATGATATTTCGGTTCAGATGCTTCGCCTCATCCACCACATCGGAAACAACCGCACTGGCCGTCGGCAGTTTTCCTGCTCCGCTGCCATAGAACATGGCGTCGCCAAGCACATTGCCATGGACAAATATGGCATTGAACACATCATTTACATTATAGAGCGGGTGCTCCTTGTGGAGCATGTAAGGAGCAACAATCGCATGCAGATTATCGCCGTCTCTTTTGCTGGAAGCGAGAAGCTTTATGGTCATACCGAGTGCTTTTGCATACATCATATCTTCTTTTGTGATATTGGTAATCCCTTCGGTATAGATATCTTCAAAATCTACCTGCTGCCCTGAAATCAGGGAGGACAGGATCGCAATTTTCCTGCAGGCATCGTAGCCTTCCACATCCGCCTCCGGGTTGCGCTCCGCATACCCGTTTGCCTGGGCTTCTTTCAGAACTTCATCGTAATCAGCTCCCTCATAGAACATTTTGCTCAGCATATAGTTGGTTGTTCCGTTGAGGATTCCTGTGATCTCTTCGATCTCATCGGCCGTCATGGATGAATTCAGGGGACGGATAATCGGGATGCCTCCTCCGACGCTGGCTTCAAACAAAAAGTTAATATTGTTGTCTCTTGCAATGGAGAGAAGTTCTGCCCCATGCTTTGCCACCAGAGCCTTGTTAGAGGTCGCTACACTTTTCCCAGCCTGCAGGCAGCGCTTGACGAAAGTATAAGCCGGCTCAATACCGCCCATAACCTCCACCACGATCTGCACGTCAGGATCATTTACGATTACGTCAAAATCGTGAACCAGTTTTTCCTGAATCGGATCTCCCGGAAAATCTCTGAGGTCCAGGACATATTTGATGTTGATCTCATCACCGACTCTCTGATTGATCCGCTTCCCGTTTGTATTGATGACCTCTACGACTCCCGAACCTACTGTACCGTATCCCATTACCGCTATATTTACCATGTTTTCCTCCTTTTTCCTTTTTCCCTTTTCCTTTTGCTATGGTTTCCTACTCAGATATGCGTTAATAAACGGGTCGAGATTGCCATCCATGACACCGTTCACATTACTGATTTCCATATTCGTACGATGGTCCTTCACCATCGTATAAGGCTGCATGACATAAGACCTGATCTGGCTTCCGAAGCCGATCTCTTTGACTTCGCCCCGGATTCCGGACACTTTATCCGCCTGCTCCTGCTGCTTGAGCAGATACAGCTTTGCCTTGAGCATCTGCATTGCCTTGTCCTTGTTCATATGCTGGGAACGCTCGTTCTGGCACTGAACAACAATCCCGGTAGGCTGATGCGTGATGCGGACAGCAGAAGATGTCTTATTGACGTGCTGCCCCCCTGCACCGCCGGAACGGTACGTATCGATCCTCAGGTCTTCCTCATTGATCTCAATGTCAATGTCATCCTCAATATCCGGGATCACATCGCAGGATGCGAACGATGTCTGCCGTTTACCGGCAGCATTAAACGGAGAGATTCTGACCAGACGGTGTACGCCCTTTTCGGAGCGCAGATATCCGTATGCGTTCTCTCCTTCCACCTCAAAAGTTACGCCCTTTATCCCGGCTACATCACCGTCCAGATAATCCAGCACTTCCAGTGAAAACCCCTTTTTCTCTGCCCAACGGCTGTACATCCGGTACAGCATGCTGGCCCAGTCGCAGGATTCCGTTCCGCCCGCACCGGCATGCAGGGTAACAATCGCATTACTGCTGTCGTATTCCCCTGTCAGTAGTGTCTGAATCCGCAGCGCCTCAAATTCTTCTTCGAAACGGGCCAGTTCTTCCTCAATCCCCTTTATGGTCTCCTCGTCCGGATCTTCCTCGCTCATCTCGATCAGTAGACCGATATCCTCATGGTCTCCGTAAAGCTGCTCAATCTGCTTGACAGACTCCTGGAGAGCCTTGAGATGCTGCATCGTATGCCGCGACTTTTCCGGCTCATCCCAGAAACCGGGTTCTTCTATCTTTCTTTCTAACTCTTCAATCCGCTCCTTCTTTGACGCTAAGTCAAAGTGAATCCCTCAGATCTTTCAGCGGTTCTTCGTATGCAATCAGTTTTGCTTTTAATTCGTCTAACAAAACCACCTTATTCACCTCTTTCTCATTTAAATGAGAATCTGCCACGACAGATTCTCATATACAGTGCAGTCATTTATTCTGCACTTTTGTTTATTTTTGTAACAGTTCAGGCCTGTCTGAAGTATTACTGATTTTTATGATCTTCTTCCGCAGCACTGTTTGTACTTCTTGCCGCTTCCGCACGGGCACGGGTCATTTGGATAGACCTTCTTTTCCTCCCGTTTTTTAGGAGCGCGGACCCCGCTCTCGTCCTTATTGGTACTGGTGACCTTTGCTACCTGTTCTCTTTCCACCTTCTGTTCAATACGGAGGTGGAACAGGGTGCGGATGGTTGTCTCAGCGATGGAGTTGGTCATCTCGCCGAACATATCATATCCCATCATCTTGTACTCAACAAGCGGGTCTCTCTGACCGTACGCCTGAAGCCCGATTCCCTGACGAAGCTGGTCCATATCGTCGATATGATCCATCCATCTGCCGTCAATGACTTTCAGCAGTACGACGCGCTCTACCTCACGCAAATGCTCTGCTTCCGGGAATTCCGCCTCTTTTGCCTCGTAAGCTTTTACGGCGCGTTCCTTCAGAAGGTGTTTCAACTCCTTCTGCTGCATTTCCTGCGCCTCTTTCACAGAAGGCAGCTTCAGCTGTGGGATGACCGCGTGCAGAGTCACATCCAGGCCAGTAAGATCCCACTCTTCTGCATCTACTTCCGATGACACGAAACGGTCCACTGTATTCTCCACGTATTCCGTGATCATGCTGTAAATCGTATCCCGCATGCTCTCGCCGTCCAGCACACGGCGTCTCTCGCTGTAAATAATCTCTCTCTGCTCGTTCATGACCTGATCATATTCCAGCAGATTCTTACGAATACCAAAGTTGTTGCTCTCGATCTTCTTCTGCGCCTTCTCAATCGCACTGGAAAGCATCTTGTGTTCGATCTGCTCTCCATCCTCTACTCCAAGTGTGCTGAACACGCTCATCAGCTTTTCGGAACCGAACAGACGCATCAGGTCGTCTTCCAGGGAAATGTAGAAACGGGATTCCCCCGGGTCTCCCTGACGTCCGGAACGCCCGCGCAGCTGGTTGTCAATTCGTCTGGACTCGTGGCGCTCCGTACCGATGATCTTCAGTCCGCCCGCGGCCTTTGCCTCATCATCCAGCTTAATATCTGTACCACGGCCCGCCATGTTTGTGGCGATCGTTACCGCGCCGTGCATACCGGCATCCGCTACGATCTCGGCCTCCATTTCATGATATTTGGCATTCAGGACTTTATGCGGGATCCCCGCTTTTTTCAGCATCTTACTCAGCAGCTCGGAGATCTCGATGGTAATAGTGCCGACCAGTACCGGCTGCCCCTTCGCGTGAGCTTTCTCGACTTCTTCCACAACCGCTTTGAACTTTTCTTTTTGAGTCTTATAAACCGCGTCCTCCAGATCCACTCTCTGTACCGGCTCATTGGTCGGTATCTCGATCACGTCCATGCCGTAAATGTCACGGAACTCTTTTTCCTCAGTGAGGGCCGTACCTGTCATACCGCTCTTTTTTTCGTATTTATTAAACAGGTTCTGGAATGTTATAGTCGCAAGTGTCTTACTCTCACGCCTTACCTTTACGTGCTCCTTCGCCTCAATTGCCTGATGCAGACCGTCCGAATAGCGGCGTCCCGGCATGATACGTCCGGTAAACTCATCGACGATCACGACCTCCCCCTCCGGAGTCACTACATAATCCTGATCGCGGAACATCAAATTGTGTGCGCGCAGTGCCAGAATGATATTGTGCTGGATCTCCAGGTTTTCGGCATCCGCCAGGTTTTCGATATGGAAGAACTTCTCTACTTTCTTCACACCGTCTTCGGTCAGGTTGACTGCCTTTTCCTTCTCATTAACGATAAAGTCTCCCGTCTCCTCGATGTCTTCCCCCATGATGGCGTTCATCTTGGAGAATTCGCCGCTGGCCTCGCCCCGTTCCAGCTGACGCGCCAGAATATCGCAGGCCTCATACAACTTTGTAGACTTGTCGCTCTGGCCGGAAATAATCAAAGGAGTCCTGGCCTCGTCGATCAAAACGGAATCGACCTCATCGATGATGGCGTAGTTCAGTCCTCTCTGTACAAGCTGCTCCTTATAAATGACCATGTTATCTCTCAGATAATCAAAGCCCAGCTCGTTATTGGTAACATATGTGATGTCACAGCTGTATGCCGCACGGCGCTCATCATTATCCATAGAGTTCAAGACTACCCCTACGGTCAGTCCCAGGAATTCATGAACCTTTCCCATCCACTCGGCATCACGCTTTGCAAGATAGTCATTGACTGTTACAATCTGCACGCCCTTTCCTTCCAGCGCGTTCAGATATGCAGGAAGTGTTGAAACCAGGGTCTTACCTTCACCGGTCTTCATCTCCGAGATACGTCCCTGATGAAGGATAATTCCGCCGATCAGCTGGACGCGGTAATGGCGCATTCCCAGACTTCTCTTTGCCGCTTCCCGAACGGTTGCATATGCTTCGGGAAGGATATCATCCAAGGTCTCCCCATCGGCAAGCCGCCTTTTGAATTCTCTTGTCTTGTCTTTTAATTCTGCGTCGGAAAGAGCCTGAAACTCTGGTTCCAACGAATCGATCCGATCCACGATTGGGTAAATACGCTTTAATTCATTTTCGCTGTGTGTTCCGAAAATCTTCTCTATAAAACCCATAATCTGTAATTTACTCCTTGTCTAAATTTACTCTACGCTCCATTCTAACACTATCTTCCAGTGAATTCAACAAATTCATTACTTGTTAATAATTCATTTACAGCTTTGCAATAATCTCATAGGGAATGTTTCCTCCGAATAAATCCAGCGCACTGCCAATTGTAAAATCCAGTTTTTTCCCGCTCACGGAAGCAAAGGCGTCCAGATCTTCCATGCTGCCAATACCGCCTGCATATGTGACGGGGATTTTATTCCACCCACTTAACATATACACAAGCTCCGTCTCCACACCGGAAGATTTTCCCTCCACATCGACACCGTGCACAAGGAATTCATCACAGGATGCAGAAAGCTTGTCCAGTACCTCAGGCGTAAGGCGGACATCGGTAAAGGTCTGCCAGCGGTTTGTTACAATGTAATATGCCCCGCCTCTCTTCCTGCAGCTCAGATCCAGTACGATATGTTTCCTTCCGACAGCGGACACCAGGCGTTTCAGATTTTCCCCATGGAACACTCCGTCCTGAAAAACGTAAGAAGTCACAATTACATGGCTGGCTCCCGCTTCCAGGTACTCCGCCGCATTACCTGCATGGATTCCACCGCCGATCTGCATCCCTCCGGGGTATGCTGCGAGAGCGAGCAAAGCCTGTTTTTTTGTAGCTTCGTAATATCCCGAAGCTGCAGGGTTCAGAAGGATGATGTGGCCTCCCTTGAGGCCGTCCCGCCGATAAAGTCCAGCATACCATTCAGCGTCCAGCTCCGAAGCAAAATTGGTAACCGCCTGGTCCCCCTGATCCCGCAGGCTGCCTCCTACGATCTGTTTCACCTTTCCATTATGGATGTCAATACATGGTCTGAATTTCATCTTCTTCCTTTCTTGTTCAAAGGGGTCAGACCCCTCTGCAGAGGGGTCTGACCCCCTTGAACCTCATTGTCAAACATTTATCAATATCGGTTATCAAATATACGTGTAGATTTTTTCTCGCTTCTCGGCAGATCTCCGATTGATACCGGCATCACATTCACAGTAATACCGATTTTCGTCTTGAACGCCTTTTTCACAGCTTCTTCCGCCTGCTTTTTATCCACATTCTTGTTCACTTCCACAAACAGGGTGCAGACATCTTTTCCATTCATATGGTCCAGCATAAACTGGTACTCGCTGGAAGCCTCCGGTACTCCGCCCAGCATTTCTTCGATCTGGCTCGGGAAGATATTGACGCCTTTTACCTTTACCATATCATCCGTTCTTCCGATCAGTGTATCGATCCGCGGGAACTTTGAACCGCACCTGCACTCACCCGGTATAAAACGCGTCAGGTCATGGGTGCGGTATCGGACAAGCGGTGCGCCCTGTTTGCGCAGGGTTGTAATCGCCAGCTCGCCGATTTCACCGTCGGGTACAGTTTCCCCTGTCTTTGGATCCACAATCTCAAAATACAGATAGTCATCCCAATAATGCATTCCGCATTCATAATCACAGCTCATGGCAATTCCCGGCCCATACACTTCCGTCAGCCCATAGATATCATACAACTGAACCCCCAGCTCCGAGGCGATCCGTTTTCTCATCTTTTCACCCCACCGCTCGGAACCGATTACGCCCTTTTTCAGATGTATCTTGTCAGAAATACCCCTTTTTGCAATCTCCTCCGCCAAAAGCAGTGCATAAGAAGAAGTCGCACACAAAACGGTGGCTTTCATATCCTTCATCATGCGGAGCTGTTTATCCGTATTACCTGGTCCCATCGGAATCGTCATTGCACCTAAATACTCGGCGCCTGCCTGAAATCCGATACCGGCGGTCCACAGTCCGTATCCGGGAGTAATCTGAATTCTGTCCAGCGCCGTGATTCCGGCCATCTCGTAACAGCGGGCAAACATCTTCGCCCAGTCTTCCACATCCTTTTTGGTATAGGGGATAATAACCGGAGTCCCCGTTGTCCCTGAAGACGAATGAATTCTCACTACCTCTTCATCGGGCACGGCCTGCAGCCCCAGCGGATATGCCTCCCGCAGATCTCCCTTCCAGGTAAACGGCAGCTTTTCAAAGTCTTCCTGGCTCTGTATTTTTGAAACGTCGATATCCTGAAACTTTTCTTTGTAAAAACAATCTTTGGATGTCAGCTGTTTCAGATTTTCTTTAATCAGCTCCAGCTGTAATTCTGTCATTTTCATATCTGCTCCCCTCTATGCCTTTTCAAACGCGGTCATTCCAAGTGTTAATGCTTTCCTGTTCATATCCAAAAATTTTTCCTTCACGTTAACGGCCACGGCACTTTCCATCTCTTCTGCGGAAATGTCCAGCACGCCACTGGCAGCCGCCGCGCCCAGCAGCGCTACATTCAAAACCCTGGAAGAACCCGCCTGGCTGCAGATTTCTTCTCCGTCCAATATGGCAAGGTTCTCTACATTTTTTTTCAGATAATCCAGCATCTCGGTTCCTTCATATGTACTGCCGCTCAGCGTGGCCGTAACCGGTTTTACCGCCTTGCTGCTGACGATCACTGTACCGCCCACTTTTAAATACGGCAGACAGCGCACCGCCTCTGCCGGTTCAAATGCCAGCAGCATATCCGCACATTTCAGCGGAATCAACGGAGAATGCACCTCTGTCCCCATCCGCACATGGCTCACAACAGAGCCTCCGCGCTGTGCCATCCCGATGGTCTCCGTCGTTCTCACAAATTTTCCCTGCTCCATAGCCGCATAGGCAATTAGTTTAGAGGCAAGCACAACGCCCTGTCCTCCGACTCCACATAACAGACAACTTTTATTCATCGCTTTCCACCTCCCCGATCGCTCCTGACGGACATACCTGGCTGCAAAGGCCGCATCCATAACACAGAGACGGCTCCACCACAATTTCACCGCCATTTACTGTAATTGCCGGGCATCCCAGCTGGCTGATGCAGACCTTGCATTTTGTACAGGACTCCTGCTTTACCTCATATAACGTTCCCGGTTTTGCTACCGCAATGCACGGAGACTTGAAGATCACGGCACGCACCCCCTTTTCTTTGGCTGCCCTCTTCACCGTGTCTGCAGCAAGCTCCAGGTTCAGCGGATCAACGGTTTCAATCCACGTTAACCCGATTCCCCGCAAAATATTCTCGATACTGATTTTGGCCGCAACCTCCCCCATCATGGTTACACCTGTTCCGGGATGGGGCTGGTGGCCGGTCATCGCCGTTGTAGAATTATCCAGCACAATCAGCACAATGTCCGTCTGATTGTAAACAGCATTCACAACTCCGGTAATACCGGAAGCGAAAAATGTGGAATCTCCGATGAACGCAAAGTTCACCGCGTCGGGTTCTATAATATGTAATCCCTGGGCGATCGTTACATCTGCCCCCATACAGAGGCAGGTATCCACCATATCCAGCGGCTTCGCGTTTCCCAGGGTATAACAGCCGATATCCCCGCTGAATACCGCCTTTTTCCCGCGCATTGCCTTCTTCACTGCATAGAAGGAAGCTCTGTGGGGACACCCGGCACACAGAACCGGAGGCCTGACCGGCAGCCGCGGTATATCCCCCCGTGCACTGCCCTGCTCTTTTGAATCAATTTCTTCGGCCCCAAGAAAATGCTCCAGATCCCCCCTAATGCTTTCCACACTGTTTTCCCCCGCATTCTTCGTATCATGCGTAAGTTTTCCACAAATCTTTACATTCAGATGGTATTTACCCACAATCTGAAGCAGTTCCTTTTCAATCACCGGATCCAGTTCTTCCAGTACCAGCACTTCATCCAGGTCCTCCATAAATTCTTTCGCCAGACGCTCCGGAAACGGATGAGGCGTGCTGATCTTCAAAAGCGGCACATCCTCCGGTATCACTTCGCTCGTATATGCAAAACTCACCCCGCCAGAGACAACGCCTTTCCTGCCTTTTCCTTCCCTTCGCAGGTTCTTGTCGTAGGAAGAAAACACTTCCGACAGTTCCACATTTCTCGCTTCGATCTTGATATGATTCTGGTAGGAAAGCCTGGGAAAAATAACCCAGCGCATGGTATCCTTGATAAACCCTTCCGGCTCGGGCACATCCAGCTTTGGCAGCAGATCAATGCTAACACAGGCGTGACACACTCTTGTCGTCGGGCGGAAAAGAACCGGTGTCTGGTACTTTTCCGAATACGCAAAAGCATCCGCAATCATCAGATATGCCTCATCCGGCGATGATGGATCAAACACAGGCAGCTTCGAGAATTGTGCAAAATGTCTTGTATCCTGTTCCGTCTGTGAAGAAATCGGTCCCGGATCATCCGCCGACACAATCACCATACCGCCTTTTACCCCAACATAGGCAAGACTCATCAGAGGGTCGGAAGCCACATTCAGCCCCACCTGTTTCATCGTAACCAGCGTTCTGGCACCAGCATAAGCGGCTCCTGCGCCGACTTCCATAGCGGCCTTCTCATTGGTAGACCACTCCACGTGAATGCTCCCGTCATTATGCTTAGCAACTGTCTCCAGAATCTCTGTCGACGGCGTCCCCGGATAACCGGCCACCATTCTCACACCGGCACGGACAGCGCCCAGGGCAATCGCCTCGTTGCCCATAACAAGCTTTCTTTCCATACTCATAATATGTACTCCTTTACTTTTGTTTCTTTACGTATTCGAATTATATCTTAACTTATGAAATGTCTCATTTTGCTATTTTACCACAGTAAACTTGAAAAAACCAGGGGTCTGACCCCTATGAACCTCGAATTCTTAATTGTTTGAAACAATTAAGAAAATGGGGCGCATAGGGGTCAGACCCCTTTGCAGATTCTGCCGTGTTTTCCTACTGGTTGTCTGCAGCATTGTTATCTGTGTTGTTAGCTGCATCATTATTATTTACATCTTTGTCGTTTGTATTTCTGTCTTCCAGATTATCCTTTTCAGGACCATTGTTATCTGTAAGATCATCAGCAGCATCATCTACAGCATCAGTTGCATCATCCACTGCGTTATCTACCGCACCATCACCTTTATTATCCTTGGTGTCTTTGCCGTTTGTAGCATCGTTCATATTCTTCTCGTCTGTTGTATTTGTTTTTCCATCGTTTGTGTTCTTATCTGTACCACATGCTGTTACACCGCAAAGTACTCCAACACACATCATTAATAATAAAAACTTTTTAAATCTTTTCATTTTATTTCTCCCTTTCCATTCATAATCTTGTGTTAGTAATATTTGCAATTTCAGAATGTTTATGTGTGGGAAAAATTTCTATTTTACCAGGAACCTCGGATGCTATTCTTTCCCGGCGGCCTCGCGGAGTTTTTTCATCGCATGTTCTTCTATCTGACAGATCCGCTCTTTTGACACATTCAGCTCCCGTCCGACTTCTTCCTGGGTGTGGACCCTGCCATTCTCCAGCCCAAAGCGCATGCTGATTACATGACGTTCCCTCTCGCTCAGACTCTCCAGGAGATGAAGCACTTCTTCTTTTTGAATTAAAATATTCACCGCATCTTCGGGAGTCTTTTCTTCCTGGTCCTCAATATGATCTTCCAGAATATCATCCTCTTCCGCCCCCGTGGGAGCCTCCAGTGAAACCGGGGGTTCAAGAAATGCCAGCACGCTTTTCACTTCCTCTTCTGACTTATCTCCAATCCTTCCCGCAATCTCGCCTGCAGTGGCCGCGCGCCCCAGTTCCTGACGCAGTTCATTCGAAACTTTCTGTACCTTTTTTATATTCTCCGCAACATAAGCCGGCACACGGATTTCTCGGGACTGTTCATCTATCGCACGTTTCATGGCCTCCTCAATAAAGCTGCGTGCATAATCGGAAAATGCGCCGTCCCTTGTATAATCAAACATTTCTACCGCCTGCATCAGCCCAATACTGCCTTCCTGGATCAGATCCAAAAACTGCAGGCCGCGCCCGCTGTACTGCCCGGCGGCTGACACGACCAGGCAAAGATTCGCCTCCTCCAGCCTCCGTTTCGCGTCTGTGTCCCCTGCCGCGACTCTTTTCCCCAGTTCAAGCTCCTCACCGGCACTGAGCGGAGGAATGCTCCCAATCTCTTTCAAATAGATCTTCAGAGGTTCCGTCACCTCTACATTATCAGGTATTGAAAATCCCTGCCCTGCATATTTTCCCATGTCATTTCCAAGCCTTTCTGTCTTAATGTTTCTCTATGTGCAGACTGCCCGGAAAATGGATTCCGGGCAGTCCCTCGTTTCTTATATTTTTTCGATAATTTCACCACTTCGATATGCCGCAAGCAGCCTTTCCAGATCTGCTACCTGCTCCTTAAGTTCTTTTCCAATATCCGTATCACCGACCAGGCGCCGCTCCAGCACCCGCTTTACCACCATATAATCCGAATGGATATCGCTCTCCTTCTGGATCGCCGCTTCCGTGGATTCAAAAGGCTCATGTGCAACCAGAAGCAGTCCGTAAGAATTGTATATCAACGTATAACCAGCAATTCCCGTCTCCTTCTGGTAAGCCTTCGAAAATCCACCGTCAATCACAAGCACCTTGCCGTTGCATTTTATGGGGCTTTCTCCATTCTTGCATTTTACAGGGACATGACCGTTGACAACATGCGCTTCATCCGGACAAAGACCGAACTCCCGCATAATATTGTCGATCACCTCTTCTTTCTCGAGAAGATAATAATACGGATTCTTCTTCTCCACATGTGTTTCCTTCTCTGCAAGGAAGTATCTCTCAAATGTTGCCATTTTATTCTTGCCAAACAGCGGAGAATTCGGATTCAGCCAGATATACCACATCATATCCTTGCCGTCCTCCCGTTCCCTCTCATTCAATGCAAAAAATCCTTTTCTCAGATACCGGTCCAGGGCATCATACAGTGACTTTCCTTTAAACTTTCTTCCGAACAGAGAAACTTCCTTCAGGCTGCCGTCTTCGTTCAGAGGCACACAGCCGTGATACAGCAGATTATGATTATAAACCTTGTACAGGCTGCCCTTTGCAAGCAGAAAACGCATATGTTCCTGCAGTTTCTCGCAGCCGAGAAATGCGCGCTCCATACGCTCCATGATCTCTTCCTCTTCCTCCGAAAGCTTATAGGGATCTTTGGGGTCTATTGTCGGGAAATTCGTATCCAGAAGAGGATAATCCGTCCCGTCAAGGTTAACCGTCCCTTTCTCAAAATTAATCCTGTGCAGAAGAGCCCTGTCATCCAGTCCAAAATCCTTATGGCGCTTTATAATCTGCCCCTCCACCTTAAACTGGATAATGGAAATCGCCTTGTGCATCCTAAGATCCATCTCCATCTCCGCCTTATTCGCCTTTTCCGGACCCTTCAGTGCAAAACAGGTGCACGGATCATCCCCGTAAGTCCGCAGCGCAAATGTAGCCAGCGGAAGCAGGTTAATTCCATAGCCGTCCTCCAGGATATCCAGATTGCCGTACCTCGCGCAGATACGCACCACATTCGCCATGCAGCCTCTCTGACCGACCGCCGCGCCCATCCAGAGGACGTCGTGGTTGCCCCACTGGATATCCAGGGAGTGATAGGTCATCAGTTTATCCATAATGATATGAGGGCCCGGGCCTCTGTCATAAATATCTCCCACAATATGTAAATGATCCACGACAAGACGCTGGATCAGTTCCGAGATCGCCGCGATAAACTCCTCCGCCCGGCCGATTCGGATAATGGTCTTAATAATCTCATTATAATAAGATTCCTTATCATTTACTTCCACCTTCTCCGTAATCAGTTCTTCGATCACGTATGCGAAATCCTTCGGAAGCGCCTTTCTTACCTTGGACCGGGTATACTTGCTCGCCGCCCGTTTGCTAACTTCAATCAGACGGTACAGATTGATCTTGTACCAGTCCTCCATATTGCTCTCCACTTTTTTCACCTGGGCCATCTTGTCCTTGGGATAATAAATCAGCGTAGCCAGAGACTGCTTGTCCCTGGAGCTTAAGGTATTGCCGAAAACATCGTCTATCTTTCTTCTCACCGAACCAGACCCATTCTTCAGTACATGTGCAAACGCCTCGTACTCCCCATGGATGTCTGTCAAAAAATGTTCGGTTCCCTTGGGCAGATTTAAAATTGCCTGCAGATTAATAATCTCTGTTGAAGCCGCGGCAATCGTCGGATATAAATCAGAGAGCCGCTCAAGATATCTTGTTTCCAGATCTTTCATAATACTTCCTCCCCATACATTGTGATGGTTTCAATCCACGCTTATCATGTTAAAATTGAATCACATCACTCATATCATACATACCGGCCTCTTTACCTGCCAGGAATTTGGCCGCCTCCACTGCACCCTTTCCAAAAACACTTCTGGAATAAGCCGTATGCCTGAACTCGATCACCTCGTCCGGGCCGGCAAAAATCACCTCGTGATCCCCGACAATCGTTCCGCCGCGGACCGCTGAGATGCCCATCTCCTTCTGTTCCCTCTTTTTACGCACCTGGCTTCTGTCATATACATAAGTATATTCATGATTCAGCGCCTCATTCATAGAATCTGCCAGCGCAAGGGCCGTGCCGCTGGGAGCATCCACCTTCTGGTTATGGTGCCTCTCCACCAGTTCAATATCGTAGCCCGCCGGAGCCAGCACCTTCGCGGCATCCTTAAGCATTTTCAGAAGAAGGTTGATTCCCATGGACATATTCGCCGACTTCAGCACTGCGACCTTTTTGGATACCTCACTGACCCTTTTGAGCTGTTCATTTGACAGGCCGGTTGTGCAGAGCACCACAGGAACCTGCTTTTCCACACAATAGTCCAGGAGCCCGTCCACCGCTCCGGCGTTTGAAAAATCAATCGCCACGTCCACATCCACATCACAGGATTCCACGTTCTCAAATACAGGATAGTCGTTGGCAAGCCCTGTATAAGCATCCACGCCTGCGGCAATCTCCACCTGTTCATCATCCCTGATAAGTCCTGTAATCATCTGTCCCATCTTTCCGTTGCAGCCATGCATTAAAACCTTTATCATATCTGTCCCTCCCGAGCCTTTTCATATAATGTACGGAACTCTCAAAGGAGTCCCTCTATATAAAAAAGGATACCACATTTGAGCCAGTTACTCAACGTATGATATCCCTTTCACAATCATATATTTACCGAATTAAGCAAGCTTAATCCCGAAATCAGCCATTGCTTTTGCCAGATTTGCCGCATTCTTTTCCGTCATCTCTGTCAGTGGCATTCTCAGGCCGCCTACTTCCATGCCCATAAGGTTCGCCGCCTTCTTGACCGGTATCGGATTCACCTCACAGAACAGCTGCTCGATCAGCGGCAGCGCCTTAAGCTGCAGCGCACGGCTGCCTTCCAGATCTCCCTTGAAAAACTTCTCACAGATATCGTGCGTTTCTCTCGGAGCAATATTGGCCAATACAGAAATCACTCCCTTGCCGCCCAGAGCCATCAAAGGTATAATCTGATCGTCATTGCCGGAATAGAGGTCAATCTTTCCGTCTGTCAGCTGCATAATCTTCGTAATCTGGGAAATATCCCCGGATGCCTCCTTAACAGCCACGATGTTCTCCACCTCGCTGGCCATCTGCGCTACTGTAGCCGGTTCAATATTCATGCCGGTTCTGCTCTTTACGCTGTATAAAATGATCGGAGCCTTTGCCTCCTGCGCAATCGCCTTATAATGCGCAACAAGCCCGGCCTGTGTGGCCTTATTATAGTAAGGAGTCACGACAAGCAGGCCGTCAGCCCCATCCTCCGCAGCTTCCTTTGACATCTCCACCGCGGTGCGGGTGCAGTTGGATCCGGTCCCGGCGATTACCGGAATCCGTTTCTTCGTGCGCTCTATCGTAAACTTAATACAATCCATATGTTCTTCTTCTGTTAATGTAGAAGATTCGCCTGTCGTACCACAAATAATAATACTGTCTGTGCCATTCTCACAATGGTAGTTTATCAACTCATCGAGCTTATCATAATTCACACTGCCATCTGCCTTAAATGGGGTAATCAAAGCCACGCCGGCTCCTTCAAAAATTGACATATACATCCTCCTAATCTAATTCGCTTATCTCTTCCAAAGTTTAACATTAAAAATGGTTGATGTCAACGTAAAGAAAGAGCGTCATTTTCCTAAATGACACTCCTTCGGTTACTGTTCAGACCGTGCCGTGCACCCCGCTGCACGGCATCGGAGCCGATGATGTGATGGTCTCGGGGCATCTGCCCCCGCCATAGGCGACTTTAAATGGACAGATGCCGTTACTGTGCACGCCCGCAGGGTGTGCACAGTAACACTCCTTCGTCCTTCTATCTTTAATCTTCCATACATTCAAGTTTACTTACAGATACTTCATACGCTATGCGTGTCTCCGTTTCTGTCTCAGATAATTTTTTTACATACTCCCGGCTCTGGATTCTGCCCAGAATCTGCACATGCTCTCCCACCTCAAAACCGGATGCATATCTGGCATTTCTGCCCCAGCAGATGCATGGAATATAATCTGATTTACCATAAGGCCTGTTCACTGCCAGCAGCAGGTCTGCGATCTCACGTCCAAGCGGCGTTTTCCGGTACACGGGCTTTTTGCATATGTATCCTTCCAGCAGTATGTGGTTTGTCTTTGCCCCGTCCAGCTCCTCGTCGATAAATTCAACTTCCCGCACAAATACAGATAACACCAGCCTGTTCTTCTGCTCTTCATGGCGGTTGTAAGAGCGGAACTGCCCGGAGGCCATAATGAATTCCCCTGTATAATCCTGGGTCACATCAATAAGTCTCTCTGAAATCATAAGCGGAATCCGGTCATCGGAATTGCTGAGCCTTTTCACAAGCACATCCACCATATAAAAACCTTCCCCGAATACCTCGTGGCTGTATGTGAATTTTGAAGCCACCTCGCCCATGATTGTTACCTGATTGTTTTCAATAATCTTATCTGACATAATTTTGTAGTTCTCCCTTCCTCTGAGTGGTATTTTTGAGTCAATACTAAGTCTATGAACATGACATATGCTTTAGAACGAAAAGCAGGTTTGAATCGTTCGACAAAGTTTTGAGATCCGGGCGAAAATTGTCCAAATAGCATGAAGAATATCGTAAAATTGCATTCCGTCTCCGCTGCCTTCTGTAAATGTGCCTTCCCTTCCGTAATTTTTTGTGATAGAATAAAAAAGTTGTAACCACATATCATAAGTAGGAAAGAGTGTTGAAAATTATGAAAACAAAACGTGAAGATATTAGAAACATCGCGATTATCGCCCACGTTGACCACGGCAAGACCACCCTGGTCGACGAACTTTTAAAACAAAGCGGTGTTTTCCGCGAGAACCAGGAAGTCGCAGAGCGTGTCATGGACTCCAATGACATCGAGAGGGAACGAGGTATCACAATTCTCTCCAAAAATACTGCCGTCTTCTATAAAGGAACCAAAATCAATATCATCGATACGCCCGGGCATGCTGATTTCGGCGGAGAGGTAGAGCGCGTCCTCAAAATGGTCAACGGCGTTGTCCTCGTTGTGGATGCTTTTGAAGGTGCTATGCCGCAGACCAAATTCGTGCTGCGCAAGGCGCTGGAGCTGGAGCTGCCCGTGATCGTCTGCATCAATAAAATAGACAGGCCAGAGGCAAGACCCGATGAAGTCATCGACGAAGTGCTGGAACTTTTCATGGATCTGGACGCCTCCGATGAGCAGCTGGACTGCCCCTTCATCTACGCTTCCGCCAAGTCCGGAATTGCCGTGCTGGACCTGACTGACGATGAGAAGGACATGCAGCCTTTATTTGAAACAATCCTGGACTATATCCCGGCGCCGGAAGGCGACCCGGAAGCGCCGACACAGGTGCTGATCAGTACCATTGACTACAACGAATACGTGGGACGGATCGGAGTCGGAAAAGTAGACAACGGAACGATTTCCGTCAACCAGGATATGGTACTTGTAAACCATCACGATCCGGATAAACTGGAAAAGGTAAAGATCAGCAAGCTGTACGAATTCGACGGCCTCAGCAAGGTGGAAGTCAAAGAAGCAAGCATTGGTTCCATCGTTGCCATTTCCGGTATCTCCGGTATTTCCATCGGAGACACCCTGTGTTCTCCCGACTGCCCGGAGGCGATTCCTTTCCAGAAGATCTCCGAGCCCACGATATCCATGCAGTTCATTGTCAATGACAGCCCTTTTGCGGGCAAAGAAGGAAAATATGTCACCTCCCGCCACATCAGAGACCGTCTGTTCCGAGAGTTAAACACCGACGTCAGCCTCCGCGTGGAGGAAACGGAAAATGCAGACAGCTTCAAGGTATCCGGACGCGGCGAACTGCACCTGTCTGTCCTGATCGAAAATATGAGACGCGAAGGCTATGAATTTGCCGTAAGCAAGGCAGAGGTCCTCTACAGAACGGATGAAAACGGCAAAAAGCTAGAGCCCATGGAAATTGCCTATGTGGACGTCCCCGACGAATTTACAGGGACCGTCATCGACAAGCTGAGCCAGCGCAAGGGGGAACTGCAGAACATGGGCGCCTCCAACGGCGGCTATACACGTCTGGAATTTTCCATCCCATCCAGAGGACTGATCGGATACAGAGGAGAATTTCTAACCGATACAAAAGGAAACGGAATCCTCAACACCAGCTTTGACGGCTATGCGCCCTACAAGGGGGATATTCAGTACCGCAAGCAGGGTTCCCTGATTGCCTTTGAGAATGGGGAGTCCGTAACCTACGGATTATTCAGCGCCCAGGAGCGAGGCACCTTATTTATCGGCCCCGGTGAAAAAGTATATGCAGGTATGGTAATCGGCCAGAATGGGAAAGCTGAAGATATCGAACTAAATGTCTGCAAGACCAAGCATCTGACCAACACCCGTTCTTCCAGCGCGGATGAAGCATTAAGGCTCACCACGCCGCGCATATTAAGCCTGGAAGAGGCGCTGGATTTCATTGATACCGACGAACTGCTGGAAGTTACGCCGCAGTCACTGCGTATCCGCAAGAAAATCCTGGATTCCAGAATGCGCAAAAGAAGTAATGCAAAATAAAAGCAGGCTTATAAAACTCGCGCCTGTGGCGGCTGCACTGCGGCATCTGTCTCTTACGCCACAGTGCGCCTCCCGCCGGGGGCTTTTTGTTTTTTAAGTGGATTATCCAATAAATGCTATAACACCCTTCGTTCTGCATTCGTTTATTGCGTGCATCATTTCCCCACAGTTCGGGCTCCGCATGGCAAAGCTTACGTTGGGAAAAATTAGAAGAATTGAAGTGATTCGTTCTATACAATAAAGTTTTTACATGCTATAATATTTACATAATACAAGCAGTAAACATACGACTGTCTGTATAATATGAACAAAAGGAGTTGAGCATCATGAAATTTATTATTAGTGGAAAGAACATCGACGTAACACCAGGCTTAAAAGACACTATTGAACACAAGTTGGGAAAACTCGAAAGGTATTTTACTCCTGAAACAGAAATTATCGTAACGCTCAGTGTAGAGAAAGAAAGACAAAAGATCGAGGTAACAATCCCGGTTAAGGGAAATATTATCCGCTCCGAGCAGACAAGCAATGATATGTATGTATCCATCGACCTCGTAGAGGAAGTAATCGAGCGACAGCTCCGCAAGTATAAAAACAAACTGGTTGCAAAGAGCCAGGGGCACCCAACAGCCTCTGCCGGCGGAAGCAACTTCAAAAAAGAATTCTTTGAATCAGAAGACAGCGAACAGCAGGATGACGAGATCCGCATCGTAAGGACAAAGCGTTTCGGAATCAAGCCAATGTATCCGGAAGACGCCTGCATCCAGATGGATCTGGTAGGGCATTCCTTCTTCGTCTTCTGCAATGCTGAGACAGATGAGGTAAACGTAGTTTATAAACGAAAAGACGGGTCATTCGGACTCATAGAACCTGAATTCGATTAGATTTTGGAAGCGGGGGATGCTGTGGCTGAGGGACGCCTGAACGGAATGTGGAGAGGGAGACACCGGGACACAAGAGGATGGGGCATGGAAGTAACCCGCTTACGGAGAAGTACTAACACAAAATAAGCTGCCCACGAGGGCACAGACAACATGCGACGAGAAAGCCTGATGCTTTCTCGTCTTAGATTGTCCTGGAAAGTGATTTTGGAAAATCACTTTCCATCCCTCGTGGGCAGCTTATTTTGTGTAAGTACTTCTAGACCGTGCGCTCTATACTTCCATGCCCCATCCTCTTGTGTCCCGGCGTCTCCCTCTCCACATTCCGCTCAGGCTGGGCTTCATCCGGCTGCAGAACCTCCGCTTTTTGGGGGAATCTGACGGTAGGGCCGGATTGAATTGGGTATGCGGTGCGCTTTCCACCCCTGACATCCCTGGCTCCTTCCAATCTGCCGCACCCAGGATGCTCCATCCGCGGCGCCCCCCTTCATTCAAAAACAACCTCGCCGTCCACAACCGCATACCAGCACTCCCCCTCTTTTTGGATCTGGCTTTTTCCGTTTGTTCCTTCTATGATTTCTTTGGTGATATGTTTTTCTTCCTCCTGGGATACAAGGGCCGTGATTTCTACGGAGTCGGTATATGCGGTGTCAAGCAGCGGGATATTTTTTTGTGCGAGCAGGTATTGTATTTTTCCCAGACCGGTATAATCCGTGCTTATTTTCAGTTTAAATCCGTAAATCCTGGTTATAATCTTACTGTGAGACAGGCCTTCCCGCGATGCTGCTGTGTATGCCCTCACCAGCCCTCCTGTTCCAAGCAGCGTGCCTCCAAAGTATCTGGTGACGACGATGAGCACATTGTGCAGGCCCTGTCCCCTTATAACCTCGAGAATGGGCTTGCCTGCGGTTCCGCTCGGCTCTCCGTCGTCGCTGCAGCGCTCCTGTACATTTTCAACACCGGTTACATAAGCCCAGCAGTGATGCCTGGCATCCCAGTACTGCCTTTTTACTTTTTCCAGGTACTCCATTGCCTCTTCTGTAGAGGAAACAGGAAATACATCGGCTATGAAACGTGACTTTTTTTCGACGATTTCCGCAGAGGCTCCCTGATATACTGTTTTATAATTCATCGGCTTTACCTCAATTTCTTTAGTAATCATTAATAGAATATAACAGAACTGTAGAAAACCACAAGAAATTATTAAGATTTTTTTAGAAATATGAAGTTTTCCTATTTTTTCTTTATTTAAGCAGGTAAATTTGATATAATGAGTGGAATGATTAAAGGAGGATATGATTCATGAATTACGGAAAAGAAAATCTCGATAAGAGAAAGAAGAATATCTCTTCAAAAAAGAATATGAAAAAGAAGCGGGTTGGCGTCCGTTTTTTCAAAGCTCTAGTGATCTGCGTCTTACTCATTGCAGTAATCGGGGCCGGAGGAGTCGGTCTGTTTGTCAAAAAAATTATAGATGATGCCCCCAAAGTGACTCCTAACATGGTCAAGCCCTCCGGAGCCACTTCCTTTGTTTACACGGAAGACGGACAACTTTTGGATAAGTTCCGTCAGAAGGGATCCAATCGTGTCTATAAAACATACGATGACATTCCGATCAATCTGACGCATGCATTTGTAGCGATTGAGGATGAGCGTTTCTACAAGCACAACGGGATTGATATGCAGGGGATCCTCAGGGCCGCTGTAGTCGGTGTGACCTCGGGCAATTTTTCAGAGGGTGCAAGTACGCTGACCCAGCAGCTGATTAAAAACAACGTATTCCCGAATTTTACAGAAGAGAAGACATTCTATGACAGGCTGGAGAGGAAACTCCAGGAGCAGTATCTGGCTGTTGAGATTGAAAAACAGATGAGCAAAGAAGAGATAGCGGAAGCCTACATGAACACTATCAATCTTGGGCAAAACTGCCTCGGCGTACAGACTGCGGCAAAACGCTATTTTGACAAGGACGTATCCGAACTGAACCTCTCTGAGTGCGCCGTCCTGGCAGGTATTACACAGAATCCTACGGATTATGATCCGGTGAATTTTCCGGAGGCTAATGCCAAGAGACGGGACATAGTACTGAAAAACATGCTGGATCAGGGCTATATCAGCAAGGAAGAATATGACGAGGCCAAAGCTGATCCTGTATACGACAGAATCAAAGCAACTTCACAGGATGCTACCGATAACACCCCATATTCCTATTTTGTTGATGAACTTACACAGCAGATTATCCACGATCTCAGGGAACGCAAGGGCTATACTGAAACGCAGGCATATAACTTGCTTTACAGCGGCGGCCTGACAATCACAGCAACCCAGGATCTTGCAATCCAGAATATCTGTGACGAAGAGGTTGCCAATCCGAACAATTATCCATACACCGTTGAATATGGACTTGAATATGCACTGACTGTTACACATCCTGATGGGAACTCAGATAACTACAGCAAGGAGATGCTTGGGGAGTATATCCGCAGCGCATGGGGAAGAGAATTCCCGCTTGTATTCTCCTCTCCTGATGAAGCTGAACAGGCAATTGCGGAATATAAAGGCACTCTTGGCATTACAGAAGAAGATACCATAATTGAAAATAAGGATATCACCCCGCAGCCTCAGACCTCCGTAGTCCTGATGGATCAATATACAGGTAAGGTAAAGGCGATTGTGGGCGGCCGTGGTGAAAAGACAACGAGTCTTTCCCTTAACCGTGCAACCGATTCGACAAGGCAGCCAGGTTCCTGTTTCAAAATATTATCAACCTATGCACCTGCCATGGACTCCGGCGGTTATACACTTGCAACTACAATTGTAGATGAGCCTTACAGCTATGCGAGTGGTAAGCCTGTGAACAACTGGGATCACCACTATATCGGCAGCACGCGTGTGCGTTATGCAATTGAGCATTCCATGAACGTCTGCGCGGTCAAGACACTGACAGCCATCGGCCCGCAGACAGGTTATGACTATCTGCTGAACTTTGGATTTACCACTCTGGTGAATAACGACGATGACAATTATCCAGGATTCACCGATGTGGCACAGGCCACGGCGCTCGGAGGAATCACACGCGGTATCTACAACCTGGAAATGACCGCGGCATACGCAGCAATTGCAAACAACGGTATCTACACAGAGCCGATCCTCTACACAAAGGTTCTGGACAAGGACGGAAATGTGCTGCTGGACAACACCAAACCTGCGACTCACCAGGTCATTAAAGACTCGACTGCAGCGCTTCTTACAAGTGCAATGCAGGATGTTATCACCCGTGGTACAGGTACTGCCGCAAGATTATACAGCATGCCTGCAGCCGGCAAAACAGGTACAACTGAAAACAGTACTGACCTCTGGCTCTCCGCATATACGCCATATTACACATGTTCCGTCTGGGGCGGCTACGACTCTAATAAGCCGATGAGCAATATGGATCAGGCATGGCATGAGGTTATGTGGAAGAACATCATGGAACGCGTTCATGAAGGCCTGGAGTATAAAGATTTCACTATGCCTTCCACCGTTGAACAGAAGACAATCTGTACGCAGACCGGGTTACTGGCTACTGCAACCTGTCCTCCTCTGACCGAATATTTTGCAAAGGGAACCGCTCCGTCACAGAGTTGTTCCGGGCACTATGTACCGAAAGAGGAAAAAGAAGACGATGAGAAAGATAAGGATAAAGATAAAGACAATGATAAAAAAGAGGAAAATCCCGAGAATCCGGATGAAAACGGAGGAAGTGTCACACCGCCGGAAGGCGGCGGCAATGAAGGCGGTGGAAATGAAGGCGGCGGCAATGAAGGCGGCGGTAATGAAGGCGGTGGAGCCGAAACGCCGGATGCCGGAGGCGGAGAAGAACCTCCTGCCGAATAATTCCTTCGCAGCAGAACTCTGATAGATCCGTCTTTTACGGCGTAACAGCCGGGAATAAAATGAAAGCCAGCATGCTGAACATGTTGGCTTTCATTTTATTCCCGGCTGTTGCACCGCCATACTACATTTCAATCGTCCTGCCGCGTTTCCATACCGCAGGCCCTCTGCCATATTCCACTAAGCCAGCTCCCCCAGCACCAGCTTAGCAGCTCCGCAGATCCCCGCGTCATTCCCCAAAGTGGCGAGTACAAACTTTACATCCTTATTTGCAAAAAAGGCCCGTTCAAGGTATGGCTTCTCAATGTAAGGAATCAGCATATCTCCTGCCTTGGACACGCCGCCCCCGATTACAAAGACTGCTGGATCTGCCACCGCTGCCAGATTTGCAAGGGCATGGCCAAGATACCGGCCAAATTCCTCCGCAATTTCCTTCGCCACAACATCCTCAGCCTTAACCGCATCAAATACGTCCTTTGCGGAGACGCATTCCAGATTTAGCATTGTATTTCTCGTTTCTTCTGCCAGCTTCTTTTTCGCCAGCCTAACGATTCCTGTCGCCGAAGCATATTGCTCCAGGCAGCCGTGGTTTCCACAGCCACAAGTATCTGTCTCCTCATAATTCACACAGATATGGCCGATTTCACCGCCCGCTCCATGAGCACCGGTCAGCACTCGTCCGCCAATGATTACTCCGCCTCCGACGCCTGTCCCGAGCGTAACCATTACCATATTCTTCTGGCCAGCTCCGCCGCCTTTCCACATCTCTCCAAGGGCGGCTACATTGGCATCATTCCCGATCTGTGCGTACAGCCCCGTGAGCTCTTCCAGCTCTTTCCTGACATTTTTATAATTCCATCCCAGGTTCGCGGTACCGTCTACAATTCCCTCTTCTGTTACAGGGGCCGGCACGCCGACTCCCACTCCCACGATATCATCCTTCTTCAGTCCCTTTTCCTCAATCTTTTCCAGGATCGATGCGGAAATATCCGGAAGAATGGCTTTTCCTTCCTCTTCTGTGCGCGTCACAATCTCCCATTTATCTAGGATCTTTCCCGTCTCCTCGAATAATCCCATCTTAACGGTAGTTCCCCCAACATCTATGCCAAAACAATACTTCATGTTAACTCTCCTGTCTGATTTATATTCCCTATGCTGACTATCTGTTTTTTGTCAGGTTTTCCTGGACACGTTTGTATAATTCCTGGGCCGCATTATATCCCATCTGTTTCTGTCTGTGGTTAACCGCTGCGGATTCCACGATGATTGCAAGATTACGTCCCGGACGGATCGGAATGCTGTGGCAAACAACACGGTTACCAAGAAATTCCGTATAGTTCTCTTCCAGCCCAAGTCTGTCATACTCCTTGTCCCTGTTCCAGTCTTCCAGAGTAATGACCAGGTCGATATTCTGGGTTTCCCTGACACTCTGTACGCCGAACATCGACTTCACATCCACAATACCAATGCCTCGAAGCTCTATAAAATGCCTTGTAATATCGGGAGCAGCTCCGACAAGCGTATCGTCGCTGACTTTCCTGATCTCCACTACATCGTCCGTCACCAGGCGGTGGCCCCGCTTAATCAATTCGAGCGCAGCCTCACTCTTGCCGATTCCGCTCTCCCCCATAATTAAAACACCCACACCATATACATCAACAAGCACGCCATGAATCGATATGCAAGGCGCCAGTTTTACATTCATCCATCTGATAATTTCCCCCATAAATGAAGACGTAGATTTTGAAGTTACAAATACAGGAACATCATGCTCCACTGCTTTTTTAAGCAGTATCTCCTCTGGTTCCATGTCTCTGCTGAAAATAATACACGGCACTTTATGGCTGAGGAATTCATCATATATCTGAAGCTTTCTCTCCTCCTCCAATGTCTGCAGATATGTGTACTCTACGTATCCGATCATCTGTACCCTGTCACAGTCAAAATGATCAAAGAATCCGGTAAGCTGCAGCGCCGGCCTGTTGATATCCGGAACATTCACCTCCCGCCCTAAAAGCTCAACCTCGGGGGTCAGATTCTTTAAATTCATTTTCTCGACAATTTCCTGTAGCTTTACACCATGTCCCATAGCTATCTCCTTTTCTCTTATTTTCACTGCTCATCCAGACATCGCAAGGCTGCATAAAAAGCTTCATCCGGCGGCAGATTGATCCTCATGCGGTTATTATACCATAAACCATAGTTTCCTAAAAGCTCTATCAAAATGCATTTAATTCCGCGGTTCTGATTCGTTACTGTTCTGACAAGCCTGAACTGTTACGATTCGTTACTATGCACGGCCCCGTGAATAGTTACTTGAATTCCTCTTCCTGCTCTTTTGTGTGATGAAAAAAAGTATATACCGCCTGCGCCGATTTTTCGTTCATGGAGGGGACTTTGGCAAGCTCCTCCACTGATGCGGCCCTGATCGCATCCAGACTCATATAATGACGCATGAGGGCCTTTCTTCTGGCCGGCCCGATGCCGTCAATATCATCCAGTATCGAATGTACCTGGCCCTTGCCGCGGAGCTGCCTGTGATATTCAATCGCAAAACGGTGGGCCTCATCCTGGATCCGGGTAACCAGCCGGAACGCCTCAGAGGACTTATCAATCGGAATCTCCTCGTTATGATAATATAATCCCCTTGTTCTGTGGTAATCATCCTTCACCATCCCGCATACCGGAATATTCAGGCGGAGATCTTCGAGTACCTGCAGGGCTACATTTACCTGTCCCTTACCTCCGTCCATAAGGATCAGGTCCGGAAATGCAGTAAAGCCGCCCAATTCCCGGCTCTCCTCCCGCTCCTTTAGTCCATGCGTAAATCTTCTGGTCAGTACCTCTCTCATACTGCCATAGTCATCGGCGCCCTGGATCCCCTTTATCTTAAACTTCCGGTAATCATTTCGTTTGGGTTTTCCGCGCTCATATACCACCATGGAGCCGACTGACTCAAATCCATTTGTGTTAGAGATGTCAAAGGCCTCCATACGGCTGATGTCTTCAAGCTCCAGAAGACGGGCAATCTCCTTGACCGCACCGATTGTCCTGCCCTCCTCCCGCTTCAGCCGCTCTTTGTCTTTACTCAGAACCAGACTGGCATTGTTTGCCGCCAGTTCGACCAGTTTTTCCTTCGTCCCCTTTTTGGGCACCCGGATCGTTACTTTTCCTCCGCGCTTCGCACTCAGCCATTCCTCCAGCAGGTGCATATCCTCCAGCTCGGCAGGAAGCATCAGTTCTCCCGGAATAAACGGAGTGCCTGCATAATACAGCTTGATAAAACTGTCCAGAATCTCACTGTCCTGTTCGTCTTTTGCAATACGGAGATAGAAATGATCCCGCCCGATCAGCCTTCCTCCCCGGATAAAAAACACCTGTACAACAGCGTCTTCCTCCTCGGATGCCACCGCAAGAATATCACGGTCTTCTCCGCTGCTATCCGTGATTTTCTGTTTCTGAGATACCTTTTTCACACTGTTCAGCAGCTCCCTGTACTCAATCGCCTTCTCGAATTCCAGAGCCTCCGAGGCCGCCTTCATCTTCTCTTCCAGGTCGTTCAGTATACTGTCGAAATTCCCGTTCAAAAACCGTATGATCTCCTGGATGGATTTCCCATATTCCTCCCGGGAAATATATCCCTGGCAAGGCGCATCGCACTGCTTGATATGATAGTTCAGGCAGGGCCGCTCTTTTCCAATATCCTTGGGCAGATTTCTGTTGCAGCTCCTCACATGATAAAGCTTATGAATCAGGTCTATGGTGTCCCGGACCGCCAGACCGCTGGTATAAGGCCCAAAATACTTTGCCTTATCCTTCAGCATCTTTCTCGCCAGCATCACCCTGGGAAACGGCTCGTTGGTCGTCACCTTGATAAAAGGATAGGTCTTGTCATCCATCAGCATCGTATTATACTTGGGCCGGTGCTCTTTGATCAGGTTGCATTCCAGAACAAGCGCTTCTAACTCAGAATCCGTCACGATATACTCAAACCGCCGGATATGAGTGACCATCTGCTCAATCTTAACCCCCTTATTCCTGCTGCTCTGAAAATACTGGCGCACCCTGTTCTTCAGGCTGATCGCCTTTCCCACATATATGATATTGTCTTTTTCATCATGCATAATATAAACTCCCGGGCTCGCCGGGAGCTTTTTCAGTTCTTCCTGTATGTCAAAATTATAATTATCCATGCCATTTATTATAAGGCCTAATGAGGGATTTGTGAAGGGAAAATATAGGAAGAGAAATAGATTTTCAGAATCAAAATAAGAGTAGGCAAGCCCACTTAGATGCTACCGCGATACCGCTTCGAGGCTATCTGCCTTAACGCTGCGTGTGCATCCCCCCGGAGGGCTTTCAGTAATAGGAAAGTACTGAGCACTTTTCTATTATAGAAAAAGCTACCCTCTTGGCAGAGAGGATAGCTTATATAACTGCAAAGAACAGTTATCGGCAATCACTGAACGGCAATCCACTGATTAAGCCTAGATAAATTATACATGCCGGCAAAACTTTTTTCAAGTATCCATTCTAACTTTCCTTATCCGCCGGATTCCTTATAGTAACGGTTCAGGCCGTCCTAAACGGTTACTGCGCGTCCGCCTCTCCCTCAACTGGTTTCATAGCGATACGCACTTCTTTTTTTATTTCCTCACCCTGTTCCGGCTCCTCAATTCCCTTAACTTCACGGAATATCCTCATGAACTCTTTTCCCGTAATTGTTTCTTTTTCGATCAGGAATGCGGAGATGCGGTCCAGTGCTTCTCTGTTCTCGCCCAGCAGACGTTTTGCTTCATCGTAAGCATACTTTAGCATGCTCATTACTTCGCCGTCTATCTCAGCAGCCGTAGCTTCCCCGCAGTTCATAACCGGACGTCCGTCCAGATAGCGGTTCTGGATTGATTCCAGTCCGATCAGCCCGAACTTGTCGGACATACCGTACTGTGTGATCATCGCCCTGGCGATCTTTGTCGCCTGTTCAATATCGTTGGAAGCCCCTGTTGTTACCGTGTCAAACACAAGCTCTTCTGCCGCACGTCCTGCCAGCGCACCAACCAGCATGGCCTCCAGTTCTTTTTTGGTATTGAGGAACTTTTCCTCCTCCGGTGTCTGCATTACATATCCCAGAGCGCCCATCGTTCTGGGCACGATCGTAATCTTCTGCACCGGCTCCGCATCTTTCTGCAGGGCGCTCACCAGCGCGTGGCCTACTTCGTGGTAGGATACGATCTTTCTCTCCTCTTCACTCATAATGCGGTCTTTTTTCTCTTTACCAACCAGCACCACTTCTACAGCCTCGAACAAATCCTTCTGGCTGACCACATGCCGACCATTCTTAACGGCATTAATTGCAGCTTCATTAATCATATTGGCCAGATCGGAACCGACCGCGCCTGAGGTTGCCAGCGCAATGGCCTCCAGATCTACAGTCTCATCCATCTTAACATCCTTGGAATGTACCTTCAGGACATCCACACGCCCCTTCAGGTCAGGCTTATCGACAATGATACGGCGGTCAAAACGGCCCGGACGCAGCAGCGCCGGATCCAGTACCTCCGGACGGTTCGTTGCCGCCAGAAGCAGAAGGCCCTTGTTGGTATCAAAACCATCCATCTCCGCCAAAAGCTGGTTCAGTGTCTGCTCACGCTCATCGTTGCCGCCCATGGCCGTATCACGTGTCTTGCCAATTGCATCAATCTCATCGATAAATACGATACACGGCGCCATCTGCTGTGCCTGCTTGAACAAATCCCTCACTCTGGATGCGCCGACACCGACGTACATCTCCACGAATGCAGAACCTGACAGTGAGAAAAACGGTACCTTTGCCTCGCCTGCCACAGCCTTCGCAAGCAGTGTTTTTCCAGTACCGGGAGGGCCAACTAGCAAAGCGCCCTTCGGCAGTTTCGCACCGATACCCGTATATTTGCCCGGATTATGCAGAAAGTCTACCACCTCCTGCAGAGATTCCTTCGCTTCATCCTGGCCCGCAACATCCTGAAAAGTGACTCCGGTCTCCTTTTCCACGTATACTTTGGCGTTGCTCTTGCCGATTCCCATCATTCCGCCGCCCTTTGACATGCGTTTCATCAGGAAATTAAACAGGATCACGATCATGATGATCGGGAGCACAACGGTGATAAATATCTCAAATATCATAGAAGAGGCTGTGTCGGGCATCTGCTGCTCAAAATGAACCCCCGCTTTATGAAGCCGGTCCACCAGCTTTTCATCCGCTGTCCGGACAACATAATAGTCCGGAGCCCGCTCCTCTTCTCCGCTTTTTTGCTCAAGCTGATTAATCAGATCCGACGCGTCCTTCGGTGTGTCACCGTCCGCAGCCTTTTTATCCGATTTCTCCTCTTTTCTTGCCTCATCTGTTAAAGTAACGTATAACTTCGATGAATCAATCGTTACTTTCTCAATTTCTCCGTCATCTACCTTTGTAAGGAATTCATCGTAACTCAGCTCCGCAGGATTCTTGTCCTGCATCATTGAATACAATCCCATCACAATAAAAACAGTCAGCAGTGTGGTTACGAGGATCACTCCCCACCCCTGCTTGTTGTTCTTAGGATTATTATTATTCTTGTTATTCTGATTGTCCATTCTATGCCTCCTAAAATCCACTATCCCCATTATAAGTACAGGTTCCATATAAATCAATAAAAAGATTATGAAAATATTGTAAACACAGGGCATTTTATAGTATACTGAGAACGAAATATGTCATGAAAAGGAATGTGAAAATGAAAATAGGATTCGATAATGAAAAGTACTTATCTATGCAGTCAGAACATATCCGTGAGAGGATTAACCAGTTCGACAACAAGCTCTACCTTGAATTTGGGGGGAAATTATTTGATGATTACCATGCTGCCAGAGTGCTGCCGGGCTTTGCTCCTGACAGTAAACTGCGCCTTCTGAAGCAGCTCAGCGACCAGGCTGAGATCGTCATCGTGATCAGCGCACGCGATATTGAGAAAAATAAGGTCCGCGGAGATCTGGGCATTACCTACGATTCCGACGTTCTCCGGCTGATGGATTCTTTCCGGGAAAACGGCCTGTATGTAGGAAGCGTTGTCATCACACAATATTCCGGACAGGAAAGCGCCGTCCTCTTCAAAAACCGCCTCGAAAATTTGGATATCCCTGTATACATGCATTACTGCATCAACGGTTATCCTTCTAATATCCCTCTGATTATCAGCGATGACGGATACGGCAAAAACGATTATATTGTAACGTCCCGTCCCCTCGTGATTGTCACCGCTCCGGGCCCAGGAAGCGGGAAAATGGCGACCTGCCTGTCACAATTATATCATGAGCATAAACGTGGAATTCATGCAGGCTACGCCAAATTTGAAACATTTCCCATTTGGAATCTTCCTCTGAAACATCCGGTTAATCTTGCATATGAGGCCGCTACCGCAGATCTGAACGATATCAATATGATTGATCCCTTCCATTTGGAAGCTTATGGAGTAACTACCGTGAATTATAACCGGGATGTTGAAATTTACCCTGTTTTAAACACAATTTTTGAAAAAATTTACGGAAAAAGTCCTTATAAGTCTCCAACCGACATGGGTGTAAACATGGCCGGCAAATGTATCTGCGACGATGAAGTCTGCCGTGAGGCATCCCGGCAGGAGATTGTCCGGAGATATTTTGCATCACTGAATTCTTTATTGATGGGGACAACTTCAGAGGAGGAGGCTCAGAAAATCGAACTCCTCATGAACCAGGCGAATGTCTCCGTCCAGGACCGCAAAGTGGTTGCAAAGGCTCTGGAACGCTCCAGGGAGACGAACGGGCCTGCGGCGGCTATGGAGCTGGATGACGGGCGCATGATCACCGGCAAGACCACTAATCTGCTGGGCGCCTCTGCGGCGCTCCTGTTAAATGTCTTAAAGGAACTCGCGGGAATTGACCACGAACTGCATGTTATTTCTCCCGAATCCATCGAGCCGATCCAGAAGCTCAAGGTGGATTATTTGAAAAGCAAGAATCCGCGTCTGCATACGGATGAGGTTCTGATCGCCCTTTCCGCCAGTGCCGCCAACAGTAATATGGCCCGAAGAGCGCTGGAACAGCTGCCGAAACTGGAAGGCTGTCAGGCACACACCTCGGTCATGCTGTCCGATGTGGATATCAAAACCTTCAAAAAGCTGGGCGTACAGCTCACCTGCCAGGCTGTTTACGAGACAGATCATATTTACCATTAATGAATCCGCCGTTCAGGCAAATCTGAACGGCGGATTCAATTCTTCCAGAGTTTTTATGTACTTGAAAAAAAACTGTATTTTTTGTAGAAATTGGTGTATACTCTTTAAGTATTTTTTAGGCACAGATTTCATACAAGGAGGATTATATGGCAGTAAAATATGTATTTGTTACAGGTGGAGTTGTTTCTGGACTTGGAAAAGGAATTACTGCTGCGTCACTTGGCCGCCTGCTGAAGGCCCGCGGATATACTGTTACGATGCAGAAGTTTGACCCTTATATCAATATTGACCCCGGAACAATGAACCCGGTACAGCACGGTGAAGTATTCGTAACGGATGACGGCGCTGAGACAGACCTGGATTTGGGACATTATGAACGCTTTATTGACGAAAGCCTGACGAAAAATTCCAATGTAACAACAGGAAAGATTTACTGGTCTGTCTTACAGAAAGAACGCCGTGGTGATTTTGGCGGTGGAACGGTACAGGTTATTCCTCACATCACCAACGAGATCAAAAGCAGATTTTACCGCAATCCTGCTGCCAAAAGCACTGAGATCGCCATTATAGAAGTCGGCGGAACCGTCGGCGATATCGAAAGTCAGCCCTTTCTGGAATCCATTCGGCAGTTCCAGCACGAAAAAGGCCGTGATAACGTAATTCTGATCCATGTAACCCTGATTCCCTACCTAAAAGCCTCACAGGAGATGAAAACAAAGCCGACCCAGGCAAGTGTGAAAGAGCTCCAGGGAATGGGCATACAGCCGGATATCATTGTCTGCCGCTCCGAGTATCCTCTGGACGCCGGCATGAAGGACAAGATCTCTTTATTCTGCAATATTCCTGCAAATCATGTACTCCAGAACCTTGATGTTGAATATTTATACGAAGCCCCCCTCGCCATGGAACGGGAAAATCTGGCCCAGGTTGCATGTGAATGCCTGCATCTCGACTGTCCGGAACCAGATCTGAAAGATTGGACCGAGATGGTGGATAACCTCCGCAATCCGACCCAGGAGGTTCACATTGCCCTTGTGGGAAAATATATCCAGCTCCATGACGCCTACATCAGCGTTGTCGAGGCGCTGAAGCACGGCGGAATCTACAGCCATACGACGGTTAACATCAAATGGGTGGACTCCGAGACAGTCACTGCGGACAATGCCGCAGAGGTGTTCGGCGATGTCAGCGGTATCATTGTCCCCGGCGGTTTTGGCGACAGAGGCATAGAAGGAATGATTGAGGCAATCCGGTATGCCCGTACCAACCGCATCCCCTTCCTGGGCCTCTGCCTGGGGATGCAGCTTTCCATCGTGGAATTTGCAAGAGATGTTCTCGGATACAACGATGCACACAGCATGGAACTGCAGCCTGACACTACCCACCCCGTCATCCATATCATGCCGGATCAGATCGGCATCGAAGATATAGGCGGGACTCTGCGCCTTGGCTCATACCCCTGCGTTCTCAAAAAGGATTCCCTTGCATACCGTTTATATGGAAAAGAAGAAATCCAGGAGCGCCACCGCCACCGCTATGAGGTAAACAACGACTACCGTGAGGCGCTGGAAGAACACGGCATGATACTCTCCGGACTTTCACCGGACGGCAGGATTGTAGAAATGCTCGAAATTCCGGATCATCCCTGGTTCATTGCAACACAGGCGCATCCGGAACTAAAATCAAGGCCGAATAGGCCGCATCCGCTCTTCAAGGGGTTTGTGGAGGCGGCTCATTTGAGGAGTGGGGTGCAGGGGGAGTAAAGCGTACGCCTGCACGGTACGGGGTTTTTAATACGCTGTACCTTTCAGCGGGAGCCGGGCTCACCTTTTTTACGGCGCTCAGCTCTTTTCTTCTCGATATACGCAATTATCCTGGCGGCTGCCCATGCCGCGAATGCTCCTATGAGCAGCCCGGCTATTACGTCGCTGGGGTAATGGACTCCTACGTAGAGACGTGAAAAGGCGATCAGGGCCGCCAGTATTACGGAGGCTGTTCCCCAGAATCTGGGCAGCATACGGTAATAGACAAGCGCCGCGGCGAAGGATGCACATGTGTGGCCGGATGGGAATGAATAATCATGCTGCTTTCCTATTAAGAGTGTCAGTCCCTCCACGACTTCGTATGGGCGGATTCTGGCTACCAGGTTTTTCAGTGTTACGTTTGTGATCAGCGCTCCGATGGCTATGGCTGCTATAGCGGTAATCCCTGCTTTTCTCGTCTTTTGAGGGATCAGCAGCAGGAGGGAGACTGCAAGCCAGAACCAGCCGGAGTCTCCGAGTGACGTGATAAACTTCCAGAAGGAATCCATCCAGTCATGCCGGATATATTCCTGTATCGCGAGTAAGATATTTCCGTCTAGCTGTAAAAGAAAATCCATAAATGCTCCCTTCGAGTTGATTTTATGTATCATAATAATTTAAAAGTATATCATACGCAGGAAGGGCTGTCTATGGCAGTTCTTTCATCTCCCTATCGTTCAGAGGATTGACATGGACCATACAGTGCTTGACTTCCGGGAACTCCATTTCAATCCTTGAATGGACGCTTTCGGCTATTTTATGCGCTTCATTTAATGTCAGATTCCCATCCGCAGCAATTTCTATATCCACATAGGCCTTCGCTCCAAACATTCTGGTTCTCATTTCATCGATCTTTGCTACTCCCGGATTTTCCAGGACCGACTGTCTCATATCCTGGATTGTCCTGTCATCACAGGATTTATCCACCATCTTGTTCATAGCATCATGGAAGATATCCCAGGAGGCCTTCCCAATAAATATACAGATAATAACACTTGCCAGCGGATCCAGAACCGGAAAGCCCAGGCGCGCACCCAGTATCCCCGCAAAGGCTCCGATCGAGGAGAGAGAATCCGAACGATGGTGCCATGCATCCGCCATCAGCGCACCGGAATTAATTTTCTTTGCTGCAGCCCTTGTATACCAGTACATCCATTCCTTCACAACAATTGATATGACAGCCGCTGCAAGCGCCAGTCTTCCAGGGGCTGCTGCCGATTCCATCCCGCCCCCCGCAATCTTTTCTATCCCGCTTACTCCGATTCCAAGCCCCGTCGCAAACAGAACCACAGCCAGGAGAATCGAAGCCACGCATTCCATCCTGTCATGCCCGTAGGGATGCTCCTTGTCGGACTTTTTGCCGGATATAGTCACCCCAATCATAACAATCACCGTGCTGAAGACATCCGATGCCGAATGAATCGCATCGGACACCATTGCCCCCGAACCAGCCAGCAGGCCAGCCAGCAGCTTAAAAACAGATAAAATGACATTTACCACAATGCTTACAATTGAGACGCGCATAGCGATCTTATTTGGTTCATTCATACTTAGCCTCCCAAGGGGTCTGACCCCTTTGCGTTCCATTTTCAGAATATTCACAAAAAAGACACCTGCGGAACAAGAAAACTAAAACTGTCCCGCAGATGTCTATTATCTGCTGCCGCCATCCGGCGGCCCGGTCATGTGATACATAACCTGCTCAGTTTGTACTGTAGTTATAATATGCAGTGCAAAGAGTTTCTATTTATAATATGCGGTCGTACTCTATTTGTCAATATTTTTATGAAAATTATTGCCATGAACTAATAAGAGGAGGCTGTTACGGAAAACAGGTTTCGGTAACAGCCTCCTCTTTATGAGGGGGTCGATTTTAGTCGCACTACATATTTGCCTTCATTTTGTATTTTCTTTCTTTTTTGAAGATGTCTTTGTCTCTGCAATCTTCTTTCCTGCGTGTCTCCGCCTGCCTGTAATGAATGATTTCTTCGTCTCTGTGTACGCTCCCCAGTTCTTCTCCGATCCGCATCCTGCGGAAGTCTTTTTTATGGTTTACTCCTCCGCAGAAATCTTCGAAAGCGTATACCATTCTGTTCCAGATGCTCAGATTGGAAATTTTCTCTACGGAAAGCTTCCTGACAGAGCGGAGCCAGTATTCTGCAAGTATCCAGCAGACGATCACCAACGCTGCTGCGGAGATGAATAAGATCATAAATTTTTCTAACATAGCTTCCACTCACTTCTGCCTTTTCTGTTATCTTTATATTATCCCTTATTTTTTAATTAGTCAATATATTTGTATTTATTTATTATTTTTTCTGTCTTTTAATGTTTTCTCATTCAATTTATCCGTCTACCGTCTCATTTTTTAACAGCCAAACTATGTTGTACTGCGATTTAGCCGCTATTCTTCTTTGCTCTTTATATAAGCCTCTGCTGCCGGATCCTTCATCTCATATTGCCGGTACCACTCTTTATTGGCATCATTTCTCAGTACATCTGAACGGTTCTGGGAAAGAAATCTGACCAGGGGATAGACATCGACCCATATCTCGTTGTTCCCCTCCCGCTGAGATTCATCAAAGATCAGTTGAAGGCCAAAGTGCAGATGATACGTGTCAATATTATTTACATTCTCCGTCGTGCTGTACCCGGTTCTTCCCATGTAGCCGATCACATCACCTGCCTGGACAATATCCCCCTCCTTCAGATTTTCCGCAAACGGGATATTCTGACGGAGGTGTGCGTAATAATAGTACCTCTTGCCGTCAAAGCTGTTGATACCGATCCGCCATCCGCCATACTGGTTCCAGCCCATGACGGTAATATATCCCGACTCCACGGCAATCACGGGTGTACCAAGAAGAATATAATATGGAAGAAATATTGTGTGTGGTTGCCACCATTTACGCATAATGTGGAATTGTAGATATTTACAATATGTAATGTTATAATAAATATATTAATTTTAAAGGAGAGGAAACGATATGGAAATTAAACTTAAAGATTTTATAGGTAAACATAAGCTATCAGGCGTGGACTACGTTCCTTCACCCGAAGGTAATAATATACTATTTTGTTTAGACGGAATAAAATATATCTTAGTAGAAAACGAATATGATGGATACCGTAGCTATATGGATGGACTAGATATTACGGATAAAAAAATATCGCATGTTTTCCCTGCACAAGTTGTTGAGTGTGTATATGAAGCCGAAATCGATAACTGGGAATCCGATATCTTATTTATGTTCTCTTTAGATGGTAAACTCATACTTGAAATAGGAACAGAAATGGTAAACGATCAGTATCCATGCGCGGTCTTTGCCTATTATCCAGAAAACATGGATATTAACTCAACTAAATAGCAATTTGAACGAACCAAAAACCCGAACAATCGAAGGGGCTTACGTCAATATGCAAGTGACAACATTTGGTAAATTTG
>NZ_CYZU01000019.1 GCF_001404335.1 Faecalicatena contorta
CTCCATGAATACGATAGCATGATGACTTGGATTGTACATTTTTATTTTCCATTAAATGTACATTTTTATTTTACCATTTACACAGAGGTATCCTTAAATCGAAAAAAGGAAGTTTTAATGAAGTATAATGGGAGGAACTTTATGAATACCAAGTAAGTGAAATATGTATAATTTTTAAGACAGATGGCTGGTAAATAAGCAAAATATGTATTGGTAATGAAACAAAAGTAAGAAATAAAACAGCATATACCCTTTTCTCCCTGTGAGCATATTTTTACACGGTTCACAGGGAATTAAAAAAACTACGCTAATCTATTTTCTGTTTATAAAAATGCTACATTTTATTTATATATTAAAAAGGGAGTATAAATAATCTGATTGAAAAACTCCAGGAGGAAATAGGCCTGTTCTATATAGAGGGGAATCAATGCTGTTTAATTAAGTACAAATGTAAATACCGATCTTATGTTTCGAAAAAGCATGCTTAAAGAAGAGCGTTTATTAACAAATCAGATTCCTGCTTTTTTAATAGAAAAGGAGCGTCTGTCTAAGAGATGAACACCCTTCATCTGTGTTTTACCAATTCTATCTTTTGCGTTTAATAAGAAATTAGCGATATGTATGGTTTTGTGACCCTTATAGTTCACATCCCCAAATCCGTCTATCATTAAAACATATTTAGGATAGTAGTTACTGATTTCATGTAACTGATCATGCTCGCGTTTCTCTGTCTTATCAGATACAATTTCCTGTGTCACTTGAACATACAGCTTATCATTCTGTCTCACCGCAACAAAATAAATCTCTTCGACAGCTGTTTTTACTATATTTATTACATATCTCCTTTGGCAGAACTTACGATATATAATGTTTTCAAGAATTGAAGCTACAATGTCTGCGTTTTAGCCGAGAATACTGTATCATAGTGCCACGTCTGTGAAAAAAATTCTCTTCTTTGCAAATCAAAACGGGAGCAGCAATGTAGCAAATAGGACTCTTCAAGGTAGCTGTGAATCTTTGCGTTATCTATTTTTCTGTTCTCTGATTGTTCTCTGATTTTAAATAATTTGATATTGACTTTGCTGAAAAGATAATTCGCCAATTATTAACAATGTACTTTACGACTTGTTTCAGTTGGTCAAGCTTTCTTATTTGCTTACGCTTTGATGTATCAGTATATACCGGAATGTATTATCATTTACCGGCTTAACAGACACCGCTTTATAATAGTATCTTTTTATTCTTTTTCATCTTTCCATTCTATGGTCTTTACCAGACAGTTTTAACAATACTATGCTTATTACATATTTACTTAACTCTTTTAAAATAAATCCCACCTGTGTAAAAACTTTTCTTTAAATTAGGTATAAAAAACAAAAGAACACTATGATCTAGGCTTTATTGTTTATAAAGTTTGTGCATTTCGTGATATTTGTTTTATATTCCGACATATTATGAGGGCAACGATGAGGCAAAGTTATATTATGCATATTACCTATTAGAATTTTAATTTGAGTATTTTGACTCATTCTCCATATACTCCGAATTATTTGATATTTAATTGTATTGTGTATTAAATGCACGTCAATTTCTTTATTTTTTCCAAACCAATAATAACAATTATTTGGAGTAGGATACGCTGGCATCCGTTGCTTTTTAGTTGCGTTTGAATATAAATTCTGGAAAACAGGAAGCTAATAAGGAGGCACAGAATTGGGCTGTTAAAAGAGTTTTTAATTCCTGAACTCACTATCCTTTTCTTAACACCTCATCATTTGAACAATGCCTCCATGAATCTATGGAGGGCGTACCTGATATGTTCAATATACTGGTATTTTGTGTGGCTTAGAAGTACCTTTCCACATTCGGGTTGAAGTACAATACACAAAAGTGTTGCGGAGAGAATAATGACAATATGGTGGTATTTTGAATTAGGGAAGTACGGCTCAATAAGATAAAAAAGAATTGGGGTGAAAATATTGTGTCGTGTTTTTTGTCACTATGAGGAATACATTTATGGTTGGAAAACAAGGAGTTTTATTTTGGATGTCGCGGCCGCCAAGAAATGGCGGCTTACTTGATACGTGGAACATTACCAGAATGGCATGTAATATCCTGATTAGGTTTTTCCTCCAGTTTTTACGGCTCTAAAAAGATGCAGACGTACAGAACCGATGACAAGGTAGATAATTCAGGGTATCACAGCTACTGTTAGATATAAAGCTTGAGAGGAACATAGCAAAATGTCAAATAATTTCAAGAAAATTTTGATATCTGCTCATTACTATACTCAAGATATAGTGTTAACGGGAAAGATTCTCCGTAAATTAGCGAAGTGCATGCTGGATATATTAAAAATTACGGCGATTTACGTAGTTCCGAGTTACTTTGGAACTTTTGAAGATAAATACAAGACGCAGAAATATTACGAAGAAGAAATCTACGGTGTGAAAGTAGTTCGAATCCGAGTGCTGGAATTCAGTAAGACCAACAAGAAGAGTATAGTAAAGAACATTGTTTCCTATTTCTTTGGGGTAATGGGTATGACTTTTAAGGTCGGAAAATAGACTATATGGTTTCTATTTCACAGCCACCGATTTTGGGCGTTTTACTAGGTGTCTGGGGCAAATGGGTGAAACACGTCAAGTACATATACAACATACAGAACTTCAATCCGGAGCAAGTGTTGGCCGTTGGTTATACCAAGAGCACGCTGATCACCGACACCATGATGTGGTTCGACAAATTCAGCTGTAAACGGAGTGACCTAGTGAGTACAGTTGGCCGTGATCTGGTCGTGACTGTCGAGAAAAGATTCGAAGGAAAGCTACTTCCTAAGACCGTGATTTCAACAATTGGATTGATGAAAATGAGATTAACCCGTTGCCGGAAAACCATTCAAAAATGTGGAATTCAAAAAGAAATACGGTTTGGATGGTAAGTTCGTCATTATGTATTCAGGAAATATTAATCTGTACTATTTCCTGGAGAATCTGATCAAAGTAGTTAAAAAGTTTGGTAAAGGCACTAAGATAGTAGACAGCCGGAAGGTTGCCATTTAAATGACTGCCCTTCAAACGCAGTGGTGTAAAACTTGAAAATACAAGCCTGCTTCGTACAGACTAAAGGCGGTGTAGATAAGTTCAGTTGTGGTTGAGGGTGCAGCGATGAACAAAAGAAAAAGACTTGAATTTGACCGCAACGCTGGATGCCAGAGTAGCACACAGTGAAGCGGACTTTGTTGTTATTGCGGCACCGACCAATGTCTAGACATATCGAGCTACGCTGAAGTTAAGTCAGCACAAGAACTCTTAGCAGAAATGAGCATTACATAAGCGATAAGGGGTTTAGTGAACAGGAAAACACGTAGCCAAAATACATATATTGCGGTGTGGGAGCTTACTCAATAGAAGAACACTTAGCTGATTGTGATGAGTTTACCATTGTAGTAGATATGCCAGTGTGGTGAACACATGGGTTTGAGAATGAGAGATACCATCCAGATGGATGTGTAGATAGATAAAATTACCTTTCAAGGGAATGGGGTTCGAAGAGGATCCGAGGAGTAAGTATTATGGAAACATTTGATTATTTAGTAGTAGGATCTGGCCTGTATGGAGCAATTTTTGCACATGAAGCTAAGGCTCATGGAAAATCTGTTTTGGTAGTAGACAAACGCTCCAATATTGCGGGAAACATCTATACCGAAAATGTCGAGGGCATCAATGTTCATAAGTACGGTGCTCATATTTTTCATACCCATAACAAAAAGGTATGGAACTACATCACACAGTTTGCAGAATTTAACCGATTCACCAACAGCCCTGTGGCTAATTATAAAGGCAACTGTATTCTCATCCTTTTAACATGTATACCTTTAATAAGATGTGGAGTGTTGTGACCTCGGAGGAAGCTACCGCTAAAATCGAAGAGCAGTGCAAAGAGATTACTGGTGAGCCGCAGAATCTCGAAGAACAGGCTATTTCCCTTGTTGGTCGTGATATCTACGAGAAACTTATAAAGGGATATACGGAGAAACAGTGGGGACGCGACTGCAAAGAACTGCCGTCCTTTATTATCGAACGCCTTCTAGTTCGTCTGACTTTTGATAACAACTACTTTAATGTACTTTATCAGGGAATTCCTGTTGGTGGTTATACCAAGATGATTGCCAATCTGCTGGATGGCATTGAGGTTCGCCTTAATACTGATTATTAGGAAAATAAAGATGAGCTGGACGCATTGGCTAATAAGGTTGTATACACTGAACCGATTGACGCTTACTTTGGCTACAAGCTGGGTACGCTGGAATACCGTTCTGTCCGCTTTGAAACGGAAACATTGGATAAACCAAACTTCCAGGGTAATGCGGCGGTGAACTACACCGATCGCGAACCCCCGTGGACTCCAATTATTGAGCACAAATGGTTTGAGTTTGGTAAGGATGAGCGAGTATAAGTACTACGACATGGATCAAGTTGTTGCTGCCGTGTTAGATAAATGTGATAGTGAACTAGGAGAATAAAAATATGGCAAAGAAAAGAATACTAATGGTCTGTGAGGCCTTTGGAGGAGGCGTATTTACCTACGTTTCTCAGCTATGCAACGATATGGTGGATGAATTTGACGTTTATCTTGCATATTCCCTCAGACCGCAGACTCCTAAGAATTACAAAGATTTTCTGGATCAGAGAGTACATCTGATTGAAATGAAAAATGTTGGAGTCAAAGGTTTGACTAATTTAAAAAGTGATATTGCGGCAATCAAAGAACTACGTCGGATTGAAAAGGATGTTCAGCCAGATGTGATTCACCTGCATTCCTCTGTTGCAGGTGGTTTAGGTAGACTTGCATATAAAGGAAAGAATAATACCGTCGTATATACACCTCATGGATATGCACATATTCTCATGGGACCAGGAAAGAAAAGCAAGATTTATAAGTTTGTTGAAAAGGTTCTCGGAAATCGAGCACTTACACTTACTTGCTGTGAAAGTGAAGATGAGGAAGCAAAGAAATTTTCTAAGAGAACGGCTTATGTTGAAACTGGTGTGAATCTTGCGGATCTTTCAGCATCCCTCGACGGTATAAAACCTGTGAAAAACGCTAAGTTCACAGTATTTACACTTGGCCGTGCATGTGTCCAGAAACAGCCACAGCTTTTTAATAGAATTGCTGAATTAGTACCAGATGCAAGATTCGTTTGGATCGGTAACGGCGAACTTGAAAATGAATTAAAAGCACCGAACATTGAGGTAACTGGATGGAAACTTCGTAAGGAAGCTTTAGCAATGGCTAAAGGTGCAGATGCATTTGTTCTGTGCAGTCTCGGCGAGGCTATTGCTATGAGCCTTATTGAAAATATGTATATCAAGAAATTGATTCTTGTCAGCAATACGATGGGAAATAAGAGCGTTATTAATGACGGCGTAAATGGTTATGTGTGTGATAAAGCAGAAGAATATGCTGAGCGAATAAAAGCAGCTATGAAGAAATTTCCAAAGGAACTTCCTAAAAGAGCCTATCAGGATGTTCTTGAAGTTTATAACACAGATGCTATGAAGAAGAAATATGTAGAATTCTATAATAGGATTATTATAAAGGTCTAATTCTTAATGGGAGAGTAAGAATGAATCAATCCGAAACAAAACCAATAATAAGTATAGTATTGCCTATATATAATGTTGGAAAATATTTACCGAAATGTTTAGATAGCATTGCAATTCAGACATATTCGAATTTGGAAATTCTGTTAATTGATGATGGTAGTACCGATGAAAGTTCTAAAATATGTGATAGTTACGTAGCAAAAGATAGTCGTTTCAAGGTTATTCACAAGGTTAATGGAGGAGTATCCTCAGCACGTAATTGCGGAATTCGAACGATGACGGGGAAATACATGACATTTATCGACCCGGATGACATGGTGGCAGATGATTATGTAGAGGTACTTTATAATTCAATAAAAAACAATAATTCGCAAATATCAATTTGTGGTGTGAAGACAGTATTTTCAGAAAAATTCTGCACAGTAGATGCAAGCAATCGAAGGAATGAGGTATTTACAGCTGAACAGGCAATTGAAAAAATGCTGTATCAAGATGAAGTGGATGTTAATGCTTGGGGAAAAATGTATCTTTCGTCATTGTTTGAAGGAATTGAATATCCTGAAGGAAAAATTAATGAAGATACAGCTGTTACCTATAAAGTCTTTGCAAAGGCCGACATTATTTCGTTTGACACATATAAAAGTTATTTTTATCTACAGCATTCGGGAAGCATTATGCATCAAAGCTTCGCTGAAAGAAAAATGAGTTTAATAGATTTTTCGGCTGAATGTTTACAATATATGGAAAAGAATTTCCCTCAGATAGTAAATGCAGCAGTGTGTAAACATGTGACGGATAGCTTTGTTTTGCTATGTAAAATATATGAATGTTCACCATTAAATAAAGAATGCCTTGATAAATGCTGGAAAATCATAAGGCAATATCGGTGGTCAGTTATCAAAAATCCAAAAGCTAGAACAAAAACAAAAATTGCATGTTTGACAAGCTATTTTGGATCACGGTTTGTGGCCTCTATAAAAAATATGAATGCACACATAGATAAAAAAAAGGGTGTGCGTAAAATTTAATCCGCAGATAGTAAAGGAGGAGGTCTTTAATGAAAAAAGTCATAATATCTTCTGCCAATTTAAGAAATGGAAACGGTATCGCCAGTTGTATTATGAGCTACTATGACGGACTCCTAAACCGTGGATATCAAGTTGACTATGCGTTATTAAGCAATGTCCCTTCTCCATATATGCAATATGTCAAAAAACGCGGGGGAAAAAAATATATATATCCACATAATACAGGTAAGCCCAATAAAGAAAATGCACAGTTTATTCGAGACATATTGAAAAAAGAAAATTATGATATAGTGCATAACAATTTAACAGGATTAAATGGTGTTGTCTTTTTAAAGACTGCCCAAAAATGCGGAGTCAAAAAAAGAATACATCATAGCCATAACCCACGAGAAACATCATCTATTAAAGCAAGAATTCGTAGTTTCCTTTTTGATCCTATATGTGCAATGTTATCAACAAAGAGATTGGCGTGTTCTTCACTTGCAGGAGATGATGTGTTCGGAAAAAATAAGTATACTGTTTTGCCTAATGCAATTAATCCTGAACAATATAAATTTGATAATGAATATCGTCATTTATTTAGAGAAAAGTATGGACTGAATGATAAGTTAGTTATAGGAACAGTATGCAGACATGCAGAGCAAAAAAATCCATTCTTTATAGTTGACGTTTTCAAAGAAATTTTGAATAAAAATAAAAATGCAAGATTACTGTGGGTTGGATCAGGACCATTAACAGAAGCGGTACAAAAATATATTGATAACAATAATCTTCACGATTTTGTTGTGATGCTAGGAGCAAGAAAAGATGCCAATAAAATATATTCGGCAATGGATATATTCTTTTTGCCGTCATTATTTGAAGGGCTAGGTATGGTTTACATTGAGGCACAAGCATCTGGATTATATTGTATCGCATCAGATGTTATCCCAACCGATACTGCCGTCACTAATAATATTGAGTATATTTCATTAAAAAAGAAAGCTGGATTTTGGGCTGACAAACTCATTACACACCAAAATTGTAAAGGCTCAAGGGATGATAACTTGGATTATCTAAAGGAACATGGTTATGATTTGCGTTATTGTGGGGACCAGCTAGCGGTGATTTATGATTCTTTATGAAAACTAAGAATGTTTGAGGAAAATAAATGATTGTATATATTATATTACTTTTGCTCATTTTATTTGCAAATGTAGTATTCAAACCCAATGGAAGCAGAAAAGGGAAAAAATATTTTATAGTATTTATTTTTGGTGCAATTTACCTTGTAAATGCATTGAGAAGTCCATTGATAGGAATAGATTTAAATAAATACTATGCGCCACATTTTGCTCATTTTGCACAAATACCATGGAATAACTTGCAGTCAGTAACGATATCTGGAGACTGGGAATTGGGCTTTTGTGCGTTCTGCAAATTGCTGACATATATTTCAACAGATACTCAATTTTTTATAGCTGTATCAAGTGCAGTAATCGTTTTGCCATATGGGTATTTAATTTATAAAAATTGCGACGATGTGGTATTTGGTGCATTCTTTTATGTTGCATATAATTTGATGTTTTCAAATATGAATACGATACGTCAGGCCATGGCGGTTAGTATTGTAATTATGGGCTTGGGCACTTTAAGGGATAAAAAATATGTGAAATATATCATATTTGTTTTAGTGGCGGTTCTGTTTCATAAAAGTGCATTAATTGCATTTGTTCTGGTTTTTTTAGATAAAATACGGCTTACACCTAATAGACTTATATTTTTATTAGTGATATTAGCTGTGATTCCTGCATCGTATTCGGCCTTATTTAGTTATCTGCTACAAATTCCTTTTTTGTCCGATTCATATGATATATATAAGTTCGGAATGCATGCGGTGGGATATTTCAACTGGAATTCTCTGGTACAATTTATAATTCCTTTTGTGGTGCTAATACTTGTTTGTATTTACATAAAGCCTTGGAAAATGTATGAGGATAGGCTACAAAGACCAAAAAAAATTGCTATAAGTGGAGGCAAAATGTTTATATCTAAAATTCCAAACGAAGAGTATCCGTGGTCGAATTCGATTATAGGATTTGCCGTTTATATAGCAGCAATGTGTCGGTTTTTCGTTTTTTTTGTTTTTGTTGTCGGAAGATTAAGTCAGTTTTTTCTTCCATTCATAATGATTGCGTTTCCAAGAGCTTTGAATATGATGGATAATATTCAAACGAGGAGGCTGACTAAGTATGGGATGTATTGTGTACTATTAGCGTATTTCTTGTATATCGGATTTACTTCAGGTGGAACGTCTTATGGAACAGTTCCATACGTGTTTTTTAGTAATTGATATTTGAAAGTAAAATTAAGAAGAGGAAAAAATATGAATGAGAAAGATCTTGAAAAACTTCACGAACTGCTTGTAATGCAATCAGAAGAAGTGAAAAGAATATGTAATGATAATGGAATAAATTATTCATTAACGGGAGGAAGTATGATAGGTGCAGTGCGCCATAAAGGCTTTATTCCGTGGGATGACGATATGGATATTGCAATGCTAAGAGATGACTATAATAAGTTTTTAAAGGCATGTGAAACACAACTTGGTTCAGCGTTTGAGATTCAGACAATGGATAATGATCCTAATTATTTTTTTGGATTTGCAAAGATAATGCTTAAAGATACATATCTAGTTCAGTATTGTCACGAAAAAACAAAACAAAAAAAGGGAATTTATATTGATATTTTTCCACTTGACAATGTTCCTGCTAATATTAAAGATAGAAAAAAGCAAAAGCGAAAAATCTATCTTTTAATAAAAATGCTGGCGAGAAAAGGTAAAGCAGGGATCGAAGATAAAAGTAGCTTTTTGAAATTTATTGCTTTTCACCTGATTGATTTTGTGAATATCTTTTTTTCGATGAAATATTTGAAGTCAAAATTGTTTGAGAACATGACAAGATTTAATTGCAAAAAAACAGAGTTGGTTTGTAATATGAGCGGATATTATGGCTACGATAAGGAAACAACATATAGAAAGTATTTTGAAGAAACTATAGTAGTTCCATTTGAAAATACAGAGTTTTCTATTATTAAAGAATATAATGCATTTTTGAGAACTGTTTATGGAGATTATATGAAATTACCTCCAAAGGAAAAAAGACATACGCATGGTTTCCAGAGTCTCGATTTCGGACCATACAAAAATGCATAATGTTTTGCTGTTTGGAGGGTAAATATGCCACGAAAATTGAAACTAATGCTAAAATCGTATGGCCGGATAAAGGGATCTGCGTTTTTTGCACGGTATTGTTTTATTACTATGGTAAATGTTGGTGTCGCAAGGTTTTTACGGTCTATACTAGGGATAAGAAATGTGATTGTTCTGAAGGGGCAGACTGATTTTTCTGGAAACTGCAAAGCTTTGTATGATGAATTGATTCAAAATGGATTTTATGAGAAATACAAAATAGTGTGGCACATAAATAATGATTCCAATCGTTATAAGTTAAACGATGGATATTGCGAAGTAATTTCTGATAGAAATTGGCTAAAAAAAATCTACTATAATGCTACGGCGTCTATTGTTTTTTATGAGGTTAGCTGTTGTTTCCAAAGACGTGTTAAAGGGCAAAGAGTTGTGTACTTAGGGCATGGCTGTCCTTCCCTCAAGAATTGTAAGGGATTTATTACGTTAAATCCAAAGCTTGATACGAATGCCATGATAACGTCTGATAAAGTACGTGATGTTATGTCGGATATGCTTTGCTTCCAGAGAGGAAAATTTATCGTAAATGGTATGGCACGCAATGATGTGATTCCAAGATCGCAAATGAAATTCCAAGAGTTTGGATTTGACGAATCAATGAAAGTGGTTATATGGATGCCAACATTTCGTTCTTCTAATATTGTAGAGAATAATATTAGAAGAAATGACTCCACAGTGCAATATTTGTATGGACTTCCACTAATACATAGCGAAGCGGACTTAAGAACCATCAACGATGTGCTTCATGAGAAAAGAATAATCTTGCTGATAAAACCACATCCTCGAGCGGCCCAGTGCGGCATAGAAGAATTGAAGTTTAGTAATATTATTGTGTGGACAAATGATTATCTGGAAAAACACAATATTGACATGTATAGTCTATTCACGTCCAGCAGCGGATTAATTACAGATTACTCATCCGTAGCTTTTGATTATATGCTTGCAGATCGTCCAATGGCTTATATTATAGACGATATGAAATCATACAAATTAGGCTTTGCATATGAAAATATTACAGACTATATGCCTGGTGATCACATCAAAGATATAGTGGGATTACTCTCTTTCTTTTGTGAAATTTTTGAGGGGAAAGATCCTTATCTTGAAAAAAGACATCAAGTCTGTGCATGGGCAAATCAGTATAATGATGGAAATAATGCGAAACGTCTCATTGAAATTTTTCACTTATGAGACATTGACTTCGTGAGATACGGTTTTACTGTAAAGGCAACAGTGAAAAGTTGAATTTGTGCAGATGCGCGATTTATAGGAGGAGAAAATTAGATGAAGTATTCTGCTATTTTACTGGCGGCGGGCAAGGGAACAAGATATAAAGGAACAAAACAAGACGTTCTGTTTCATGCTAAGCCATTGTGGCGCTATGCCTACGAAGCAGGAATGAAAGTTGTTGGGGAAAACAATATTGTGGCTGTTGGTAAAGACATTCCGGGAGGAACGACTAGAACTGGGTCTGTTCTAAAGGGCTTGGAGGCTATTCCTTCGGATACAAATAGAGTTATTATTTTAGAAGCCGCCCGTCCAATGGTAACAGAAAGACAAATTCGGCAGCTACTGGATGATTGCCATCCGTCAGTTTCGTTTGTGCGGCCGTTGGTTAACACCGTTATATTTAGAGATGGTACCTATATTAATCGAGAAGAATTGTATGATCTTTTAACACCCCAGGCATTTGATTTTAGGTTGTTACTAGAAGCATATCGAAGTGGTAAGTTCAATGATATTACAGACGAAACTAGAGCGATGTACGAATATTACGGAATAAAACCGCACTTTATTGAGACAAAATCAAATCTTTTCAAAGTGACATATCCAGGTGATTTGGACGTTATTGAATCGATATATCAGAGAATAAATAAGGAGATGGGCAAATGAAAAAGGTACTTATTACTGGTGGAAGTGGTGACATAGCGCAGGCAATAAAGCGGCAGCTGGAAATCGAGGGCTATGAAGTATACGCTCCTTCAAAATTAGAGCTTGACGTGACAGATTGGGAGAGTATAGAAAAAGAAATTTCCGGTTTTATACCGGATGTGTTAATCAACAATGCTGGTTACGTTGTTCCAAAATCTATAAAAGAAGCCAATCTGCTTAACACAAAGAAACATATTGACATAAACTTATCAGGGACGTTTTACTGTACAGAGATTGCCTTAAAGTACAATCCTAATGTTGATATTGTGAATGTTACATCAGCTGCAGCTGTGGAAAAACATGCAACATGGAGTGAATATTGCGCAACGAAGGCCGCAGTGGTCATGGCTACAAAGTGTTGGGCGGATGATGGTTTGTATGCGGTAGCGGTATCTCCTGCACGTACAAGAACTAAAATGAGAAAGAGTTTGTACCCAGAAGAAGACCAAACAACATTACTGGAACCTGATGATTTTGCCAAAGTTATTTCAAAAGCTGTAAACAAAGAATACTGTGCTGGGGACCATATTTTGGTAAGAAAGCAAACTGTAAAAGATGTTTTAGGGGGAAAAATAGATGAATTGTTCTGAATATTTAGTTGATTTTCTCATAGAGCATGGCGTAACGGATATATTCGGTTATGCAGGTGGATATATAGTACCATTTATGGATGCTTTATATAAAAGAAAAGATGAAATTAAAATGCATGTGTGCTATAACGAACAAGGCTGTGCATTTGCCGCAGTGGGTTTTGCCCGTACAATGGGAAAAGTGGGGGTTTACTTTACAACATCTGGACCTGGTGCTGTAAATGGTCTTAGCGGTTTGGCTGATGCTTGGTTTGATAGTTTTCCAGTTATGGGGATTTGCGGAAATGTGCCTACTAAAGAAATGAAAGGATTTTCCGGAATTCGCCAGAATGGTTTTCAGGAAATGGATCTTGTTTCTATGACGAGAAATATTTCAAAATATTCGGTCACTGCAAATACAAGCGAAGGTTTTGCAGATATTGTGGGACGAGCATATAATATGGCAACATTGGGAAGAAAAGGAGGCGTTATCATTGATTTTCCACTTGACATACAGCAAGCCAGTATTGCTGATCGGTAATGGCGTAAGATCCGCTAATGCGGTAAACATGGTTTATGAATTTGCAGAAAAATGCAATATCCCGATTTTAACCACTTTAAATGGTGTGGATTTGGCGCAGGACGAGTTCCACATTGGCTTTATCGGAACACACGGAAACAGAGTTGCCAATATGATATTAAATGAATGCGATTTAGTAATATCTGTTGGTGCACGGCTTGGTATCAGGCAGGTTGGCAGAGATCCGAAAGGATTCGCACCAAAGGCTGATTTGGTCAGAGCAGATATTGATGAATATGAATTAAGCCGTGATATTAAAAGAGGAGAAAAGAAATATCACGCTGATGCTAGAGACTTCATGAGAATGTTACTCAGCGAAGAAGTTGGTGATTATTCCATTTGGAAGAATCAGTGTCTTGCGGCAAAAGAGTATTTGAAAAAATATGATGTTCAGCCTGGAAATTTAGCCATAGCAAAAATATCCTCTCTCTTACCAGTAAATCCGATTGTAGCTGTGGATGTTGGCATGAATCAGTGCTGGGCGGCACAGTCTTTGCATCTCAAAGGTAGAGAAGGCAGAATACATATTGGCGGTGGTTTTGGGGCAATGGGCTGCGGACTTCCGTATGCTATAGGTTCTTCCATAGCAACAGACAACGGAAAAGTTTTTTGTATTTGCGGTGATGGCGGATTTCAGATGAATATTCAGGAGTTGGAGACTATAAAAAGGGAGAATCTTCCTATCAAGATTTTTATTATGAATAATCGAGTGTTAGGCAAAATCAGTGAAACGCAACATTTTAGTCATGGAGATCGATTTGCAGCTACTGCAGCAAGTGGTGGATATACAGTCCCGGATTTTTGCAAGATTTCAGAAGCATACGGAGTTAAGGCAGCTTCACTTTCAATATATGAAGATCTAGATAAGTATGTTGATTGGATTGAGGATTCGGAACCGTGCCTTTTAGATATTTCACTACCTGAAGCAAGCTTTTTGACACCCAAAATTAAGTTTGAAACAGGACTGATTTCTCCAAAACTTGAAGATTCTGTCTTTAATCAAGCTAAAGCTATATTGGCTAAATAATCAAAAAGTATAAGAAAAATATAGAGTGGTCTACGATGATTAGATGTGGATAGAATCTTGGGTACAGTTTTCTCTTTTTCTTAAATTCATCGTAGACTAATATTTTGGAATTCGTGTTATTTGATTGAAGGAGGTTCGAGAAAAACGGTCGAGAAAAGAACGAAACTACTCAGTAAATACACACAAATGAGTGTTCAGGCAAAATCTGCAATCTGGTTTACAATGTGTAGTATCCTACAAAAAGGAATCGCTTTTATTACAGTACCAATTTTCACGCGATTGATGACAAAAGAACAATATGGTACTTATAGCCTTTATTTGTCCTGGTTACAAATTTTAACGATTATTACATCGCTATATCTTTATTATGGGGTATTTAACAATGCCATGGTAAAATTTGAAGATGATCGGAATAGATATATATCTTCTATGCAGGGATTGACCATGACAATCACTGCCGCTGTGTTTGGAATATATCTTGCTTTTCAAAAAATGTGGGTTCAGGTACTCGGGCTAGCACCAATATTAATTATATTAATGTTTATTGAAATGTTAGTAACCCCAGCGATTAGTTTTTGGGCTGGTCGGCAAAGATTTGAATATAAGTATCAACAGCTGGTTGCAGTCACGCTTGGAAAATCTATTGCAAATCCTGTTTTGGGTTTGATTGCGGTTTATTTTGCAAATGATAAGGTTTCAGCTCGTATTGCTTCCATTGTTATTGTAGAGGTTATTTTTTGCAGTATTGTTCTTGTCAAGCAGTTTGCAGATGGTCGATGCTTTTTTTTGAAAAAATATTGGAAATATGCACTTGGCTTGGCAATTCCCCTTCTACCCCACTATTTATCGAGCATGGTGTTGAACCAAGGCGATAGAATCATGATAGATAAATTGGCAGGAAGATCAGAAGTTGCTTTTTACAGTGTCGCATATAGTATAGGAATGCTTGTTCAAATCTTTACAAATGCGATTAGCAATTCTTTTACGCCATGGGTATATCAGAAAATTAAGAAGAATGATTATGCTGAAATTGCAAAAATTATAAATGCACTATTAGTGTTGGTAGGTGTTATTGTATTTTCTTTAATGCTATGTGGCCCGGAACTTGTATGGCTTTTTGGCTCAGCAGAATATGCTAGTGCTACATTTGTTATTCCGCCGGTTGCAGCAAGTGTGTTTTTCATCTTTCTTTATAACATTCTTGCACTCCCCCAGTTTTATTTTGAAAAAACCCAGTTCTTGCTTTTGTCTTCTATAACAGCAGCACTGGTCAATCTAGTATTGAACTATATTTTTATCCAGATGTTCGGGTATGTCGCAGCCGGGTATACAACTTTGGTCTGTTATGTTCTGTACAGTATAGGACATTGGATTGTGAGCAAATGCGTCATGAATATATTTATTCCAGGGAAAATTCTATTTGATTCCAAGATGATTTTAGCTCTATCGATTCTTGTAATTACAGCAGGTGTTTTGTGTAATTTCTTGTTTGATTATTGGTATATTCGATATGGAATTCTTTTTGGGGGAGCAGTTGTAGCTATTATTAAGAAAGATAGTGTGATTGAACTATTACGAAGTATGAAGGAAAAGTAAAAGAAGACTACTTGACAGCAAAAATAAGGGGAAGATAACTTTGAGAGCAGAGCAGTTTGGATTGAATTATAAAGGGTATTAGCTTGCTTTTGTGTGATAGTGCTTCATGTTTCAACAAAAGGTTGGAAATATGCTGGGGTTAATGCGAGTGTATGGCCGATTTATCTGTTTTGGCATGCTATTTCAAGAATTGGTGTGTGTTGTTTTGTTATGATAAGTGGTGCATTATTTCTTGGAAAGCCAAGAGGTAAAAATATTGAGATAGTTTATAAAAAATATATTTATAGGATTTTTGCTCTTATTGTGTTTTGGTCATGCACATATTTTGTATTTAGAATTCTAAATGGCAACTTAGAGACTACAGGCATAAAAAGTATTGCTGGAGCATTGCTATTTGGCAATTATCATCTTTGGTATTTATGGATGATTGCTGGATTATATGCTATTACGCCAATTTTTAGTATAATTATTGAAGATAATAAGCTCTGCAAGTATTTGCTGGTTCTGTGTGTGGTTGGATGCTGGGCTCCCGGAATGTTAGAGGTTGTTCCGATATTGAATGATTTGGCACAAGAAGTGTTGCAAGATAAATTATATTTGTTTTTGCCTATGGGTTACACGGGATATTACATTTTAGGATACTATTTATATAATAATAAAATTTCTAGTAAGCGTCTTCTCATGTTGGCCGTAATATTAGGTATGATTTATGGTGTCATCGGAGGCATTCTGTATGGCAGACATATTGGTGAACCAAGCCAAGCGACATATAATAATTTGACACTAAATATTGTTTTTTACTCTGCGATGATTTTTGTACTGTTCAAAGATAAGGGTGGAGATATCTGTTTTACAGAAAAGTCAAAGAACTTTATTTGCAATCTGGGGAGCACAACGCTTGGAATCTATCTGGTGCATGTGATGTTTATACAGACATTTTCGGATCGATTTATGATTGCAACAAACTATTGCTATACATTGGCATCTGTTCTTATTGCAATACTGAATTTTTGTATGTGGCTATATTGTTACGCGCATTGTAAAGAAGATTCCATTTGTGGGAAAATGGGTTTTTTAAAAATAAAAGGATAGAGAGAAAAAAGAAAAATGAACACAACATTACTTATCATGGCGGCCGGAATCGGTAGCCGATTTTGAACTTGAATCAAAAAGTTGGAGCCAGTGGATGCTTCTAATCATATCATTATGGACTACTCGATCCATGATGCAATCGAAGCTGGCTTCAACCATGTAGTATTTATTATCCTTAAGGATATCGGGCAGGAGTTCAAAGAGGTCATCGGTGATCGCATTGTAGCTATTTGCTCCGCTCATAACGTAACTGTGGACTACGCTTTCCAGGATATCAACGATATCTGTGAGGGCGTAAAAATTTCTGTGTCTATGGAAAATGATTTTTCTTGATAAGAATTGCCCGTATTTTTTATTTTTAAGAGATCAATTCATATTTCTAAAATCCAGCCTATAGGTTAGGCTGACCGGTATCGTTTTACTTTCCCCACAATCCATAATATACCAAGCCCGACTATAGCACCAAGAACATTGGTGATTACGTCATCAGTCTGCCCATACCCCATCTTTGTAATCACCTGTGTCGTCTCAATTGTCAGGCTTGTAATAAAGGCCATCAATAAGCAAAAACATATATTTCTCAACATACAATTGAAATCGAAGCAATAGGATTGCTGATACGCATGAGTAATGATGTCCTGTCTGCTCTTTTGAAATCTTAACAAATACATTAAATGTCGATACGATCTATATCGTCTGTGGCAGAACAGATTATATGCGGTCATTCAAGATCAGTTTACTATGGGGATCGACCATGCACTCTTTCTATTCTATGGACGTAAATGTGACCGGATCAAATCCATCTTAAAAGAACCTGATGTGCTTCTCATGATATACAAAAGACTGACTGCCGAGGGGGCATATCGATGGCCAAGGTACAAATCTAAAGTCCGAAATCTTACATGGAGAGAGTTCGACTATCTGATGTCAGGCATCGATATTGAACAGCCGAAAGCGTGCATCAGCAACACCTTTACAATTTTTACTGTTCAGTGAGTTAGTGCACAATTCAAGGAATTATCTTTTAAAGCATATCCCATGTCAGTATAGTGTCTTCCTCTAAGTCCCTAACAACTTTTCTTCCTAAAACAAGCTCCACATATTCTGGAGAAATGCCTGTTCCGGGACGTTTAGGCATAAGATCCTCTTTTCGAATGACTTCTCCTGATTTCATATCTCTATTAAGGACAAGAGATCTTCTTGCTTCCCTTCTAGGAATAAACTCACAATCAAGAACTGTCTTTTCGCCAGAACCAAGTACACGATCAATCCATTGGAAGTTCGCAATTGCTTTTTTAAAATCATCCGGATCGCCAGCATGATAATGATCGTTACCAGAAAGGGTCTTATCAAGCGTAAAATGTTTCTCTATTATTTCAGCGCCAAGAAGATATGCGGTAGCAAGAGTTATCATTGTATCATCTGGAGCAACATGGTCAGAAAAACCTATACCCACATCAGGAAAAATCTTCTTAAGTGTCTCGATAATACGAAGGTTAGCATTTTCAGGAGCGGTAGGATAAGAAAGGACACAGTGAAGAATAACAATGTCGTTATTGCCAACTTCTTTTATTGTTCTAATTGCTTTATCAACCTCTGAAAGATACGCTGCGCCTACAGATACAATCATCTTCTTCCCCTTCTTAGCAATATGTCTCATGAAAGGCAGATTTGAAAGATCAGAGGATGAGATTTTATAGAAATCCACCATATCTTCAAGGTAATCAGCAGATGCATAATCAAAGGGTGTAGATGTAAAATCCATTCCTTTTTCATGAGTGTAATCACAAAGTTTTCTGTAATCTTCTTCATTAAATCCATCGTGTTTCATGAACAAAGCATGCTGAGTCTTGGTAGGCTCCTTAGTCAAATCCCAATAGGCAGGTGAGTTTTTAGAAACAATAGTATCAGCTTTGTAAGACTGGAACTTTGCGCAATCACAGCCAGCTTCAGCCGCACCGTCAATATAAAGTTTTGCCGCCTCCAATGGAGTAATGTTTAGAGCTTTTGCTGTATCGTAAAAATTAACACCCATCTCAGCAATAATATAAGGTTTTGTACTTCGCATTTTTCTCTCCTTTTATAAACTTTTAATCAGACTCATAATTCTCTTTCTTCCCCCACGCAAGTCGTGGCTTAAAAGCATTTCATGGTAGCGCATTCTACCTGATTGTGACATCTTAAGGTACATATCAAGTGTTCCCTTAATAACCTCATCAGCCGGGTTCAAACCGATGTAACTGAAACCATTTTCATTGCAAACAAAACCATGTTTTTCCTCACGATGGTTCTGTGCCATTGATATTGATGGAATACCGAGAATAGCAAGCTCGTAACCAGTTCTTCCTCTTGAGGTAACACCAATATCACAAGAACTCATAAGTTCGGGCATATTCGAAACATCATACAATACTTCAAGATTGTCATATTTATTATACTCTAGAAGCTTATTTACATTATATTTTGCTCTTCCAAGAACAACTACGAACTTATATTGTTTGTACTCATCTTGGCTGACAATAGACAGCAACCTATCAGAATAATTCTGAGGATCTGCTCCACCGAAAGAAATAAACACTCTTTCAACCTTTTCGTTAATCTCAATAGGCTTGTAGAACATGAAGGTTTTTCCAGAGATATAGTATTTCTCTCCTGCTTTGACCTGAGGTAGATCACCTTCATGATAAAGCGCATTGAAAACCAGGTCTGCTTTCAATATCCCTTCACCATCATCTTCAAAGTTAATTAACTTAGCGTTTGGAAGCACAGTTCTCAGTCCAATCATATAATCAATAGAAGTAGTAAGAATATCATTGATGAAAATTGTGTAATTCTCTTTTTTACAAACTTCGAACAAATCTGCAATACCATTAACAGGAATTAATTTATGAGTCGTTGTTCCGAATACTTTAGGATCAGTCTGATTCATATCATAATAAATATCCGGTTTTGAATAGAACTCATCAGCTATTTCAAGAGCTCTGTAAATATGACCAATTCCACGCTTGTTGTTCCCGTTTACATAGATTGCTACCTTTTCCCTATCAAGCACAGCTGCAACATTTCGTAAATCTTTAAAATTATCTACATCCTGAGACTCATCTTCCGGAATTTCAAAGACATCAACCTTCTCTCCAATTCTAGTCCTAGATGTTACGACTGTTGCCTTTGAAATAACAAATGCACCAGTTTCCATATAACAAGGTGGTAAGTATTGACGATTCAATCTTCTTGTGTAATTTGGTATTTTCTTACCGTCCCTTTCCCCCCAAGAGAGATGAGGTGTGTTAATGGCTGAGATAACTGTATCCAAGTCACTATCGATGGTATACTTAATGGCAGCGTCCAGTGTTTCAACTCTTAAGGTTGGAGAGGTTGGCTGCATTGTAATAATGTAATCCCATGTTCCTTCTGGAACAGCATCATGGATTACTGCATCTAGAGTAACCGCATCTTCACAAAGTTCCGCCTCTCGCCTTTTTACCAATGCTCCCATCTGCTCTCCAATAATTCTTACATGATCAGAATCAGTTGATATAATTACATCAGTTATGTAATTTGATGAAAGAGCATTTTTTATTGAATAATAAATAAGTGGATGACCACCAACAATTCTTATGTTTTTATTAGGAATTTCCTTAGATCCTGCACGTGCAGGGATTACGGCTAAAATTTTCATCGTCGCACCTCTTTATATTAATTTCCAAAAGTCAACCCTTTCAAATATCTCTAAAGCACCACCCAAAGTGGCATTGTATATTTTAATATCGTGTGATTCACAATAGTTTTTAGCTGTACGGTATGCCTGTTCCATATAAGCAATATTTGCAACTACTTCGTTTGGCTTTTCATCTTCAAAAGCATGGCTTTTTACATTATTCTTCTGAATAATAACGCCTTTATCATTAGTCACATTTGCATACGTATGATCCATACCTATTAAATATATTTCAGAGTATCCCATATAACAAGCCAACTGAATCATTGTAAAAGTTACAGTTGAAGCTGCTTGGACAAACGTCGAACAATCTTCACTAAAAGGAAGATTACGCGTCTGTTTTAAAGCTCTTTTTATATGGTAGCAAATAGCATTGGGGTTACTCATTCCATGTTCTTTCCAATAAAAATCAGAAATAAATAGATTCTCTACATCTAGTTTTTCATAAATGCCTTTTGTGCTATCATATTTATCCTGAATCACATAATATTTGGGTCTCCAAACAGTCTTTTCAAACATTTTATAAATACGATTAGCACCAAAACAGTCTTCACACTTTATTGCCTCTAGCTGATTTAAAGTCAAACTCGGTCCACTTCCAACAATGAAACATCTTTTTCCTGTTTTTGTTCCTTTTATGGATCTGATTTTCTTGTCAAATTGCCGTGTAGAATTCAACTTACTATAAAATAGCTCATTTCCTACATTGACAATATAATTGCTGACTTCTCTTGCAAACGGAATCTTCAGAATATTCTTTCTTGTTTTCACTTTTAGAATCATTTCGAGCTTCCTCCATATTTTTTTAAAAATAAATACAACACTTCATTTTTTGAGATCATATTAACAAAAACAAAACTTAGAAAGCCTATAGCAATTTCAATAGCAAGACTCATAAAATGAGAAAATGCCCATATTTTTGTTGTTTGGACACAAATCACCATGCATGTTATTGAAATCGCCAAACTCGCTAAGTATTTTGGATCTACTTTAATCTTTGTCTTTTTTCTCAAGAAGAAGAAAAGGAATAAACAGATGTATAATTCACTCAGAACAGACGCAATGGCAGCGCCTTCTCCTCCCCAATATGGAATAAAAAAATAGTTCAAGATTATGTTAAGAATCATGCCACTAAAATATCCATACGTTGTAATTTTTTCTTGGTTGGTACACAATAATATCTGCAAAAAAAGATTTGAAAAACTTCGAAACACAATAAGAAAACACAGTACTCTTATAATTCCAATAGATGGTGCGAAATCATATCCAAAAAGAACAATAATTAAATGTTGCGAAGTTAAAATAATTCCTGTAACACATGCTAGAGTAATCCACATTAGCACATGCACAGCTTTTTTAGTAATCCTTTCAAACCCCAAGCTATCTCCGTCATACAAAACCCTCGATAGTCTTGGAAGCAAGGCGGTTCCCATAGCCGTACATACATTTACAAGAATCTTTATAAGTTTCATTGCATTAGAGTAGTATGCAGCAGCTGAGTTTCCAGACATGAAACCTAGCATTACTGTATCTACCGTCACATATATTTCATTTGAAATATATGTGATTGCTAAAATCAATACTAATTTGATATGCTTTTTGGGGGTTATTCCTCTCAAAGTGAAGTAAACATATTTTCGTAAATTTATAACATTAAACAGATAATTGCCCGCATATGCTATTACAAATACTATTGCATAGACTACAATATCCCCCTCATTTTTAACAAAACCAAATATAGCAAAAATTGACAAGAACTTTACAATACAACTTCTAATAGTTATATATCTGAATTCTTCTTTCCCCTGATAAAACCAGTCAACATTAATAAAATTCAGAACTAAAATGATTCCCTCAACATAATATAAGGTTTTATTAATTTCGAGATCATTTGATAAAAGAGGAATGATTGAATAAAATAATGCGGCAAAAATAGCCGTCGATAATAGATTAGTAATAAATAGTTCAGAGAATAATTTGCTTAATTCATCCCTATTATCAACCTTACTAACTTCTCTTGTGCCATAATTAGGAATACCCAAGCATGCACAGGCAGTTAGAAAAATCACTACTGTTTGAGCTATAGATATCTGACCTACGCCATCGGGCTTCAAGACTCTTGACACATATGTTGCTGTTACTAAAGGATAGATTACATTTATAACTCTATATAAGATAAAATATAAGGAGTTCTTATATAACGAATTTTTCTGCATTTCAATCCTTCCTTATTATCCTGCTCTGCGGATTGCCTCCAAATGATTCACATAACCAATCAGAACAAATATTCCCCAAAAAAATATTTTATACTGTGCTGAATTAACCATTTCTCCAACTAAAAATACAAACAACGTTATCAGGATGATATTTCCTAATGTCTTTGATTCTGCTTTTTTATAACTAATTATAAATAAAATTGTCAACAATACAAAAAAGAAAAACATTATTATTCCACCTTTATATAGGAAGTCAAGTAACATACAATGCGGATGAGGATAATAATGATCATTGATTCCTAAAACTGTTCTACCTGTTGCTCCAATTCCTATAATCGGGTTTTCTTTAATACTACTTATTGCGTAATCCCATAAATATGTTCTGCCTGTCATTGTCAAGTCTTTTCCTAATACTCCAATAATAAAGTCAGCAAAATAAGTTTGAATTCTTAATATTGTAATCAAGAAAGTCCCTACATAAAAAACAAGGAACATTATTGTTGGTTTTATAAAGTGATTCATCAAATTCTTGTCTACTGCAAGCATTAATAACAGAAGTAATACTGCTTGAATTATTCCTGAACCACTACTTACATAGATCTCAGATATTAGCATTAACTCAAAAGCAAAAATCGTTCTTCTAGTAAAAAGTTTTTTATCTTTGATATATGATTGAATCGCAGCATAACAACACAATGGTAAAAAATTATAAATCATACCATTATCAAATCCCATTAAATAAGTATCACCAACTACATAATCTGTTTGATACATTCCATTAGGGTAATAAAGGATAATAGTAATTAAATTCAATGTATATAATAATGCAAGCAGATTAAATGAAGCCTCTAAGTATTCAATTGGTCTCCTCTGCATTGAATGATCTGTAAACATACACATTGCAATAGCTGGTCCTGCCGTTTTAAGCAATGTAAAGTAATCGTGTGAAACCAAAACAGTAGACAAGGTCATAGCCAAATAAATGGCTATAATACATTTAGTTATGTGGCTCATCCTGTACCTTCGAACTAGTAATTCTTCTGCAAAATATAAAAGTACAAAGGCATCACAAACAATCAGCAATGTGTCTAACCATCCAAGGCCAAGATAAGCTAACGAATCTGGTTTTAATAATGCAAAAAATACAACACTAAAAACTATATTTCTCGTAATTCTTTTTGGATGAATCTTTAATCTTAGTTTCATTTTAGAATCTCCGCCTCATAAAGTCTTATAAGGAAGAATAAAACTCTACATACTTTTTCTTCATTACATCAGTATTGTAAATGGTCAGTACGTCCTGATATGCTTGCTCTGGAAGGCTACTGGGGAATTCTTTTATTGCAGCCTTAATTCTATCTGCATATTCTTCAGCATATTCACAAATATAACCGTTTACACCATCATTAATAACACTTTTATTACCCATTGTGTTACTTACCAAAATAAGTTTCTTAATAAACATATTCTCGATAAGACTCATTGCAATTGCTTCTCCAAGGCTACAAAGGATGAACGCATCTGCACCTTTTGCCATCGCAAGAGCCTCTTTTCTAGGCTTCCAACCTGTGATTTCCATATTAGGAGCGGTAAGCTCATTTTCAAGTTCGCCATTACCAATCCATATAAATCTTGCTTCTGGTACAAGTTCTGCAATCCTATTGAACAGCGCAGGTTGCTTTTGTTTACAAGCCCGTCCTAAAGTAAACACTGTGAATTTCTCATTTTTAACCGGGTCAATACCATCAAGTGAAGTTGATAAATCTGTTAAGTTAATACCCGTTTCAACGTATGCTGTTCTCTTAGAAAACCGCTTTGCTTCTTCATCTTCGCTTTCACAGCAGGTCAGAGTAAGAGCTCTATTCCCAAGAATTTTCTCAGCAGTTTTATACGCAATGCTCTTCTTGCCAGGTCCCATAAGAATGTGCGCATACCCATGTGGTGTGTATACAACAGTATTACTTTTCCCATTGTATGCTAGTCTTCCCAAACCACCTGCAATTGAAGAATGAAGATGAATCACATCAGGTTTTACCTTTTTCTCAATTGCTCTTAATTCTTTAATCACTGCAATATCATTTTTAATACTTGTAAGTCCTTTACCCCCTAAATATTTCATCTCAATTAAATGAACCTTGGGATCAAGAAATTCTTTATAGTTTTTAGGCGTCTGGGGTCTAAGCGAATATGCCAGATAGACATCAAAACTATCAACCATATCATTGCAGAGTTGAGAAACATAAGAAAAAACTCCACCTCCGAATGCTTCACAAACCATTAGTATCTTTTTCATTTACTTTACTTCTCCCTCTACACACTCCAACGCAGACACAATTATAGTCTCCGTGTCGTAATATTTATATTCGATAAGACGACCACTCAAAATGATCATCTCCTCTGCATCTTTTAGTTCTTTATTTCCCGCAATATTCTGACGTTTGTCGATTACAAGAACTGATTTTCCCGTAGCTTTAGCTTGCTGATCAAATACTGCTCTATTGCTTTTTCAGAAGAAGGGGAAACACAATATACAGTCGCGTCAAATTTATCCACATTCCTTTTGGCTGATTTTTTTATTGAGTTCCTTATTTTAAAGATAAGGTGTTTGTAGCTGAAACTTATATAAGGATCGCCTGTATGCATTATACTTTTGCATTAAGTTGATGATCAGATTTAAAAAGTAATAAGTATATTTGAGAGAAGTAAAATACTGCTATAGTTTTTGTAGTAACTAAAAGCTTACTAAAATGTACTTTGTCCTCCAAATAATTGTTATTATTTTGAGTTTAAATTCCCTAAACCGCCCCCTTCTGCCCCAGCACAATCAATACCGTCCGCCAAATAATCTTAAAATCCATCATCAGCGTCCATTCTGTTATGTACTTAGCATCCAAAGCCACAACTTCCTCAAAGTCCACAATATCACTTCGGCCACTCACCTGCCACATCCCAGTCAGCCCCGGTCTCATAGCCAGCCGCTTCCTGTGACGCACTTCATACTGTTCATACTCATCCACCGTTGGAGGCCGTGTGCCTACAAGGCTCATGTCCCCCTTCAGAACGTTCCAGAACTGCGGAAGTTCATCGATACTGCTTTTCCTTAAAAAGTGTCCGATGGGGATGATCCGCGGATCGTTGTCCATCTTGAACATAAAGCCGCTCATCTTGTTCTGTTCCATCAGTTCTTTTTTCCGCGCCTCTGCATCAGGGTACATGGTACGGAATTTGTAAATCTTAAACCGTCTTCCGTTTCTCCCTACTCTTTCCTGAGAAAAGAAAACCGGTCCTGGTGACTGCTTCTTAATAATCGGAGCAAATATGATAAATGCAATCCCGGTTATTATCAGTCCTACCAAACCTCCTGCAACATCCATCAGCCGTTTGAAGAACAACTGCCTCGGCGTCGCGAACTTCATACTGGAAGACAAGACCATATAACTTGCAAATCTCTGGATTCTTTTGTTTTCAACCTGCTCTGTAAATCGAGCCAGGTTTACATGGGATACCAAGCCCATGCCCACGAATATGCTCATCAGCCTTTCGGCGTCTTTTTCCTGCCCGGGCAGGTCTATGAACACTTCGTCTATGATGCTGTCTTGTATGTATTTGATGATATGGTCTTTATCGGCCACTACGGGTACATATTTGATACTGGTTCCAACCTGGTCGGCTGTGTCATACAGCGCGCAAGCGGTCAGCTGGTAATCTCTGTATGGCTGAAGCAGACCTTCGATTGTTTCCTCAATCCGCGCTGAGGTAGATATGATCAGCACTTTTCTTCTGGCTTTCTTACCGCTTATCCGCATGCGTATGATCCGCTTCCAGAATAATCTTTCCACAATCATAAAGCACATGCTCATAGGGCACATGGATAAAACTATTGCCCTTGAATAGGAACTGGATTCTTTAAATATGAACATCCATATAATAAGCCCTACTGTGACAAACCCACAGTGTAATATTGACTGCTTTATCTCCGCCATGTAACCGCGGCGTATGATATTTTCATAACTGTTTATAAAGAATACTGCCAGCAGGCTTACAAACACGATGGCCCAAATCATACTCTGATACTGATCGCTCAGACCGCCCTCTGGAAAACCGTTTCTTATTAAATAAGAAATGAAAAATGCAACCTCAAGGCACACAATGTCCAATATCGTAAAGTCTAAATGTTTAGCCCAGCCCTTTACAATATTCTGATACATGCTTCTCCCCCATCCTCATACTACTTAACGGATACTAATCGGTTTCTCATTCCATATACGGTATCACTCTTCGTTTCCATAGTTTCCGTAGTACTTGCCGTAATATCTTCCGTAGTATCTTCCATAATATTGGTTCAGCTTCATATCAACCTTGTTCAGTACAACTCCTAAGATCGGGCATTCTGATTTTTCCAGCTGCTTTTTAACATTTTTGGCAAACTTGTAACTAATTGCCTGAGATGCAATTACCATCACAGCAGCATCGCATTGTTTTGCTATGATCGCGCTGTCAATTACACTTCCAAGTGGCGGTGCATCTATAATAATATAATCATAAACTTTTCTGGCGCTGCTGATTAAGTTTTCGAAGCGTTTATGTCCCAGCAGCTCTGCGGGATTAGGCGGTACCACACCTGCAAACATAACAACAAGGCCGGCCTTTTGCGTCTTGTACATGATATCACCGACCTCAGCCTGCCCGGCCAGAAAATGAGATAATCCTTTCATTGCTCCTGTTAACTTTTGACGGCCGGCAAGAACTGACTTTCTAAGATCCGCATCTATAAACAGCACTTTTTTTCCTGCCTCTGCCAAAGAACTGGATACAGAAAGGGATACTGTGCTTTTTCCTTCATTCGGCGTACAGCTTGTAAATACTATAACCTTATTGTCTGCTCCGGAAAACTCAATGTTAGTACGGAGGGTTTTATACGCCTCATTACTCCTGAAATCCTTATCCATGCCTTTCAGCACTATTTCCTGCATTCCACTTATCCTCCTCTGCCCCTGGCTCCCGGTTGCAACTCTGTCTGTTACTTCAAGGGTGTATTAACTTTCTGTTTTACTATTTATCTTTCTAAGCATGGATGCCGCATTATTGAAAAATATTTTTCTCATGTACGGCTCTCCGTATTTTTTCTTTACATATGCGGCTGCCTTTTCCATTCTGGGAGATCTGCTCTCAGAGTGGTGTGCATCCGAACCCACACCAAACACCATATCCTGGTCCATCAGATCCCTTACAAACTGTCTTGCCTTTCTCCCGGAATCCCCAGTTATGCTACCCGAGTTAATCTGTATATTAACCCCCATGTTCCAGATATGCTCTGTTAACTCAAACTTATCAAGCAGGCAAAGATATCTCTCCGCATGTGCGAGAATCACTTCATATCCAGCTGACTGTATCTGCTGCAGTCCTTGTTTGATATAGGAAAAATTATCTGCAGGCGAAAACTCAACCATGACCTGATTTCTTCTGTTCATTGTGAGTATCTCACCACGCCTGATCTTTTCAGGAACATCCTGTCCAAAATATATTTCCGTACCAAGATAGATCCGGAATTTATCATCAATGTTCTGTGCGGCTTTACGGACTAAAGTTAGTTTCTTTCTTAATACGTCAGGATGCTCGTGTCCTCTGCGGGGATGGTAATGGGGAGTCGCAATCATACAACGGATGCCTTCATCATAAGCAATGTGCAGCATCTTCTCTGTCTCCTCCATATTGGCAGCCCCATCATCTACTCCAGGAAGGATATGGCAGTGCATGTCAATATATCTTTCCATCAGGCTGGCCTCCTAGTCATTCCTGTGACTTTCTATCTATATATCTGTACTATGCATTAAAACATAGTATTACACCTTTTTCTTTTACCAGATACAACATTTAGTTTATCGCTTACTTTCCCATTTGTCAAGAAATCTGTAGAATTTGTACTAACATTGCGTTTTATTGTCATATTATGCAAATTACCAGAAAGCCCGCAAATACGCCACAATTCAATTTATAAACTTCGCTTTTTTATAATTAATTGATACAAAGTGCACAAATAACAGACTTTATCACAAAATGCAGAGCAGACTCGCACACTTCTCTATGTGTCTGCCGCTTTTTTTGCAGAAATCGCTTTTTTATATGCCACCGTAATTACACTCTGTAAATGTGCTTCTTTTTGTAACTTATTGGAATTGCCCGCTTTTCGGGTATATACCTTATGGCGGCGTTTGCATCCCCCCGGAGGGTTTTGTATAATAGGAAAGTACTAAGCAATTTCTTATTATACAAAAAAATCTCTTTCTGGCAATTACTGTCAGAAAGAGATTTGATTTGCTTATTCTCATTTGTTGTTTTATAAGTACAAATTATTTGTTATAAGCTTTTTTTCTGTTCAGGCCGTAAGCTCCAGCTGCTGCTGCCATTGCTAATACGCCTAATGCAAGAACGAGTGAAGACTCGCCTGTCTTTGGTGATGTTCCAGTTGCTGTTCCATTACCGCTGTTTGTTAATGTGCTGTTGTCAACAACGATTGCTACTGGTGATAAGCTGTCGAAAGTACCTGTGATAACGCCGTCGCCAACGCTTCCTGTTACGTTCTTCCAGCTGCCGTCAAAGTGAAGCACTGCTGCTTTTGTGTTTGATGTTGCTCCTGCTAACGGGAAGCTGATTGTCAGCGGGCCATTAGCGAAATCCCAATCCGGTGCTGTCAGATCAAATGATGTTACCAGTGTTCCGTTCGGAATAACTGCTGTGATGTCTGCAGCGCTTGGTGTCTGTGTTGCAGCGGCAAATGTTACAGTAACCGGATTGCCGTCCTTGTCTGTGGCTTTTGTACCACTCTGGAAATTAGCTGACGGGCTTCCTGCAGCAAATACACCCATGGTCATAGTAAGAAGCATTACAGCCGATACTAAAACCCCCACTAATTTCTTCATTCTACTTTTTTTCATGACTAGTCCCTCCTAAGTAAAATAATAAAATTCTAGTTCATTTCCATATTGTATCACATATCCTTAATTTTGTAAAAGGTTTTGACTACCATTTTTTGTAATTCGTCCTCATTTGTATAAAATTCGTCATGTTCTGCACCTGCCCGTTCTTCTCCGGGAATCGTCTGTATTTCGCCGGACATCTCATAATTGGATAACGCCATAATCTCATCCGCGCTCATATCCGTCGTGAAATAAGGGTTCGCTCCTGTCATGAGTTTGGCATATAGCTCTGTATCCCTCTGGGATGCATCCTTTAACTGTGACATCAGCGCCATGACAAACTGTGTTTGCCGCTCCATTCGGTCATTGTTGCTTCCTGTAACGTTGATATCCCGGTAACGTACATACTTTTCTGCCTGTTCTCCCGTCAGAGTGAGGGTTTTTCCCTGCTCAAAGACAGGATCTACATAAGTATAATCCTTGGGAACCGTAATCTCAACTCCTCCCAGCAGATCATTCACTGTAGAGATTCCGTCAATGCTCATTGCAATGGATGCACTGATCGGAACACCGTACATCAGGTTTGATACTGCCTTCTTCATCAGCCAGGCACTCTTCTTCTCACCATCTCCGTATGCATACTGGAGCGCAATCTGCATTTTCTGTGTCGTTAAGTACTCTCCTTTTTCAGAATATACGTCTACATTCGTCATTGTATTTCTGGAAATTTGGAAAAGCTGGACCGTCTTCTCTTTCTCATTAAGCGCCATCAGTATAATGCTGTCTGCCTGACCGCCGTCTCCCATGAACTGAGCATAGTCCATATCACCCTTTTTATCCACCCCCAGAAATACCACCGCCTTAATATCCCGGTTGTATTCATATGCCTGTCCCTGGTAGGTTATATTCTTTGAATCTGATTTGGTCTCACCTTGCGAGGATGAAGCGGACTTTTTAGAAGGCACCTGCGCCTTTTCCTGTCTGGACTTCATAAAGAATAATGTGCCCGCAATTATCACGAGAATGATCACTGCGATAACACCCACGATCAAACCTGTATTCTTCTTCCCATGCCCTGTAGGCTTATTCCCGGTATGACCTGAACCATCCGAACTTCTTTTATTATTGTGCTTCATATTCATACTCATCTGTCAGTACAGCTCCTACTAAATACCTGTTATCCGGTCTGTCGCCAATACAGGTGCTCATTGTAATAATACGGCTTTCCGGCCCCACCTGCACATTGTCATTAAAATTGCTTCCTAACTCCCGGACTGCTTTCAGCGAATCCAGATAAGCCTGCTTCTGATGATTCATCGTAAAATCAAAGGACAGCAGAATATGTCTGTCGTCATAAACAACTGCCTCAAAAACCTCATATGTGAGCTTCTTCTCCTGTGTGTATATATACACTTTTGAGTGTTCCTGAAAATACGTTGGGTCTTCATAATTATGTAAATTCTGGAACATGGAGCCGTCCAGCATGTCGTGTCCGTAAATTACAGTATTAAAATCAGAAAAATCTTTTGCATTCAGATTCTCCGTATAGATTGATCCCGGCAGGCCCGCCTGCCCGTCTATTGTGTTGTCCAGATAATACGTGTTATCCGTAGCACTCTGTACGATCGGATAATTGATGTTCGTATCCGGGATGGAGATCCATGCGTAAATATCGGGATTAGTCTCCTGTAACTGTTTAAAATCTATCGGATTCGGTTCTTTCGGGGCCTCCGAACTTTTTGGTTCCTCTGTTTCTTTTTCCGGTTCCAGGTTCACCTGTTTCTGAACCTCATCGTAAGCGTTACTTCTTTTGTCCTGTCCTGCAAAATAATAAATGATATAACCAATGCATGCTGCCGCAATCAAAACCAGAACTACGGTTAAGGCTGCTTTTGTACTTTTTTTCAACTTCTGAAACCTTCTTTCTTATTTCTTATGAGCCTGCGAAGAGCCTGACTTTCTTTTTTTCTTTTTCTTCTCCCCGCCATATTTGCTCATGCGCTGTTTCTTTGTTGAAGATTCTCCTGCCTCCAGCGGAATTACCGCCAATGTATTCATATTAAGATACTTTCTTACATCATCCTCTGTCTTAATGGAATCATCCAGCAACAGCAGAACGATAATAATTGCTATTGCAAGCAGTGCCGCAAGCAATCCGCCTATTGCCACGTTCTTCTTCAAAACAGGGCTGGAGGGGTACTCTGAAATGACAGCTTCCTCCACGATGCTTGGCTTGTCCGTACTCATGACTTCTGCAACTCTGTCAGCGGTTGCATTCGCCATTGCGTTGGCGATGTCTTTTGCCAGTTCCGCATCCGGATTCTCCACACTGATTTTCAAGATACGGGTGTCTGCAGGATTGGATATAGAAATAGTCTTCACCAGGTCTTCATAAGTCGTATCCAGGTTCAGCTCCTCGATTACATTTTCCACAACAGGCCTGCTTGTAGCCAGCGTCTCAAAGTCAACCGTGAGCTGTGTCCCCATCTGTATATCCGCCAGAGATGTCACACTGGTTGTCTTCGTTAGAATATAGATCATAGATGAAGAAGTATATTGCGGCACCATCAGGAACTTGGTCGCGGCACCTGCAATCACTGCTCCGGCAGCCAGGCAGAGTATAATCAGCCATGCTTTCCGCCAAAGCGCGTGAATTATCTCTAGTAAATCAATCTCTATTTCATCATCTCGTAATTGCTCTTCCATTATAAAAATCTCCCTCTTTAATCGCTAGAATCTGTTTTATTCTAGCACAGGAGACGACAAAACACAACTGGGAATGACAAAAAATGCCGGGATTTGGAGAAGGATGTGAGTGATGCCTGCTGCGAAGAGAAGCGTGGCAGGCCAGGTTCATCCGGCAGGCCGGTTAGGGCTTATTCTCAGGGGATTGATTACTGTTGAAAAATTGAATCCTCTTTTACGATTTTCCTTACCGGGAACTGCACCTCTGAGAGCCATTCTGATTCTGTTTCTTTGTTCCATACTCCGTCTATATAGGATTCCCTTGGGCTGCCACAGATTTCATAGCCGTTTTCTTCTATAAATCTTATGACCGCGGCGTATGCTTCCGGGAATCTTTCATATGAACCTTTGTGCAGTACGCATGCGGCAGTTTGTACTTCTGGTATTACTTTGAACTGAACTAGTTCTGAGTCAGGTTTTTCTTCGGTGACTGCTTCACATATTTCTGCGTCTATGTCTTCTTCTCTGTGTTCTCCGTCATGGTAGATGGTGAAGCAGTATTCCGGCTCTGCACAGACGCACCCCAGACGTTCCATTTCTTTTCCCATGGCGGGCATGACATCAAACATGGCACCGTAGTCCGGCAGGCGTTTTTTCATGTATGCGACGGTTACCTCAGGTATCTTTTTAATGAGGACATGGTAATTCGTATTTATATTTTCAGAAGATAAGTAACATTCTACCTGTGCCAGTTTGGCAGTTTTCTCTGCAATCTCGGCCAGGAGCTGGCGTTTTTTTGCCCGCAGTAATTCTTCCTCTGATTCACCTCTCTGTATCCCTTTGATTTCTTCCAGGGAAAATCCCATGTTCCGAAGCACCAGTATCTGGTGTATGACAGGCAGCTGGCCGGCTGTATAATAGCGGTAGCCCGTTGCAGTATCTACACTGACCGGTTTTAACAGGCCCTGCTCGTCATAATAGCGCAGTGTTTTTACGGTTACGTGGTTCATGCTGGCAAACATGCCGATTCTATATAATTTGAAGGGTTCCTTTATATCGCAGATGTGCTCTTTTTTCATGGTTGTCCGCCTTTCCTAATACAGGGTCTCTGGAGTTACTATTCACGGACCATAGGCTGTGAATAGCACCCCTTTGGAGACCCTGCACAATAAAGTTTTTAACATATGCTGTTTTTCAATAGTAAGTTACTCCCACCGGAATGTCAATTTAGATAGAACACAGCAGATAACGGTAATAGTTACCATCAGAAGAACTGTGCCGCTGATATTTTCAACCGCACCACCCATTGATACCTGCTTCATCAGCTTGATTCCCTGCGTCAGCGGCAGGATGGACGCCACATTCTGCAGTCCTTTTGGAAATAGTTCAAAGGGAATTGTTGCACCTGATAAAAATAACATAGGAAAATATACTGCTGTGGTTATTACGTTTGCCGCCTTTACCGTTTTACACAAGCCCGCAATTAGCATTCCGACACTGTACATAGCAGCCATTACCAGCAGATAGGATGCCAGAAACAAAAGTACATTTCCCTTCATCCGATATCCGAATACCACTACGGAAACCAGTGAAACCGCAGCGCATGAGACAAGTGCTGTTACCACGCCGCATACGACCACTGCTCCCAGAAGCATCATTGGGCTGCAGGGTGTCACGAAAAAGTGTTTCAGGATCTTTTTATCGCGGTAATCTGCAATTGTCAGTGGTATTCCCATAAATGCGCTGGCGCAGATACCTACCGCGGTCAGCGATGCAAATGCGCTTTCAAGATACGTAAGGCTTCCTCCTGATCCGGCAGTTTTGTTTCCTGCAATTACGGCAATCAGCACCAATACTCCTACCGGCATGGCAACGCCGAAGATCAGGCCGTCGGGGCAGCGCAGTCCCAGCTTTTGTTCTATTTTATATAAGGTTCCAAATTGTCTCATGCCAATTCCTCCTCTCCCATATACCACAGATACGCATCTTCCAAATTGTCATATGGACTCGTCTGGATGATTTCTTCCACTGTCCCCTCTGCGATCTTCTTTCCCGCTTTTATCAGCATGATCCTGTCACACAAACTTTCTGCTTCTTCCATATAATGTGTGGTCAGAAATATCGTCATACCGTTTTCCTTTAATTCCCTGAGAGACTGCCAGACTTCCCTGCGCGCAGCAGTATCCAGCCCGGTTGTCAGCTCATCCAGAAATACCAGTTCAGGATCCGGCATTAACGCAAGCACTACCGACAGTTTCTGGCGCTCTCCCCCCGATAACTTGTCCACTGGCTGTTTACGCCGTTCCCACAGCTTAAACCTGCGCAGCAGATCACAATAATCCGCCGGATTACGGTAGAGTACGGATAGCTCTTCGCATATCTCCTCAACCCGAATGTTGTTCTGAAAGTTAGAGGACTGCAGCTGAACCCCTACTTTATGAAAGAGCTCTTTCCGTTTCTTTCCCGGCTCCATTCCCAGTAGTTCCACCTGTCCTCCATCCGCTTTTTTTAAACCCAGGATGGCCTCAATTGTCGTACTTTTTCCAGCCCCGTTGGGTCCAAGCAGCCCGAAGACCTCACGGCTGTATACCTGAAATGACAGATTGTCAACCACGGTTCTGTCCCCAAACTTTTTTGTTAAATGTTCTGCTTTCATACATGTTCTCATCTCTCTGCTCCTCCTTACAAATTCATCCTACAGTCTCCCGTAAGGGAAGAGTCAAGATGTTTTTTATATTTCTGAATCCTATTTCTGAATCATGCAGAATATAACAAAGTGTGCAAGCCCCTCACTCATGAGGGGCTTGCACACTTTGGCACCGCCGCGATGCCGCTTTGCGGCTATATACCTTATCGCGGCGTGTGCATCCCCCGGAGGGTTTTTATGATATAGGAAATTCCAAAGGAATTTCCTATATCATAAAAAAATGCCCTGCTGAAAACATCTAAAAAATGTTTCGGGCAGAGCAGTTTCTTCTTATTATAATGGATATAAATTTAACAACTTTTAAGTATAAAGATCTTATCACCATATGCGATGTAATTTTATAACACTTTAATTATTTAGAGCGGATATATATTTAGCCGCTTAATCTTTCCATTTTCATCCGTTTTCTCCAGAAAAGCGGTTACCGGCAGTATTGTATCTCCATACTGAATAAAGTACCACACCTGATTGTCCCCATTGTATTTGACACTGTATATTTTGAATGGTCCTCCATTGAATCCAAACTTATGGTGAAACATCATTTCTACGGCCATTTTCCCTTCCAGATGCATCGTATCGCTTCCAATCTTTATTAAGGAAGCATCGTGAAGCACCCCGTACTCATTAAACAGGTCGGCTAGCCCCACATTATCACCACGCTGCATACAGTCCATATATTGTTCTAAAATTCTCATCACTTTCTCTCCCTTCTAAAAACGCTCTGAACGCAATAATGCATCAATTCCGCCGTCTACAAATAAGATAATTCCATTGATCCCGCTGGCCAGCGGCGAAGCAAGGAATAACATGCCGTTTGCAATTTCCTGTGCATCCAGAAATTCTTTTCTTCCATACCGCGTTGGAATCGGAATCAAAAGCGCCGCATCCCGCTGTGCATCAGTCATTCCCTGTGTCATCGGAGTCGTTGTGTTGCCGGGGGCAACCGCATTTATACGCAGACCGTCCACTGCCCACGCAGGAGATACTCTCCTTACCCACCTGGCCAGAGCATGCTTGGAAGAGCTATAGGCGGATGGAGCCATTGTACGCGGTATATCTGCCGCCATCTCCAATATCCGTTCTTCGTCCATGACGTTTGACATCATGTCTACCCAGTCACACCGGACCGTATGATTTGTCACCGAATTTGAAGAGGTCATAACACAGCTCCCGTTCTTTTTCTTCAGCAGTGGGCGCAGTCCCTCTGCAATCTCAATTCCCGCAAAGAAATTCAGACTGAATATCAGCTTAGGCGGTGCAGTGGGCCCCACGCCGGCATTGCAGAACAGCCCGTCAATCCCATCCGGATAGCGTAGTTTTACTGTCTCAATTGCATTCTGGCGTTCTTCACTTTTAGAAAGATCTGCCAGGAAATCTCCCTCTTTTAAGTCAATATTAAAAACCTCATGGCCCTGCTCCAGCAATGTCGTCCTTACAGCAGCCCCGATACCTGTTGTTCCTCCTGTAATAATATAAACACTCATAATAAACCTCCCTTTTCAAAAGTGTATTCCAAAACTGTACATTTACATTACCACGCAATAAATATACTGTCAATTTAAATAATATTTTAACAATAGTCTGATAAATTTTAAACATACTTTTATTTTCATCAAAAAGATTCATAAAAACACTTGACACCACAAACTGATACTAATATAATTACAGTATAAACTGTAACTATCAGTATTACATTTATATTCACAGCACTGCGCAGAAAACAAAAAAGATAAAAATCAGGAGGTGCCAAAGATGAGTCAACTCACTTTAACAAGCAATAATTTTCAGGAGCATACAAATCAGAATACAACCCCCATAATTGTGGAATTCTGGGCGCCATGGTGCGGTTACTGCCGCCGTCTGGGCCCCGTAATCGACCAGCTGGAAGAAGACCTCCAGGGTACAGTGGCAATCGGAAAAGTCAATCTGGATGACGAGCCGGAACTAGCGGAAAAGTTCGATGTGGACACGATCCCCTCCCTGTTAATGTTCAAGGACGGCCAGCACAGTGAACTGCTTGTTAATCCGGGCTCGAAAGCAGAGATACAAAAGTGGATAAAGGAGGTATAGAGGATGAAAGAGAAGGAATATGATGTTGTGATTGTGGGCGGCGGCCCCGGCGGTTATACCGCGGCCCTGTACGCCGCCAGGAGCGGATTTTCCGTTCTGGTACTGGAGAAGCTTTCTCCGGGCGGACAGATGGCGACTACCGAACAGATCGATAATTATCCGGGATTTGAAGACGGTATAGATGGCTACACACTGGCCACAAAGATGAAAAAGGGCGCAGACAGATTCGGTGTGGAAACCGCTTTTGCCCAGGTAGATGAAATGGAACTCACCTCCAATCCCAAAAAACTTATCACCTCAGAAGGAGAAGTTCTTGGACGCACTGTGATTCTGGCAATGGGCGCCTCTCCGCGCGAACTGGATGTCCCCGGAGAGCAGGAGATGCGCGGACATGGCGTCGCTTACTGTGCGGCATGCGATGGGATGATGTATAAGAATAAGACCGTGGTAATCGCAGGCGGAGGAAATACTGCGGCTGCAGACGCTATTCTGCTCTCTAAAATCTGCAAAGAAGTACATCTGGTTCACCGTAGGGACCAGCTCCGTGCATCACGGATCTATATCGAGCCGCTGAACAACAGCAATATCATTTTCCACTGGAACACACGGATAACCGGCGTTCTTCACGAAAAGAAAGTCATCGGAGCCAAACTGGAGGATGTCAATACAAAAGAAGTGTCCTACCTTCCCTGTGACGGGATCTTCGTGGCAGTTGGCAGAGTTCCTGATACAGCCATTCTGGAGGGACAGGTTACGCTGGATTCCCACGGCTATATTCAGGCCGATGAGACAACACGCACAAATATTCCCGGCGTATTTGCGGTCGGAGATGTCCGTACAAAACCCATGCGTCAGATTATAACAGCAGCATCTGATGGCGCTGTAGCCTCTAAATACGCGGAAGAATTTCTAAGTGGAATGTAGAAAATTGTTTAAAAAATAGGTCTGATGGATAAATAATCTACTGAAAGAACCAAATTTTTGAAAATAGTTTCACAAAGACTCACTAACAGAGCGAAATGGGCAGGAACAAATATAACTGAAGGGTGATAACATGACAGGAGAATTTACAATCGCGGTGCACGCACTGGTCTTTCTGGACCATAAGAAGGAAACGCTCTCCAGTGAAGAGCTGGCAGCCAACATCTGCACAAATCCGGTCCGGGTCAGAAAAGTGATGGCAAGGCTGAAAAAATATAATTTACTCGATACCAAAGAAGGCCTGAGGGGCGGCTATAGAATTGCCAGGAATCCAGAGGATATCAATCTGAAACAAATTTGTGATGCTCTGCAGATGGATATTGTAAAGCCCTCCTGGCATTCCGGAAATATTGATATGCCTTGTTTGGTCGCATCCGGAATGGCCGGAGTCATGGATGGAATCTATGGCAGTCTAAATAAAATCGGAAAACAATATCTGGAGAGTGTTACAATAAAAGACATTGAGGAGCAGATTTTCGGAAAGGCAGATTAAACCAGAGGAAACTTGAATATGGCAGACTCCTGTTGAAAAGTCTATATAAGGGTAACAGCTCAGTTTGTTGTAGCTGTTACCCTTAAGAGTGTATCATCAACTGGATACACTCTTATTACGGGGTTTATATCCCCTGCTCTTCTTTGCCTCATACATGCGTTTATCCGCAAGTTCCATCAATCCACTGCAGTCACTGCCGTCCTCCGGATAGAATGCGTATCCCGCAGACAGTCGCACAGGAATCGAGATCTGTCCGTTGATCTCTACAATGCTTTGGCTTACAGTCTTCTGCACCGCATTGATATAATCTTCCAATTCCGCCCTGTCTTTCGCGCCATAAATAAGCAGGGCAAATTCGTCTCCCCCCAGTCTGCTCACAACTTTCTTTCCGGCCGGGCAGGAGAGCAGTACATCAGCTATTCCCTGCAGGTAGTCATCTCCGCCAGCATGGCCATACTGATCGTTTACCTTTTTTAGTCCGTCGGCATCGGCAAGAAACAGCACTGCTTGGCCGCATTCCTGCTTTCCGCTCATGATTCCTTCAAACCTGCTGTAGAAAGCCCGGCGGTTATATAAACCGGTCAGAAAATCCCGGTCTCTTTCATATACAATATGGTGCTTTTCAACCATGTCTTCCGTCACATCCAGAATAACCCCCAAAGTGCCATTCTCGTAAGGAATGGAATCCATTCGGATATACCGTTCTTCTTCCCAGGGAAGTCGGTAAATCCCCCGTTCTGCTTCCTCCGGGCATCGTCGGATCTCTTCCAGTTTTGCTTCAAACAGCCCATGGTCTGACAGAATCTTCTCAGTTTCTTCCGAAGACAGACAGAGAATGCTTCTTATCCCACTCGTAGCCATCACCCGCTTCATATTCAGCCGATACTCATAGATCCCCACCGGAATCTTCACAATATCCAGCACTGCTGATAATTTATTCGGCATATCCAGCAGGCTTTCTATCATCTCATTAATCTGTTCGCTCAGTTCGGCAAATTCCGGCGTCGTATTTACGCTCACCAGGGTATCCAGGTCACCTCCGGTAATCACACGCAGTTTCTGATTGACCGAAGAAATCCCCCGCACTATATATCTGTCCAGATACCTTGAAATTGCTGCAATAATAATCACGCCCAGCAGCGCAAGATACAAGGACAGCATAAGCGTATTTTTAGATATATTCCGGTACATTGTGCTCTCGGGACAGATCCGCCCAAGTATTACGGAACCCGTGCGCGAGAACAAACAGTAACTCTTTTCCCCGTCAAACTCCGTCCGGAATCCCTCTTCTCCATCCGCCAGAGCCTCCCCTTTTATCCCCAGTTCTTTGACATCTCTGTTAATATAATTGCTGTCTGTAGATCCCAGCACTTTATGGGTATCAGGATCTATCGCACAGATTACATTTCCCTCATCCGCAGTAACAATTGAAAATATATAGGAAAGCTCATTTCTTTTCATAGCCTCTACAACACGGTCGGGTTCCATTCCAATCTGCACAATCCCTTTGCCGTCTTCCTGCCAGACAGCCGCATACTGCATAAGCTTGCTCTCTGCCGTATTCGGGGTTATCTCCTGGCAGAGCTCAAGAGAACGGTCCTCCAGCATTGGAAGAAAAAACTGCATCTGCTCCCCGGAATTAAAATTCATCCCAAAATATTTAGGCTGCGACCCCGCATACAAGTTTCCCTCCGTATCAAATATGTGAAACTCATCGATCTGAAGCAGCTTAGCAATCTTCTCCAGTTCCGGCTGATTCCCAATAATCTCCGGCCGGTTCTGCATGATATAAGCAGCGGCCTTTGCATTAATGAGGCAGTTCCTCGCAAAATCTGCTTTGATCTGTTCGACGTCCTTTTCATTCTGCACCAATATCTGATTAATCTGCCAGAATAAATTCTCAGATTCCGTCCTCATAGACTTTTCCGCCAGATTAACCTGAAGCAGAACATTCAGCAGCAGAGAGAAAAGCATGGCCGCCGATATGATCAAACATAATTTCTTCCGGATCTGATACTTCATACTGTTCCCCCTCCATCCAACTTTACTACTACATTATACCATATAACTGAAACACTGCATCCAAAATTTAAAATCTGGTTTTAGTCGGCAGGCTTTTACCTTGTCGTTGGTTGTAGATGCTTAATGACAGAGAGGACGGGGGGACACTGGGGCTGGCTATGCCTGTGCGGGGATACACTTTTTTGGGCCCACCTAAGGAACGAGTCCTTTCCCTGCCGGTCTTTTACACCAGCTCCATAAAAGGATAGCCGAAAGCCCCCATTAGAACCTCTCTGTCATGAAATAATCGGAAAACGGATCTTAATAATTCTCGGTGTAAAATAGCCTGAAAAATGGAGTGACTTTTGGATAACGAATCCAAAAACAGCTGCCCCATCACAAGAAATTATCGTATTTCTCGTAATGGGGCAGCTGTTTCCCGCCTAGAATTATTTAGGTCCGTGTCCACGATTTTTGCATAACAGTGATGTTCTTACTAAGGGCAGTTCTCCCTTCATGAGACATCACCATCCGCGCTGGGCCGAAGCTCGGACTACTTCTTTCGCCCCCTCATTTTCCACCATATTGCCAATACGATTGCTACCGTTGCAACTATAATCAATATAAGCACTGCCGTAAGGGGGGAGGAATCTCCGGTCAATGTACCCGCCTTCTGGCTGTATCCATTTTTGCCTGAGTTTCCTGAGTTGTTTTGTTCTCCCGGCACAGGAAATTCACCTGCTTTTTTTACTTCCTTGTCCGTCAGCACGTAGCTGGAGCAGTGTGACAATTCAAATGTTGCATAACCGTCCACTACGACTATGTTCTTCTGCACCGGCTCTATTTCTTTTTTATCTGGATTATAATAGTAAAGATACAGTTTCCGGCCATCTGTAAAATGGTTTCCGACATATACTTTTATCTCTGCTCTCCCCGGAAGGCTGCCATTATGTGAGAAGTCCATAAGCAGCTTCTCTGCCTCTTTTTCCATTAAGTTTTCTATATCCTGATTCCTGACGTCTGATTTAATGTTGAAATTAACGGTTATATTCTCATTGGTGATCTGATCTCCTCTGAAAGTGAATGAGTATAAAAGTCTCCCGCCGTTTTTAAATGCAAATGTTAAGGACTTATCTTTATCTTTCAGCGCCTGGAATATGGCTTTTTGATCTTCCGCTGTTACCTCCGTCCTGTTTTCAATAATCAACGTCACCTCTGAGGCCTGGCCATTTTCCAACTCTTTTACCACGTCTGCTGCGTTGTTAAATACAGCGCCTAAAGATGGGTTGTCTGGGGTACCCGGATTGTCCGGTGTGCCTGGGCTGTCTGGAGTGTTCGGAGTCTCTGGAGTATCCGGAATGTCCGGAGTGTCCGGAGTGTCCGGAGTGTCTGGAGTGTCTGGAATGTCTGGAGTATCCGGTGTGTCCGGCACTACAGGCTCCCCACCACTTTTGTTTATTGTGACAGACATATTCTGTAAATCTTCTGCTTCAATTTTCCGGATTGTGTGGCTCTGATCCACGGATTTTACAGATACAGGCTGTATGCTAATCTGATCCTCCCCTGGCTCGGTGCTTACATTTACGGTTCCGATTATTACGCTTTTGCTCTTATCCTGAAACAAGGGGTTTGCGTCAGACAGAAAAATGTGTACTTCGCCTTTGTCTGGCCTGTATGTATAGGATGTGATACGGTAGGCCTGAGCCGTGCCTTCATTAAACTCAACGGCTGCATCGGTAATTTTCTGGCCTGTATCTACTATCTGCATAGTAAGTTGTAATGTTGTTACGGCGTTCTCAAACATCTCTTCATCCGGCGTAAATATAAGCTCTGCACCTACCTGGCTTTCGTCTGCCTTCCACTGTATGAGGTCACTGTTTTTATTTTCCCCGGCAGACACCGTAACACAGCATCCGAATAGTGCAAGCAGAAGCAGCGGCACTAGTCTTTTTATTTTTTTCATTTTGTCCCCTCCTACTTGTTATCCTGAATTGTAATTTCCGGCAGTACTTCCGGCAATATTACCGGAAGTGTATCGCTTACCAGACGTTCACCCTCATTGGTATGCGCATCATCCACGCGGTAAAGTTCTGCCCTGACGCTTACGGGTACATTTCCCATACTTACAAGTGTCTCCAGATCCTGAGGCTCAATATAGTAAATCCAGGTTCCTGAAGAAATCTCTCCCAGTTCTCCTTTATCGGGCACTTCTGCAAAGATAAGCTGTGTGCCTTCCACAATCTCGCCTTTTTCATTATAGAGCTTCACAGCGTTATAGGCAGGATTCCCTTTGTATTCTCCTGTAAATATGAGAGAACCCGCAGGTATTTTTCCATGATCACTGCTCTTATCATAGTGATAATCTGACTTCAGAATTCCGATCCCCTGCTCCGGCAGATCTACATTATCTCCTGCCGGGCCCAAAATATCAATCTCTGATATTTCGGCCTTTTTCTGTCCTTTTACCACAAACTTTAGGAAGGACGCATCATACGTATACATCCATGTGTCATTCTCTTTGCTGAAATAAACAAGCGCAGTTCCCTTATCATAGGATAAGCTTCCTGATTTTGCCAGTGTCCACTCAATGCCATCGCTGCTTACATATACTTCATACTGTTTCACTGCACCCGCGCTGCCCACCGGAGCTGTAATCTTCATGCCGGCTGCCGCAAGTGTTTCCTGGAAATGAATGACAAGCTCCGGATTTCCTGCAGACGTCCCTGTATAGCTGTCACTGTAATCATCATTATAAATCTTTCCAATCGCTGAAATAGTTTCCGGTTCGGGATTATCATCGGATCCCTCTTCCTTCATGTCGTCTGGGGAGGCCATATTTGTTGTTACCGACCAGCCTGACTTAGAGACACTTCCGTCATGAGAAATCTTAATTGGATTAAGCACCGCCTTTTCTGTTATGTTAAGCAGCTTGTCGTATGCCACTACTTCATATGTAAATACCCTGTTGTTAACGGTTGCTATTGTATCTGTATATTCCGTAACACCGTTGTGTGCCTCTGCAAACCCAATCACCGTACCATTACGGTATATCTCGTATCCAAGCATTGCATCCTGATCCTGCGCCGTATTGGACATCTTAAGAGTTATCTGTCTGGAGTTGTTTTCGTGCTGCATCTCTACATTTACGATACTGCCGGAAGCTGCATCTGACTTGCCTTCGGCCCTGTAAGCCCTGGCTTCATCCGTAATATAGCAAATATTTCTTGTCTCTTCCGGGAAGAGCGCCGCATATGCCCTAGTCGTATCGTCCGGAATCATTCCCCACTTTTCAAAGAAGGAAAGCAGATTCTTCTGTGCCGCCGCGCAAGCCAGCCGCATCAATTTATTATCCTTATCTGCCCCGTCAAGTGACAGGCCGTTTGGTGCAATCGAGGTATTTCTTGCATAAGCATCCACTCTCGCAAAGAACAGGTTGTTAAATTGATCGGTATAGTTATCATATGTCTTATAATTATAGCCATTATCATATGCCAGGTGCAGCTGCCAGTACATGGCAAGGCTGGTGAACACGCTGGGGGCCTTCCCTTTGGTGCCGGATGTCACTTTGTCATAAACGTCGGCATACTTAAATCTTACTTTTTCATTGGTCTCATCTGCCTGTGCCAGAATCGAGAAGTAATTGTTCGTGATCTCGGCAATCGCATAATCCGGCTGGTTGATTATATGCCCTATCTCATGGGCAATGCCCCAGCCAAACAGATGGCCGCTCACATATTTCCCATTGTCGCTGACAATGGGCTGAGATGCTGCAAGTCCCGGAATACTTTCCCATTCGATCCCGATATGAAGCCCGCCCGCATACATGAAGGCTCCTGCGAACATTCTCATATATCGGATATTCAGCCTGCTCACCGGCAAGCTATTGCTTGTGCCATATTCCTCGGGCACTTCCTGATCTGTGAGCCCCTTATGCTGATAAAAGAGTGCAACCATTTGTTCCATTGCTTCCAGAGACTGATACAGCGCCTCTGTCTGGCTCTCCACTGTCACTGTTTGGCCATTTAACGCAGCACTGCGGTTTATTCCGGCAAGAATCTGCTCGGCCGAAACAGAATACATGACCTGATCCAGCACGATCTCCGTAGCTCCCAGTATACAGTTCTCCTTCTGGAATTCATAATCACAGTGGCTTACTTCCTTTCCAAGATGCAGGCTGTTATGCTGTTCTTTTATCTTTGGAACATAGGCATTGAGCTCTTGCACATAAGCTGAAACTGCGGCACGCCGCTCATCTTCAGAAGACATTTTGGATATATCCAGCATCGGAATCTTTATTCCGCCGCTCACCCGGATCTGTATGTTCAGATTCCTGTTGCTGCCGGTAAACTCAACGTACAGGCTACCGCCATGCTCTGTATCCAGGCTGCTGATCTTCGGCATCGTGACGATGTTCTGTCCCTGCTTAAGATTCGATACAACGACTTTACTCCAGTTCCCGGATTCTGCATGGTACTGAGTCGCGATAAGCCGGACCTGGGTATTAGATCCAATTGCGGCGTTTTCCCGGCCCACATATATTGCCAGTTCTTCTCCCTCATGGGCTGTGATACCAAGAGGCTGCCAGGAATTCAGACCCGAGGCTATTTTAAGTACATTATCTTTTGACTTAATAATCCCTGTATCTACCTTGATTGGGTCTGATATCTTTTTGTCATCCAGGATCTTTCTCGCATTTTCAATCTCTCTTAACAGAATCTGGCGCCTTGGATGATACTCACCACTGACCTCATCCTTTGTATTTGTACGATCTTCAAGTTTATCGATCATGTCTGCCGTGACACCATCTGCCAGTGTCACGTGCAGGGAATCGTCATAAAGGGCCTCTATCTCATCGTCCAAACTGTCATAGTAATAAAACTTCAGCTCAGAAATAGATAAGCTGTTATTTCCGGCCCAGTATTGTGCAAGGTTTACCTGCACTTTTTTGGCGGTAAACGGTTTGTCAAACCACAACTCATAATATACCTTGCCATTACTGCTTGTTTTCGCAGTAAGGAAACCATCAATCATATTCACTGCCCCGTTCTCATCCCAATAGCGGGTCTTCGCATAGGCATACTGTCCCACCTGCCCTGCATCCGGTACCACAGTAATACGGTTCATCTCATATAATTGGTCAAATTCTACAATAGGGGAAGGCTTTCCGCTGTTGTATCCACCCCCGTCCCAAGAAGGAAGCATCCATGATGTGGTATAGTCATTATCCACAACAGCCATTTCAGTATCCGGTTTGTTCCTCGGATATTCTACCTTTACAATATGCTCGGTTGCATTGCCGACTCCGTTATCTGTATTAATCAATTTGTAATTGGAAGTAATGGCCGGGTCAATATCCATTGTAGCACCTGTATAAGACTTTGAAAAATTGCTTGTCCCACACTCATTTGCAGCGGTAAGGCAAACTTCATATGTCGTCTTATTTTCCAATTCTGTGAGCCGCCAGCTTGTTTTTTTAATATTATCAACTTTCTGATATTCGCTTTCTCCCTTCACCCGGTAATAAAGCGTATAATAATCCGCGTCCTCCATCTTTTTCCATGAAATATCCAACTAACGGTATCCGCCGGTTACGCTTATATTTTCAGGTGCGGAGGGCGCTTTATCTGCGACCGGCACCGCGTCCACAGCCTCACTGTAACCACTGCTCCATTCTCCATTTACGGACTGTACTCTTACCTTATATATCTCTTTATTTTTCAGCTTTTCATTGCCGAATGATGTCACAGCCAGCCGGTTCACCGTTGTCGGTATCACGATGCTCTTTCCTTCATATGTAATCTCAACCTCATACCCGGTTACATTCTGCTGTGCTTCTCAGGTAAGCGTAAACTTTTTGCTTCCCGGAGCCACCGAAAGATTCCCCGGTATATTCATGACAGGCACAGGTATCCTTGATTCCATATCATTTAGGAATTCCACTTTGGCAATATCAGCAAGTTTCGTACTTCCCGTGTCTGTCACCTTGATCGTAATCTTCTTCACAGCAACCTGTTTCCCAAGATTTACCACCAGGGTGCCGTCCGGCTCCTGCGTCACAATGGCCGCCGCTCTGGATCGGTAGTACGCCGCCATACCGCCGATTACGGCTGTTGTTGTCTGTTCATCACCATTCTCGTCGATGTAGACAATGTCGATCGTCCCCTCTTTGATGACATTTTCAGAATCCTTTGGCGGCGCGATCGTAATCCCATCTATTGGCGCGGTCTCCTGCCCGGATAAATCTATGCTGATTTCTACCGGATTCTCTTTGGAAATTATTTCGTCAGAGACTGGTTTCATAGAGATACTTCCCTTGCCGGTCAACACATCCGATACACTGCTGCCCGCTGCAAGTTCGGTACCTTCAGCCGTCTTTGCCTCTACCATGTCCTCGTCAATAATTACGGATCTTGTTACCGCAGACTCCAGCTGCTCTGTACCATAACTGTATGTAAAACACTGCAGGTCCGCCAGATCGACTGCTCCGTCCCCATTCACATCACAGATAAGTTCCTGGGTCTCCTCACTGATAGCGTCCAGAAGCAGGTTCCGATCCGTATTGTCTACCGCACCATCGCCATTCACATCCCCATAACGAAAAGTTCCCGGATGGGCAGACTCCTGCCCAATAGACGCCGTCATATCCACCAGGCGTATCTTTTGGTTCATCGGCTGTATCTCAATACTCTGGCTATAGGCAAAACCGCCCCCAATAATCTGCAGCTCATACGTCCCTTCAGCCAGCCCGTTGATCTCTGCTCCCGCTCTGCCATTGTCCGTACCCGAAACAGTAAAGCCCGCAGAAGCAGCCTCGCTGCCTTCCTGTGTCAATATGGCCGAAATACTTTCAAGGCGGGTCTGTAGCTCTGCGATGGGCAGATTGCACGTAAGTTCAATCGACAAATTCCCTGTCCGCTGTCTATTCGGCGCCATCTTCATCTCCGCCGTATCCTCTCCCTGAATCAGATCAGCCCCCGGCCCTTCCGTTCGATTCTCAGTTTCATCCAGAGCTGTCTCTTCCCCTTCCGGCTGTGCTATTCCTTCCTCACCGGTACCGGCTAACTCCCCTGCCTGCCCTCCCGGCGCAGTAATCCCTTCATCATTGTCTGTCACTATCTCCACACCCTCAGGTTCAGAGCCTCCCTGTCCTTCTTCCGCAAAAACCGTAAATGATGACAGCTGCAGTACCATGCACATTGCCAGCACCCATGCCAACTTTTTCTTCATCTGCCCATCCTCCTTAATACGCCCCCTATTCATTGCTGAAAGGGCTGTCTCTCTCCTTTTATTCAATCCTGGCAAAGTGGGCATACCCACTTCTGCTTCCCGACCCGCACTCATGAAAGGCAAAAATACTTTGGCACCGCAGCGATACCGCTTGGCTGCTATATTCTAAACACCGCGTTAGCATCCTTCAGAGAAATTCGCGATATAGAAAATCCCAGAAAAACTCCCTATATCATCAAAAAGGCGGTATCAAAAAGACTTTGATACCGCCTGCAGATTTATGCGCACTGATAGCCTGGAAAATACACTTTTCCTATTATTCTATCCGACCCACGAATAAGATATTCCCCGGCATTAATCCCCCCGGTTTTCTCCCCCTGAATATCTGCAACTCAGCCATCCTGTACAACTGCCAGGACCTGTAGCTTTGCGTCACTGCCTTACGGCAATTTTGCCTTTTTCGTATGAGTATAAAAAACTTCGCGGTCCCCATCGGCGGAGAATCCTTTATCCACCACCAACCACGTCCGCTAATCTTATATCTAGTGATTCGTCTCTTCACCTATAAAACGTAAGAATCCGTAATCATCTTGTTGCATTTAATATAGCAATTAAAACTTTCACTGTCAATGACACATAAAAAACTTTTACAAAAATCCTCCAGAATCGGGAGTTAGTCGGCTAGCTTTAGCCTAGCCGACGGATGGAGACGCTTCATGACAGGGAGGCCGGGAAGGCGCTGGGGCTGTATATGCCGTTGCGATATGCACCCGTGCTGCTAAGTGTTTCTAGAACAGCCGCTGCCGGATAGGCGGGTACACTGAACACATCACGGGAAATCTGATGATTTCCCGCGCTGGGTTCAGCAAACACTTGATTCGGAGATCAAGTGTTTCCCCGCCTATCCGGCAGCGGCTGTTCAAGAAACACTAAGCGCACTCCAGCATTTCGCAACGGCATATACAGCCCCAGCGCCTCCCCGGCCTCCCTGTCATAAAGCTGGCTCATCCAATCGGCAGGAAAGCTCGCCAACCGGGTGGGATCCCCAATCGGGACAGCGGATGTGGATTGGCTATACGTGTCTTTTCATCTTCAAGATGTATATTGAATTATTTTGATACTGGAACCGTATCCCATTGCTTTTGTACATCCACTGGGGACATAAAAGTCCCGCAAATTCAATACCATACGCTGTCCCCGCTTGAGGCCCCTCCTTAGAATCGAGCTTTTTCCTGCCGGTTGGATGCGCCAGCTCCATGAAGGGATAGCCGAAAACCTTCCGGAGAACATCCGTGTCCTTTCAAAAACGCTTAAAGCGGGCCTTAGAAATTCTTGGTGGGAACAGCCCTGAAAATGGAGAGATTTTTGGATTCCGAATCCAAAAATCAGCTGACCCAGGCGAGAAATCATCGGGATTTCTGGTGATGTGTCAGTGGTGCTCCATTTTCAGGGCTGTTTCCCGCCTAGAATTTCTTAGGCCCGCGGCCGCATTTTTGAAAGGACACGGATGTTCTCCGGGAGGTTTTCGGCTATTCCTTCATGGAGCGTCCCCATCCGTGCCGCGACTAAAGCGCGTCACTAATTCCCGATTTAGTTTATGTCTGTGGTTGGATGTATGTTTTGTTTTCTCCTGTTCTCTTCCAAATACCATGCCATTTTTGCGCTCTCCTCCAGTTCTTCTATCCCGTAAAATGCATCCATAAGGCTTTTTCCGCCAACCACTGGGCCATGCTGTTTTAATAGATAGCCATCGGACAGCAAAACCCTTTCCCGCATATAGGAAAAGAGTTGTTGGCTCCCCGGTTTTGCATAAGGGACCAAGCCTATGGTTCCCACCTTCATTTTTAGATAAGGCGTATAGGACGGAATCACATCCGCAGGATTCTCAACGACCGTACACGAATAGAGCGTTGCATAGAAGCTGTGGGTATGTATCACAGCCTTTATATCTGGTTTAGCCTGATATATTACCTGATGCAGCGGAAATTCTTTGCTTGGTTTTACTTTGTTCCTCTGTTCCCCTTCAATCGTCAGGCAGGCGAACTGTTCTTCTGTCAGTGTGCCGAAGCATGTACCGCTGCCGGAGATGTAGATCTGGTTCCCTGCGCGGAAACTGATATTGGAGGACGATCCGGAGGCGCTCCCTTTTGCAAATAGGGTGTGAGCGATCCATATTGCTTCCTGAAAATACTGCTCCGTCATTTTATATCTCCTCTCCTTTTAACATTTGTATGGCCCGGAAAAAGAAATCCCGCTGTCCGAAATTTCCCGATTTCAACACCAGGCGGTACTCGGGTCCATCTAAAGGGGTCATTATTGGGACACCCGGTGCAATGCTGCTTCCGATAAGGTACCCTTCGAATCCCAGCGCTTTCATCGCGGCGCCGGAAGTCTCACCTCCGGCTATCATATATTTCCTGATGCCGTTTTTTCTTGCAATGGTTATCAGATCGGCCATGGTATCCTCTATCTTCCGGGCTATGGCTTCCTTTCCCATCTCCTGGTTTTTCTTTACCTCCCCGGGAGATGCGGAACTGTAAATCAGTATCTCCGAGGCATGATCTATCTGTGCCTCTCTCCATATGCCCGCTGCATCTAAAGAGCCGTCTGCCAGCCGGGCAGGTATCACCTTATAATATGGAAGGCCTTTTTTCTGATATTCAGCAATCTGTTCTAAAGTAATTTTAGAACAACTGCCTGCGATGAGCAGTGTCGGGCCTTTTACGGGTGCTTCCTCTGCCTTTTCCATTTCGAATCCATACGTTCTCCCAAAGTATTTCCCCAGATGTTCTATCAGCCCCGAACCTCCGGTGTAAAAACCAATGCCTGGAAAGTCTTTGGCAATCTGCTGGCCCTGAACATCCGTTTCATAATCCGGCACCACGTAACAGTGCGCATTTTTATCAATTTCCCGGGCAATCTCTTTTTTCGCTTTTTCCGTTAAAGGGGTCCTTGTTTCTATACAGCGGTATTTCCCCTGGGACTTCATGAGATCCCCCAGACGTGATTTCTTCATGGGTGTCAGCGGATGGTTTTTCATGTGGCTCTCTTCTAAAAGCTTCCCATTCACATAGAGCCTGCCCTCCGTAAGCGTGCGTCCGTTGACCGGTAGCGAAGGGCATAGTACCGTATAGGAAAATCCCATTTTTTCCATAACTGCATCGATTACCGGTCCGATATTTCCCTCCTCCGTGGAATCAAAGGTGGAACAGTATTTGAAGTAAAAGATTCTGGCTCCCTGCTCTTTCAGCCACGCAAAGGCTTTGAGAGATTCAACCACCGCCTGCTCCTTTTTAACATTTCTCGTTTTAAGAGCAATGACTGCACCCTGCACGTTCTTATCTTCCAGATTTTTCTTAGGTATCCCGTTATACAGTACCGTAGAAATACCGCTTTTTACAAGAAACGAGGCCCCGTCCCCGGCGCCGGTGAAATCATCTGCCACACATCCGAATAACAGTTTGTTTTTCTGCATAGTACTCCCCCTTTTCAAACAGACGGATTTGCATAAAAAGCAAATCCGTCCTTAATGTTAAGACCATCCAATTCCCTGTGCAATTACCAGAAGAATCATACATGCCAAATACCATATACCGATCAAAGGAATAATAAACTTAAACCACTGTTCGTATTTGATTTTACCATAGCCAATACAAACCCACAGATATCCCAGAGTCGGCCACACAATATTGGACAGTCCATCTCCAAACTGGAAGGCCAGAACCGCCACCTGTCTGCTGACGCCCACCAGATCGGCCAGTGGGAACATGATAGGCATAGATACCAAAGCCTGTCCCGACCCGGAAGGTACGATAAAGTTGAAAAGCAGCTGTGTAATCAGCATCCCTACTGCTGCCACTGACGGGGGCAGAGCCTGGACCAGCTGTGCTACCGCATTAATGATGGTATCGATAATCTTTCCGTTTTCCAGCACAATTGTGATTCCGCTCGCAAAACCACTGATTAAAGCGGCGCCGATAAAGGCGGAAAGCCCCTCTGAAAATTTATCACAGATTTCCGTCAGGGACAGCTTACAGATAAAACCTACAAGCAGACCCGTGATCAGGAACATCGTTCCGATCTCAATCAGTCCCCAGGAGAATTTTAATGCTCCCACAATCAGAATCGCAAAACAGATTAAGAAGGCAAACATAGCCACCTTTCTGCGGCCGGTCATTTCTACCTTTTTGCCAACCCCATACTCTTTTCTCAGCTCAATGTCTGTTTGATAAGTTATGCTGAGCTCCGGTTTTTTCCGGACTTTTATGGCATGGCGCATGACATACGCGATCCCGATTGCAGTAATCACGATGAGACAGATGGTGCGGTATCCCGCGCCGGAATACAGGGGCAGTTCCCCAATCGGCTGAGCCACAACCACAGTAAAAGGATTGGCCACGGCGGCGCCAAAACCGGCTGCCGTGGAAACCAGGGCCATGGCAATCGCTGTCAGGGAGTCAAAGCCCAAAATCAGACATATGGGGATCAATATTGGAATAATAACCATGGAAAGCTCCAGCAGGCCGATGAAACAGCACATTACGGAGGCGGCAGCCATAATGATAGGGATCATTAGCAGCTCTCTGCCTTTAAATACCTTTTCAACTTTACCCAATGCTGATTGAATCATACCCGTTGATACGATAATGGTAAAGGAACCTCCAATAAGCAGAACTCCAAAAATGATGGTAGCCGATTTGACCATCCCCTGCGGAATCGCCATAAACCCATCCCACACGCTTACCGGACTCGCCTCTACTCCGTGATAGGAACCGGCTACTACCAAGGTTTTCCCGGCATCATTCATTTCCCGGTCAAACTCTCCTGCGGGCAGGATCCAAGTGGCGATCACGCCAATTAAAATCATAACAACCAGCAGGGCAAATGCCGGGGGCATCGAAAATTTTTTCTTCTCTTTTACAGCTGTATCCTTACTTGACATAAATTCCCTCCTCACCTAATCAGAGTACTCAATCAAAGAACTATTCCAAAACAAAAGGCAGCGCCGCATAGATCTTCGCGGCCTGATAAACGTTGCTCAGGCTGACTTTTTCGCATTTTGAATGGGCGTCTTTTATGCTTCCCGGTCCAAACAGTATACAGTCGCACCCTGCATCATATAAGACTCCTGCATCCCCCCAGAAGGGAACGCCGAAGATCTCCGGCTCCTCTCCCAGCACTTCCATGCCTGCTTTTTTCATCCCCTGTACGATGGGATGCCCCTCGGGAATATCCATGGGCGTTTTGCTTACCTTCAGGCTGTAGGGCATAGATTCGTAAGTAATCGCGTACTCTTCCTCATATCCTTCATTGCACTTTTTTACTGCTTCATCTAATTCCGCTTTTACACTCTCCAGAGTCTCTCCGGGGATGTATCTTCTTTCTACCTGAAGATGAGCGTCTCCCGGTACCACGTTAGGCTGTTCCCCGCCCCATGCTTTTCCCAGATTCACCAGCGACGGTCCCAGAAGGGGATGTATTCTTTCCTTCAGCTTTGGTTCCAGCTCTTCATTGATGCAGGTCATCAGCTTATTGAGACGCTTCAATGCATTGATCCCCGTAGATGAAACACTGGAATGGGTCCGCCTGCCGGGAATATCAAACTGGAACCAGTGAAGACCTTTCTGTGCAGAACCAATCTTCATGTCCGTTGGTTCCCCACAGATCCCATAATCAGTCAGTTTGGTATGCTTTGCGTAATAAGTGGCGCCGTCACTTCCATACTCTTCTCCGATCATGGCCGACAGCACGATATCGCCCTTTGGGATAAGGCCTGCCCTTTTAATGGCTATCATTGCGTAAGCCATGGCAATAATGCCGCCCTTCATATCGCAGGCCCCCCTGCCGTACAGGTCATCCCCCACGATTCTGCCTGAATAAGGATCTTCCATATCAATCGGAGGGATGCTGTCCATATGGCCGTTAAAGGTAACGCTTTTGCCCTCACCGGTTCCGTGAATAGTGGCAAGCACGTTAGCCCGTTCTCCTTCTACAACTTGAAGTACTGTTTCAATTCCTTCGGCAAGCAGCTTTCCGGCGATATACTGCCCGATTTCTTTTTCCTGGCTTTCCAGCTCAATATGGCTGGGGATCTGAACTGCCTTCTGCAAAAAATCAGTCAGCTCCTGCCTGTCAATCTGTTCCATTAATTTTGCTAAATCCATTTTTTACACCTCTTTTCTTATAACGAGCGTGCTCATAACTGATGTTTTCTCATAGTTTCTTCTATGGCCTGCTCCAGCATGGCAGCCACCTGGTTTATTTCTTCCTCACTAATGATAAACGGGGGGGCTATCTGCAATGCATCCCCTAAAATACCATCAGCGCTTCCTGTTACACCTCCCGTTATCATAATTCCATGCTGAAAACAATATTGTGAAATTTCCGTGGAAAAATTAAAATCCAGCGGCTCTTTTGTTTTGCTGTTTTTTACAAATTCTACGCCAAGTAAAAGGCCGATCCCCCGGATATCACCCACAACCGGGTATTTTTTCAATGGCTGCAGCTTTTCCAGAAAAATCTCGCCCATTTTCCGGCTTTGTTCAATCAGGCCATGATCCATGATGTAATCCAGTACGGCCTCTGCCCCCGCACATGCCAGCGGGTTCCCGGAGAAAGTAAAGCTGTGTGTTAAGGCCCCTGTACCAGCCGCGATAGCGTCTACAATTTTCTTATGTACGATGACGCCGCCTATGGGTACATAACCGCTGCCAAGCCCCTTGGCAAATCCAATCAGATCCGGGGTTATCTGGTAATGGTCTACTGCAAAATTCTTTCCGGTTCTTCCAAAGCCGGTAATCACTTCGTCTACGCAGAACAACACATCATACTTATCACAGATTTCCCGGATTTTCTTCATATATTTTTGAGGCGGTGTAATGGCTGCCGCAGTGGTTCCCGTAATAGGCTCCATCACAAAGGCTGCTACCGTGTCCGGCCCTTCGTATTTGATCTTTCTTTCCAGTTCCTGGGCGCATTGGCAGGAACAGCTCTCCTCTTCTAAACCATAAGGACACCGGTAACAATTACAGGGGGCGATCTGGGAAATATTCTTAGGAAAGAAATCCTCATATTTTTCCCGCCAGGACGGCCTTCCGCCCAAAGCCAGCGTTCCCATAGTATTCCCGTGATAGCTCTGCCACCGGGATATGATTTTATTCTTCTTTGGCCTTCCGGCTTCCAACTGATACTGCCGGGCGATCTTCATCAGTGACTCCATAGCTTCGGAACCACCCGAACAGAAAAAGACTTTGTCCATGCCCTTTGGTGCAATCGAGACAATCTTAGCCGCCAAACGCCTTCTGACATCACTGGTAAATGTGCCTCCGTAAACAAAACTGATCTTCTCCGCCTGCCTTGTCATCTTATCAATGACATCTTTCACCCCGTGTCCGATATTTACCACGCCGATTCCGGCTGCACAGTCTAGGTATCTTTTTCCCTGTTTATCATAGATATACATTCCTTTTCCGTAATCTACTTCCGGATATTCTTTCTCTATTACTGCATATAATGCGCTCTCCTTATTCATACTGATTCTCTCCTGTCGTCTATAATTTAATATCTAATATTTTAGATTAAGCTAAAATATCTCAATTGTTCAAAAATGTAAGAATACTTCGATAGCTCTGCGGGCAAAGCGCAGCTTTCGGACATGCTGCCTCATGCTCTTTAATCGCGGTGTCAATCGCTTCCTGAAGCGTGTCATACTTCTCCATGTGCATAGCTGCCAGGTCTTCTTTCGATACATTTTCTGAGACAACCATGACTCTGGTTTTCTTTTTCAGGATCTCTCTTATAGGAACGATGTGATCCATCTGTATCTCATAGTGGCTCCAGACGTATTCCTTCAATTCCTCAAGATCCGGATAGGCCCGGAAAGGTTCAATAAAATCCGGAGCGTTGATACCCTCGTTGAAATCGCCGTACAATATCACCGTAGTATTCTCATCTGCCAGTTTGTGCAGGGCAATTAACGGCTTAACACCCTGGTACATATCGATATTTAAGGGATGCCCAGGACATACCACATAGATATCTGGCTTTGCCGGAAGCTCCACCATACAGAACCCTTTTAAAAAGGCAGCCGCAGCCTCATGTGATTCCTGCAGTTCCCCTGAGAAGATTCCCGCAATCTCATATTCCTGATTCATTACGATATTCACCGAGTAGTCCACACCACACATGTTAGCGGCCTCGAGCATATCCTCGTGGATGGGGTTTCCTTCCAGATTGCCTGCATAGCTTTTGGGATGCACCATCATCTCCGGCCTGTGGTTGATCACAATCGTCTCCTGTGAAGCGACACCCGGCAGTATGGACTTTCTTCCTCCTGAAAATCCGGCCATATCATGCAGCTCTACCTTGCCGATCGTGATCACTACGTCGCATTCATACACCCTTTTATTTACCTTCACCGGTGTATGGCGGGAAGTCATGCCCAGATATACCAGCTTATTGTCGTCGAAAGCATCATGGTTTTCAATCGCAATGTCTCCCATGAGAGGGCCTAAAAACTCCTTCATTTCACTTTCCGTGGCATCCCTGTGGACTCCAAGAGCCACAACAAAGACAATATTCTCCTTTTTCATACCGGCCGCTGTCAGCTCCTGAATGATATACGGTGCAACCCGGTCCGTTGGTACGCCGCGGGTTGCATCCGATATAATAACCGCTGCCGTTTCCGCCTGCTTTCTGCTTACAATATCCCTTAAACGTTCCCCCTTTCCCACTGGGCTTATAACGGCGTTCTTGATTTCTTCTGCCTGAATAGACGGAGGATTTCCGGTTTCGTAAATTCCCATGAAATTCTCTAAAGGCAGAAATGCGTCTCTTTTTTCTTCGTCGTCAATGTAATGTATTTTGTCTCCGGCCGCTTCGATTCTGTACATATTTCCCCTCCGATTTTTTGAAATGTAAAATTTCACATTTTTCTTTTTGAAAGGCGCCGACGATCTTACGCCGGCACCAACTGCCTTACCACTGATTAATAATGTCAAAGCAATCCATAATCTCTTCTTTTGTGTGGTGTATATCCGTGGAAATCCACCGGATGCTTTCTTCTAACTCTTCATTGATCAAAGTTTCAATTAAACGGACATGAATTTCTATCTCTTCTTTAAAGCACTCCCAGCCTGCCTTGTGCAATTTATAAATAATATGGAGTTTACGAATCCGCTTGGTCAGATCCACCAGATTCATGATCTCCGCTCCGATAATGGATGGACAGGCGTCGATTAAATGCTCATGGAAATTAATCTCTATCTCAAAAAACTTCTCCACGACATCCAGTACCTGCTCTTCCCCCTCCACAGAAGAAACACTTAAAATAAGCCGGAACTTTTCCCCGAATTCTTTTAGCTTCTTCTTATCCAGCTTTGTAATGGCTTTCCGGATTACCTGGGCTTCTAATACCTCCCGGAAATCAAAAATATATTCCAGCTCTTCCTTTGTCAACTCTCTTACATAACTGCCGCTTCGGGGATTGATTACTACGTAGCCGTCCTTTTGCAGGGACTTCAGGGCATTGGTCACGGGTGTGCGGCTGACCCCCAGAGATGTGCTCAGGTAGTCAATGTCCAGCTTTTCGTTTGGTTTTAACTCATTTGTGAGAATCTTGCTCTTTATTTCGTCGTATATCAACTCGTTTAAACTGCTGTATTTTACTCTGTTAAACATAAATTACCTCGCATTGCATTTATGCATCTGAAATTTTAGATTATAGTTGTATCATAGCTAAAATTCCAGAATATGTCAAGTAGGTAATTTATTTGATAACTATTCGTTACTGTTCATGACTATTTCCCCCGCTTTACAGTTCCTTCACCGCCATACAGGACTTCCACTTCCTGCGTCAGGCCGCCGTCCTGGGTCTTTTTCTGACGGAAGATTCCCCAGGCTTTCCCATTACACCAGAATCCGGTAAAGTCATCTGCATGAAGTCTGGGTGCAAACGTCTGTCTGTTGCTGCGCATGTCATACTCATAGCCCAATAATGCTTCATATACTGACCATGACGCCATGGCCCTTGTATAGTAATATCCTGATTCATTCTCACTAAAGGGGTTCCGTTTGAAGCCGTCGTGCCGGTCGCGAATCGCCTTCACGATGGTCAGGGCTTCTTCGACCTGACCCGTTCTTGCCAGCAGCGCCGCTGCTTCATATTCAATTCCAGTCCATACCTCGCCATAATAGACAAAAGGAAATACCGGACGGCCGCCATTCGGCCAGGTACAGGGCGTCAGGCCTTTTTCATCATTTAAAATAAACGCCCTCTCCGCATGAACATTCTCTTTTGCACGTTCAACAAAATTGTACTTGAAGATGGATGCTGCAGCCTTTTTCACATGTTCTTCAGACATCACATAACCCAGCTGTGCATTAAAGGCCATGAACTGACCCAGCAACTGATCGGAAAGGCATCCTTTCCCGTACTGATAACGATACGCATTCACGTCGTCAACAATCTGCTCATAAAATTCTCCGTTCCAGCTGATTTCGTCCAGTTTTCTCCTGCCATTTTGTGCTAATTCCCTGTATTTCTCAGCGTCTCCTGCATGCCCCATATGCTCCGCCATCTCAGCCGCCGCTGCCAATGCCGCAAAATAAATGCTCCCGGTCATACTGGATATTCCATACAGTTCGGTATCATAAGTCACATGCTGGGGCTCCTCTAACAAACCGTCGCCGTCACGATCCCATATTTGCTCGGCATATCTCATAGTTTTTTCAACCCCCGGCCAGCATTCCCTGACAATCGCATCGTCGCCGCTGATCACCCATTCCCGGTACAGCCTCACGACGCTTCCCAATTGTCCGTCTGCCGAAGGCGTCATTTCCCATTGGGGCAGATCAAAAGGTGTGTACGCCCGAAAAGGCATGTAACCATCCTCTCTTATTTCATCGGCCAGCTCAATCCGGCGCATGGTTCGTTCCAGCTCCGGAAATAGTACCGCCACACTTTGGGCGTAATTCCAGACATGAGTGCAATTTCCCGGGCCGCAGCCCAAATCATTATCAACGCCTTCCCAGCCAAGAAAGTCGCCATTCTCAATCCGGAAACAGGTGGGGCTGCGCATAACCGTTATATTATCGGCTGCTGCCTCTAAGACATATCCCGGTAAAGTGGTGCTGAAAAATGCATTAGAAAAGGCCTTGCTCTCACGGTACAGGCGCTCTTTTTCATTGCCCAGATAAGCAGCTGCCTCCCATGCATCTGCAAAAAGGGTTGCATAATAATTTTTTGTCACCTGGTAATTGCCTGCATTGATATCGGCTCTGTCCTTGTCGAGTTCAATCCACATTTTCGGACGGTTGGGAAAATACCAGGTCAGTATAAATGTAAACGTCTTTTCTTCCCCCGGTTCCAGACTGTGCGTAACGCTTAAAGAACCAATTTTGTCTGTAAAATGAAGAAAGCTGAAATCCGAATTTTCTGCCCAGGTACTGCCTACCTGTTCATAAATGCTGGCCTCATCCAGCCTGCCGTCACTAGAAAAATCCTGCCAGAAATCCTCGCCCCCATCTGTCCACTGCCCCTGATACCAAACAGGTTTTGCCGTTATATTTTCTGCGGGCGCTGTGGTCGTAAGAGCCATATCCCCCCAGGTAATATGCTGGTCGGAAAATCCACTGCCCGTATATGTAATCCCTCTGACTCCATTATCATCACGGTATCTGTTTACTCTTTCACCTGCATGCTGCATAAAAGAAAAGTTATTATACCCTTCAAAACCCACGGCATTGTTCATCGAACCGGCAATCGACACTTCCACCTTTTCTCTTCCCGGATTCTTTACTTTGTATTGTAAATACGCTCCGGGTATTCCTGAATCATCCGCATTCAACGGAATGAATGGCGTAAATGCTTCTAAGCTTACCTGAACCGGCATCTGATCGTCCGTAAATTTAAAGTTAACAAATGGATATTCTGAGCCCATTTCTGCACTGTCAAAGCGTGGTAACCCGGCCATTTCGTTTCGGAAGAAGCCCTGAGATTTCGCAAACGGGGGATTCAGCCTGCTTTCCAATACTCTTGCAACCGCCTTCCCATGTTCGGGTTTTGCCCAGATGGAAAAAAAAGTATACGGCATTCTGTTGAGCTGTCCCGGTTGATTAAATATCTGCCAGGTTGTCAAATTCCCTCTTGCCCCCAAAGATACATTGCCTGTACCGATTCCGCCTAAAAGGAAATCGACACACCCTGCGGTTCCGGGGTACTTTTTTTGTTCATTGTCACAGAATAGCTCTTCTGTGGGATATATTAAATGTTTCATGAATAATCTCCTTTTTTTCGTTTTTTATTAAATATCGTCCGGGCGCGCTTATCCTTTTACAGCCCCGGCGGTCATGCCTTCCACAATATGTTTCTGGAAAAGCAGATAAAACAGAAGCTGCGGGATAATAATAATCACCGTGGCTGCAATCATTCCGCTGTAGTCCATGCTATACCGCCCTCTGAACATAGAAGCTCCCAGGGATATTGTCATCATTTTAGGGTCATTTACCAGAACCGACGATATAGGGTATTCATTCCAAAAATACAAAACATTAAAAATAATAACCGTAGCAAGTACCGGTTTAATAACCGGAAGAACAACTCTTGTACACATCTGATAGATATTACAGCCATCGATGATTGCCGCCTCTTCAATTTCTTTTGGAAAGTCCCTGAGGAACCCGACCATTAAAAGAACGCCCAGTGCCATCGTCGTTGCCGCCAGCGGCAGGATCAAAGACGCCCTGTTTCCCAGCAATCCCATGGAAACAATCATACGGTAAGTAGGGAAAATCACAATATAAGGGGGGATCGTAAGGCCTGCCACAAATAGCAGATAAAGACCATTCTGTAAACGCTTTGATTTAAACTGCAGGCGTGTAATAGCATAAGACAGCATAAAGGTACAGACCAGGCTGATCGCCAGGGCAAAAACTGCTACAAAAAGAGTATTACCGAACATCTTTATCAGGGGCAGCGTATGAAGCGCCCGCTCATAATTCGAAAAACTGATACTTTCCGGCAGAGAAAACGGGCTGTTCAGAATTTCCGTATCCGTCTTAAAGGAAAGAACAAAGAGCCACAAAAACGGAAATGCGGTTAATGCCGTGATCACAATCAGCACGATACGGCTCAGGGCTTTTGGCCATCTGCGTGTTTTTGACATCATCTATCCCTCCTCCTGATGCATCGACTTATTCACTTTGGTCAGATATATGATCGAAAAGATCAGACAAAATATAAAGGAAACTGTGGCAATGGCCATACCATAGCCATAACGTGAGGTTGTAAACGTGGTGTGGTACATATAAGTAACCAGCACGTCCGATACATGATTGGGCCCGCCATTTGTCAGCTGTTGAACTGTCTCAAATATTTTAAACCCGCCAGTAATAATCAAAACTGTATTAATCACGATGGTATTCTTCATCATCGGAATCGTAATCCGCCAAACCTGCTGAACCCGGTTTGCTCCGTCGATCTGAGATGCCTCGTAAATATCCGAAGGTATGCTGCGCAGTCCCGCCATATTTATGGTTGTATAAAACCCCAGAACCTGCCACAAATAGACGAATGCTACCGCATAAGGCGTCAGTGTCTGTCCGCCAATCCATTGCTGCTGCCATCCTTCCAGCCCAATTCCTTTCAGGACCGCGTTAATCAGTCCCATTTTGGGGTCTAAAATAAACAGCCATATTAAGCCTACCAGGATCGGCGCCACTACATTTGGCGCAAAGATCATGGATTGAATGATTCCGCTTCCCTTGAAGGACTTTTCCAACAGTAAAGCCACAAGAAAAGATATAGGTAATACTGTGATTGTTATACAAATCAAAATGATGAATGTATTTTTCAGGGCGATGAAAAAGAACTTATCATGAAATAATACCCGATAATTTTTCAAGCCTATAAAGTGTGCCTCTCCGATACCTGTAAAATCCGTAACACTATAATAAACACTAATAAAAATAGGTATAATAACAAATCCCACAAAAAGAATCAGAGCCGGCAGCACCATAATAATTTTCGTACTTCTTTTGCTCAGCCAGTGCATTAAAATTACCTCTCTCTAAAAGAAAATGAATTTCCGGTTTGATTGAAAAACTCGCCTGCGCCAAGCGGCATCAGGCGAGCAGTCTGCTTTATTGGATCAGCCCCTGTGCTTCAGTTTGTTCATCCATATACCGGAGCGCTTCTTCGGGCGTATAGATACCGTTGATGACTCCTGCCATGCTTTCAAAATAAGTGGTCTCAAACTGTCCGGGCAAGGTCATATTGGGGCAGGTCTCGGGACTTTCCCAATCATCATTCATACGCTCCATAACTTTCGCAAACACCGGGTACGATTCTGCATCAATTTCACCTTCATATCTGGTTACCGGCACGCTCTGGTTATCCCTGGCAATGATGGCTGTCCCCTCAGGGCCATAATAAAACTTAAGGAATTTGATGATTGCCTGATATTTTTCCGGTTCTTCCTCTTTCGTTTTTGCAGATACGCAATATGGATGAGAAGGCGCTTTCATAGCCAGTTCCTGGTTGCCGATACCATCGCTGAAAGTCGGTCCCCACCAGAAGCCAATGTCTTCTTTCCATTCACTTTCATCAAACTTTTTGGTATCCCAGGCCCCGCTGTCAAACATAGCTGCCTTTCCCCCAAGGAACATCTCGGTCGCTTCCCAATAACCAAGAGAAGCCGCATTATCCGGAAACATCCCTTTTTCTGACATATCCTGAAGCTTTTCATAGAACAGCAGGTAATCGTCGTTCAGCCAGTTGTCCGTGCCCTGGAAAATCCCATCTATATGGTCAAAAAATCCGTATCTGGCGTGCATTGTCATTAACGACCAGCTGCTCCAGACATCCTTAGTACCACGTGCCATAGGGACAATTCCCTTTTCATTAAATACTTCAGCGCAATGTATCAGATCATCATATGTCACGGGTATTTCCAATCCGCATTCTTCAAAAAGCGCCTTGTTATACCAGATCCCATTGCAGAAAATCTCTGCTGGCAGCCCATAAATGGCTCCATCCATCTCCATTACATCCAGCATTCCCGGCAGAAAACCATCCACAAATTCCTGATCATCCGTAATGTCTGCGGAAATATCTGCAAGCAGCCCTGCCTCCGCCATAGCATCGGCATCCCCTTTTAGTGAATAGAACAGATCCGGCAGAGTATCCGATTGTGACGCTAATTTTATCTTCTGAGTGTGTTCATCCTGCGCTGAACCAGTCATGTCTATCACAATATCCGGATTCTGTTTCATAAATTCCTGAACTACAGCATATACCTGGGGCGCCTGTTCTTCAATATTCGCCACATGCTCTGCAAACGTAAATGTTATTTTACCATTCCCCGCATTCTTATCTTCTTTCTTATCTGTAGAATTACCAGAGCTGCCGCACGCTGTTAATCCCAGCAGTAACGCACTCATGACTAATACACTAATTACACGTTTTTTCATGATTTTCTCCTCACCTTTTAAACATGGTTATACTTGTTCATATTTATTATTAACCATCGCCTCCGGATGCAATGACTTAATAACTGGTTTGGGCCCTTATTTCATCTATTTCGAATCTAAGATTTTTACCGAATCACGTACGATGAGCATCGGATCAATCACCAGCCGGACCGGCTCATGAGGTTTACCGGCACTTCCTGAGTTCGACAGGATATTTTTACAGAGTGACCCTGCAGAATCAAAAGCATGCCCAATCGTGGTGATTCCCGAGGCTGCCGCCCAGGGTAAATCATCATAAATAATCAGACTGACATCCTCCGGAAAAGACAGTTTCATTTCGGTAAGCGCAGCAACTGCAGCGGTAGCAATGATTTCATTCACTGCTAAAATAGCAGTAGGCTGCAATTCCTGAATATGGTTTTGAATCATTCCCCTGATACTGTCATTATAGGGAATATCATATAAGAAACGGGAATCAACTTCCAGCCCTGCCTCTTCAAAGGCCCGCCTGTAGCCGTCGCCTCTTTGCGGAAAATCTTCCCGGTATTTATAAAGCATCAGAATATCTTTATGCCCGTTCTGCAGCAGGTATTTTACTGCCCGGTATGTTCCCAGCTCATCATCAAAAAGAATGGTATCTGCGCCCTGGTGGGTACACATAAAAATCTGGATAACCGGCTTGCCTTCCTCAATCATTTTTTCGATCTCTGGATAGTTGTAGTTTGACACCGCTGCAAAGATTAATGCATCAACCCCCAGGCGCTCCAGGCAGGCCACATTCTGCTCTTCTCTGTCTGTATCTTCGTTGCTGAATAATACAACGATTTCGTATTCGCTTCCCAATTCTTCAATGATCATCTGGATCAGGTCGTTCGTGAATGGATTCTTCGCCTCGCTGAACATTAATCCTAACAGCTTACGGTTGCGGACTACTGCATGGTGCGTATAATTCACTTCCTTGCAGGCCTCCAGTACACGCTCTTTTATTCCCGGGCGGGTACTGTAGTTATCATTAAAAACCTTATAAACCGTAGATACCGAGACTCCGGCTTTTTTAGCTACATCTTTTATGGTGCCCATATTTATCCTCCTAAAGTCATGCAGACATACAAATGAATCAGATTTCCTTCTTGATATAGCTACATTATATCAACTTGGAGAAAAAAGTCAAGCTTAACGGAGAATTTTTTCTATATTTTCTCTATTATTTTCTATATTTATCTGTTTTTATCTATTTTTATTAGTTTTTTTCCATTCATACTGTCTGAAGTATGCTCGGAAGTGAAATGCAATTTCTGTTTATAAACAAAAAATAACCCTTCAGCATTTTACTAAAGGGTTATTTTCTAGTCTGGCCTTGAAAGAAGATGAATCCCTGGATTCTAAATCCAAAGTCTTGTATTATCTCCAGAACAGAGAAACGGCATTTTACCTATGCTCTGTCCGTTTTATTTACACCATATTCAATTCGATCCCTTTCTCCTGAATCAGCTGTACCCATTCCTCCGAAAGGTTCGTGTCGGTAATGATCCGGTCAAAAATATCCAGATCTGTCACAAAGCATGGCTTAATCATCCCAAACTTGCTGGAGTCTACCAGCAGGATCTTCTCTGCCCCCGACTGGATGATCGTTTGTTTAATTTCCAGCTCATAATTATTCATGCAGGTGACCCCCATTGTGTCATGAACCCCTGCCGCCGATGCAAAGACCTTTGTAGCTCTGATATTTTTGATCAACGTGATATTTTCCGCCGATTCAAACAAGGTCGTATCCGGATGATAATAGCCGCCCCCAAAAATAATAGAAATATTGGGGTTACTGCAGATCTTATTTAAAATATTAAGGTTACAGGTAAAGACCGTCACCTTCATGTCCTTTGCAATACTATCCGCCAGATATTCTACGGTAGAACCGTTATCAATAATCACGCAGTCATCCTGCTGAATTAAGGAGGCGGCAAACTTTCCAATCCGCTCCTTTTCCTTTGCATGTGAGCGGGTTGCCATAGAGAGTTGATATGCATCGTCTTCCCCTTCATACGTATATTGGGTATTCAGGACCGCTGCACCCGGAATATCCAGTATCACGTTCTTTGACTTCAGTGCATCCAAATCCCTGCGCACGGTCATCTCAGATACATCCAGCATCTGTGCCAGATCACGGATCGTAGCGCCATTCTGCCTTTTCAATATTTCAATTAACCGGTTTAATCTATCCTCTTTTTTACTCAAAAGAAATACCTCTCACTCTATAATTTCCCCACTGAAAATGTGTCCCACCATATTGTTTATTATAGCATGACCGCAAGCGGACACGATGCCTCCGGCGGATGCACAGCACAGCTTTCTGCTGTTCTGCAGAAACTGCTAAATGCGCAATGATATAATGTACACTCTGCGTACATTATATCATGAAATCTAAACTTGCGGAAACTTTTTCCGTACACAGTTTACCACAGCGTCGGCTGTAAATCCATATTTTTCGAATAATTGTCCCGCCGGCGCCGATGCGCCGAACTCATCCATTGTCACATAACAGCCGTCTATACCGGCGTATTTTCCCCATGACATGCTGCTGCCGGCCTCAACTACAACGCGCTTTGCAACGCTTTTCGGAAGTATCTCTTCCTGATATGCCTCGTCTTGTTCCGCGAACAGATCCATACACGGCATACTTACCACCCTGACTGATATACCGTCCTGCTCCAGCATGCCGGCCGCCTCCAGGGCAACGCTGACTTCTGAACCTGTAGCCATGAATATCATATCGATTGCCTCACCGGATTCCTTCTTAAGGATATATCCCCCGCGCAGCGCGTCTCTGCCAGTCTGCTCAATCGCAGGAAGATTCTGTCTGGAAAGCACCAGGCAGGTCGGTGTGTGTGCGGAGGTCAGCGCCGAATACCAGGCCGCCTTTGTCTCGACTTCATCCGCGGGCCTGAACACATGCATGTTCGGAAGGGACCTGAGCATGGTGAGCTGCTCCACCGGTTCGTGGGTAGGTCCGTCTTCCCCTACTCCGATGCTGTCGTGGGTCAATACCGAAATCAACGGCAGGCCCATCAGAGAAGAAAGGCGCAGCATCGGCTTCATATAATCCACAAACACAAAGAAGGTCGCCGCATAGGTACGCAGTCCGCCATGCAGGAGTATTCCGTTAGCCACCGCCGTCATCCCAAGTTCTCTGACGCCGTAATGAAGGTTCCTGCCTGCGGGACACTCAGCGGAATAATCTGCCTCCCCGTTCATAACGGTCTTATTTGACGGGCCTAAATCGGCGGAGCCGCCAATCAGGTTCGGAAGCCGGTCTTTGACAGCATTCAGCACCTTGCCTGAAATGCTCCTCGTGGCCTCAGCTTTTCCATTTCCTGCCCAGAACGCCTCATCGTCAAGAAGACCGGATGCTGCGTCAAAGTCATAATATGTTTCCAGCATTGCCTTCAGTTCCGGGTATTTACTGCCATATTCCTCAAACATCTGCTGCCAGAAATACTGTTTTCCAGCACCTGCACGCGCCAGCGACCGGTAATGTTCGTAAATTTCCTCCGGTACCGCAAATGCTTCCTCCAGCGGCCAGTCGAGTGACTCTCTCAGAATCTTAACGTTTTCCTCGCCCAGCGGCTCGCCATGTGCACTGGCCTTTCCTTCTTTTGCCGGTACACCATGCCCGATCCTGGTTGTTATTCTAATAAAGGAGGGACGCTCTTTTTCCGACTTGGCCTGCTCAATTGCCTTTCCGATTGCCACCGGATCATTCCCGTCCTCCACGGAAAGAACCTGGAAGCCAAAGGCCTCGAACCGCTTCTCCACATCTTCTGTAAACGCAAGATCTGTATTCCCTTCTATTGTGATGGAATTGGAGTCATACAGGACGATCAGTTTTCCCAGCCCCCATGTGCCTGCCAGAGACATGACCTCCGAAGAGATTCCCTCCATCAGGCAGCCGTCTCCGCAGAGTGCAAATGTGTAATGGTCAAAGACGGGATATCCATCTCTGTTGAACACTGCCGCCATATGCTTTTCCGCCATGGCCATCCCCACCGCCATGCCAAGCCCGGCGCCTAACGGCCCTGTCGTCGCTTCTACGCCGGCTGTATGGCCGTATTCGGGATGGCCGGGAGTCAGGGAATTCAACTGCCGGAAGTTCTTAAGATCATCAATTCCAAGTTCCCCATAACCGAATAAATGCAGGAGGGAATATAACATGGAAGAGCCATGCCCAGCCGACAGGATAAACCTGTCCCGGTTGATCCATTGGGGATCCTCCGGATTATGGGACATCTGATGCGCCCATACTTCATATGCAATCGGGGCGGCGCCCAAAGGCAGCCCCGGATGCCCGGAATTTGCTTTCTGCACCATATCCGCGGACAGAACCCGGATTGCATTCACTGCTAGTTTCTCTATTTGCTTATTCATGCCGTTTTCTCCTTTTTCTTTTTATGTCCAATCACGCCTTTTATCTTCAGCTTTGTCGTATAAGAGCTGATTGCCAATGCAAGAATCGCGAAAATGAATGGGAACATCTTGATGATAGAAGGTGAAATATTCATTCCCATCAGCTCAATTCTGATTCCGATTGCATCTGCAAGCCCGAAGAGCAGTGTTACCAGTGAAGAGAATATCGGATGTGCATTTCCGAAAACAAGTGCCGTAAAGGCATTAAATCCTCTTCCCTGAATCATATCTTCGGAGAACTGGGAAACAGAAATTGTGGACAGATATGCCCCCGCAAGCCCTGACAATGCACCCGAGATCAGGATGACCTGCCATTTTACAACCGCCGGCTTGATGCCTGCGGTCTTCGCTGCAATCTCGGACTCCCCAACCGCACAGATACTTAAGCCCATCTTCGTCTTAAACAACATAATATAGATCACGATGATCAGCACGATAGCAAAATAAGTCACAATACTCTGTCCGCTGATGCAGCTCAGGATCGGGATATTCTTGATGACAGGAATATTAATCATTTCCAGCTTACTAATCTTGTCCGGCGTGTAAGCTCCCTGCACCCCGAACATCGCCCGTAAGAGATATGAGGTCAGCCCGGCGCCCAGCATGTTCATGGCGATACTGGCTATAATATTATCCGCCTTGAACCTTGTTACAAACAGGGCGAACAACGCGCTGTACAAGGCGCCGATCAGCATCGCCCCGATCAGTCCTGCCCAAACACTTCCACCTGTAAACTGCACAACTGCAATGGCGGCAAATGCGCCTACCAGTGAGAAACCTTCCAGCGCGATGTTGAAAACGCCTGCCCGCTGGCAGAGAAGACCGCCTAAGGCCATCAGCATCAAAGGAGTGGCAATTCGTATCATCGATGCCAATGTATCAGAAATAACTGCTAAATTCATCCTATTTACCTCCTTCACTTGCCGGTGTCTTTTTGGCTGCTTTTTTCTTTAACTTCGGGAGCAGGAACTTCGCACTGATTGTAATAAATATAATTGCCGTTACGATTTCTGTTACCGCTGACGGCACATCTGTGATACGTTCCATATTGATTCCGCCGTTCTTCAGGGCGCCGAAGAAAATACCAGAGAACAGCACGCCGATTGGATTGTTATTTGCCAGCAGTGATACTACGATTCCGTCAAATCCAAAATCAGGGTTAAAGCCCGCCAGAAGCCTGTGCTGTACCGCTGTCACCTCAACCGCTCCGACAATCCCCGCGATAGCTCCGCTCATCGCCATGACCTGAAGGATCGTCTTCTTTGGCTTCATTCCGGCGTATTTCGCCAGGACCGGATTAGAGCCGACTACCTTAATCTCATGCCCAAAGGCCGTCCTAAAGAAAATAAATGTTAAAATAATCATAACTATGATTGCTATGTAAAACCCGATATTTGCAGAGGAGGGCTCGAAATACGAAATACGCGGAAGCCATGTATTTTCTTTCAAAATAGCGCTGGCATTGAGATTCGTCCCAGCCTCCGGGTCACGCAATGGGCCCGTTACCAGATATTCTACAAATAATACTGCGATAAAGTTTAAAAGCAGTGTCGATACCACTTCGTTCGTGTTCAGGAACACCTTCATCAGCGCCGGTATCATTGCAAACAACGCTCCTGCCAGCATGGCGGAAAGGAAGATAAGCACCAGCGCCGCCAAATGGTTCATTGATTCCGGGATATTTACTGCTACCGCCGTTGCTGCCGCCGCCCCCATATAGAGCTGCCCGTCCACACCAAGGTTGAAAACCTCTGCCTTGTAAGTTACGCAGATTGCAAGGCCGGAGAGAATCAGGGGTGTCGCCCAGCGGATCGTGCCGGCGATATCCAGGGTCAACCCGTCCATAATTCCGTTTACAATCGCCAGTGGCTCGTAACCGGAAGCTGCCAGGAAGATTGTTGCAAGAATCAGCGCAATAACAATCAGGCTGACCTGTTTTCCTACGACGCCCAGTGCGGATAATATTCTGTTGTTTTCTTTATTTTTCATCGTCATCACCGCCTTGTCTCTTTGCGCCTGTCATATAGACTGCAATGGTACGCTCATCTGCTTCTCCACGTTTGAATTCTGCCATAATCTCTCCTTCGTACATTACCAGGATCCGGTCCGACAGAGAAAGTATCTCGTCTAATTCCGCGCTGACCAGCAGCACGCCCCGGTTAGAGTCCCGCACTTCTATGATTTTATGATGGATTGATTCGATGGCTCCGATATCCACCCCGCGGGTAGGCTGTGCCGCAATCAGCAGATCCGGGTCTGCCTCCATCTCACGCGCAAAGATCACCTTCTGCATATTTCCACCGGAAAGCGTCCCCAGTTTATAATCGGAATCCGGCGTCTTAACGTCAAAGTTTTTGCACAGATCCTCCGACAAATCGTGAAGCTTTTTGTTGTCCAGAATGCCGCCCTTGCAGTATGGCTTCTGATAGTACCTGTTCAGGATCAGATTGTCTCTGATGGTACAGTTGACCGCGCTGCCCATCTTCAGCCGGTCCTCCGGGATATGGGACATGCCGCCTTCTCTACGCTCGCGTACATTCTGCGCCGTTACATCTTTGCCCTCGAAGATAACCTGGCCGCCCGTGGGCTTTAGCATGCCTGAGACAACCTCGATCAGTTCTGTCTGCCCATTGCCTTCTACACCTGCAATACCCACAACCTCGCCCCTGGATACATGGAAGCTGATCCCATTCAGTGCCGGAAGCCCTCTCTGGTTCAAGGCACTTACGTCCCTGACTTCCAGTACCTCTTCTCCTGGCTGGTACGCCTGCCGTTCAATCTCCAGGTTTACTTTTCTTCCGACCATCATATCGGAAAGCCCCTCCGTATTCGCCTCAGAGGTATCCAGAGTTCCTGTTACAAGGCCTTTTCTCATAACTACAATTTTGTCGGTGATTGCCATGACCTCGCGGAGCTTGTGTGTAATAAAGATGATCGCACAGCCTTTTGACTTCAAAAGCCTAAGCACCTCCAGAAGCTTGTCTGTCTCCGTGGGCGTCAATACGGCTGTCGGTTCATCCAGAATCAGGATTCTGGCTTCTCTGTACAGCGCCTTAATAATCTCCACTCTCTGCTTTTCTCCGACAGACAGCTGGTATATCTTTTCGTCCAGATTTACAGGGAGATCGTAGGTATCCATTATCTTTTGGATCTTTTCCTTTGCTTCTTTTGTATCAATCAACCCATTTTTAGTTGGTGTCTTTCCTAAAATAATATTCTGTAAAACACTTAAATTGGGCATCAGCATGAAATGCTGATGTACCATTCCAATCCCCAGTTTAATTGCCATATTCGGAGACTGGATTCGGACTTCCTTCCCTGACAGCCTGATTACGCCAAGGTCCGGCTCCATCATCCCATACAGCATATTCATCATCGTCGATTTGCCGGCGCCATTCTCGCCGATCAGTCCAAGTATCTCCCCCTCATTCACGCTTAAGGATACATTATCATTCGCCACAACGCCGGGGAAGAATTTCGATATATTCAACATTTCAACCGCTACTGCCATATTATCCTTCCTTTTCTGGCAACAGGCCAGGCAGACCTGAACTGTTACCTTTTCTGCTCATCCACCATAGATTTGGTCTTTTCGTATCTATACCTGATTTTTCTTCACGCTCAGTTTTACTTCGCCTGTTTCATCCCACTCTTTGAGTATTTTCATCGCTTCGGCCGCTGCCAGACATGCCTTCTCTTCTCCGCCATTGTCGCCCCAGCGGTCCAGCACCCTGTTGGAAATTACGGAAAGAACCGCTCCCATCCTCATTTCGTGCAGATAACCTACCACGAACTGTCCGGAGGTCTCCATCTCGATGTTCGTCACACCGGCAGTCTGCAGATCCGGGATAATCTTTTCTGCAAAGGAAGGCCAGTATCCGCTTCCATCCTCATTCAGGGGACGTCCCTGTCCGATATAGAAAGAGCCGACCGTGTAATCAAGGCCCAGTCCGTAACGGAATCCCAGACGCTCGCATGCCTCCATAAGGGCCATGACCACATAGGTATTTGCAAACGCCGGAAATTCGGGCTCTACATAAGTGGCAGAGGTTCCGTCTTTTCTGACACAGGCAACCGGGATGATCAGATCTCCCAGATCGAACTGCGGTACAATACATCCCGTCGTCCCCACACGGATGCAGGTGTGCACGCCCAGTGTGTTCAGCTCGTGAAGGCAGATCTCGGAACTTGGCCCGCCGATGCCTGTGGAAGTGCACGCCATATCCATCCCTTTATATTTTCCCGTAACTGTTTTATATTCCCGATAGGATGCGACTTCCTTCACATCCTCCCAATTTTTCGCAATTTTTAAAGTTCTTTCCGGAGCGCCCGGCAGAATCACGTACGGCGGGACATCCCCTGGTTTGAGCTGTAGATGATATACCCCTTCGTTCTCTGCCTTTGGTGCGGATGCTTTGTTCATGTTTTCTTCCATAATCATTGACTCTCCTTTAACAATGCTTCGTTTATCTGTTTTATTATCTTACAGAAGCCGCCCTGTTTAAGCTGCCTGTAACTGCAGCTTAAGGGGCAGCCTCTGCCGTTTTCGTTTTATTCTGCTGAAGATTTAATTTTTTCCCAATTCGGCACGTCTGTATTGAATGGAATTTCTAAGGAGCCGTCCTTAATCTGTTCTTCCAGTTTCTGTGCCTCTTCAATCGCTGCTTTCATTACATCTTTATACTCGTCGTTACTGTCTGCGAATCTGTTGAATGAATCCCAATCCATAAAGTATCCGCCGTTTGTCAGGTCACGGATTCCGTGCTCTCCGCCAGGATATTCTCCATTCTCCAGCATTTCAATTGCTTTGTATACGGTGTCTCCAAATCCAATGCCTTCAATGCCATAGAACCCATCGTATGTATCATAGTAATCGCTGATCTCACCTGCACACAGGATACCTGCTTCTTTACATGCCTCAACTACGCCTGCATTCGAAGCGCCTGAGTCTGTCTGGATGACATCGCAGCCTTTTGAGATCATTGCACTCGTTACTTCTTTTGCCTTCGCCGGATCTTCATAGCTTCCTACATAAGAAAATTCAACAGTGGCATCCGGATTGGCCGCCTTTACACCCATCATAAAACCATTGCCTTCCGCATTTGGCGTCGGCTCCTCTGCGCCTACAACAAAGCCTACGTGATTCGCTTTTGTCAGTTTTCCGGCAATATATCCGCCAAGGTAGAAAGCGCCTTCGCCGTGAAATTCCGTATCCCATACATTTTCATACTTTTCACTGCCGTCATTGATGGTCTGGAAGATTGCCGCATACTTGGTATCCGGATATTCCTTTGATACAAGCTTTGTTGCGTCTGTCATGTAGCCGTATGTAGTTACGATCAAGTCATAACCTGCCTTGGACATTGCACGCACGTCTTCTTCGAATTTGGAAGCCTCCGCAGACTCCAGCTTTTTAATCTCAACTCCAAAGTCCTCTGCCGCCTGATCCGCGCCTTTTGCGAGGTCATCCATGGAGGCTTTGTCGCCGAACTTCTGGTTTACAACAAGCGCAACCTTTAACTGCTTCGTTCCCCCATCATCTTTCCCGTCTGAGGCCGCAGGTTCGTTTTTCTTTCCGCATCCTGCCACAAGTCCAATCACCATCACTGCTGCCAGCATAACTGCCAATACTCGTTTTTTCATAATATGTTCCTTCCTTTTCTTTTTTCTATGAAGAAAGTGCCCTTCCTATTTTTTCCGAAGTCTTCTGCACTTTTTCCATGACATCCTTTACGTCTATTGTCTGCAATACCCCATCCGCTACTACATGCCTTCCGTCCACAAAAACATCCGTTACGTCACGGCCTGTTGCATTATAGATAAGAGCGGACGTTACCGTCTCCATTTCCCCCAGAAGCATCGGCTGCATATGGGGAGCTCTAGTCTCGATTAGAATAAAATCTGCCTTCTTCCCTGCTTCGATGGTTCCATAGTCGTTTTCCAGTCCAAAGCATTTTGCCCCGTTGATTGTCGCCATATCCAGAATATCCGTCTTCTTCAGACTGCGGATTCCTTTGTGGATCGTATGGAGCAGGGACATCCCTTTCATTTCCCGGAAAATATCGTTAGAGTTGTTCCACATTGCCCCGTCTGTACCCAGGCATACGGTAACGCCCCGCCTGACCATCTCCGGAATTGGCGCGATGCCGTCCTGAATCTTCATCTCGCACAGCGGCGTATTCACTACCTTTGTATCCGTCTGTGCAAGCTGTATTACCTCGTCTTCGGAAGCGTAGACGACGTGGGAGCCGATTACGCCCGGATTCAGCAGCCGGTTCTGATGCAGATATGCAATCGCCGTCCCATGGTACTTCTCTTTTACAATCTCCTGCCGCCATGTGTTCTCCGCTAAATGGCAGGTAAGCAATATCTTGTGCCGGTCTGCGATCGCCTGAATCCTTTTCAGCCTCTCCGTATCATAGTCTTCTTCCGAAATCCCACCCAGTACAGGAACAAAATCATTCTCTTTGCACACTCTGATAAACTCTGTAAGAAATTGTTCTGATATAAGCTCATCCGGTTTCTGAAAATCTACCCGGACATCCTCCGCCAGAGCTCCTCTGATACCAACCTCCTTCATCGCACGGACAGAATCTTCTTTAAGCCCCCAGTACATATTTTCCATGATAAATGTGGTACCGGAAAGCAGCGCCTCACAGTAGGTGAGCTGCCGGGAATAGAACCTGTCCTCGTCGTCAATCAGGGTATAAAACCACCCGGTATCAGCAAACTTATGGTTTTGCTCCAGCAAAGTCATATCATCCCCCAGCCCTCGCGCCAGTGTCATGTCCCCGTGGCAGTGCCCGTTGACAAGTCCGGGCATCAGGATCTTTCCATCGGCATCCAGCCAGACCTCACAGTCTTCCTTTTTTAGTTTTCCTTCCATAACGGCCGCAATCCTGTCCCCGGACACGCCTACCGAACCGATAAACGGCCGGTACCGGTTGTGCGCCGAGACAATAACTGCCCCGCTGATACCTATTTCATACTTCATATACCCACCCTACTGTGCCATTCTGTAAATTGCTTCCACATCATCGGCATTCAGAACCTTCAGCCCACCGATATTGCCGAACCTGCATGCATCTTCTGCCATCTTCCGGAACTTCTCATCGCTTTCGACTCCGATTTCCTTTAATGTCACGGGAGCACCCATGGATTGGAAAAATTCCTTCAATCTGCGGATTCCCTCCAAAGCGGTCTTCTCCTGGTCATAAAAATCTATCTCAACGTCAAACACGCGGTTCGCAAACTGTACGAATCTCGGAAGGTTTTCTTTGTATACGTACGTCGCCCAACATGGAAATAGCACGGATAGGGTCGAACCATGTACCGCATTATACTGCGCGCTCAGCTGTGCGCCGATCGTATGCGTCGCCCAGTCCTGATTCCTTCCGGCTGCAAGAAGCCCGTTGTGTGCTACAATAGCCGTCCACATGAACTCTGCCCTGGCATTGTAATCATCCAGGTTCTCCATCAGCGCTCTGGCATTGACCAGAATTGCCTTCATAACACCTTCACACATATAGTCTGTCAGATGCACATCCACAGAGCTTGAAAAATACCGTTCCAGTACATGGGAAAACATATCGATAATGCCAAATACGGTCTGTCTTTTCGGTATCGTCAGCGTCAGATCGGGATTCATTAAGGTGAATGAAGGCCTTAAAAAATCTGCCATGACATCCGCGCTCTCGCCTGTTTCCGGATTATTCAGCACGCTTCCATTGCTGCCTTCGCTTCCTGTCGCCGGAAGTGTCATGACTGTGCCTACCGGAAGCGCCTCAGCCGGAACGGCCTTCTTGCTGTAAAAATCCCACACATCGCCTTCATACTTTGCCCCCAGGGCAACTGCCTTAGCCGTGTCAATGACGCTGCCGCCCCCAACTGCCAATACGCAGCCGATCTGATGCTCCTTACAAAGCGCTGCGCCCTCCCGGACCAGCCCGACCTTCGGATTCGGTTCTACCCCTGGCAGCTCATAATACGTAACCTGCGCCGCCTCCAGAGCCTTAATAATCCTTGCGTGGAGCCCGGACTTATACATATAACCGTCCCCGTAATGAACAAATAACACTTTATCAGATATCTTCTTAACTTCCTGCCCGCAAAGCTGATCTGCATCCTTGTCCAGGATAAACTTCGTCGGTGACATAAATTCAAAACTATCCATATTTCCTACCTTACCTTTCTATCTCCTTCAGAAAAGAGGTACCCGCCTGAAATTCATAGCCAAAATATTCTGCAACGGTCGCCGCAATGTCTGAAAAGGTACTCCTGGTTCCTATATCGATTCCTGCTTTCAGCCGCTTCCCGTATAAGACAATCGGAATATACTCCCTTGTATGATCTGTTCCCGGCGTTGTCGGGTCACATCCATGGTCCGCCGTGATCAGGAGAATATCATCTTCCTTCAAAAGGCTGACCATCTCAGGTACAAAGGTATCAAAATACTCCAGCGCCTCAGCATATCCCAGCGGGTTATTGCGGTGTCCGTAAAGCATGTCAAAATCAACCAGATTCACAAATAAAAGCCCGTCAAATCCTGTCTTCAGATAAGACAGGGCAGCCTGTATGCCTTCTCTGTTGTTCTTCGTGTGATTGATCTCCGTCAGGCCGCGCCTGTTGAAAATGTCTTCAATCTTCCCGACGCCGATCACGTCTTTCCCCTTCTCACTCAGGAGGTCCAAAACTGTATACCCCGGCGGGTCTACGGAAAAGTCTTTGCGGTTTTCCGTGCGGTAATAATTACCGCTTTCGCCGGTAAACGGCCTGCAGATCACACGGCTTACCGTGTCATCCCCTGTGAGGAGCTCCCTGGCAATCCGGCAGATCTCATACTGTCTCTCTAAAGGGATGATACTCTCATGCATCGCAATCTGCATCAGGCTGTCAGCCGATAGATATACGATCGGATACCCGGTCTTTACATGCTCATCTCCCAGCACTTTGATGATCTCGGTACCGGACGCCGGATAATTCCCAATCATCTTCGTCCCAATCCGCCGCTCCAGCTCCTCTATAATCCGCGGCGGAAAAGATTCCCCAAATACTTTGAACGGCGTCTTCACGGTCAGCCCGGCAATCTCGAAATGTCCATTCGTTGTATCCTTTGCCTTTCCCAACTCTGCTGCTTTTCCGAAGCACCCTTTGGGAGCCCTGATCCCCGTAAGTCCTGTTCCCTCGATATTATACAACCCAAGCTGCTTTAAATTCGGGATATTCAGCCCTTCTCTGTACTCGTCCACATGCTTCAGCGTATTGGTTCCTGTATCTCCGAACTCTGCCGCATCCGGAAGCTCTCCGACCCCTACGCTGTCCAGCACGATAATTGTAAAACCTGGCATGGCTTCCTCCTATTCTGTCGCTTCATCCAGAAGACCCGGGCCATTGCCTTCTTCCCAGGCAAACACTTCCCATACATTTCCTTCAAAATCCTGAAAATAAGCCGCTCTGGAGCCAAAACCATAGGTGGTCGGTTCCTTGATGCAGTTTACCCCGTTGCCAATCAATTCTTCTGCTATATCGTCTACGTCCTGCAGAGCGGGAACCTTCACAGCCATCATAAAATGATGTCCTTCCCCATCGATATAGGTATGGTCCACCACTTCGCACAGCCCCTTTTTATCCCAGAGCGTAACCGCCGTCCCATGGAATTCAAATTCCGCATAATTGGCATGCTCAGGGTCCGGCTGAAGTCTCTTTACTTTGAACCCGAACTTTTCTGTGTAGAATTTAAGCGCTCCCTGAAAATCTTTTACAAATAAGCAGATATCATTTAACTTTGTCAGCATTTCTAACTTACTCATGTGCCTGATACACCTCCATCCATGTAGCAGTTCAGACATGCCTGAACTGTTACGCATCTATTCCTTTCTTACCCGGTATCTGTCCGGAATCAGGAACAGATACGCTGAAAATCTTGCCTTCCAGCCATTTCCGAAACACGATGCTCGTCCAGCCGGACAGCAGCCCGAATATACAGTATAGAAGTACAATCCCTGCGGACTGCCACATTTTGATACCTTCAACATAGCTGTTAACTCCGAAAAAGGCGCCCGCCCCGACAAAGAACACGGCAACATTACTGATACACCACGGGGCAAATTCAAAATACATCATAAAGGGAACCACAATCAACGCCACCAGCGGTACCGTCAAAAGCTTCAGATCCGGTAAAATGGCCGACATCCCAATCATAATCACTGCAAACAGAATCCCCAGGACATACCCGCAGAATCCCTTTACGGCGCCCTTCACACTGCTTCCCAGCAGAAAGTAAAGCGCCCAGCCCTGAAACGCGATAAACACAAATCCACTGTGGCCGCCGGATACAAGATGCGTACCGATCACCTGGTCCACCAGCTGAAGCAGAAAAGACTGGATTCCCACAAAAATCGCAAATATTAGATACTGGCTTTTCTTCATTTCTCCTCCTGCCCGCTTTTTAACGCAATCCTGTCCAGTGCCTCCCGGCGCAGACAGCGGGTGCTATAAATTGGCGTATTTACGCCGGGAGATCCAAAAAAGAGGCGCCCGAGTCTGCCCCTGGTGCCCCTTCAATAAACTACTTCTCACCATTCGCAGCGTTCATGAATCTTCTCTGATATGTAATAATTTGCGGTGCCGATGTATTCTGGGCTAAGTAACTTGGTTCTGTCGTAATTACAATCCTGTCCGTCATATCCTTGAACTCATCTTCTGTCATCAGTTTGTCCAGCTCCGGATACATTCTTGAACCTTCGATACTGCAGATGATCAGCCTGGTGTCCTCCAGATTAGAATTCCGAAGCATCCGTAAGTTATGCCTTACGCCGTCCATGCCGTCGAATCCCTCGTGTTCGTTGATCTTTCTATATTCAACTGTCTCTCTTGCCATCTTTTCAACCAGACGCAGATCCGCATCCTGGTCATTCTTGGAGAGGAAGTCCCATTCGATCATAAAGCTGCGCAGGGCCTGCAAAAATCTGTCGTCATATGTAGTCTGGTATGCATTCAGAAGCCCATTAATATAAGTTGTAACACCAAAGCGCTGGCGTACAAAGCTATTGATAAAATATGGCTTCGCCTGCAATGCCATGCCCGTCTGCCACGGTTCAAACATCAAAGTATAGTTTACTCTGAATCCATGTTCCTTCATCTTCAGCGCCAGGTTGTGCCCGTAAAGGTAATCCTTTGTAGCCGCCTGATTCCAGCGTGTAGAAAGCTTCTTGTCGCCTGCGAGCAGCTCGCTTACATTGTCTGCATTTACCGGGCCTGTATGGGGAATCTTGAGAACCATACGGTAATCAGAGAACATCTCTCTGAATTCCTCTGCCTCCTCAAGTATCTGTTCAAAATCTGCAAATGGATTATTTACCTCAACACTGATATCACACCCTGGTCCGAGAATATTAGCAATCTCACTCATAACCTCGTTCCTGGTCTTAAACTTATGCCCCACATTTGCCTGCGGATTATTGATGAACAGGTCATAGATAATCCCCGGATTGCAGGTCAGGTTCCCGATGAGGTGTTTGATCGGCTCGACTTCATACGGATTGGCTGTATCTGCCGAATAGATGAACTTGGTCGGTCTTCTGAGTCCATTTTTATCATACGATATATTTCTGACCAAATCTATCTCCAATATCTGGTTCTCTTTCATATTATATTCAATCTTGAATCCCGCCGGCGTCTCCCCTTCCGGAACCTTGAACAAATCGATGACATCCCTGAATCTGTCGCTTACACCGATATAACGTATTCTTTTCAACAGGAATTCATATTCCTCAAGACTGATATTCTGATGGAGCGCTCTTCTGACATAGCCTTCATCATTTGATACGATCTGAATCTCTCCTCCCACAAGAGAGGCTAAACTGTAATTCACTGTCTGCATAACACCCTCCACTATTTCAATTCTTCCAGATATTTGCTGTATTCCTCGACAAGCTTGCCTGCGCTTCTTGTTCCTACCAGGCTGACACCCATGTGTTCAAACATGTGAAGGACTGCCGGCATGGTAAATGTTCTCGGCACTCCGGAAACTTTAATCTTCGTATCTCCGGAAAGATTCTCTTTCATGATCTTAACCTGATCCAAAGTCGGGAATGCCTGTGATCCGGTAGCTGTCTTTACATATGTAACACCGCACTCACAGCAGATCTTCGTCAGCTCTGCTATCTCTTCATCAGTCAAGAATCCAACTTCGAAGATCAGCTTTGTATCACAGCCCTCGCCGCAGATCCTTACAAACTCGCTGATCTCATGGCGTACAAGCTCATAGTTTTTATCTTTTACAGCTCCGATGTTCACAACCATATCGCAGGCAGTACATCCAAGCTTTACCATCTCTTCTAATTCAAATAATTTTGCCTTCGTGCACATCGCGCCATACGGAAAACCAATGACAGCGCTTGGTCCAACATCGCTTCCCTTTAACTCTTCCACAACAAGTTCTCCCCAGCAGGAGTTCACGTTCACCGCATTTACATGATACTTCTTAGCAATATTACATGCTTCGATGATATCTTCCTTCTGTAAATTCGGCGCCAGATATGCTAAGTCTAAATGCTTTGCAAATTCGTTCACTGTCAACATTGTAAATCCTCCTAATAATCCACTTTTCCTTGCTATTATATTGATGCGCATTTTCAATATACTGTTCGTTACAATGTTAGTATAACACCCTTATTTTGTTTTGTCAATAACATTTGTTAGTTTTATTTCACTTATTGTTCACTTTCACGCAATATAAATGAGTATACTTTAACATTTGTTTAAACAATTTGTTCATTATATAACATTTCATGCCATTTTTACACTTTCCGTTAAAGTCCCGAATACTTTTGCATAATCTATAACACAGCTATAGTGTCATTTACGGAATCCCATATAATAAATCTGTTCATTAACCGGCTTAATGCGGTTTACCACATATGTGAAAAAAAGCACTCCTTAGATTAACTCTAAGAAGTGCTTTCATATATTTTTGCTCCACCTTCACCTTTTCGCCTGAAATTCGTTATGCTTTATAACAATGCATCATACTTTATATAATTACTGGCAAATGAATAATAATACCAGGATTTTCAGCTTTTTCCAAGCGGAAAATTAGCTCTTAATACAGCTTCGCTCCTGCCGGAATTCTATCATCCACCATCAGAAGGTTCAGTCCTTCATGACCATCTTCCTCGTGTACTGCTGAGATTAACATTCCGCAGGAATCAATTCCCATCATGGGTCTTGGCGGCAGGTTTGTGATTGCGATACAAGTCTTACCTACCAGCTCTTCCGGCTCATAATATTCGTGAATTCCGCTTAAAATCACGCGTTCTTTGTCTGTACCGTCATCCAAAACGAACTTCAGAAGCTTCTTGCTCTTCGGTACAGCTTCACAGGATATTACCTTTACAGCTCTGTAATCAGACTTTGCAAATGTATCAAAATCAACAAATTCTTCAAACAGCGGCTCAATTCTTACATTAGAAAAATCAATTTTTTCAGCCTTTTTTTCCTCTGGCTTGTCCTCTTCCTTCCCTGCCTTTTCCACCTTCTTAGAAGCATCGCTTCCGCCCAGTGTCTTCATGGTCGGGAACAGCAGTACATCACGTATAGCCGCCGAATCCGTCAGCAGCATACACATCCTGTCGATCCCGAATCCAATCCCTCCTGTAGGAGGCATCCCGATCTCCAGCGCATTGAGAAAGTCTTCATCCGTCGTATTCGCTTCCTCATCCCCCTGTGCCAGCAGTTCTTCCTGCGCTTTGAATCTTTCTCTCTGATCAATCGGATCATTCAGCTCAGAGTATGCGTTTGCCATCTCCCAGCCATTCATGAAGAATTCGAATCTTTCTACATAGTCCGGATTCTCCGGTTTCTTCTTTGTAAGCGGTGAGATCTCAATCGGGTGATCCATAACAAATGTGGGCTGCACCAGATGTTCCTCAACAAATTCCTCAAAGAACAGGCTCAGGATATCACCCTTTTTGTGCCTGTCTTCAAACTCTATGCCCTTTTCTTTCGCAAGTGCTTTTGCTTCTTCTGTTGTTTTAATCTCATTAAAATCGATGCCCGCATATTTTTTAACGGCATCAATCATCGTGATTCTCTCGAACGGCTTGCCGAGATCCATCTCAACACCATTATAAACGATTGTTGTTGTGCCCAGGACTTCCTGTGCCACATGACGATAGAGATTCTCTGTCAGATCCATCATGCCATGATAATCTGTATAAGCCTGGTACAGCTCCATCAGCGTAAATTCCGGATTGTGTCTTGTATCAAGACCCTCGTTGCGGAAGACTCGTCCAATTTCATAAACACGTTCCATACCGCCTACGATCAGCCTCTTTAAGTACAGTTCAAGAGAGATGCGGAGCTTGAAATCCTCATCCAGTGCATTGAAATGTGTCTCGAAAGGCCTTGCCGCAGCGCCTCCCGCATTGCTCACAAGCATCGGCGTTTCCACTTCCATGAAGCCTTCTGTATCCAGGTATCTTCTGATGGAACTCAGGATTTTTGAACGTTTGATAAATGTATCTTTTACTTCCGGATTCATGATCAGGTCTACGTATCTCTGACGGTAACGGATGTCCGTATTTGTCAGGCCGTGGAACTTCTCCGGCAGTATCTGCAGGCTCTTGGAAAGCAGTTTGACAGAAGCGGCATGGATCGAGATCTCTCCTGTCTTTGTCCGGAACACTTCACCCACGATTCCCACTACATCGCCTACATCCATCTTTTTAAATTCTTTATACGCATCCTCACCTACGCTGTCTCTTGCTACGTATGACTGGATGTTGCCCTTGAGATCCTGGACATTGCAGAAGGAAGCTTTCCCCATGACACGCTTGGACATCATGCGGCCTGCGATTGATACGGTTTTGCCCTCCAGCTCCTCGTATTGATCTTTGATCTCCTGGCTGTGGTGTGTCTGGTCATATTTCGTGGTTACAAACGGGTCTTTGCCGTTTTCCTGCAGCTCAGCCAGCTTCTCACGGCGGACCTTCCTCAGCTGATTCAGGTCTGGCTCCTGTGCATTGTTCTGCTGTGCGTTCTTGTTATTTTTCTGTTCGGACACTGTTTTCTCTCCTTCCTTATATATGCGAATTCAGACCTCTTGTAGGTAAGAGGTCTGTCATTTCATTGGTTTATTACATTATTTCAATCCTCAGTTATCTCGTTGACCGGCTGATATCAAGTACCTTATACTGAATCTGCCCGGCCTGTGTCTCTACCTCGACTAAGTCTCCCGCTTTCTTGCCCATCAATGCCTGCCCTACCGGAGATTCATTGGATATCTTTCCTTCCAGACTGTTTGCTTCTGTTGAACCAACAATTTTGAATTCCATTTCCTCATCAAACGTGATATCAAATACTTTTACTTTACATCCTACATTGATTTTGTCGAAGTCTACCTCGTCTTCAACAACGACCTCGGCATTTTTAAGGATGCCCTCCAGCTCTTCGATACGGGCCTCAATATCGCGCTGCTCGTCTTTTGCCGCATCGTACTCTGCATTCTCGGATAAATCCCCCTGCTCTCTCGCTTCCTTAATCTTTGCTGCGACCTCTTTCCGTTTAACGACCTTCAGATTCTCCAGCTCGTCTTCCAGTGCCTTTAGGCCTGCATAAGTAAGTAATCTTTTCTTTGCTTCTGCCATGTTAACTGCTCCTTTTCCTTTCCTTTTCTTTCCTCTTATCGTGTTCTTTCATTTATTAAGCTTTCTTGCTTCTGATCAGCGTTCCTATGCACTGATTCTAATCCTGTTTAAATTTATATTTCACAATTTCAATATTATAACCAATCCCTATAGCGATGTCAAGATATTTTCAAGTTCTTCATACGTCTCTACCTTATTAATGGCATCTCTCAGCCTTGCTGCGCCGTGAAGTCCTTTTACATACCAGGCGACATGCTTGCGCATTTCCCGAATTCCAAGGTACTCGCCTTTGTATTCAAGCTGGAGGGCGGCGTGCCGGAGCATGGTTTTCTTAATCTCCGCAACGGACGGCCTGGGCGGAAGCGTGCCGTTCTGTTCATAGACTGTGAGCTCGGAAAATATCCAGGGGTTGCCCTGGGCGCCTCTGGCTATCATGACTCCATCACAGCCCGTCTGCTCCCGCATGGCAATGGCCCTTTCCCCCGATGTGACATCTCCATTTCCTATGACCGGAATGGTTACAGCATCCTTTACTTTGCTGATGATTTCCCAGTCCGCCTTTCCGGAATAGTACTGCTCTCTTGTTCTTCCGTGAACTGCGACGGCTGCCGCTCCTGCTTCCTCGATAATTTTCGCAATCTCCACGGCATTCACATGCTGCTCATCAAACCCTTTTCTGATCTTCACGGTTACCGGTTTTTCGATTGCTTTTACCACTGCGCTCACCAGTTCGAATACCAGCTTAGGATTCTTCATCAGTGCGGATCCCTCCCCATTGCGGACTACCTTGGGGACCGGACAGCCCATATTAATATCCAAGATAGCAAATGGACGCTCTTCTATTCTTTTTGCCATCTCACTGACAATTTTGGGATCAGAACCGAACAGCTGCAGAGAGGCGGGCATTTCATCCGGATGGATCTCCAGAAGGCTTTCCGTATTCTTATTGTTATAGAGGATTCCTTTCGCGCTTACCATTTCCATGCAGACAAGGCCGGCTCCCTGCTCTTTGCAGAGCAAGCGAAATGGCAGGTCTGTTACTCCTGCCATGGGTCCTAGTATATAAGAATTCTGTAGCTGTACATTGCCGATTTTCAATTGTTTCATGTCTATTATCTCACTATTTTCTATTTTTATTATAAATCAGACGAAGCCCGTCCAATGTCAGATCCGGCCTGTATGCGTCTATACTCCTGGTTTCCTTCGCAATGATTTTGCCAAGGCCGCCCGTTGCTACTACAGTGGCCTTATCATAGCCGGACTCTTCTTTGATCTTCTCTATAATATACTCAGTCTGACCGATCGCCCCATAGACAAGTCCTGCCTGCATACTGGAGACCGTCTCCTTTGCCAGGATGGACGGCGGCTTTTTGATCTCGATAGCCGGAAGCATGGCAGCTCCGCCCCATAGGGAGCGTCCGGCAGTCTCGATCCCGGGCGCGGTAATCCCCGCTTCAAAAGTCCCCTTCGGCCCGATCAGGTCATAGGTGGTCGCAGTCCCGAAGTCCACAACAATCACCGGCCCGCCGTAGAGCTCATATCCCGCTACTGCGTCCACAATACGATCCGGACCGATCTCCTTGGGATTCTCCGTCACAATCCGGATTCCCGTTTTAATTCCGGCAGAAACAACCAGCGGTTTTACATCCAGATACTTGATGATTCCACTCCCCAATGAGTGCATAATATCCGGTACTACCGAGGCTATAATCACCGCGTCCACATCTGCCGCCTTCACATCCCGGTGCTCCAGTATGCCGCAGATCGTAAAGCCGTATTCATCCGAGGTCCTGGAGCGCTTTGTAGTCATGCGGAAGGTTCCGACCAGTTTATCATGATCGAATACACCTAATGTTATATTTGTATTTCCTACATCAATCGTCAGTAACATCCATATCCTCCCCTAAACAGAATACCTTATAGAACAGTTCCAGCGACTCAAAAAGTTCCGACTTCGTACGCTGGAGTTCCTTGATCTTCAGCACGCTGCCTATCTCATCAAACGTAAAATCATCCTCCCTGTGGTCTACCCGCAGTTCCAGATTTCCCTGCTCGTCGTAAACCACCATCAGCACTCCGCCCACATCCTCTGTGTACAGCACACACATAATCTGAAGTTCCTGCTGTATGCTTTCCGGGAGTGTCTCGAACTCGGGGTTCAAATAAAACTTCTGCTCGTATGAGCTGGCCCCGCAAAGAACAACTTCCTCTTCCATGATTCGTCCTTTCCTGCAAAGGGGTCTGACCCCTTTGCTTACCATTTTCTGAATATTCTCAAAATTTAGATGTATCCGTACACTCCCCGCACGGATACTTCGCCGGCAAAGATTGCCTCTTCTGTTCCGTCTTTACGGCGTACTAATAATTCGCCTTTTTCGTTTATTCCCAGCGCCACTGCGTTATATTCTTCTTTTCCTCCCAGAATCCGCACTTCTTTGCCGCGGTTAACCAGCAGAGCATTGTATTCTTCACGCATGCTTTCCAGATTCTGGTCTTCGATGAATAAGCCGTAGTATTTCTCAAATTCTTTCATCGTAGATGCTATGATTTCGCTTCGCCTTATCACATGTCCTGTTTCCAGGCGGAGGGATGTTGCCTTATCCCGTATTTTCTCCGGAAGATATTCCATGTTCACATTGATTCCCACACCGATTACTACGTGATTAATAAAGTCAATCTCTGTACTCATTTCCGTCAGAATGCCAACCAGTTTCTTCCCATTCAGGATGATATCATTCGGCCATTTAATCTGAACATTCAAACCGGTGCATTCCTCGAGGCTCCTGGCAACGCTCAAAGCCATTACCAAAGTCAGCATAGGCGCTTTCACCGGCGGAATCTCCGGCCGGAGCAAAATTGACATATACACGCTGCTGCCCGCCGGTGACTCCCATCCTCTGCCGCGGCGCCCTCTTCCGGCGCTCTGCTGGCCGGCCGTGACCAGGGTTCCGTGGGGGGCTCCCTCTTCTCCGAGTTGTTTTGCCCGGATGTTGGTGGAATCCGTTGTATTATAATAGTAGACTTTCTGTCCTGCCCACTCGGTGTCGATCATGCTGGCGAGCTCTTCTCTGGAGATAATATCCGGACTCTCCACAATATGATAGCCGCGGTTTCGAACGGCTTCTACCTGATAGCCCTCTTCTTTCAGCTGATTGATTGCCTTCCAGACAGCGGTCCGGGAAACTCCGAGCTTCTCACACAACTGCTGGCCGGACACATAATCATTACTTTCACGCAGCATTTTTAATATTTCTGCTTTCAAAACTTCACCCCGAATTCAAACGGAGGGCATGGGGTCAGACCCCTTTGCAAAGGGGTCTGACCCCTTTACCCTCCGTTTTCTGAATATTCTTAAAATTCTCCCAAAGTCGCAACCATAACTGCCTTGATGGTATGCATTCTATTTTCTGCCTCGTCAAATACTTTGGACTGCACGGACTCGAATACTTCATCCGTAACTTCCATATCTGTGATGCCGAACCTTTCTCCCATTTCTTTTCCGATCTTTGTCTTCAGATCGTGGAATGCCGGCAGGCAGTGCAGGAAGATTGCGCCCTCGCCTGCATTTCCCATAATTTCTTTTGTTACTTTATATGGGGAAAGTTCTTTAATACGCTCTTCCCATACTTCGTCAGGCTCACCCATAGATACCCAGACATCTGTGTAGATTACATCCGCATCTTTTGTCCCTTCCATGGCGTCCTCGGTCAGTGTGATTGTTGCTCCTGACTCTGCCGCATATCCTCTGCAGACTTCAACCAGCTCCTGGCTCGGGAAATATTTTGCCGTGGTGCATGCTACAAAGTGCATCCCCATCTTTGCACATGCGATCATCAGGGAGTTGCCCATATTGTATCTTGCATCTCCCATATATACCAGCTTGATTCCTTTTAATTTACCGAAATGCTCCCGGATCGTTAGTAAGTCTGCCAGCATCTGAGTCGGATGGTACTCATTTGTCAGGCCGTTCCATACAGGGACTCCTGCATATTTTGCCAGTTCCTCCACAATCTCCTGGCCGAAACCGCGGTATTCGATGCCGTCATACATTCTTCCCAGCACTCTTGCGGTATCCTCGATGCTCTCCTTTTTCCCGATCTGCGATCCACTGGGATCCAGGTAAGTGGAACCCATTCCCATGTCGTGCGCCGCCACCTCGAATGCACAGCGCGTTCTGGTGCTTGTCTTCTCAAAAATAAGGGCCACATTCTTTCCTTTATAATAATCCACAGGCACCCCGTTTTTCTTCTTCTCTTTCAGATCTGCCGCAAGGTCAAGCAGATAAGTAATCTCTTCCGGGGTAAAATCCTTCAGCGTCAAAAAGTTTCTTCCTTTTAAATTCATTGTGTTATCCCTCCCTATATTCATAAGTACATGTGTAAATCTCGGCAGATGAATCTTGTCGGCAAGCGCTTCATACCGTTCGGCCGTCAGGTTGTATAATTCATCCGTCGTATAGATCTGATACTTGGGAATACGCATCTGCTTCGCGCTCGCCTCCAGCATCGCCATATACAAAGCCTTTACGGTAAATGTCAGCGGCAGCTTCAGCACGAACGCCATTTCCGCTTTTTCTATCTCCGTGATATCCGCCAGCTGTTCCTCAAACCAGCCGTCCTCATGGGTCTGTACTACATAATAAATAAATCCTTCCAGGCCATAAAGCATACGCTTTGCATCAAAATAACCGATTTTCAGATTCTGCCGGCTCCGCTTACTCTCAAAATCTATAATACTGCCCAGTCCAACCCGCGGACCAATCTGATACTTCTCAGCCCCTTCGGGCAGCTTCACTCTGGGCTCTCTGCCGGGCCCGTAAATACGGATCTCAATAATATCAGTATACCCTCGTTTGACCAGGGACTTCAGCGGCACATTATTCACCACGCCGCCGTCAATATATCTCTTCCCATGCAGCTTTTCATTCTTAAATCCCAGCAGGTACGCACTTGCAAGCAGAAAATCTTCCAGCATCCCTTCCGGGATATCATCCAGGCTCAGATCCAGTTCTTTAAAATCCGTCAAAGAAAATGTCAGAAGAAAGAATTCTTTCCCGGAACTGCGGATCTTCTCCTCATCAATCACTTCATGAATCAGCTTCCTCAGCGGAGTTACATCCACACCGCCATCCGACAGCCTCTTCCAGATCTCTGCGATCACTTCCGTAAACTTGTTCTCATGGCTGAACAGACGCTCCATCCAGTCATCATCCACATCCATCACCTTGGAAAATGTCATACCGGTCCATATCTTTTCCGCATTCTCGACATCATCCATGCAAATAAGCGCTCCGTTCAAAGCGCCCACTGATGTACCCGCAACCGCATTTACCTTCACGCCTGCCTCTTTCAACGCCTTCCAGGCCCCGATCTGATAGGCCCCTCTGGCTCCTCCTCCGTCAAGTACAATCCCATATTCCTTCGATAAGTCCAGTAATGGTTCCATATGCTCACCTCGATTTATGTTAGTATACTATATCCCGGACCTAAATTGCAACTTTCTATAAAAAGTTGGCGGAAATCTTTGTTGTGGGAGGGACGCTAAAAAACCGGGAAGCCTGTAGCAGGGCGGGGGGAGCGTATTGATTCGGTTGGTGATCCGTAAAACCTCCAGTAATTAGCTATCGGTATTATGAGAAATTTTGCTTTTTTTATAATATGCTTATAAATGTAAAGACTATCCCTTTTTTGCGTCCCCTATATCATTTTCTTTGATTTCGTTTCTAAAATAGTATTGCAGCGCCTCCCCCATATATCTGGATGCCCCGGCCCCATACCGTTTATCTATCGCTTCTATTAAGGATTCTTTATGGAGGTACCAGTCAATCATCATCTCCCAATAGTGCTCCCCCTGATCTACATCCGGCATGGTCTCCTGCCCCAGCTTTATAATCTCATCTAATATACTCTGCACTTCTTCCGACTTCGGGTCTTTTGTTATATCCTCATATAGTTTTGCATTCAGGGCCTCGTTTTTTTCTATATATCCATTCTTTTTTATCTGCTCCATCTTTTCCATATTCTCAGAAAAGTGCTCCAAGCTGTGCTTCATGGCTGCCGTATATTTTGCAACGCTTCCATACTGTTTGATTGCCATTTCCGCAATCTGGACTTCGTCCGCTTTCATTTTACTTATGAATTTATCGAACTCTTCTACGCTTCCCCAATGCCTGACTACTTCTTCTGTATTTTCCTGCTTAAAATCTTCCAGCATTTGTATATATTCACTTAAATCAAATTCTTCAAAACTCATACATGATTCTCCTTTTTCCAGCTTTTCAAGCAGGCTTAAAAGCTTCGTTAGCCTGTCGCGTTTTACTATCAGCAGTTCTTTCTGCTTTTTAAATGCTTTGAGTTTATCATAATGCGGATCTTCCATGATGGCTTTTATATCCTTCAACGGAAAGTCCAATTCCTTAAAAAACAAAATCTGCTGCAGGGTTTTCAACGCTTCATCGTCATATAGACGATAGCCTGCATCGGTTACTTTTGTTGGTTTGAATACACCTATTTCGTCATAATACTGCAGTGTCCTTACACTGATGCCAGACAAACTGGCAACCTCTTTTACAGTTCTTATCGTAATCAGCTCCTGTCTTACCGCTGTACTATTACATTATTATTCAGCGTTTTTAGTTAAACTGCATAAACGTCAGTACACGGTGTTTATAAGAATATATAGTTTGTTCGTCTGCCGGCTGTGACTGTCTTCTATATTTCTTTTATTTCATAGTACACTATCACGCAGCGTAAGAGTCAATAGTTTTTTCTTTTACCAAATCACCGTTTGTTACTATTCACAGTCGATTAGGGCATGACAAATAGAGCGGGTGTCATTTCCGCTTGATTTTTCATATTTGAATCGACTTTCAAAGAGGAGGTGATGAGGAAAAAACTTCTTCAACT